>CADEGF010000029.1 GCA_902826815.1 uncultured Mycobacteriaceae bacterium
GCGCACCCCGTCCTCGATCGCGGCGACAATCTCCTCATCGCTGGCCGCCGCAAACTCCGAATCGAACATACGTTCGACTATACTCGCGACCCCGACAAACCGCCGCTGTTATCTCTCAGGACATGGGTGACAGTTCTGCATCAGGACATCGGTGACGGTTCGGGTGGTCTTGGTGGTGACACTTGTGCCTCAAGGTTCGGGTGGTGGCTGTCTATGAATCCATCGATCCTGTCGTTCGCCTTGCGATCTCGCAGTGGCCCGATGATGCGCCTCGCGGGGCGGTGTCGACGTTCTGCGCCGAGCACGGTGTGTCCCGCAACTCGTTCTACGAGCTGCGCAAACGCGCAAAGACCGACGGTCCGGCCGCGGTGCTCGAACCCAGGACCCGACGACCGACGTCGAGCCCATCGAAGATCAGCGATCAGGTCAAAGACCAGGCCGTGGCCGTGCGTGCCGCCCTGGAATCCCCGGGCTGGATCATGGGCCGATCAGCGTGCACGACAAGATGCACGCGGAATCGCTGGCCGAACTCCAAGCCCAGGTCGACGCGTTCGACCACATCTACAACACCCAGCGTCCCCACCACGGCCTCCCCGGACGCGTCACACCGCTGACCGCGTGGGAAGCAACGCCCAAGGCTGATCCACCCCGCCCACAAATCGACCCGCCCGTCTACGCGGAGCGAGTCCCGAGCCGATACCAGTTCCCGCGACCGCAGCCGCCCGCTGATCTGCCCGCCGGCACGTGCGTCAGAACCGTGAATACATCGGGCACCATCGGCCTGGATCACGTGCACTACGAAGTCGACGTGGACCTCGCGTTCCAGCAGGTCCTCGTAGTCAGCACCGGCGACAAGACCGGCGACGCCATCATCATCACCGACCTGCACGGCGAGGTCCTCGCCGAGCACACCCGACCCGCACCCGACATCCGCTACGTCGGCAACGGCCAGCGCCCAGGAACGCGCCCCAAGAACCGCGCAACCGTCACCGAAGTCCTGACACATCAACCGTCACCCATGTCCTGATGCAGAACTGTCACCAACGTCCTGAGACATCACACCGACAACTCTCACATGCATTGCCTCAGGACAAAATCTCACGCCGCAGGCCGCTGCGTCGTCTACAGGGTATGAACACAAGACATGCGGTGATCGACAGCCCACTCGGCGAGCTGACGCTGGTGGCCGACGACAACGCGCTGATCGGCGTCTACTTCCGCCATCACTGGTACCGGCCGTCCGTCGACACCTTCGGCCCCCGCGTCGACGCCGGAGTTGACATCGTGCTGGCCGACGCACGGGCGCAGCTCGATGAGTTCCTGGCCGGCGACCGAATTCAGTTCGACGTGCCGACCAGAACGCATGGCGACGATCTTCAGCGCCGGATCTGGGACCGGTTGACTGCCATCCCCTACGGGGAAACCGTCACCTACGGCGAACTCGCCGACGAGCTGGCCAACGGGACGACCGCCCAACAGGTCGGCGCGGCGGTCGGGCGCAACCCGCTCTCGATCGTCATCCCGTGCCACCGGGTGGTCGGCAAGGACGGCAAGCTGACCGGCTATGCCGGCGGACTCGAACGTAAGAAGTTCCTACTCGATCTCGAGGAGCCTGCCGAGGTCAGGGCGGCAAGGCTGTTCTGATGGCTGCGACGACATGGCAGAAGCGGGTCGACTCCGCCGACTGGGACGCCGTCACCGCTGAGGTCAACGACCTCGGCGGTGCACTGCTCCCCCGGCTGATCACCACACCCGAAGCGAACAGACTTCGCGCAATGTATCCCGACGATCATCGGTTCCGCGCCACGATCGAGATGAGCCGGTACAGGTTCGGCGAAGGCGAGTACCGCTACTTCGAGCGGCCCTACCCCGAGCCCATCGAAGAGCTCAAGCGGGCGCTGTACCCGCGACTTCTGCCGATCGCGCGGGACTGGTGGCACAAGCTGGGGCGCGACGCACCCTGGCCCGACGACCTCCACGAGTGGCTCGACATGTGCCATGCCGCGGGCCAAACCAGGTCGACGGCGATCCTGCTCAAGTACGGACAGGGCGACTGGAACGCGTTGCATCGGGACCTGTACGGGGACTTGGTGTTTCCGCTGCAGGTCGTGATCAACCTGTCGGAGCCCGGCGTCGATCACACCGGCGGCGAATTCCTACTGCTCGAGCAGCGCCCGCGTGCGCAATCACGCGGCACCGCAACGTTGCTGCCCCACGGCCACGGGTTCGTCTTCACGACGCGTGAACGGCCGGTGGAGTCGGCACGGGGGTGGTCGGCGGCACCTGTCCGACACGGCGTCTCGGCCGTCCGCTCCGGCGAGCGCTTCACCCTCGGCCTGGTATTCCACGATGCCGCATGATGATTCGCGGCACCATCGGCGGCCACCGTGGGACACGGATCTACGGCCGGCTGGACTGTCCGTCTGCCCTGCGCGCCATCGCAAACGGCGGCTACGTCAAGCATCGGGTCTTCTTCGTCGACGAACCCGCCGCGATCGCAGCGGGCTACCGGCCGTGCGCGCGATGCATGCCGGTCCAGTACCGCCAATGGAAGGAAGGAACTACCCCCGCCGACGCAGGACCATCACGTTGTCCATCCAAGGGACGACATCCCCGTCGGGACGGGTGACGTTTCTTTCGACCTCTTCGACCCGCACCCGGTCGAATTCACCGGCCCGTAGGTTCAGGCTGGCGATCACTTCTTCGGCAGTTGGGAATTCGGGTACGTCGTCGAGCTTCGACGCCCATGGCGGCGCGGAACCGTGATCGACGATCATGAGCAGTCCACCCGGACGCACCGCCTGCGCCGCCTTGCGAAGAATTAGTGGCCGCTCCAGCCGCACCCTGGAGTGCAGGAAATGTGACGACACCAGGTCGAACGTCCCGTCGGGGAACGTCTCGGACAGATCGTGCTGGACGAACTCGATGCGGTCGGCCACGCCTCGGGATCTCGCTTCTTCTGTTGCTCTTCCCAATGCGGTGTCAGAGATGTCGACGGCGACGACGTCCCAGCCCTTCTCGGCCAGCCAGATGGCATCGCCGCCTTCACCGCAGCCCAGATCGAGCGCGGTTCCCGGGGTCAGGTCACCCGCGACCTCGGCAAGGCGGAGATTGACCCGTCCGCTCCACACCCGGTCGCGTTCGCCGTAGTGCTCTTCCCAGTGCTCTTTCGTCTCATGCGTTGACATGTGATCTCCATTCCGGGCTTGTCAGCCCATACTCGTCGGCAAGCAGGCTTTGCACCACGGCTGTGGCGGCAAAGGATCCGGCCGCGATGGCGGCCGCGACCTGTGGCATGTGGGCGCTCAGATCGCCTGCCGCGAAAACACCGACCGAGGTGGTGCGCATCAATGCGTCGACATCCACCGGGTCAGCGGCGACCGGCGTCGCGTTGCCCTGATCCGCGCCGAGTTCGTCTGCCAACGACGACCGCTGATGCAGCGTCGTCGCCACAAGAAGACCGCGCCGTTGCAGTCGATCACCGTCACGGAAAACAACAGCCGCCAGTTCGCCTTTCTCCGAGATCAATTCGGCGACAGGGCGTTCGTCGATGGAAACGTCGGCGGCCGCCAGGCGCGCCCGATCGTCCACCGTGAGCTCCGCGGGGCCGTTCGTCAGCACGACGATGTCGTCGCTCCAGCCGCGCAGCAACAACGCCTGATGGACCGCGCGTTCGCCACTGGCGAGCACCGCAAGCGGTTGATCGCGAACCTCCCAGCCGTGGCAAAACGGGCAGTGAAACACCGACCGGCCCCACAGCTCCGCCAGGCCCGGGATCTCCGGTGGCCGGTACCGCATACCCGTCGCCAGCAGCACCCGTCGCGTCCGCTCATGGTGGCCGTCACCGAGATCCAGCACGAAACCGTCGCCGTCGCGTCCTCCCCCGGCGACGACACCGTGCCGCACTTCCACGCTCGGGTATGCGGCAAGCTCCCGTCGACCCATCGCGTAGAGCTCGGCAGGCGGACGTCCGTCGTGGCCGAGCAGACCGCCGACTCCAGACGCTGCCAGGTTGCTCTGGTTCCCGTCGTCGACGACGAGTGTTCGCCGCCTGGCACGGCCGAGCACCAGCGCGGCGCTCAGCCCTGCCGCGCCGCCCCCGACGACCACGCAATCCCATGAATCAGCCATGACGTCAGCTTGCCGTGAGACGCGCGATCTGCCAATATTATTTGCCATGCAGGCAAATGGCAGTTCCGAGGACGACGTCGACCTGCGGGTTCGCCGTCGACTGCGCGACCTGCGCGTCCAGCGCGGTCTGACGCTGGAGGACGTCGCACGCAGCGCGCGCATCGACGTGTCCACGCTGAGCCGTCTCGAGTCCGGCAAGCGCCGGCTCGCCCTCGACCACCTTCCCCGCCTCGCCGAGGCGCTGTCGGTCAGTACCGACGAACTGCTGCGCGCACCCGAGGCGCCCGACCCGCGGGTGCGGGGGGCATCGCACACCCACAACGACATCACCTTCTGGCCGCTGACCCGCCAGGCGGCCGCGGGAGGTCTGCAAGCGTTCAAGATTCGAATCGCCGCCAAACGCCGAAAACCGCCCGCCGAGTTACCCGTTCACGAGGGCCAGGACTGGACCTATGTGCTGTCGGGTCGGATGCGGCTCATCCTCGGCGACCGCGACTTCGTCATCGAACCGGGGGAAGCCGTCGAATTCAGCACGTGGACACCGCACTGGTTCGGCGCCGCCGACGGCCCGGTCGAGGCCATCATGATCTTCGGCGTGCACGGCGAACGCCTGCATCTGCACGCGTGACTACAGGTAGGACGTCTCGTTCACCAACCGCACCGATGCGGCACCGTCGGGATAGAACTCGGCGATCGACAATGACGCCAGGTCGAGGTGCAACCGGTACAGGATCCCCGGTCCGGCATCCAGGGCGAGCCGCAGCAGCGTTTTGATCGGCGTCACGTGCGACACCACCAGCACGGTCTCACCCGCGTGCTCGGAGATGATCCGACCGCGAACGCGCTGCACCCGCTCGGCCACGCTGTCGAAGCTCTCGCCGTCGGGTGGCGTGACGCTGGTGTCGCGCAACCATTTCCGGTGCAGACCCGGATCCTTCTCGGCGGCCTCGGAGAAGGTCAGGCCCTCCCACGCGCCGAAGTCCGTCTCGATCAGATCGTCGTCGACGGTGACATCGAGGCCCAGCGCCTTGGCTGCCTTCGCCGCCGTGTCGTACGCACGCTGCAGCGGCGACGTGATGACCGCCGTGACGCCGCCCCGAGGCCCGAGGTACTGGGCGGCGGCCTCGGCCTGCTGCTGGCCGACATCGGTCAGCGCCGGATTACCGCGGCCAGAATACCTTCGCTGCGTGGACAATTGAGTCTGTCCGTGCCGCAACAACAGGAACCGTGTCGGTTCGCCGCGCGCGCCGGTCCAGCCGGGTGACGAGGTCGCCACGTCCACGGGTTTCTCTAGCTCCGCCGCCGCGTCCATCGCCTCGTTGGCCAGTCGGTCGGCATGTGAGTTCTCGGCCCGTGGGATCCACCCGTAGTCGATGCGGTCGAACGTCGCCGCGACCCCCTTCGCCTGCTCGATCAACACCCTCAGGTCCGGATGTTTGACCTGCCAGCGGCCAGACATCTGTTCCACCACCAGCTTCGAGTCCATCCGCACGTCGACCTCGGTGGCGCCCACCTTGACGGCCTCCTCGAGACCGGCGATCAACCCGCGATACTCGGCGACGTTGTTGGTGGCGATCCCGATCGCCTGCTTGCTCTCGGCCAGCACGGTTTGGCGGTCCGCCGTCCACACCACCGAGCCGTACCCAGCGGGCCCCGGATTGCCACGCGACCCACCGTCGGCCTCGACGATGACCTTCACTAGCCACCGTCCTTGACCCGCAACAGGATCGCACCGCACTCGGGGCAGCGCAGCACCTCGTCGTCGGCGGCCGCCGAAATCCGGGCGAGCTCCCCCTGGTCGATCTCGATCCGGCACGCACCGCACCGGCGACCCTGCAGCCGCCCAGCACCGGCGCCACCGCGCGACCGCTGATGCTCGTACAGCGACACCAGGTCGGGATCCAGTCCGGCGGTCAATTCGTCGCGCCGCGAGGCGGATTGGTGACGGCTCTGGTCAATCACCGAAAGCGCATCATCGCGCGCCCGCTGCACCTCGGCCAATTCGCTTTCGAGCACATCGATCTTGCCGAGCTCGTCGGACTGCTCAGCCTGCAACTCCTCACGACGCTCCATCACCTCGAGCAGCGAGTCCTCCAGGCTTGCTTGACGACGTTCCAGTGTCTCGAGCTCGTGCTGCAGATCGCCGAGCTGCTTGGCGTTGATGGCGCCGTCCTCGAGCATCCTGCGGTCTCTGTCCTCACGGCCGCGCACCGCTTCGATCTCGGACTCGAACTTCGCGATGTGCGCGTCCAAATCGTCGAGCGCGAGCCGTAGCGCCGCCAGCCGGTCGTTGGCGGCGCGGTGGTCGGCCTGGATCTGCTCGAACCGCTGCTGTTCGGGAAGGTGGCTGGACCGGTGTTCGATCCGGCTCAGCTCGGCGTCGAGATCTGCCAGCTCGAGAAGCGAACGCTGTTGGATGACTTCGGCTTTCATAGACCATTTCTCTCGATGTTCCACGGATCGGTGCGGATGGCGGACACCCGAACCGGCAGCGCGTCCCTGAAGTGGTCGCGGAGCAGCCCAGCCGCCTGATTGCACCACGGATACTCACTCGCCCAGTGCGCGACGTCGATCAGCGCGACGTCCGAGCGCCGCCGGTGTTCATCGGCGGGATGGTGCCGCAGGTCGGCCGTGACGTAGGCGTCCACCCCCGCACCCGCGACGATGTCCAGCAGCGAGTCACCGGCACCCCCGCAGACCGCGACCCGCGACACCACGGCATCGTCCTCGCCAGAGGCGCGGATCCCCCATGACGTGCCAGGCAGCGCGTCGTGCACACGAGATACGAACGCCGCCAACGTCTGTGGCTTCGGCAATACCCCGATGCGACCGAGTCCGGCATCCGGCGGAACGGAGTCAAGCGCGAGGATGTCGAACGCAGGCTCCTCATAGGGATGCGCGCCGCGCAGCGCCGCGAGCACATGGCCACGCAGCCTGGCGGGCGCGATCATCTCCACGCGGTCCTGCGCGACACGTTCGATCGACCCGACGCTGCCGATCGTCGGCGATGCGCCTTCGTGCGGCAGGAACTGGCCCGTGCCGGTGACGCCCCAGCTGCAGTGCGAGTAGTCGCCGATGTGCCCGGCACCCGCGGCGAACATCGCCTCGCGGACCGCATCAGCGTTCTCCGCGGGGACGTAGACCACCCATTTGTCGTTGTCGGGTCCGCCGGCGGCAGGCGCAAGCACCTCCTCCACCGTCAACCCCAGCACTTCGGCAAGCGCATCGGAGACGCCGGGTGAGGCCGAGTCGGCATTGGTGTGGGCGGTGAACAGCGCCCGCCCGCTGCGGATCATCCGATGCAGCAGCGCACCCTTGGCAGTGTTGGCGGCGACGGTGTCGACGCCCCGCAACAGCAATGGGTGGTGCGCAAGCAGCAACCCGCGGTCGGGCATCTCATCGATGACGGCAGCCGTCGCGTCGACCGCGACCGTGACCGAGTCGACGTCATCGGCCGGATCGCCGCAGACCAGACCGACCGAATCCCAGTCCTGCGCCAGCGCGGGCGGGTAGGCGGCTTCCAGGACGTCGATGACGTCGGCCACTTTGGCGCTCACGGACGCATCGCCGCGCGGGTTCGAACTGCCACATCACGACACTAATGCGCCGTCGGAGACAATGGATGCGTGACGACCCTGGATGACACCGCCGCGGCGACCCGACCCCAGTTGGTGATCTTCGACCTCGACGGCACCCTGACGGACTCCGCGCATGGCATCGTGTCCAGCTTCCGCCACGCCCTCGGCGAGATCGGCGCCGAGATTCCCGACGGCGATCTGGCAGGCCGCATCGTCGGGCCGCCCATGCACCAAACGCTGCAGGAGATGGGGCTGACGGACCCCGACGCCGCGATCGCCGCCTACCGCGCGGACTACACGACCCGCGGCTGGGCGATGAACAGCCTGTTCGACGGCATTCCACAGCTGCTGGCCGACCTCCGCGCGGCAGGCATTCGGCTGGCCGTGGCCACCTCAAAGGCCGAGCCGACGGCGCAACGGATCCTCGAGCATTTCGGGCTCGACGAACATTTCGAGGTCATCGCGGGTGCCAGCCTGGACGGTGTGCGCGCGACCAAGGCCGAGGTGATGGCGCATGCGCTCGCCCAACTCGAGCCGCTTCCCGAACGCGTCGTGATGGTCGGCGACCGGGCCCACGACGTGGAGGGCGCCGCCGCGCACGGCATCGGCACGGTCGTCGTCGACTGGGGCTACGGTCGGACCGACTTCGCCGAGCCCGTGCAGGTCACTCCCGCGGCCCACGTGGCGACTGTCGACGATCTACGCGAGGTGCTCGGTGTCTGAGGTCGCCGCCGGGGCGGCTCCGGTGTCTGAGCCCCTGCACGTCACCTTCATCTGCTCCGGCAACATCTGCCGCTCGCCGATGGCCGAGAAAATGTTCGCCCACCAGATCAGCGAACGCGGCCTCGCCGAGGACGTGCGGGTCACCAGCGCCGGAACAGGCGACTGGCATGCCGGCGAGGGCGCCGACAATCGCGCGAACCGCGTGCTGCGCCAACACGGGATCGCGACGGAGCATCGGGCCAGGCGGATCAACGAGGACCACCTGTCGGCCGACCTTGTGGTGGCGCTTGGTCGAAACCACGAGCGGATCCTGCGCGATATGGGTGTTCCGCCGACGCGGCTGCGGATGCTGCGATCGTTCGACCCCAAATCGGGTGCGCACGCGCTCGACGTCGAGGACCCCTACTACGGCACCCACGACGACTTCGTGGACACGTTCGCTGTCATCGACGCTTCGCTGCCCGGTCTGCACCAGTGGGTGGACGAACAGCTCGCAGGCCGGGAAATCGCGGGCTGATGAAACGCCTCGCCTTCTTTCTGCGGCCGGGCTGGCTCGCGTTGTTCGTGGTGGTGATCGCCTTCGCCTACCTGTGCTTCACCGTGCTGGCCCCGTGGCAGCTCGGCAAGAACACCAAGACGACACGGGAGAACTCGCAGATCTCGCGGTCACTGAAGGCCGAGCCCGTCCCGCTGACAGATTTTCTGCCGCAACAGGATTCGTCGGCGCCCGATGGGCAGTGGCAGCGGGTGACGGCCACTGGGCACTACCTACCCGACCATCAGGTGTTGGCGCGGCTCCGAGTGATCGAGGGCGATCCCGCCTACGAGGTGCTCGTGCCTTTCGTCGTCGACGGTGGTCCGACGGTTCTCGTCGACCGCGGCTACGTAAAACCCGAGGAGGGTTCGCGAGTACCCCCGTTCGCGCCCGCGCCGAAGGAAAAGGTGACGATCAGCGCGCGACTGCGCGACTCCGAACAGGCGCCGGAGGGCAAGGCGCCGTTCCGACAGGACGGCACACAGCAGGTGTACGCGATCGACACCGCACAGATCTCCACACTGTTCAACGTTCCGCTGGCCGGGTCGTACCTGCAGCTGGCCGCCGACCAGCCGGGCGGGCTCGGCGTGATCGGCCTGCCCCACCTCGACGCGGGGCCGTTTTTGTCCTACGGCATCCAGTGGATCGCCTTCGGTATCCTGGCCCCAATCGGGTTGGGCTACTTCATCGTTTCGGAGGTGAAGGCACGTCGACGTGAGCGGGCCGCAGTCGAGGACCGCTCCGCCGAAGCGCCACTCACCACCGAGGAGAAGCTCGCCGACCGCTACGGCAAGCGGCGCTGACCGCCAGCGCCGCGCTCACCAACTGGACGGCCCGCGACAGCCGCACCGCCCGACCGAGGTCGCCTATCTGCGGAGCGGGCCCGTCGCCCAGCGTCGGCCGTATCTCCAGCTGATGAGCGTATTGCGTCGGTCCCCCGAGCCGCACGCCGAGCGCACCGGCGAATGACGCCTCGACGACGCCCGCATTCGGGCTGGGGTGCCGTGCCGCGTCGCGCCGCCACGCCCGCATCGCTTCGGCGGGTGATCCGCCGACCACGGGTGCGCAGACCGCGACCAGCACGCCGGTCACTCGCGCGGCCGCGAAGTTCAGCGCATCGTCGAATTTTGCTGCGGCGCAGCCGAATCGCTCGTACCGGGGTGAACGGTGGCCGATCATCGCGTCAAGTGTGTTGGCTCCGCGATAGACCAGCAGCGCGGGTACACCGCCGACCGCTACCCATAACAGGGGCGCCACCTGGGCGTCGGAGGTGTTCTCCGCGACCGACTCCACCGACGCGCGAACCAGTCCGTCGACGTCGAGTGCGGCCGGGTCTCGCCCACACAGCGACGGCAGCAGACCCCGGGCGGCGTCGACGTCGCCACGCGTCAACAGGTCCGCCATCCGCGCACCGGTGCGGTTCAGCGAGGTACCGCCCAGGGCGAAAAAGGTCGTCGCGGCCGTGATCACCGCGAGCCATGCCGGTCCGCGCCTGCGGGCCACCGACTCGCCCGCAACGCCGGCGAGCGCCAGCGCGCCGAGCAGCACAACCGTGTGCAGCGCGCCTGACCGTCGGTCGTCGGCATAGGTGAAGCGTTCGAGTTCGGCGGCGCCGGCACCGAACAGCGCGACCGGATGTCCGCGCCGAGGGTCGCCGAACGCCCGATCGGTCAGATAGCCGGCGGCGATGCCAACGGCCCTGCCCAGACACATCGGCGCAAACACGCTGCGAGCGTCTCACAAAGTGTTCTACTCGGTTGATGAGGCTGGGCCCACCGCGGCGGCCGACCCGGGTGGTCGACCTGATCAACCCCGCGGCGGTGCTGGCGCCCGCGGCGAACGTCATCATGCAGTTGGCGTTGCCAGGGGTCGGCTACGGCGTGCTGGAAAGCCCTGTGGACACCGGCAACGTCTACAAGCATCCGTTCAAGCGGGCCCGGACCACGGGCACCTACCTCGCCGCCGCCACCCTAGGAACCGACGCCGATCGTGCGCTGATCCGCAACGAGGTCGACCGGGTGCATGCGCTTGTGCGGTCGAAGAAGTCAAGTCCGTTGTCCTACAACGCGTTCGACCCGCGGCTTCAGCTGTGGGTGGCAGCCTGCCTGTACCGCTACTACATCGACCAGCACGAGTTCCTCTACGGGCCGCTCGACGACGAATCCGCTGAGGCGATCTATCAGGACGCCAGGAAGCTCGGCACCACACTGCAGGTCCGCGAGGACATGTGGCCCGCCGACCGCGCCGCCTTCGACGAGTTCTGGAAGCGAACTCTCGACGAGCTCACCATCGATGCGCCCGTGCGAGAGCACCTGCACGGGGTCGCGGCGATGGCGTTCCTGCCTGCCCCGCTACGGCTGTTGGCAGGGCGCTTCAACCTCTTTGCGACAAAGGGCTTCCTACCCGCTGAGTTCAGAGCGCATATGAAGATGTCATGGTCGACTGCGCAACAGCGACAGTTCGAACGGCTGTTGACCGGGCTGCGGATCGCCGATCGGTTGATACCGCGTGAGGTGTGGATTCTGGGCTATCGAATGTATCTGTGGGACATGCGTGCTCGTGCACGCCGAGGACGGCGTGTGGTCTAGCCCACATCGTCGAACCCACGTCCAGCCAGCGTCGTACAACAAGCAAATCAGCCGATTGAAAAGAATGAGGCACTAATGGCGGTCATCCACCACGTCGCGGTCACCGTGCGTGATCTCGACGCAAGCACCCCCTGGTACCAGGCACTGCTTGGCACCGACCCGGTACTCGACGAACACACCGACGCCGGCTTCCATCACGTGGTGTGGGCGTTCGAGGACGGCACCCTGTTCGGAATCCACCAGCACGACCGGCCGTTGGAGGGCGGGCAGTTCACCGAGTTCCAGACCGGGCTCGATCATGTCGCCTTTGGCTGCGTCGACCGTGCGGAGTTGGAGTCGTGGCTCGACAAGCTGAACACGCTCGGAATCAAGCACGGCGGGATTGTCGACGCCCCGTACGGCTCGGCGCTGAGCTTCCGTGATCCCGACGGAATCGCGCTGGAGTTCTTCGCACCGCCCGAGGGATGAATTAAGCCGGAGCGGGGCCTGCGCCGTCCTATCCTGTGCAGGTGACGGCCTTGGCGGCATGCCGTACCTGCGGAACCGAACCTCTGGCGAGTGCCCGGTTCTGTCACGGTTGCGGCGCTGCTCTTGCACGGGAAGCGCTTCCAGGAACTCAAGGGCTCTGCGCCGCGGCGGGCGATAAACCATCCTCGGCCATGGCGATGTCGGGGCTCGTAGCCGAACTCATCATGAAAGGCGAATTGGCCGAGGCGTCCCGGCTGTCGACCGAGATCATGGTGCTTCTCGAGTCGATCGGTGACCCTGCACTGACTGTCGGGATGTCCGCTGCGCTCATGGCTGTCAAGGTTTTGGTCGGTGATTCGGAGCAGGTCCTTCGGTGGTCGGATTTAGTCATCGACTTGGCCGAGGGCGACTCCGCCATGGGCGGGTACCTCCTGAGTTCACCGCTGGCGACGGCGTACGCGATGCTGATCCGATAACGAAGTCGGCCGTCCTCACGTACACGTATTACGAAGCCACCGGAACCGGAGCGATCATCGCCGACGACACCGCAAGACGTGACATAGACGAGGCACTGCGGAGCGCCGAGACAAGCGCGGATGACATCGCCCTGGGTCTCGCGTTGTTCACGAAAGCCAATGTGCAGCAGCAAGATCCCACCCAGCACGAAGCGGAAGCTGCCAGCCTGAAGCAGGCCCGCGAACTCATGGTCGGCGGCCCCTACTACCTGTCGATGGTGCCGGTTGTGGACGCCCGCCTCGCTGAGTTGATGATCGAGTCGGGAAACCTCGAAACAGTCGAGAAGCTGCGTGCTTCCGTCCGCGACGTATTCGACTGCGGCATGTACGCGTTCGCACCGTGGGCCACAGATGTTCTGGCGGAAGCGCTCTTGGACATCGACGCGACAGGCAACGCGGCGGAGGTCGAGTCTGTGCTGGAGCGGCTGGCCACCGTCACAGTGCTGGACGGGACCGTTTATCGCGAGCTCGTCTTGTTGAAGTCGAGGGCTCTCTTGGCTGGTGCCCGCGGCGACGAGGCCGAATACCGAGACTTTGCAGCCCGCTACCGCGACATAGCGACGTTGCATGGCTTTCAAGGCCACATAGCCAACGCCGAGGCATTGGTGGGCGCGGACGGTATCGAACCGCCGACCGCTGGTGTGTAAAACCAGAGCTCTACCACTGAGCTACGCGCCCGTGCCGGTGCAGGCTACCGGCTAACTCGTCGTGCTGAGAAATCCACCGACTGTGCAGATTTATACGCCCTGTGCGGCGTGTCCCGTATGAACCCACACACTCGCGGGCCGGGGAGGGGCCGGCGCTACGACCTCAGGGCCGCCAAAGCGTCGGTCCAGACCCCCTGATCGCGCGCCTCGCCCGGCTGTTTCATCTCGGCGAACCGGATGATTCCCGCGCGGTCGACGACGAACGTGCCGCGGTTGGCGATGCCCGCGTCGGAGTTGAACACCCCGTAGGCCTGAGCCACCGCGCCGTGAGGCCAGAAGTCGGAAAGCACGGGAAACAAGAAGCCGCTCTGGGTCGCCCAAACCTTGTGCGTCGGAGGCGGTCCCACCGAGATGGCCAGCGTGACCGTGTCGTCGTTCTCGTATCTGGGCAGATTGTCGCGGATCTCGTCCAACTCGCCCTGGCAGATACCGGTGAACGCCAGCGGAAAGAACACCAACAGCACGTTCTTGGCGCCCTTGAAGTCGCCGAGGCTGACGGCCTGCCCGTTCTGATCCTTCAGCGTGAAGTCAGGGGCTTCTGCGCCGGGATCCAGCACTAGCTCATCGCCGTCCCGCCGCCTTGGACTTGGGCTGCACCAGCCGGCTGGCACTCCAGTCGCCCAGATTTGCCGACGACGTCTGCATCAGCCCTGCCGTCGGCGCCGACTCGGCGATTTCGGCGGGCATCACATGGCCCGGCTTACCCGTCTTGGGAGTGAGCACCCAGATGACACCGTCATCGGCGAGCGGCGTGATGGCGTCCATCAGCCGGTCGACGAGGTCACCGTCGTCGTCGCGCCACCACAGCAGCACCACATCGACGACGTCGTCGGCGTCCTCGTCAAGAAGCTCACCGCCGCACGCGTCTTCGATATCGGCCCGGATGTCGTCGTCGACGTCGTCGTCCCAGCCCAGTTCTTGCACAACCTGATCTTTTTGGATGCCCAGCCGTTGGGCGTCGTTCGGGGCGTCCTCCGCCGCGACCACCGTGAGTCCTCCTTCACACTGCTGGTCAGAATCGTCCTATCGTCGCACGACCCGGTTCTTCAGCGCTGCCTGGCGCTCCGGGTTCACCGATATGCCGCGTCGCACATGTCCAGGGCCGTTGTCTTGACGTCGTTCAATTTGCTCACAGAGGCGTTGAACTCATCTGGTCCGTAGTTGCCCGCGATGGCGTTTGCTACGCCACGGGCTGCGTCGACCCAGGCGTTGAGCGCGTCGCGGAGCTCGGGCGGCATCGGATCGCTGATGCTCTGGGCGACCGCGTCGGCGCTGTGGTTCAGCGAATCGACGGCGGGACCGGCCTTCGACGGCGCGTCGGGATCACTTGAATTGAAGGCCTGCACGTAGTTGTTGACCGCGGAGATCGAATCCACGCTGCTGGAGGCCAGCGCCTCGCATGAGGCATGGACCGCCTCGGTGGTCATCGACGCCTGACGCTCGGACTCCTTGGCGCTGGAGGAGGCTGCGGACTCCTCCGCGGAGGCAGACACCGACGCCTTGTAGACGGGCGCATCGGTGGCGTTCACCTTCGGCGCGCCTGCGGTGACTGACGTGCACCCGACGATGATCATGGCGAGAAGCGCCAGGCTCCCGACCACCAGCGCGAGCATCCGTGCCCGCGGTGACCTGGTCAGCCCTCCCATCCGCACAGTCTGCAGACGTTACCGGTTTGGGCGGTCTGCGGGCGGTTCATTCCAGTAGGCACCACCCGCGGTGCATGTGGGGCACGATGGGTGGACGATAGAGATTGTCTCAAGGCCTGTACCTCCGACCGAGGAGTGGAAGTTGACCACCGAGTTCGCGCGCCAGGACCTGGCCCAAAACTCTGGCACCGCAGCCGAACCCGACCGGGTACGCGTGATCCGCGAAGGTGTTGCGTCCTACCTGCCCGATATCGACCCCGACGAGACCACCGAATGGCTCGAGTCGTTCGACCAGTTGCTGGAACGGCAGGGCCCGGCGCGGGCGCGCTACCTGATGCTGCGCCTGCTGGAACGTTCGCGGGAGAAGCGCGTCGCCATTCCGGCGCTCACCTCCACCGACTACGTCAACAGCATCCCCACCGAGTTGGAGCCTTGGTTCCCCGGTGACGAGGAGATCGAGCGACGGTACCGCGCCTGGATCCGGTGGAACGCCGCCATCATGGTGCACCGCGCTCAGCGCCCGGGAGTCGGTGTTGGGGGCCACATTTCGACCTATGCCTCCTCCGCGGCGCTCTACGAGGTGGGCTTCAACCACTTCTTCCGCGGCAAATCCCACCCGGGCGGCGGTGACCAGGTCTTCATCCAGGGCCACGCGTCGCCAGGCATCTACGCGCGCGCATTCCTGGAGGGCCGGCTGACCGCCGACCAGCTCGACGGCTTCCGGCAGGAGCACAGCCACCCCGGCGGCGGCATCCCGTCGTATCCGCATCCACGGTTGATGCCCGACTTCTGGGAGTTCCCGACGGTGTCGATGGGCCTTGGTCCGATGAACGCGATCTTCCAGGCCCGGTTCAACCACTATCTGGACGACCGCGGCATCAAGGACACGTCCGACCAGCACGTCTGGGCATTCCTCGGCGACGGCGAGATGGACGAGCCAGAGAGCCGCGGCCTCATCCAGGTGGCGGCCAACGAGGCGCTGGACAACCTGACGTTCGTCATCAACTGCAACCTGCAGCGCCTCGATGGCCCGGTGCGCGGCAACGGCAAGATCATCCAGGAACTGGAGTCGTTCTTCCGCGGCGCCGGCTGGAACGTCATCAAGGTGGTGTGGGGCCGCGAATGGGACGCGCTGCTGTACGCCGACCGCGACGGCGCACTGGTGAACCTGATGAACACCACCCCCGACGGGGATTACCAGACCTACAAGGCCAACGACGGCGCCTATGTGCGTGACCACTTCTTCGGCCGCGACCCCCGCACCAAGGCGCTGGTCGACAAGATGTCCGACACCGAGATCTGGAACCTCAAGCGCGGCGGGCACGACTACCGCAAGGTCTATGCGGCGTATCGGGCCGCCACCGAGCACAAGGGTCAGCCGACGGTCATCCTGGCCAAGACCATCAAGGGCTACTCCCTTGGCGCCCACTTCCAGGGCCGCAATGCGACACACCAGATGAAAAAGCTTGCGCTGGAGGATCTCAAGCAGTTCCGCGACGCCATCCGCATCCCGATCGGCGACGAGGAACTCGACAAGAACCCTTACCTGCCGCCGTACTACCACCCCGGCCCGGATGCACCCGAGATCCGTTACATGCTCGACCGGCGACGGACGCTGGGCGGGTTCGTGCCGGAGCGACGGACGAAGTCGAAGGTGCTGACGCTGCCTGGCCGCGACGTCTACAAGGCGCTCAAGAAGGGCTCGGGAAACCAAGAGGTCGCGACCACCATGGCAATGGTGCGCACATTCAAGGAACTGTTGCGGGACAAGGAGATCGGCCCGCGCATCGTGCCGATCATCCCGGACGAGGCGCGCACGTTCGGGATGGACTCCTGGTTCCCGAGCCTCAAGATCTACAACCGCAACGGCCAGCTGTACACGGCCGTGGACGCGGAATTGATGCTGGCGTACAAGGAAAGTGAAATCGGCCAGATCCTGCACGAGGGCATCAATGAAGCCGGGTCGACGGCGTCGTTCACCGCGGCGGGCACGGCCTACGCCACCCACAACGAACCGATGATCCCGCTCTACATCTTCTATTCGATGTTCGGCTTCCAGCGCACCGGCGACGGGCTGTGGGCGGCCGGCGACCAGATGGCGCGCGGCTTCGCGCTCGGCGCAACGGCGGGTCGGACCACGCTGGTCGGTGAGGGGCTTCAGCACGCCGACGGCCACTCTCTGCTGCTGGCGGCCACCAACCCGGCCGTGGTCGCCTACGACCCGGCCTTCGCCTACGAAATCGCCTACATCGTCGAAAGCGGGCTGGCCCGCATGTACGGCGAGGACCCGGAGAACGTCTACTTCTACATCACCATCTACAACGAGCCCTACAAGCAGCCCGCCGAACCGGAGGGCGTCGACGTCGAGGGGCTGCTGCGTGGCATCTACCGCTACCGGCCCGCGCCGGAGCAGAAGTCGAAGCAGGCGCACATCCTGGTGTCGGGAGTGGCGATGCCCGAGGCCCTTCGGGCCGCCGATCTGCTGGCCGAGGAATGGGACGTGGCCGCCGACGTGTGGTCGGTGACCAGCTGGGGCGAGCTCAACCGCGATGGAGTGGAGATCGAGAAGGAGAAGCTGCGTCATCCCGACCGTCCGGCCAGGGTGCCCTACATCACCCAGGCCCTCGCCGACACCCGCGGCCCGGCCGTGGCCGTCTCCGACTGGATGCGTGCCGTACCCGAGCAGATCCGGCCGTGGGTGCCCAATACCTACCTCACGCTGGGCACCGACGGCTTCGGGTTCTCCGACACGCGCCCTGCGGCACGGCGCTACTACAACACCGACGCCGAGTCGGTCGCGGTGGCGGTCCTGGAGGCACTGGCCACCGACGGCGAAATCGATCAGGCGGTCGCCGTCGACGCCGCAAACAAGTACGAAATCGACGACGTGCTCGCCGCGCCCGAGCAGACCTCCGACCCCGGCGTGGCCTGACGGACGGCGGCTCTTGGAGGAATCTGCCATAAATGTGGCGTAGCTTTTAGGGATGGCCAACAACCCACACGCTCCGCCGGCCTCAACGCTGGAGGTGCTGGACACCGTGCCCGAATCGGTGCTGCGCAGGTTGAACCAGTATTCGGGGCGGTTGGCGACGCAGGCGGTGCACGCCCTGGAGGAACGCCTGCCGTTCTTCGCCGGCCTCGAGGCGTCGCAACGGGCCAGTGTTCAGCTCGTGGTGCAGACGGCCGTGGTCAACTTCGTCGAGTGGATGCGCAACCCCGACAGCGACGTCGGCTACACCGCGCAGGCGTTCGAGGTGGTGCCGCAGGACCTCCGTAGGCGCATCGCGCTGCGGCAGTCGGTGGAGATGGTCAGGGTCACCATGGAGTTCTTCGAGGAAGTGGTGCCGATGCTGGCCCGCTCCGAGGAGCAGTTGACCGCGCTGACGGCCGGAATCCTGCGATACAGCCGAGACCTGGCGTTCGCCGCGGCGTCCGCCTACGCCGACCAGGCCGAGGCACGTGGCGCATGGGACACCAGGATGGAGGCCAACATCGTCGACGCCGTGGTGCGCGGCGACACCGGACCCGACCTGCAGTCCCAGGCCGCCGCCCTGAACTGGGATGCCACGTCGCCCGCCACCGTCATCGTCGGAATGCCCCAGCCGGAGCGGATGGATCTGGCCAGCGAGGACGTCCATGACGTCGTGGAAAAGCACGGGCGCGCCGCACTTTCCGACGTTCACGGCACCTGGCTGGTGACGATCGTGTCGGGGCCGCTGAGCCTGACCGACCGGTTCCTTGCCGATCTGTTGCAAGTCTTCGCCGAGGCGCCCGTGATCATCGGACCGACCGCGCAGACGCTCTCGGCAGCGCATTGGAGCGCCACCGAGGCGATCGCAGGGATGAACGCCGTCGCGGGCTGGACCGGTGCGCCGCGCCCGGTTGCCGCCCGTGAGCTTCTGCCCGAGCGTGCGCTGCTCGGCGACGTTTCGGCGATCGCTGCACTGGAAACCGAGGTGATGCGACCCCTCGGGGACGCCGGACCGGCGTTGAGCGAGACGTTGGACGCCTATCTGGACTCCGGCGGCGCGATCGAGGCGTGCGCCCGCAAACTGTTCGTTCATCCAAACACCGTCCGCTACCGCCTCAAGCGCATCGCTGATTTCACAGGCCGCGATGCGACAACTCCCCGCGACGCCTACGTGCTCCGGGTGGCCTCGACCGTGGGCCGCTTAAATCGGCAAGCACAGCATTCGAGCACGTCGAACATGTCCGCAGGAGGGATAACCAAACGCGCGGCGGCCGACCCGACGCAGGACCGGGCAGGGTAACAGGTTGCAGGCCTGTATCGAAGGCGTCGCATCACATGCTGTTTTGTGGGGTCTCCACAAAAAGATAAGACGAGGTTCATAATCTCTTACACCGCGCAGATGGGTTCCCTCAGTGTTTCCTTAAACACGTGCTCGCAATGCTTGCTCCCGGACAGGGATCGCAGACCCCCGGCATGCTCGCCTCCTGGCTTGAGCTGCCGGGAGCGGCTGACCGCATCTCCACCTGGTCGCAGTCCAGTGGTCTCGACCTGGCGCGCCTCGGCACCACCGCGACGGCGGAGGAGATCACCGATACCTCGGTGACGCAGCCGCTGGTCGTGGCGGCGACGCTGCTGGCGTGGGAGGAACTGACAAAGCGCGGTCTGCTGGCCGGACGTGACTTCATCGCAGCCGGCCACTCCGTCGGTGAGATCGCCGCATATGCGATCGCAGGCGTCATCTCCAGCGACGACGCCGTCGCCCTGGCCGCCACCCGTGGCGCGGAGATGGCGAAGGCCTGCGCGACCGAGCCCACCGGGATGTCCGCGGTGCTCGGCGGCGATGAGGCCGAGGTACTCGGCCGGCTCCAGGAACTGGACCTGGTGCCCGCGAACCGCAATGCGGCGGGTCAGATCGTGGCTGCGGGCAGCCTGGCCGCGCTGAGCAAGCTGGCCGAGGATCCGCCCGCCAAGGCGCGCGTCCGGCCCCTCGCCACCGCAGGTGCGTTCCACACGCACTACATGGCATCGGCCACCGACGGGTATGCAAGCGCGGTTTCAAAGGTCACCACCACTGAGCCATCTGGACCCACCGCGACTCTGCTGAGCAATGCCGACGGCAAGCCGGTCGACTCGGCCACGGACGCCATGAGCAAGCTGGTCGCCCAACTGACCCGGCCGGTGCGCTGGGACCTGTGCACGGAGACTCTCCGGCAATCGAACGTGAGCGCGATCGTCGAGTTCCCGCCCGCAGGGACGCTCGCCGGGATCGCAAAGCGAGAACTCAAAGGGGTGCCGACGCACGCCGTCAAATCCCCCGCAGACCTGGACGGGCTATCCGAGCTCTAGAGGTGTGGCCGCTGGCGCCGCCGGCGGTCAGTACAACCGCACAACAACGTAAATCGAAGTAACACAACAAATTAGAAGGAGCCATAGTGGCCGCCACGCAGGAAGAAATCATTTCGGGTCTCGCTGAGATCATCGAAGAAGTCACCGGCATCGAGCCGTCGGAGGTCACCCCGGAGAAGTCGTTCGTCGACGACCTGGACATCGACTCGCTGTCGATGGTTGAGATCGCCGTGCAGACCGAGGACAAGTACGGCGTGAAGATCCCCGACGAGGACCTCGCGGGCCTGCGCACCGTTGGTGACGTCGTCTCCTACATCCAGAAGCTCGAAGAAGAGAACCCAGAGGCTGCTGCCGCGCTGCGCACGAAGATCGAAGCTGATCGCACGTGACCAGGCCTTCCACTGCTAGCGGCGGTTTCCCCAGCGTTGTGGTGACCGCCGTCACGGCGACGACATCGATCGCGCCGGACATCGAGAGCACGTGGAAGGGCTTGTTGGCAGGCGAAAGCGGCATCCGCGTCCTCGAAGACGAGTTCGTCACCAAGTGGGACCTTCCGGTGCGGATCGGCGGCCACTTGAAAGAGAACGTCGACGATCACATGGGCCGGCTGGATCTGCGGCGCATGTCGTATGTCCAGCGGATGGCCAAGTTGCTTGGTGGCCAGCTCTGGGAGACCGCGGGTACCCCCGAGGTCGATGGCGACCGCTTCGCGGTCGTCGTCGGCACGGGCCTGGGTGGCGGCGAGAAGATCGTCGAGACCTATGACCTGATGAACGAGGGCGGCCCCCGCAAGGTGTCACCGCTCGCTGTTCAGATGATCATGCCGAATGGCGCCGCAGCCGTCATCGGACTGCAACTCGGTGCACGCGCCGGCGTCATGACGCCGGTGTCGGCCTGTTCATCGGGCTCGGAGGCTATCGCGCACGCCTGGCGGCAGATCGTCATGGGCGACGCCGACATCGCCGTCTGCGGCGGTGTCGAGGGCGGCATCGAAGCGCTGCCGATCGCGGCGTTCTCGATGATGCGTGCCATGTCTACCCGCAACGACGAGCCGGAAGCCGCTTCTCGTCCGTTCGACAAGGATCGCGACGGCTTCGTGTTCGGCGAAGCGGGCGCGCTCATGGTCATCGAGACCGAGGAGCACGCCAAGGCGCGTGGGGCTCAGCCGCTCGCTCGACTGATGGGCGCCGGCATCACGTCGGACGCCTTCCACATGGTGGCGCCTGCCGCCGACGGGCTGCGCGCCGGTCGGGCGATGGCGCGGTCGCTGGAACTTGCGGGTCTCGACCCCAAGGACATCGACCATGTCAACGCCCACGCGACGGCCACTCCGATCGGTGACACCGCGGAGGCAAACGCCATTCGCGTTGCAGGTGTGGAACACGCTGCTGTGTACGCGCCCAAGTCGGCGCTCGGCCACTCCATCGGTGCGGTCGGTGCGCTCGAGTCAGTCCTCACGGTGTTGTCGCTGCGAGATGGCGTCATACCGCCGACACTGAACTATGAAACTCCGGATCCGGAGATCGATCTGGATGTCGTCGCGGGCGAGCCCCGGTACGGCGACTTCAAGTACGCGATCAACAACTCATTCGGATTCGGCGGACACAACGTGGCGCTTGCCTTCGGCAAGTACTGAGCCGTCGGGGGGAAAGGAACCATCTCGGCACCATGACAGGGTTGGCTACGGGGAACGGACTCCCCAACGTTGTCGTCACCGGCGTTGCCATGACGACTGCTTTGGCAACCGATGCGATCACCACGTGGCAGCGACTCCTTGACGGGCACAGCGGAATCCGCAAGCTCGATGATCCGTTCGTTGAGGAGTATGACCTACCCGTTCGCATCGGCGGTCACCTGCTTGAGGATTTCGAAAGCGAACTGACGCGCATCGAGTTGCGTCGGCTTTCGTACCTGCAGCGCATGTCGACGGTATTGAGCCGGCGGGTGTGGCAGGACGCCGGTGAGCCCGAGGTCGATCCCAAGCGGCTGATGGTCTCGATCGGCACGGGTATGGGTTCCAGCGAGGAACTCCTGTTCGCCTACGAGGGCATGAAGAAGAAGGGCCTCCGCGGCGTTTCACCGCTGGCGGTCCAGATGTACATGCCCAACTCGGCCGCTGCCGCGGTCGGTCTGGAGCGCAAGGCCAGGGCAGGGGTCATCACCCCTATCTCGGCCTGCGCCTCCGGATCCGAAGGCATCGCACACGCATGGCGCAACATCGTGCTCGGCGAAGCCGACATGGCGATCTGCGGCGGTGTCGAGACGCGGATCGAGGCGGTGCCGATCGCCGGATTCGCGCAGATGCGAATCGTGTTGTCCACCACCAACGATGACCCCGCGGGTGCATGTCGCCCGTTCGACAAGGACCGCAACGGATTCGTATTCGGCGAAGCGGGTGCGTTGCTGGTCATCGAGACGGAGGAGCACGCCAAGGCGCGCGGCGCCACCATCTACGCACGGCTGATGGGCGCCAGCATCACCTCGGACGGCTTCCACATCGTGGCGCCCGATCCCAACGGCGAGCAGGCCGGTCACGCGATGACGCGGGCGATCGAGCTCGCAGGCCTGCAGCCCACCGACATCGACCACATCAACGCGCATGCCACCGGCACCAGCGTCGGCGACGTGGCCGAAGGTCAGGCGATCAACAACGCGATGCGCGGGCACAAGCCCGCGGTGTACGCGCCGAAGTCCGCGCTCGGTCACTCGGTCGGCGCAGTCGGCGCAGTCGAATCGATTTTGACGGTGTTGGCATTGAAGAACGGTGTCGTTCCGCCGACGCTCAATTTGAAGAACCTGGATCCAGAGATCGACCTCGACGTCGTCTCCGGTTCGCCGCGACCCGGCAACTACAACTATGCGATCAACAACTCGTTCGGATTCGGTGGGCACAACGTGGCGCTCGCCTTCGGGAAGTACTAAAAGGTACTGCGCGCCCGTTTAATCCGGCCCTATAGGAGGTTCCGATGACACTCACGGCCCCCGAGGCAGTCGGCGAATCAACCGATCCCCGCGACCCGCTTCTACGACTCAAGACGTTCTTCGACGACGACTGCGCGCTCGAGCTTCTTCACGAGCGGGACCGCTCCGGCGTGCTCGCCGCGGCAGGAACCGTCAACGGTGTGCGCACGGTCGCGTTCTGCACCGACGGCACCGTCATGGGCGGCGCGATGGGTGTCGAAGGCTGCGCCCACATCGTCAACGCCTACGACACCGCCATCGAGGAGCAGAGCCCGATCATCGGGATCTGGCACTCGGGCGGTGCGCGGCTCGCCGAGGGCGTCAAGGCGCTGCACGCGGTCGGCTTGGTGTTCGAGGCGATGATCCGGGCGTCGGGTTACATCCCGCAGATCTCGATCGTCGTCGGATTCGCCGCGGGAGGAGCGGCTTACGGCCCCGCCCTCACCGACGTCGTCATCATGGCCCCCGAGGGCCGGGTCTTCGTCACGGGTCCCGACATCGTGCGCAGCGTCACCGGCGAGGACGTCGATATGGCGTCGCTCGGCGGCCCCGACACCCACCACAAGAAGTCCGGCGTGTGCCACATCGTCGCCGACGGCGAGCTCGACGCCTACGCGCGCGGCCGCCGGCTGGTCGGATTGTTCTGCCAGCAGGGTCATTTCGACCGCAACAAGGCAGAAGCGGGTGACACCGACCTGCACGCGTTGCTGCCGGAGTCGCCCCGCCGCGCATACGATGTGCACCCGCTCGTCGAAGCGCTTCTGGACGCCGATGCCCCGTTCGAGGAGTTCCAGGCCAAGTGGGCGCCGTCGATGGTGATCGGCCTCGGCAGGCTGTCCGGACGCACCGTCGGTGTGCTGGCCAATAACCCGCTGCGGCTGGGTGGCTGCCTGAACTCCGAAAGCGCGGAGAAGGCAGCACGTTTCGTGCGGCTGTGCGACGCGTTCGGCATACCGCTGGTCGTCGTCGTCGACGTCCCAGGTTATCTGCCCGGTGTGGATCAGGAGTGGGGCGGCGTGGTGCGCCGCGGCGCCAAGCTGCTGCACGCATTCGGCGAGGCCACCGTCCCCCGCGTCACGCTGGTGACCCGAAAGATCTACGGCGGCGCCTACATCGCGATGAACTCGCGGTCGCTGAACGCGACGAAGGTGTTCGCATGGCCGGACGCGGAGGTCGCCGTGATGGGCGCCAAGGCCGCGGTCGGCATCCTGCACAAGAAGAAGTTGGCCGCCGCATCCGACAATGAGCGCGAGGCACTCCACGAGGAGCTGGCCGCCGAGCACGAGAGGATCGCTGGCGGGGTGGATTCCGCCATCGAGATCGGTGTGGTCGACGAGAAGATCGACCCGGCGCACACCCGCAGCAAGCTGACCCAGGCTCTGGCCGAGGCGCCTGCCCGTCGGGGACGGCACAAGAACATCCCGCTGTAAGCCGAATTCGCTCCAGACCTCGGCAAACTCTCGCTTCACCTACTGTGGGAAGCGGCCCATTGAGTTGGGGGAAACCTAAAGGGCCCTGACAGAGGAGTTGAGGTATGCGAATTTCTGGAATGACGATGCGCCGCGGATTCGTCGGCGTAGTTGCCGCCGGAGCGCTGGCGGGACTGACCGGCGCTGTCGCAATGCCGACGGCATCAGCCGACGCCGACTGCACCGTGTCCGGGCTCAGCAACGCGATCGGCACGGTCGGTTCGCAGACCGGTCAGTGGTTCGCCAGCCATCCGGACGCCAACAAGGCGGTCACGGAAGCAGGTGCTGGCGGCGACGCCGAGGGCGCGATCAGGAACTACTTCGTCGCGCACCCGTCGGAATGGGCTGAGCTGCAGCGCATTGCGCAGCCGCTGCGCTCTCTGCGCTCGCAGTGCGGCTCGAACGTGGCGCCAGCCGACATCGCGCGGCTCTTCGACGCGATGGCCTCATAGCCACCGACCGGATCCGCTGCACGTTCGCAGCCGTTCGGCGTCCTGCCCCGGCGGGACGCCGAACATCCGGCGGTATTCGCGGTTGAACACCAACGGCCACTCCGAGAAGATCCTCGCCGCATACCTGGACCGCGGCCAACCCCGGTCAACGCGACCGCGTCGTGTTGGCGTCGAAGTTCTTCACCAACATGTACCCAGGCAACCCGAACGGTGGAGGCGCGGGCCGGGCATCGATCAGGACCCAGTTGCACGAGACACTGCGTCGCCTGCAGACCGACTATCTGGACATGTACTGGCTGCACAACTGGGACCGCAACACCCCGATCGAGGAGACCCTGCGCGCGCTGGACGATCTCGTGCGCGAGGGCACGATTCGCTACATCGAGTTCTCCAATACCCCGGGCTGGGTCACCGCACCGGCGCAGGCGACGGCCGTGCTGCGGGGCTGGACACCGCTGATCGCTTTACAGGTGGATTACTCGCTTCTGGCCCGCACCGTCGAAGGTGAACTGGCGCCACTGGCGCTCGATCAGGACATGGCGCTTGTGCCGTGGAGCCCGTTGCGCAACGGTTTCCTTTCCGGCAAGTACCGGCGCGGCGCGCAGGTCAACGACTCGGTGCGGGCGGCCTACGTCGGCGGTCCCAGCGACGAGGACTACGTCGTCGTCGACGCCGTCACGGCGATCGCAGAAGAGCTCCAAACCAGCTCTGCGGCAGTAGCACTGGCATAGCTGCGCGCACGCGAAGGGACGGTGGTGCCGATCGTGGGCGCCCGCAGGCTAAGTCACCTGGAGGACAACCTGGCCGCGGTGGATCTGACGCTGACACCCGAGCACCTGCGCACGCTCGACACGGTGTCGGCGCCGACACTGAACTACCCCGCCGACATGACCGGCGCGACACGCTCGATGCTTCAGTTCGCGGGCAGCACCGTCGACGGTGAGTCGTCGACGGTGTATCCCCCGCTGCTGGCCAGCGACGTGCGGTACTGAGTCAGGCTTGCGTGATCCCGGTCATCACGGGTGCGAGCAGATCGGCGAGCGCAGCCCAGGCCACGGTCTTGGTCTCGGGCAGCGCGATACCGAATTGGTAAGGGGCGAAATGGATCTCCAGACCCTCGGCGGTGGGGATCCAGTTCGCGAAGTTCTCGGCCCTCGGCTCGGCTCCGGTCAGTTCGCAAAGCCGGTTCAGCCCGGCCTGGCCGTCGGCGAAGAGGTCGGTGAGCATGATCGGGTCGGCGCTTCTGCTGTCTATCACCACGGTGCTGATATACGACGTGGGGTGGGCGCCGTAGTAGTGCGTGCCGAGGATCAGCTGGCCGACCGCGATGCTGCGGAATGTCACCTGTCCGTTCGACTCAAAATTCCACTGTTCGCCCGGGTTGCTCTCGACCTTGGCCCTGTCGATCTGCTCCTCTGCCGATATGCGGCTGGCGTGGTTGAACGCCTCCACCACCGCCGGGTCGCCTTCGGACAGCTCGACGACCCGGGCGTCCCAGGTGCCCATGTGGTCGGTGGTGGCGCCGTCGATCGATGTCACCGCCACGGCGTAGGTCTCTTCGTTGGACACGCCGGTTTCGGCAGCACCCGGCGTCGCCAGCGTGACCGCCGCAGCCAACAGTGCAGCGGTCATCGCCGCGATACGTCTCATTTGATGGCCACGTCCTTGGCCGGTAGCCGCGCCTCGACCCGACCGTGGGCAAGACTCATCACACACCTCCAGCGAGCAGTTCCCCCGCCACAGTCAACACTGTGTCCCTGTCGGAGTCGACAAGGCCGATGCGGGTGCGCCGGTCGACGATGTCGTCGACTGTCAGGGCACCCTCGTGCGTCACCGCGTACTCGAATTCGGCGCGGATCACGTCGATGCCGTCGGCGACCGGATCAGTCGGCCGGTCACAGGTGGCCTTGGCGATGACGTTGGGCGCCTCGGCGCCGAACCGGGCGACAAGCGACGACGGCAGGTCGGTGGGGACGCGCAGAGTCGCAACCGGATTCGACGGCGCGCCGACGAGCGGCAGATTTCGGGTCCGGCAGCGGCCTGCGGACAGGTTCCGCAGCCCGACGGCCTTGTCGAGGACGTCCTCGGCCATGTAGCGGTACTCGGTCAGCTTGCCGCCGATCACGCTGATCACTCCCGACGGCGATTCGACGACGGCGTGGTCGCGGGACACGTCTGCCGTCCTACCGTGCTTTTTCCCGATGCTCCTCTCGTCCGCGCCCTCTGCGTCGATCAGCGGCCGCAGTCCGGCGTAGGCGCCGATGACGTCGTCGCGGCCGAGCTGGTGGTCCAGCGCCGTGTTGACGGTGTCCAGAAGGAAGCCGATCTCCTCGGAGGTCGGCTCAGGTACGTCGGGGATCGGGCCGGGTGCATCCTCGTCGGTCAGGCCGAGGTAGACCCTGCCCAGTTGCTCCGGCATGGCGAATACGAATCGGTTGAGCTCTCCGGGAATCGGGATGGTCAGCGCGGCGGTCGGGTTGCCGAGCGCGTTGGCGTCGAATACCAGATGTGTGCCGCGGCTGGGGCGCAGTTTGATCGAGGAGTCGACCTCCCCCGCCCAGACCCCGCTGGCGTTGATCACGGCCCGTGCGGTGACATCGAACGACTCGCCGGTCAGCTGGTCGGTCAGGCGCACCGAGGTGCCAGTGGCATCCGAGGCGGCGACCCGGGTCAGGATCTGTGCGCCGTGCTGGGCGGCGGTCCTCGCGACGGCGGCGACCAGGCGGGCGTCGTCGATCAACTGGCCGTCGTAGGCCAGCAACCCTCCGGCCAGACCGTCGCGCCGAACCGTTGGCGCCATGTCGACGGCGCGGTCCGCGGAAATGCGACGCGACCGCGGCAGCGTCGACGATCGGGTTCCCGCCATACAGCGCAGTGCATCGCCTGCCAAAAAGCCGGCGCGCACCAGCGCGCGCTCCGGCGTGCCCATCGCGGGCAGCAGCGGAACCAGCTGCGGCATGGCGCTGACGAGGTGGGGTGCGTTGCGTGTCATCAGGATTCCGCGTTCGGCTGCGCTGCGCCGTGCGATACCGATGTTTCCCGTCGCCAGATAACGCAGACCGCCGTGCACGAGCTTGGAGCTCCATCGGCTCGTCCCGAACGCGAGGTCGTGCTTCTCCACCAGCGCCACCGTCAGCCCACGCGATGCGGCATCTAATGCAATGCCGGCTCCGGTGATCCCGCCGCCGATGACGACGACATCGAGCGACTGGCCGTCGGCCAGCGCGGCCAACTCGCTACTGCGACGAGCTGCGTTGAGTGCGGCCGAGTTCGTCAAGGCTTGAGGTATCCGTTCAATGAGTGGGCGAGTTCGACGGCGAGCGCGTCGGCATCGAGGATCGGTTCCACGATCTGCGCTGACTGGATCGTCGACTGGGTGATCAGCAGGCACATCGCGGCGAGCTGGCGCGGGTCGCCCGCCCGCACGCTGCCGTCGCGCTGGGCGGCCCTCAGCTCGGAGGCCACCGCCTCGATCAGGATCTGCTGGCTGGTGCCGAGTCGTTCGGCGATGTAGACCATGGCCAGTTCCGGCGCGGAGTGAAAGACCGACATGACAACCTCGTCGTGGCGCAGTCGTTCGGCGACGCCGACGATCCGCTCCACAAGTGCTTCGCGGCCGCCGTCGCGTGTGGGCAGATCGCGCAGCACAGCGGTGATCCTGGCCGTCAGCAGAGCGGCGAGGAGTGCACGGGTGTCGGGCCAGCGACGGTAGATGGTCGGCCTGCTCACCCCGGCGCGACGCGCGATTTCGGCGAGCGTCACCCGCTCGACACCGTAGGCCAGCACACAACTCGCCGCGGCGTCGAGGATCTTGTCGCCCAAGTCCGGTGATGTGTCGTTACTGATTGACAACATATGTAATACTGTAACGCATGATGAAGTGGGATGCATGGGGAGACCCGGAAAAAGCCAAACCGCTCTCCGACGGGATTCGGAATCTGCTGGAGCAGGCGCTCGGCGTCGGGGACTCACCGCTTCCCGAGCTGCAACCAGAGCAGGTCCGGCTGCGGCCTTCGGCGCTCTCGGCTGTCGACCGGGACGCGCTCTCCGACATCGTCGGCGCGGAGCACTGCGGGGTCGACGACGACGCGAGGCTGCTTCGTGCTGGTGGTAAATCCACCCTCGACCTGCTGCGACGCCGGGACCCCGGGGTGCAGGACGCACCCGATGCCGTGCTGCTGCCCGCCTCCGACGACGAGATCGCCGCCGTGCTGCGAGTGTGCGCGCAGCGCAGCATCGCCGTCGTCCCGTTCGGCGGTGGCACCAGCGTGGTCGGCGGCCTGGACCCGCTGCGCGGTCAGTTCAAAGCCGTCATCTCGCTCGATCTACGCAGGCTCAACGAACTGCACTCCCTCGACGAGGTGTCCGGTGAGGCCGAACTCGGCGCAGGCGTGACGGGTCCGGACGCTGAACGGCTGCTCGGTGAACGGGGCTTCTCGCTCGGGCACTTTCCCCAGAGCTTCCAGTTCGCGACGATCGGCGGATTCGCCGCAACCAGATCGTCCGGCCAGGACTCGGCGGGCTACGGGCGATTCAACGATATGGTCCGCGGCCTCCGAACGGTCACGCCTGCCGGGGTGCTCGACCTCGGCCGCGCACCGGAATCCGCTGCGGGCCCGGACCTGCGCCAGCTGATGATCGGGTCCGAGGGCGTCTTCGGTGTCATCACCCGCGTTCGCGTCAAGGTTCACCCGACACCCACCGCCACCCGTTACGAAGCGTGGTCGTTCCCCGACTTCGGCACCGGTGCGGACGCCCTGCGCACCGTCGTACAAACCGGGACCGGCCCGACCGTGCTGCGGCTGTCCGACGAAGCCGAGACCGGGGTGAACCTGGCCACCGCGGACAGCATCGGCGAAGACACCGTCACCGGCGGCTGCCTGGCCATCACCGTGTTCGAGGGAACCGAGGATCACGTCGAGAGCAGGCACGCAGAAACCCGACGTCTGATGGAAGCCAAGGGTGGCACCTCGCTGGGCGAGGCGCCGGCGCGGGCTTGGGAACACGGCCGCTTCAACGCGCCTTACCTGCGCGACTCACTGCTGTCCGCCGGCGCGCTGTGCGAGACCCTCGAAACCGCCACCAACTGGTCCAACGTTCCCGCGCTGAAGGCCGCGGTGACCGAGGCGCTGACGACCGCGCTCGCGGAAACCGGCACGCCCGCCCTTGTGCTGTGCCACATTTCGCATGTGTATCCCACCGGGGCGTCGTTGTACTTCACCGTCGTCGCGGGGCAGCGGGGCAATCCCATCGAGCAGTGGCGCAAGGCGAAAACCGCCGCGTCGAATGCGATGGTGCGCAACGGCGCCACCATCACCCACCACCATGCCGTCGGCGCCGATCACCGACCCTGGATGCGCGACGAGGTCGGCGACCTCGGCGTGCAGGTGCTGCAGGCAATCAAGGCGACACTCGATCCGGCCGGAATCCTCAACCCCGGCAAGCTGATTCCGTGATCACCGGCCGCGTCACGATGCTGACCAACCCCGCATCGGGGCACGGCAGCGCGCCGCATGCGGCCGAACGGGCGGTGGCCCAGTTGCACAAGCGGGGGGTCGACGTCGTCGCGATCGCGGGTACCGACGCCGAACATGCGCGACGACTTGTCGACGGCGCACTCGAACGCGGGATGGACGCGCTCGTCGTCGTCGGCGGAGACGGCATCATCTCGCTCGCGCTGCAAGTCCTCGCACAGTCAGGCATTCCGCTGGCCATCATTCCCGCGGGAACCGGCAACGACCATGCCCGCGAATTCCGGATCCCCGCAAAGGATCCCGAGGCCGCGGCCGACGTCGTCGTCGACGGGGTCGCGCAAACGATCGACCTCGGCCACATCAAGGGCGCAGACGGCACGGACAGATGGTTCGGCACCGTGATGGCAGCGGGTTTCGACTCGCTGGTCACCGACCGCACCAATCGGATGCGATGGCCGCACGGCAGGATGCGATACAACATGGCCATGATCGCCGAGCTGTCCAAGCTGCGGCTGCTGCCGTTTCGGCTCTCGTTCGACGGCGAGGAACTCGAAACAGAGCTCACCCTTGCCGCCTTCGGCAACACCAAGAGCTACGGGGGCGGCATGAAGATCTGCCCGAACGCCGACCCCACCGACGGGCTGCTCGACGCGACCATGGTGGCATCGGCATCGCGGACGAAGCTGATTCGGTTGTTCCCCACCGTGTTCAAGGGCACGCACGTCGACCTCGACGAGGTACGCACCGCGCGGGCGAAGACGATCACCGTCGAGTGCCGGGCTTCGCCTCAAATCACGGCCTACGCCGACGGCGAGTACGTCTGCCCGCTACCGGTCGAGGTGTCGGCGGTCAGCGGAGCGCTCAAGATTCTTGTGCCGGGCTAACTCCGGCGAGCAGGTTAACCGACTCCGCGGTTCAGCCAGGACACCTCGCCTGTGTCGCCGCCGCTCCGATAGGGCTCCAGCGCTTCATCCCACGCGGTGCCAAGCACCGAATCCAGCTCTGCCTCAAGCATCTCGGCGCCGGACGACATCAACGACCGCAGCCGCATCTCGCCGACCATCACATCGCCGTTGGCGCTCATTGCTCCGCTCCACAGCCCGAGCTGCGGAGTGTGACAGAAGCGCTGGCCGTCGACCCCCGAGCTGGCGTCCTCGGTGACCTCGAAGCGCAGCACCGACCACGAGCGAAGTGCGTTGGCGAGCTGTGCGCCTGCGCCAACCGGGCCGACCCAGTTGATGACGGCGCGTAGCTGCCCTGGCATCGCCGGTTGCGGCGTCCAGGTGAGATTTGCCCGCGACCTCAGGGTCGACGACAACGCCCACTCGACATGCGGGCACACGGCCGCGGGTGAGGCGTGGATAAAAACCACGCCCGTCGTCGAGTCGGCGAATTGGTTCGACGCGCGCATCTGCTGCTCCTTCGGCTCCACGAGGGACGTCTTCCCCAACGACCTGGCGGATGAAATGAGCTGCAGTTGTGTCGTACGTGTCTATTGTGCCTTGTGAGGCCCCTGTTGCGCTAGTCCCAGTCCTGTTAGCTGCCGAATTCGGCAATCACGGCGTCGGACAGCGCCGGCCAGCGTTCGTAGGCCCAGTCGCCGAAATCGAGATCGGCCAGCGCGACAAGTGCCAGGTCACGGTCGGGATCAACCCAGATAAACGTTCCTGACTGGCCAAAATGCCCGTAGGTGCGGCTGGAATTGGCCGAACCGGTCCAGTGCGGCGCCTTGGCGTCGCGAATCTCGAAACCCAGGCCCCAGTCGTTGGGCCGCTGCACCCCGAAGCCGGGCAACACGCCGCCAAGGCCGGGAAACTGCACCTCGGTCGCCCGGCTGTGCATTTCGGCCGACACGAGCGTGGGTCGTAGCAGGTCACCGGCGAAAGCGAGCAGATCGGCGACGGTCGACGTCACGCCGTAACCCGCCGCCGCGGCGCCACCTTCGAGTTCGCTGGACGCCATGCCGAGCGGTTCGAAGACCGCCTCGGCCAGGTATCGGCCGAACTCGATGTCGGCTTCCTTCTCCACCACCGCAGCGGCCACGCCGAACCCGTAGTTGGAGTAGATCCGCCGCTTCCCCGGCGCCGACATCAGCTGGTCGTTGTGCATCGCGTAGCCCGACGTGTGGGCCAACAGGTGACGCACGGTCGAATCCGGCGGGCCTGCGCGGGTGTCGAGGTCGACGACGCCCTCCTCGATCGCGATCTGCACGGCGCGCGCAGCCAATGGCTTCGTCACCGATGCCAGCGCGAACCGGTGCGCGGTGTCACCGTGCTCGGCGAGAACGCCGGACGGGTTGACGACCGCCGCGGCGGCGTTTCGGACCGGCCAGTCGGCGATCAGATCGAGGGCAGGCATCGGCTGGAGCCTAGTTCGTCCTCCATGCCGAGACGATCGCGGCCACGTGACGGGCGTCGGTGCCGCAGCAGCCGCCCAGCACCTTGACATGGGGTAGCCCGTCTTGCAGCGCGGCATGCTGTGCGCCGAGCTCTTCCGGGTTGCCCTCGTCGAGCTCGGTCGCCTCGTCGAGCTCCGCATGACTCCTGACCGACGAGTTCGCGCGCAACCCGACGAGCCGCTGCCGCCACGCGCCATCGTGGGTAAGCGCAGACGAGAAGTGCGTCGGGTGAGCGCAGTTGATCATGAAATAGGCTGCGCCGGTGTCGGTTTCCGCGTCGATCTGTGCTATCGCCTCATGCAGCGGCTGGCCCGTCGAGAGCCTGCCATCCGTCTCGACGGTCAACGACATGGCCACCGGGACCCCTGCCGCCGCGGCTGCTGCCACGATGCCGATCGCTTCCTCGGCGTTGTTGATCGTCATTGCGGTCACCTGATCGACAGACGTGTCGGCGAACGTGCCGATCTGCACTGAGTGATAGCGCTGCGCCTGCTCTGAAGTCATCGCGTTGGCGGGGTCGTACCCGTCGCCGCGAGGACCGACACAGCCGCTGACCACCGCGGTGATTCCGTCCGCGGTCGCGGCGGCTCGGACCTCCTCGGCGAGAGCCACTGCGGCGCGGTTGTTCTCGTCGAGCCGGGCCGCCGAATAGCCCAGCTGCTCGGCCCAGTCGGGGTTCGCGCGCCATGTCGGTGTCTCCACGACAAAGCCCGCGCCGTGCTCGCGGGCGATGTCCAGGTAGTCGTCGTAGTAGCTGCGCAGCTGCTCGCGACCGCCCGACTGGTCGAGCAAAGGAAACGCCGCGAAGCAGGGAAGGTCGATGCCGTGGTGAAAGACCAGGTCCGTCTCCAGCCCGCCGTCCGCAACGAACAGCTGTTCACCACTGAGCTGAGGCAACGGTTGCCGCATCACGATTTCCTGCCGATGCTGGCGTCGGATGCGTCGATCACGACCCCGGTGACGACGACCCAGCGTCGCATCGACTCTGTCCAGGCTTGGCGGTGCTGCGCGTCTGCTTGCCCATCCGAGCGGAGCACCAACCGATAGACATCACCGGCCCACTCCGGTGGCACACGGTCGTCGAGTACGGGTAGCAGTGTCTCATCGAGCATCCGGTAGCCCTCCGCCACACGGGATTCCAGCAGTGCGGCGATCCCGTCGATCACCCGGCTGAGCACGTCGAGTGTCGCGTCGCTGGTATCTGCGACGGTTTGCCGCAGCACAGTGTTGGCCCGGGTCAACGCCAGCGCATCACGCTCGGCGAGTGCGGCCGCGGCGTCGAGGTATGCCAGATAGCCGAGTGTCCGACTCGAGGGCGCACCGATGATCAGTCCTCGGGCACGATCCGCCCAGACCCGCGACAGCGCCTCGTGAGCGCGCACCCGCCACTGCAACGCCAGGATCGTGGCCTTCATCGCCGCGGCGGCGGGATCGGTGCGCACCAACCTGTCGTAGGCCCGCTCGGTCAGCCGGACGGCTTCGTTTTCGCGACCGATGCGCCAGGCGGCGGCGCCGTAGGCGTCGAGGTCGTCGATCCCCAACGATCCGAGTCCGTCGCTGCGGACGAAGGCGGTGTAGCTCGCCCGCCAGTCGTTACGCCGGTAGGCCTCGCGGGCCTCGGTGACGAAGTCGATCAGAATGTCCATGACCCCTCCATCACACCAGTTGAATCGACCGTTTCGCCAGGCCCATCCAGTAGCCGTCGATGACCTGTCGCGGGGCCTGCTCCGGGTCTCCCGACGCACCGAGCGCCACGAACAGCGGCGCGAAGTGCTCCACCGTTGGGTGCGCGTACGGCATCCCCGGCGCCGTGTTCCGAAAGTCGATGAGCGCGTCGAGATCACCCGCCGAGAACCGCTCGGACGCCCATACGTCGAACTCCACCGACCACTGAGGCGGAGTGGCGCCCGGCGACGGGTCATCCAGGAACGGCAGGCCGTGCGTGGTGAACCCCGATCCGATCACCAGCACGCCGTCGTCGCGCAGCGGCCGCAGCCGTTCGCCGAGGTGAAGCAGTCGTTGCGGATCCAGAGTGGGCAGGGAGATCTGCAGCACCGGGATGTCGGCGTCGGGATACATCACGGTGAGCGGCACATACGCGCCGTGGTCGAGCCTGCGGTCGCGATCGTGGGCGACGGATTCGCCGTCGGGCATCAGCGCTTCGACCGTCGCGGCCAGGGCACTCGCGCCAGGCGCGTGGTAGGTGACGTCGTAGTAGTGCTCGGGAAAACCCCAGAAGTCGTAGGTCAGTGGCGTCTCGACCGTGGTCGAGCCGATCGTCAGCGGAGCGGCCTCCCAGTGGGCGGAGACGATGAGAATCGCCTTCGGCACCGGAAGGTCGGCGGCCCAGGCCGCGAGCTGCGACACCCAGAGTTCGTCGTCGACGAGTGGCGGGGCGCCGTGGCTCAGGTAAATGACCGGGGGCGCTCCGGCGCTGACATCAGACTCGGGCGTCATCGTTCCAGCGTTCCACTTTCGGGCCGCCGATGCCTCCCGCTAAGGTTTGACTCATGGGTCAAACAGTGCGCGGCGTGATCTCACGGAAGAAGGGTGAACCGGTCGAGGTGGTGGATGTGGTCATCCCCGACCCGGGTCCGGGCGAGGTGGTGGTCGACATCCTCGCCTGCGGCGTCTGCCATACCGATTCGACCTACCGCGAGGGCGGCATCAACGACGAGTTCCCGTTCCTACTGGGCCACGAGGCGGCGGGCACTGTCGAGTCGATCGGCGCGGGCGTGACGAACGTGCAGCCAGGCGACTTCGTGATCCTGAACTGGCGCGCGGTGTGCGGGCAGTGCCGGGCATGCAAGCGCGGCCGCCCGCATCTGTGCTTCGACACCTTCAACGCCGAGCAGAAGATGACGCTGACCGACGGCACCGAGCTGTCACCGGCGCTGGGTATCGGGGCCTTCGTCGACAAGACGTTGGTACACGAGGGGCAGTGCACGAAGGTCGATCCCGCCGCCGACCCCGCCGTGGCCGGGCTGCTTGGCTGCGGTGTGATGGCCGGTATCGGTGCGGCGATCAACACCGGCGCGGTGAACCGCGACGACACCGTCGCCGTGATCGGCTGCGGCGGCGTTGGTGATGCCGCCATTGCCGGAGCGGCACTCGTCGGCGCCAAGCGGATCATCGCCGTCGACACCGACAACAAGAAGCTGGACTGGGCCCGCGGTTTCGGCGCGACGCACACGATCAACGCCAAGGAACTCGATCCGGTGGAGACCATCCAGGATCTCACCGACGGCAACGGTGCCGACGTCGTGATCGACGCGGTCGGCCGACCGGAGACCTGGAAGCAGGCGTTCTACGCCCGCGATCTCGCCGGAACCGTTGTGCTGGTTGGCGTTCCGACACCGGATATGAAGCTGGAGATGCCGCTGGTCGACTTCTTCTCCCGCGGTGGGGCACTGAAATCGTCCTGGTACGGCGACTGTCTTCCTGAACGCGACTTCCCCACCTTGATCAGCCTCTACCTGCAGGGCCGGCTGCCGCTGGAGAAGTTCGTCTCCGAGCGCATTGGCCTCGACGACATCGAGGACGCGTTCCACAAGATGCACTCGGGCGAGGTGCTGCGTTCGGTGGTGGTGTTCAAGTGAACGGCGGACCGATACAGCGGCTAGTCACCCACGGCCTCTTCGAACTCGACGGCGGCAGTTGGGAAGTCGACAACAACATCTGGATCGTCGGCGACGACAAAGACGTCGTGGTGTTCGACGCCGCACATGACGCGAACCCGATCGTCAACGCGGTCGGCGGCCGAAACGTGGTTGCCGTCATCTGCACGCACGGACACAACGACCATGTGACGGTGGCGCCGGAACTCGGCGATGCGCTCGACGCGCCGGTGCTGCTGCATCCGGCCGACGACGTGTTGTGGCGGATGACCCACCCGGACAAGGATTTCCGCGCGGTCGGCGAGAACGAGACCGTGACCGTGGCAGGCACCGAGATTCGCGCCATGCACACACCTGGTCACTCCCCCGGCTCGGTCTGCTGGTACGCACCCGAACTCGGGGCGGTGTTCAGCGGGGACACCTTGTTCGAGGGCGGCCCAGGGGCGACGGGCAGATCGTACTCCGACTTCCCGACGATCCTCGAGTCGATCGCGGGCAGGCTCGGCAAGCTACCCGGCGAAACCGTGGTCTACACCGGGCACGGCGACTCGACCACGATCGGTGACGAGATCGTGCACTACGACGAATGGGTGGCCCGCGGCCACTAGCCTTTTGCGTTGCGCACAGACGCGGTGGCCCATCGGTCCGACCAGGCTTGGAGACTGACGAGCGTCTCCATCAGGCTACGGCCGCTTTCACTGAGTCGATAGCCGCCGTTCTCGTGATCGACGGTTCCAAGCTCGCGTAGGTCTTTCAGCCGTGCGTTGAGCGAGCCGGGGTTGGATTCGCACGCCTCCTGAAGCGCGCGAAAAGTCAATGGGCCGTCGCGAAGTTCCCACAACACTCGAAGCGCTCCACGACGACCCAGCACGTCGAGAACGACCATGATTGGTCGCCCAGTGGACGAGCCCCGTGCCGGTCGACCGACCCTTGGACTATTCATGCTTTACATTTTGTAGCACCACAGCGTACGGTGCAACTATGACATGCTATAAGTTTCATAGCGCACGAATTGGCTCGACGCCCTCTCCGCTTCCTGCCGTCGACAACGACCTCTCGGACAGCCTCTCGAACTAACGCTCTAGCCGACTACACCGCGCTTCGCTGACCTTCCGCCATGGTCGGTCAGCGAGAAGTCCGGCCAGCAATCCCGCTGGCCGGCAAAAGAATAAACAGAAGGAGAAGACGATGCCATTCGTCAATGTGAAGGTCATCGAGGGAGTGTTCTCGGCTGCGCAGAAGCAGGAAATCGTGCGCAGCGTGACCGACGCAATGGTCGAGATCGAGGGCGAGAACATGCGACCGGTCACCTGGGTGGTGGTCGAAGAGATCGCCAGTGGCGGCTGGGGGGTCGGCGGTACGCCGCTGCACACCGCCGACGTCAAGGCACTCGCCGCAGGTCAACCCGTCGCCTAGTGATCGCCGTTGCGAGCGGACGGCCCAGGATGGGCCGTCCGCTGTCGGGTTCCTTATGAGACCGGACCGCTGGAGGTCACCCGTCACTGCGCCAGTGACACTAGCCGTTCAGGATCCGGCGCTTCTCCGCCTCGAACTCCTCCTCGGTGAGCGCACCTGAGTCACGCAGCGCCGCCAGGTTTTTGAGCTGTTCGATCCGTATCCCGTCGTCTGTCGGCGTGTATGGATCGGCGACCCCGTACGAGTCGCCGACGTTGAACATCGACCCGACGGGTGCCGCGGGTACCGGGCGCTTACCCCGCCTCACCGCATAGATGATCGCTGCCGTCAGCTCGAGCAGGCCGACGACGAACAGGCCGGCGAACGCCCATACCAACGTGCTGTTGGAGGAATCGTGGCCGAATGCCAGTTGCGGGTTGATGTAGCCGTTGACATTGCCGTCGGTGGTGATGTCGTAGGCGCCGTCGGCGGGGATCTGCACCACCCAGACCCGGATGCGGGCGTCGTTGTTGACGGTGGTTGTGGTTCCCCAGCTTTCGGTGACTTCGGGCTTCGGTATTCCTGCGGGAGGAACAATGGTCAACCCCAGCCGCGGGACGGGGAGACCGCCGCCGCTCGGGCTGCCGATGGTCTGGGTATGGAAGCTGATCGTCGCCTCGCCCGCGGGTAGGTGCAGGCTGCTCGAACCCGGGATCGGCACCTCACCGTAGGCGTCGTACTCATCGAAGACGAAGGCGTTCAGCACCAACGTGACGATGAAGCCGATGACAGCCACCACCAAGGTCAGAACCGCCGCGAGGACGAAGATCCGCGGCGCCACCCGTCCGCCAGTCATTGGCGCAGTTTCTCACGCCTCACCCTGCACCGCTGCACCTATCAGCCAGGTGGCCAGTCCCGCCCGGAGCCCTTCGACGAACCGCTCGTGCGGGTCGGGATAGCCCATCTCGGCCATGACCGTGCGCACCGGATCAGTAGGGACCGACTGCCGCAGGCTGTGGGAGGCATCCGAGGAACACGCCGGGGTGAAATACCAGCAGCCGAACTGACCGGTCTGCGGGCACGACGACGGCTACCGTTGTCGCCATGCCCGAGAAGCCGTCGGCGGTACCCGAGTCGAGCGTGGTCGTTCGGCCCGAGCCGATGGACAGCGAGAAATTCACCGTCAACTCGCGGCTGCAGGCCACTGGATTGCGCCCGGCGATAGAGCTTTTCGAACAAGCAGCCCACACGGTGCCGCTGCCCCAGCCACCGCAGCCCATCGTGATCGCCGACTACGGCGCGTCGACCGGCCACAACTCGCTGCCTCCGGTGTCGGCGGCGCTACCGCTGCTGCGCAGCCGTACTCGCCCCGAGCATTCGATCCTCGTCGTGCACACCGATGTGCCGGACAACAACTTCACCGTCATGTTCGACACGCTGGCCAACGACCCCGATACGTATCTGCACAAGGACGCGGCGACGTTCGCGTCGGCTGTCGGGAGATCGTTCTACAGCCAGATCATCCCGTCCAACAGCGTTCACCTGGGCTGGTCGTCATGGGCGGTCCAATGGCTGCGCCGGGTGCCCGCACCGGTCCCCGACCACGTGCAGGTGTCGTACAGCGCCGACGAAGACGTGCGCGCCGAATACGCAAAACAGGCCGCACACGACTGGCACGAATTCGTCGCGTTCCGGGGACGTGAGCTCTGTCCCGGCGGAAAGCTCGTCGTGCTGACCATGGCGCTCGACGACAACGGCCAGTTCGGCTATCGGCCGCTGCTCGACGCGATCGTCGACGCGCTGACCGAGCTGGCCGCCAGCGGCCTACTGACCGAGGACGAAGTAAATCGGATGTCCCTGCCTGCAGTGGGGCGGCGCGAGTCCGACTTCCGGGCGCCGTTCGCGCCGTCGGGCCGGTTCGAACGTCTCGCCATCGACCATCTCGAGGTGTTCGACGCGCAGGACCGGTTCTGGGCGCAATACCAAGTCGACCACGACGCAACAGCTTTCGGCGCCGTGTGGGCGGGTTTCGTCCGGGCTTCGATCTTCCCCACCTTGGCGACGGCGCTGGCCGACGGTCGCTACGACCCCCGGTCTCAGGAGTTCTTCGACCGCCTCGAGTCAGGTATCGCCGAGCGCTTGGCCGCCGCACCCGAACAGATGCAGATCCCGTTCGCCAAACTCGTGCTGACGAAACTACGGAGGGCTAAATGACTTCTGCCGACAAGGCGCAGCTGCACGACTCGATCGTCCGACAGCTGTACCGCCGGTCGGGTGCGACGGGACAGATCCAGCTTCCCGCGGTGCCCGGCCTGATCGACGAGTACGTGACGATCTGCGACACGTTGTTCGCCGGTGTCGGCAGGAAGTTCACCGCAGAGGAACTCGCGCACCTGCGGGAGTTGCTCGCCGGCCAACTGGCCGAGGCGTACGCGGCGTCGCCGCGCTCGATGATCACGATCTCGTACAACGCGCCGTCCAGCCAGCTGCTGAACTACCACATCAAACCGGAGTGGTGGACGATCGAGGGCGCGTACGAGAACTGGATCGGCATCCGCCAGCCGCCCTATTTCGGCACCGAGCCCGACGCCCGCGTTGTCGCGCTGGCCGGCGAAGCCCAGGACCCAAGGACTTTTCGGGTGCTCGACGTCGGTGCGGGCACCGGCCGCAATGCGCTCGGGCTTGCCCGCCGGGGACATCCCGTCGACGCCGTCGAGCTCACGCCGAAGTTCGCCGACATCATCCGCACCGAGGCCGACCGCGAACTGCTCGACGTACGAGTCGTTCAGCGCGACGTCTTCGCCACCCTCGACGATCTGCGGCGTGACTATCAGCTGATCCTGGTGTCCGAAGTCGTCTCCGACTTCAGGACGACCCAACAGCTGCACGGGCTGTTCGAGCTCGCAACCCACTGTCTGGCCGTCGACGGACGACTGGTGTTCAACGCCTTCCTTGCGCACGAGGGGTACGAACCCGACGAGGCCACCCGCGAACTCGGGCAGCAGTCGTACACGTCCATGTTCACGCGCGACGAGATGGCCACCGCCGCGGCCGGGCTCCCACTGACCCTGCTGTCCGACGACTCGGTGCACGACTACGAGAAGGAACATTTGCCCGACGGCGCATGGCCGCCGACGAACTGGTACCCGAATTGGACTGCGGGCCAGGATGTCTTCGATCTGCAGCGGGAGTACGTACCGATCGACATGCGGTGGCTGGTCTACCGCAGGACCGGGTAGCCGCTCAGGGCCGCATCTCGTAGGCGCCGTCGTAGGCCTTGACGCGTTCCCACACCCGGTCGAAGCGATCGGCGTCGGAGACGGGTTTGCGAATCGCACCGAGCGCCCAGTCCTGCTGCGCCTGTGTTGAGCTCGACTTACCGTGCAGGGCAACGGCATACGTGCTGAAGTCGCGCACCTGGAAATCGAAGATCTGGTCGACGATGTCGTTGTCGACACCAGTGAGCGCCGCCTGCTCGAGAATCAGCTGGCCGTACACGATCAGCGAAAACAGGTGGCCGACGTTCAACAGGAAATCAAGGTCCTTCTGCTGGTCGGCATCGGGGGCGGCCGTGATGAGGAACTGCCTGAATTCCTGCGCCTGCTGGTAGAACCGGGCGACGTTGGGGATGTCGCGGTGCCGTTCGTAGGCGGGTGTCCAGTCGGCGAACTGAACCTTCCCCGCACCGCGTGTCGGGCCCTGCTTCCAGAAGAAGACGTCGTCGGCGGGATCGTTACGGGTCGGAATCTCGGGATATTCTCCTGGATTGAGCATGTAGTTCGGCATGAACTTCAGCACGAGACCGACGTTCACGTGAACGGTGCCCTCCAGCCGCGGCAGCGCGCCGATGAGCTGAGCCACCTCGCGGAACATGGTGTTCTTCTCGTAACCCTTTGCGGCGACGACATCGTGCAGCGCCCGCATGATGGTCTCGCCCTCCATCGTGACCTTGGCCTTGGTCACCGGGTTGAACAGCAGATAGCGCCGATCCTCGAGGCTCGCGCTTCGCAGGTAGTCCACGGATCGCTGGCTGAACAGTTTCATCGCCACGATCCGCGCGTAGGAGTCGACGAAATTGGCTCGTACATGGGCGAAGTCGGTGACCGGTTTGCCGTACAGAATCCGGTTCTGCGCGTGCGTGATCGCTTCGTAGAACGCGTGCTCGACCATTCCGATCGAACAGGTGCACAGGTTGAACTTGCCGATGTTGACGGTATTCAGCGCCGCGGCAAAGGCTTCCACTCCGGTGTGCAGGATGTCCTCTGCGCGCACCGGATAGTTCTCCAGCCGGAACGTGCTGACGTAGATCTGCATATGCACGACGTTGTCGACCAGGTGGTAGTTCTCGTGGCGGCTGTCGGCGGCGAAGAAGACATACCCTTCCTGGCCTTCCACGTCACCGCGGCGGCCGAACACCGAGACCATGCTCGCCACATTGCCGTTGCCGATGTAGTACTTCTCCCCCGTTGCGCGGTAGAGGATGCCGTTGGCGACGTCCTCCTCGCTCGCGGGCGTCAGCACCATATCGGTGTTGTAGACGTCGGCGCCGTGTTCGCGCTCGGACAGCCCGAACGCCATCACCTCGCCCGCCGCGAGATCGTCGGCGGCCTTGAGCTTGGCGTCCTTGTTCTCGCTCTGCCAGATCGGCCCGAGGCCGAGGATGGTGACCTGCTCGGTGTACCAGTACGTCAGCCCGTAAAACCCGAAAATCTCCGAGAGCGCGGCGTTGCGCGCGGCATCCCACCGCTTGTTCTCGTCACCGTCGGCGAACTCCGACGGCGTCAGGAACGTCGCGAACAGGCCCTCGCGCTTCACGAACTCGACGAAATCGGCGGGCCACACCACCTTCAGGTCGTCGTCGAGCAGGCGCTTCTTGCCCTGACCCTCGAAGAAGTCGATCGTCGCGCGCAGCAACCGGCGGGTCTCGGCGTCGAACTGCTCCGGATCGTAGGTGTTCGGGTTGAACAGCAGGCCGTCCGTCTGAGTCATGGACGAGAGCCTATGGCGCGGGCTGCGGCGGTTGTATCGGTCTCGGAACAAACGGCAGACCGGGGATGGTCTCGTAGGGCAGCGTCGGGACCAGTCGCGGCGGCGTGGACGGCGACGACGGGGACTCCGGCGCAGGCGGCGGCGCCTCCGAGGTCGGCGGAGGCGGCGGGGGCGCCTCGCTCGTCGGAGGCGGGGGCGGTGCCTCCTGCGTGACCGTCTGTGGCGCCTCGGTGATCGTCTGCGTCACCGGCGGCGGTTCCGGCGGGGGCGCCTCGTCGGTCGCCGGCGGCGCCTCGGTGGCCGGCGGCGGTGCGGCGGGAGGCGAATTGGTGGTGACGGTCGTCGACGATTCCGACGGCGTGCTCTCGCTGTTGCGCAGCACAAACCACACTGCCAAGGCGGCCGCGAGGAGGACGACGACTACACCGCCGATCAACAGCGCGAACGGGCTGCGCCTGCCGCTTGCCTCGTGTTGGCCGGTCTCCGGTTCGAATTGCATCGGCGGACGCGGACCGCCCATCGCATCGGCGGTGGCACCGCCGCCATACGGGGCGTATTCGTACGGATCGGTCGCGGCGACGACGTCGGGCACGTCGTCGGCCTCCGACCACGCCAGGCCCGAAGACCCGCCCGACCCCGCGTCGTCGGGATGGACTTCCGGCGCCATCTGCGTAGCGCCCAACGCTGCAGCGGCGGCCGCCGTCGGCGGGCTCACCGCTTCAGCCATCGCGGTCGCGCCCTCTTCGGCCGTCCCACGGGCGGCGTTGAGACCGCCCCCGATGGCCGCGGTCAGCTCAGGCTGCGGGGTGGTGATGACCGGCACCCCGAAGTGCTCGGACAGCGTGGTCGTGATCAGCGGTATGCGTGCCCCGCCGCCTGCGGAGGCCACGGCGGCCAGGCCGCGCGCGCCGTTGCGGTCAAGCGTCTCCTGCACCACCCCCGCGAATTCGATGAGCGGCGCACGGATCGCGTCGTCGAGCTCGTTGCGGGTGAGGCGGACCTCCCCTTGGTGTCCCGGCAGGTCGGCGGCCAGGGAGGTGGCGGCCGAGGTCGACAACCGCTCCTTGGCCGCGCGGCACTGGGCGCGGAGCCTGGTCAGCGGACCGATCGCAGAGGTGCCCGTCACGTCAACCGCCCCGGCCTGGGACAGCCCGTCGAGGACCTGCGTCAGCACCGCCGTATCGATCAGGTCACCGGACAGTTCGGGATGACGGACGGTGTGGCCGATGACTTCGCTGCCGGTGGCCGCGTCGACCAGCGTGATACTCGTTCCGCTGCCGCCGAAATCGCAGAGCGCGATCACCCCGCTGGTCGGCAGGCCTGGATCATCGCGCAGCGCCGTCACGGTCGCCCTGGCGTCGGAGACAAGGGCCGCCCCGGCGAACTCGCGCATCGGGGCAAGTGCCTCACGCAGCGCATCCACCGTGGCCGCACGCCAATGCGCCGGGTGTGTCACCACGACCGGGTCGAGCGCCCGACCGCCCGTGACTTCGTAAAGCATCTCGCGGAGCGCCTCGGCGAGAAGCACCTCGCCGCGGTGGGCACTGCCGTCGGGCGCCACGATGCCGACCGGGTCGCCGACTCGATCGACGAAGCCGGTGATGATCAGGCCGCGTTCGTCCGAGTTCAGCCGCGGGTTCTCACTCGGCACGCCGACCTCGAGTGGCCGGCCCGGAAAAAGGGTCACCACGGCGGACCGCGTCACCGCAGCCCGGCCTACCGCAACAGCCGTCAGGTTGGTCGCACCAACCGACAGCCCTACCCCATCAGCCATCTCATTCCAATCTCATGAGCAACCCTATCGTCCATCTCGAATGGGGCCGCAGGCGTTACTCAGCGAATGGTGCCAACCCCGGCGATCAGGGGCAGGTCAAGCGCGGTCACCCACCCGGGCGACAGGTCGTTGACGGCGGACACGGCGTTGAGCGCGCGCATTCCGGTTGCGAGGCAGCCCGCGGCCGCGGCATCCCTGCCCGAGCCGTCGGTGAACCGGAATGCGGTCTCCTGGAAGATGCTTGGCGTGCCCTCGATATCGACGCGGTACACGTCGTTCTGGTTGCCGGTGGGCCAGTCCGGGGCCGCGTCGTCGCCGATGCGGTTGACGTGCTCCAGCTGGATTCGGTTCTCGCCCTGGTAGACACCGTTGATCGTGAACCGCACGGCGGCTACCTGACCTGCCGGGATGACGCCCTTGGCCGACTTGCGCTCGGTGGGAGTCACCCACTTGTCGTATGTGGTGGTGATCTCGTCGAGCATGATGCCCGCCGCATGAGCGATCATGGGAACCGTTCCACCCCAGGCGAATACAAGGATGTCAGGGGTTTCGAGCATCGCCTTCTTCTCCGGCGGCCTTCCGATCCCCATCTCGCGCTCGTAGTCGCCGGTGTAGTTGGTGTAGTCCAGCAGCTCCGACGCGCGCACCTTGCGAACCTCTGCACAAAGTCCCATCAGCGACATCGGAAACAGGTCGTTGGCGAAGCCGGGATCGATGCCGGTGGTGAAGCAGGACGATTCGCCGAGTTCGCATGCTTCGGTGACGGGTTCAATCCAATTCGGCGGATTCAAATGCATGGTCGGCCACACCCACGGCGTCATGGACGTCGAGCAGACGTCGATCCCGGCCCGCAGGAAGCGGGTGATCAGCGAGATGTTGTCATCCGCGTGGGCCGCCGTCGGGCCGTAATGCACGAGCGCATCGGGTTTGAGATCGATCAACGCGTCGACGTCGTCGGTGGCGTTCAGGCCGAGCGGCGCGGGTAGACCGCAGATCTCGCCGACGTCGCGACCGACCTTATCGGCACGGCTCACACCGACTCCGACCAGCTCGAAAAGCGGGTGTTTCACCACTTCGGCGATAACCATCTTGCCGACAAAACCGGTGCCCCACACCACAATTCGCTTGGTCATCAACTACCTTCCACTCGTTCCCCGGTTTTGCCCCCGGTTTCGGAACCGGCCGCTGGCACCAGCCGGGTTTGCGGGCTCATCAAGCGCTGACCCTAACGCAGGCGGGAATTTTGCCCGTGTGGTTGGCTTTAACGCACCATGACAAAACTTCAAGGTCGCCGGGCTCTGGTCACCGGCGCATCCCGCGGCATCGGTGCGGCGATCGTCCGGCGTCTGGCCGCCGACGGTGCAGCCGTTGCCTTCACATACGGCAGGTCGTCCGCAGAGGCCCAGAAGCTGGTCGCCGACGTCACCGCAGGCGGCGGAACGGCCGTCGCGATCCAGGCCGACAGTGCCGATGCCGCAGAGGTCGCGAAATCCGTCGACGACGCGGCAGCTCAGCTCGGCGGGCTGGACATCCTGGTGAACAACGCAGGCATTGCCGTCATCGGTGACGTCGAGTCGTTGTCCCTGGAAGACTTCGACCGACAGTTGGCGATCAACGTCCGCGCGGTCTTCGTCGCGAGTCAGCGCGCGATCCCGCATCTCGGTGGCGACGGCCGCATCATCAACATCGGCAGCATCAACGCCGACCGGGTCCCCGGTCCCGGCCTGGCCACCTATGCGATGACCAAAGCCGCGGTGGCCGGTCTGACCCGAGGATTGGCCCGCGACCTCGGTCCCCGAGGCATCACGGTCAACAATGTGCAGCCCGGGCCCACCGCGACCGACATGAATCCGGACGAAGGCGAATTCGCCGCGCTCATGAAGGACGTCATGGCGACAGGAAAGTATGGCCAGCCCAGCGATATCGCAGGCGTGGTGAGCTACCTGGCCGGACCCGACACCGGATACATCACCGGCGCGAACTGGAACGTGGACGGCGGGTTCACCGTCTAGCGGGACTCACCGGCAGAGCCGGTTGCCTGCCGGTTCACACACCAGCGGGTATTTGTCGACCGGAATCGGCAACGGCCGCAGGAACGACAGCGTGAACGACGATTTCTTCATCCCGGCGGGAATGCCGCAGACCGCGTTGTTCAGCGAGGTGTGTGTACCGGTCAGCGTCGCATCGTCGAACTTGTAGGTGTCGACGGTCGGCGCGAGGCTGCCGTCCGGACACTGCAAGCCCTCTTCCTTGCGCGTGGTGAGCGCCCATTGTCCTTCGGTGAGCCTTGCGTCACCGCCCCAGTTGAGGTTGGTCAGATCGAAGCTCGCCTTGTTGTTGGTCGCGCTCACCACCTTCAGCGTGCAAGCGACGGGCAGTTCCAGCGGCTCGCGCAGATCGCCGACGGTCGGCACACAGATGGGGTAGATCGTCCACTGCGCGGGCGGCATCCCCTCGGTGTTGAACGTGTAGATGCCCTCCATGGTCTGGTCCGCCGACGACGGGCCCGCGGTGCCGAGGGCCGCACCCACCACAACGACGGCAATACCAAGCAGACGAGCGATCGTCCCCATGTCCCCTCCTCAGGCCAACCCAAGGAGTATCACAGGGCCGCCCACCGGCAGCAAGGATCGGTCACCGTCAGGCAAACACGGCCGTGCGGGCCTGCGTTCTTCTAGACTCCCGCCATGACCAGGCCGCTGCCGATGTTCGCGCTATGTGTGGCCGTCGCGTTCGGCGTCCTGACGACCGGCTGCACCAGCGTCGTGCAGGGCGCGGCCGTCAAGCCGAGTTCCTCGGTGCCGTCGGACGGTGTTCCGCCGCTCGAGGAGTCCGCGCTGGACAGTCTGATGCTCAGCAACAGGGCACTCAACGACATCTCGGGCGTCGAACTCGAGTCGTTCTACGACTCCGAGGAGATGAACGACAACGCCGACCTGATCTCCGATCCCGACTGCCTCGGCGCGATCTATCCCGGTGAGGACGCGGTCTACGACGGAAGTGACTGGACCGCGATACGTGACGAGTTGCTCCTCGAGGCCAACGAAGACGATGACGGTCGCCTCGTCGAGCAGACTCTGGTTCTGTTCGACACTCCCGACGACGCCGTCGAGTTCTTCGATATGTCCAAGGCCAAGTGGCGAGAGTGCGCCCAGGTCAAGGACATCGAAGTCGAGGACGGTGCATGGGTGCCCGACGAGGTGCAGGATGTCGACGAACGCTCCATGTCGCTCAAGGCGGAAGTCAGTGGCACGCTTGAAGGGACATGCCAACACGCCATGGGTGTCGTCTCCAACCTGATCGTCGAGGGCTTCTCATGCGACGTCGACGATCATGACGATGCCCAGAAGATCGCCTCACAGCTTCTCGAAGATGCCGCCGAGCAGTAGGGCGGCGACGCTGTGCGCAGCGCTCGGCGCGCTCGCCCTGTTGGTGTCTTGCGCCTCAAAGGATTCCGACGGAACCCCCGCCGCGACGTCGCAGGTATCGGAGGCATCGACAGCGCCGTCCACGATCGTGTTGTCACCGACGCCTGCGGGCCCGCAGTCGAAGAACTGGTTCGATCTGAAGGTCGGTGACTGCCTGACCGAGATCCCCGCGGTCGACACGGGTGTCGTCACGACACCGGTCGTCGACTGCGCGACGCCACATCTGGCGGAGGTGTTCCTGCTCGCGCCGCTCGCGGTCAACACCGCGATCAACCAGGTGGCGATGGAGAAGTGTGGGAAGGGATTCGTGGATTACACCGGGCAGCCGTTCGTCGGCGGTCCCTTCGCGGTGACGTACCTGATCGACTCGAATCAGGATCGGACGGCTGACAATCCGACGCCGAGTACCGCAATTTGCTTCCTGCGCAACGCCAATGGCGAGCCGCTGACGGAGTCCGAACGCTCTTAGGCCCTGCGGTGGTGGTCGACGTAGTCGGCGATCACATCAGTCAGGGCGCGCAACTCGCGACTGACGTCGACGGGGCCAGGCACCGCCATCTTGGCGACCATCGCTCCCATCAACGTCGTCCAGATCAAGTTGCCGACCGCGTCGGCGCGGTCAGGCTCCAGCCCGTCGGCGACGTACCGGCCGAGGCGGGTGAGCGTGGTGAACAGCTCGAGCAGGTGTCTCTGGTCAGGGTCGGCACGCCCCGAACGCGTCGCGATCAGAATCTCGAGTGCGGCGATCGACGTCGGACTCAGGAACGCATCTGAGACCGCGTTGACGACGAGTTCGGCCCTGGCGCGCCCCTCGGTCGAATCCAGTTCCGGTTCCATTCCGCGCAGCGTCTCGGCCAATTGGCCGAACCCCTTGTCCACCACGGCCATCAACAAGCCGTCCCGGTCACCGAAGTGATACTGGATCACCCCCCACGTGACGCCTGCCCGCTCGGTGATGTGCTTGGCACTCGCCGCGCCGAAACCCTCCTCGATGACGCACCGCACGGTCTCGTCGATGACCATCGCCCGCGTTCGGTCGGCACGCAGTTGCTTGCCGTTCACGGGCCTGCGCGGCGAAATGCTGGTGGCCATGGGTCAGATGTCGATTCTGCTCATGATGCGAACGCCGGAGAGATAAACCGCTTGACCATCTGATGCTCGACGTCTGCGTCCCCGACCGGCCAGTACAACAGTGACAAGACAACGCGGACAATCCATTGCGCCGCCTCGGTGTCGTCGTCGGTCAAACCGTTGAGGTCGGCCGCGAACCGCGCCACGATCGGCGACTCGGTGAGCCAGGCACGTTCCTCGGCACCCCGGATGGCGCTGAACATCAACTGGCCCAGTGGATCCGACCGGATCTCGTCGAGCGCGACGCGGATTGCGGTGACGATCCGTTCAGCGCCCGCCAGACCGTCGACGGCCAGGCGCACGGCCGCCACGATCCGTGCCGCCGAGCGTTCCATGACCGCGTCGCGGATCTGGCGCTTGCCGCCCGCACACCGGTAGACCGTGGCGCGCGAGCAGTGCACCCGCGATGCCAGCGTGTCGATGTCGAATGCGTCCATACCGTCGCGCGCGATCAGGTCCGTCGCGGCGGCGTAAATCCGTTCGGCGGCCGCGGTTCGACGGTCCCCTCCGACCAGCCAGTCACTGCGAGTCACAGGCTCAACTTTCTCATGCTGAGACGAATCTGGCCAGAATTCTCACCGTCGCCGCAGTTCGGGATGCCGATGTGAGACGGCGGACCGGATACCCGCGGACCTGCATATTTCGAGTTCACGGCACAGCGTTGACGCAGTGCGCCGGCGTGGCTCAGCCTTGACGAATGCGTGTGAGCGACGGTCGGCTCGGGCTCGACTTGTTCGACGACCGGTTCGTCCAGGACCCCTACCCGTTGTACGAGCGCATGCTCGCAGACGGTCCGGTCCATCCGGTCGGAGACTCCGGCTTCTACGCGGTGTGCGGCTGGGATGCGGTCAACGACGTCGTCGCCCGGCCGCGGGACTTCTCGTCCAACCTGACGGCGACGATGACGTACCACGACGGCACGGTCGGCGCGTTTCCGATGGGCGAACTGGGCGCGGAGATGCAGGCGCTCGCCACCGCCGACGACCCCGCACATGCGGTGCACCGAAAGTTGTTGGTGCCGCACCTGGCCGCCAAGCGCATCAACACGCTGGAGTCGTTCGTCGGGGTGGCCGAGAACCTGCTGTGGAACGAAGGCGTGCACGACGGGGTCATCGAGTGGATGTCGGTGATGGCCAACCGGTTGCCGATGATGGTGGTCGGTCGGTTGATCGGCGTCCCCGACGAGGACATCGATCAGCTCGGGCGGTGGGGATACGCTGCGACGAAAGTGGTAGAGGGTCTTGTCGGTCCAGACGAACTCACCGCTGCCGGCGTCGCGGTGATGCAGCTCGCCGGCTACATCATGGACCGCTTCCCTTCGGCGGCCGCCGATCCGAAGGACAACCTTTTCAGCGAAATCGCGTTGGCCTGCGCCGCAGGAGAACTGGCTGATCTGACCGCACTGAATATGATGGCGACCCTGTTCAGCGCCGGCGGCGAATCGACCGCATCGCTGATCGGATCCGCCGCCTACATCCTCGCAACCCGACCGGACATTCAGCGGCGGGTACGCGATCGCCCGGATCTGCTGGCCACATTCCTCGAAGAGGTGCTGCGATACGAGCCGCCGTTCCGTGGTCATTACCGGCATGTGCTCAACCACACCTCGCTCGCGGGCGTCGACATCGCTGCGGGATCGCGCCTTCTGCTGCTGTGGGGTGCGGCCAACCGGGACTCGTCGCATTTTGATAACGCCAACGACTTTCGGCTTGACCGCGCCAGCGGCAAGGCACACATCTCGTTCGGCAAGGGCGCACACTTCTGCGTCGGCGCCGCGCTCGCTCGCATGGAGGCCAGGATCGTCATCGGCCGACTACTCGAGCGCACAACATGGTTCGAAGCGCCGACGACCGGTCGCTGGCTGCCCAGCCTGCTCGTCCGACGACTCGAACACCTGGACCTCACTGTCGCCTGAGCAGGCTCACAGTTTGAAGCGGCCGGCGAACCCGCGCAGCGGCAGGTCCGCACTGGTCACGATTCCCGGTGGTGCGGCGATCACCGACCTGATCGCGGCGAGCGCGGGCATACCTGTGACCGTCATCCCGATCGACGCAAAGTTCTCCGGGTTCGACAGGTCGACACCGTGTTTCGGGAAGATCATGTGCTTGTTGTAGATGCACGGGTCACCCTTGATCTGGGTGATGTAGCAGCCCTTGATGTCCCAGCTCGGATCGGTGTGCGGGGTCATCTGCCACTCGAGGTGCGTCTCGACCCTCGGCACCCCGTCGACCATGCCCTGGTACTTGATGTAGTTGCCACCGAGCGAGCCTTTGGGCAGCGTGTACCAGCCGAGGTCGACGTCCTTCGTGCACGCACCGAGCTCGTAGGAGAACTTCACCTCGTCGAGCTCGAGGTCGAAGCAGTCGGCCATCATCAGCACGCTGTCGGCGAACACGCGGGTGTACTTCTCCAACTTCCCCGGAATGCTCGGATCGTCAACGGGCAGACCGTAACCGACCTCGATCCAGGTGTCCCTGCTGTGGTGGCACGATACGTCGACGGATTCGATCGTCGTGACGTTCTCGATCTCTGCGACGTCGGCCGAGCAGACCACGCCGAGGATCTGGTTGAGGCCCGGGTTCATCCCCGTCCCGTAGAACGTGGCACCCCCTTTGACGCAGGCGTCGGCCAACAGCTGCGAGACGGACTTCCCGGATGGATGCGGGTGGTTGGTGTCGCGGTGCCAGCCGGTGATCCAGTCGGCGGTAGTGACGATGTCGATGCCGGCCTCGAGGACCTTCACGTACAGATCCTCGTCGGGGAAGACGCCGTGGAACGTCAGCACATCGGGTTTGGCGGCGATGATCTCGGCGATGGTGCCTGTCGCCGTCACACCGTTGGGTGCCAGCCCGGCCAATTCACCTGCGTCCCTTCCGACCTTGTCCGGCGAGTAGCAGTGCACGCCGATCAGCTCGAGATCGGGTTGATCGGCGATGCGCTTGATCATCTCCGAACCGACGTTGCCCGTCGCGACCTGAAATACCCGAATCGGCTTGGCGGTGCGGCTCATTCGGTTCGACCTCTCTGTGCATACACTTCGGCGGCGCTGCCACCGATCCCGTCGGGATAGAACTGCTTGGCCCAGTTGCGGATGGCTGTGAAGCCCTGTTGCTCGGCGCCGGCGAGCGCGGGCGGATCCGAGTAGCGCTGGTGCTGCCAGATGTGGATGTCCTGGGTGAACTGGCGGATGATCTCGTTGCCGAACTCGCGTGCCTTGGCCTCCGCCTTCGGTGAGTCGTCACCGGCACGGCGGCCGATGTAGACCATGAAGCGGACATCGGAGGTGCGATCGTCGACGGGTGTGATCGCCGAGATGGTGCGGTTGTCGACCATCCCCCAGCTCTTCGTCACCGCGATCCCCAGGCCACCGTTGATCGCCTCGACGCCGCTGCGGACATCATCGATCGTCTGGTCCTCGTCGCCTTCGAAGGTGATGGTGAAATCGACGTACGACACCGGTTCGTCGAAATCGTGGCGGGTGAACACCGGGACGATCGGGGTCTGGTGCACGTACTTGAAATGCGCGAAGTCGACCCCGTTTTCGAGGACGTACTGCGGATGCATCTCCAAGGCTTCGCGGTAGAGCCGTTGTTGGGGGTAATAGTCGGCGGCGCTACTGCCGTCGGAGAAGCCCGCGAAGATGTCCGGCACGTCGAAGTACGGTTCGCCCCCGTCGACGTCATGCCAGATGTAGACCGACTCGTTGCGCTCGACGACAGGGAAGGTCCGGATGCGGCGACCCTTGTTCGGGCGGTCCTGATACGGGATGCACACGTTTCGGCCGTCGTGGTTCCACTGCCACCCATGGAACGGGCACTGCAGTACCTCCCCCACGACGTGTCCGCCATAACCGAGGTGGGCACCCAGGTGTTCGCAGTAGGCATCCATCACCGTCAGCTGTCCCGATTCAGCCCGCCACGCCACCAGTTCGCGGCCGAAGTACGTCATCCGGTGCACGTCGCCCACCTTGATCTCGTCTGACCAGGCGACTTGGAACCAGCCGGTTGGCGACATCGATAGCGGCGGCTTGGCCATGAGTCAAAATCATAGAGCATTCAATGTAAATGGTGAACCCCCGCGGGTGCTCTCCGCCGAAATGGCATTCCAGCAGCAGAAGTTCGAGTGCACGCCTGCTGGCATGCAATCTCGGGAGGACGATTGGGCGTTTCAATCGCGGTGCAACCCGGGTAGATACCGAGGGGTCGACGATTTGGGGTGATAGGGATGGCGAGAGCGGCGAGGTGGTGCGCCGCCGGCTTCGTCGCCTCGTTGATCGCCGTCCTCGTTGCCTGCTCAACCGGCGAAAAAGTCGATCTCGGCGGCGACTCGTCCGGCCGCTTGATCGCCGCGATTGCCGGTGAGCCCGACCAGCTCGACCCCAACAAGACCAGCGCCTACTTCTCCTTCGAGGTCCTCGAGAACGTCTACGACACGCTCGTCGAACCCGACGCCGACCTCCAGATGCGACCCGCACTCGCCGAGTCATGGGACGTCACCCCCGATCAGCTCACCTGGACCTTCCACCTGCGCCGCGGCGTAAAATTCCACGACGGCAGCCCACTGACCGCCGACGACGTCGTCTACACCTACCGCCGCATCATCGACGAGGAGCTGACCAACGTCGACAAACTCAGCGCGGTCACCGACGTCAAGGCGACGAACCCGTCGACGGTCGTCATCCGCCTCAAGCAGCCGTCGCCGAACCTGTTGACCAACCTGGGTGGCTTCAAGGGCATGGCGATCGTGCAACGCAAGAACGTCGAAAGCGGTGAGATCACCACCCATCCAATCGGTACGGGCCCGTTCTCGTTCGAAGGTCAGAAGAGCGGCGACTCGATCACGCTGAACGCCAACCCCGACTATTGGGCGGGCCCGCCGAAGGTGTCGGGGGTGATCTTCCGGTTCATACCCGAGAAGTCCACCGCGCTGTCGGCGCTGCAGGCAGGCGAAATCGATTGGACCGATTCGATTCCCACCCAGCGCGTCAACCAACTCAAAGACGATGACTCCGTCAACCTCGCCGTGGTGCCGAGCAACGACTACTGGTATCTCGCGCTCAACGAGGCGCGCAAACCGTGGAACGACGTCCGGGTTCGGCAGGCCATCGCCTACGCGATCGACAGGGCCGCGATCGTAGCGGCCACCAGCTACGGCACCGCCGCCAAGAACGAGCTCGCGATTCCCAAGGGCAACTTCTGGCACACCGACTACAGCAGGTATCACTACGACATCGATCAGGCCAAACGTCTACTCGCGGAGGCCAACGCGTCGCCGCAGAACCTGGACATGCTCGTCACCACCGAGTATCCGGAGACGGTGACCGCAGCGCAGATCATCGCCGATAACCTTGCACCTCTTGGCATCACGGTGAATATCCGCACGGTCGACTTCGCAACCTGGCTGGACGAACAGAACACCGGACACTTCGACATGCTGATGATGGGCTGGCTGGGCAACATCGACCCCGACGACTTCTACTACGCACAACACCACACCGACGGCACGAGCAACGCACAGAAGTACTCCAACCCCGAGGTCGACAAGCTGCTGGACGCCGGCCGCGTCGAGACGAACCAGGATGCGCGCGCCGATATCTATCGCAGGGCGGCGACGATCATCGCCGACGACTGCAGCTACATCTACCTGTACAACCCGTCGGTGATTCAAGCGTGGAACAAGGACATGTCCGGATATGAAGCGCGCCGCGACAAGGCCATTCGGTTCCGGACCGCGAGCATCAGCGAAGGCGGGACGCAATGACCGGTGTGCTTTCCAGCCCCGTGCTGCGATTCGTGGCACGCAGGCTGCTGTACTCGGCCGTCGTGATGATCGGCGTGCTCGTCGTGGTCTTCATGCTCGTGCATCTGGTTCCTGGCGATCCCGTCCGCATCGCGCTCGGCACCCGCTACTCCCCGCAGGCCTATGACGCGCTGCGCGCCGCAAGCGGTTTGGACCGACCGATCGTCGAACAGTTCTTCGGCTACATCGGTTCGGCGCTCACCGGAAACCTCGGGGTCAGCTTCCGCAACGGCGACCCTGTGACGCTCACGCTGCTCGAGCGGCTGCCCGCCACCGTGTCACTCGGCATCGTCGGCATCGTCTTCGCGATGCTCATCGCCCTGCCCGCAGGGGTTTGGTCCGCACTGCACGAGGGCCGCGTCAGCGATGCGATCGTCCGTATCACAAGCCAGTTCGGAGTTTCAGTTCCGGACTTCTGGATGGGGATTCTGCTGATCGCGTTCTTCGCGTCCACGCTGCACTGGCTTCCGACGTCGGGGTATCGGCCACTTTTCGACGATCCTGGTGGTTGGTTACGCCACGTCATCCTTCCCGGCCTGACGGTCGGGCTGGTCGCGGCGGCGATCATGACCCGCTATATCCGGTCGGCGGTATTGGAGGTCGCCGCAATGGGTTACGTGCGCACTGCGCGGTCGAAGGGACTGCCGCCGCGGGTGGTCACCTTGCGGCACACCGTGCGCAACGCGGCAATCCCGGTGCTGACGATCACCGGCATCCAGCTTGCGACGATTCTCGGTGGTGTCATCGTCGTCGAGGTGGTGTTCGCCTGGCCCGGACTCGGCCGCCTGGTGTACAACGCCGTCGCAGCACGGGACTATCCGGTCATCCAAGGTGCGGTGCTGCTCATCGCGGCGCTGTTCCTGCTCATCAACCTCGTGGTAGATCTGCTCTACGCGTTGGTGGATCCCAGGATTCGGCTGTCATGACCGTCGAGGAAAGCACGCGGCTGTCGGCCTGGCGTCTGCTGGCGAGTAACCCGGTCACGGTGGTCAGCGGGGTCGTCCTTGCCCTCGTGGTGTTCATCGCGGTGACTGCGCAGTGGATCGTGCCGTTCGGTATCAACGACATCGATGTGCCGAACGCGCTGCGCCCGCCGAGCGGCGAACACTGGTTCGGCACCGACGAACTCGGCCGCGACGTGCTATCCCGAGTCCTGGTGGCGGTGCAGGCGTCGATGCGGGTCGCGGTGGTGAGCGTCGTATTCGCCGTGGTCGTCGGCGTGACGATCGGTGTGATCGCGGGCTACCGGGGCGGTTGGCTTGACACGGTCGTGATGAGGGTCGTCGACGTGATGTTCGCATTCCCGGTGCTGCTGCTCGCGTTGGCGGTAGTGGCGATCCTCGGCCCAGGTGTGACCACGACGATCCTGGCAATCGGAATCGTGTACACGCCGATCTTCGCGCGCGTCGCACGTGCCAGCACGCTGAGCGTACGAGTCGAGCCCTTCGTCCAGGTGTCACGCACGATGGGCACGGGTCACCTGTACATGCTCGGCAGGCACATCCTGCCCAATATCGCCGGACCGCTGATCGTGCAGACCTCGCTCTCGCTCGCGTTCGCCATCCTGTCGGAGGCGGCGCTGTCATTCCTGGGTCTCGGCATCCAACCGCCGCAGCCGTCGTTGGGCCGGATGATCTTCGACTCGCAAGGGTTCGTCACCCTCGCTTGGTGGATGGCGGTCTTCCCCGGCGCAGCCATCGTCGTGACGGTGCTGTCGTTCAATCTGCTCGGCGACGGCCTGCGCGATGTGTTGGACCCCAAGCAGCGCACCATGATCGAGGCCCGGAGGCGAAGTGGCTGACCCCGTCCTGAGCGTCAGGGACCTATGCGTGCGAATCGGTCGACGAGACATCGTCGGTGGCGTCGGGTTCGACGTCGAACGCGAGTCGACGCTTGGCATCGTCGGCGAGTCCGGTTCGGGTAAGTCGATGACCGTGTTGGCCGCAACCGGACTGCTGGACGCGCCCGGAGCGGTCGTCAGCGGTACGAGCACGTTGGGGGGTGCAGGTGATTCGGCGGCGACCCATCTCGTCGGCGCATCGGCCCGGGTGCTGCGCCAAGTCCACGGCGGTCGCATCGGATTCGTCTTCCAGGATCCAGGGACCTCACTCAATCCCCTGCTCACAGTCGAGCGCCAGATCACGGAATCCCTTGAAGCTCACCGCAAGATGACCCGACGACAGGCAAGTGCCCGCGCGCTCGAGCTGATCGAGGCCGTCGGGTTGCCCGAGCCGCAGACACGCATGCGCTCCTATCCGCACCAGCTGTCCGGCGGGCAGCGGCAGCGGGTGATGATCGCGATCGCGCTGGCGTGCGACCCCGAGCTGCTGATCGCCGATGAGCCGACCACGTCACTCGACGTTACGACGCAATCGCAGATCATCGATCTGGTGCGTGATCTACAGCGGGACTTCGGCACTGCGGTGGTGTGGATCAGCCATGACCTCGGGGTCATCGGCCAGGTTGCCGACGACGTGACCGTTCTGCAGCACGGCGGTGTCGTCGAGCAGGCGCCGGTCCTGGACGTGTTCGACAATCCGCAACAGGTCTACACCCGAGAGCTGTTGGCAGCGCGCCCCATCGTCGGCGTGTCCGGTCCGCCGAAGGCCGACGCTGACGCACCGGTGCTGCTCACCGTCGAGGGACTCGATGTGCGCTTCCCGGTGAGTACTCCAGTCGGCAGATCGACCGTTCATGCGGTGAAGGACTTGAGCTTTCAGATTCGGCGCGGAACGACGCTTGGGCTGGTCGGCGAATCGGGGTCGGGTAAGTCAACCGTGGCGGCCGCGCTGACCGGGCTCGTCGAACCCGACGCAGGCACCGCGACACTGGATCGAACCAATGTGTTCGATGTGCGCGGCAGCGCGGAGAAGGCCCTGCGCCGACGGATCAGCCTCGTGTTCCAGGACCCGTTCTCGTCCCTCAATCCCCGCACCCGGGTGGGGACGGCGATCGCCGAACCCCTTCGTGTGCACCGTCTTGCCAACGGCAAGCAGGCGCGCCTGAAACGGGTCGCCGAACTGCTCGACCTTGTCGGCCTACCGGTATCGTTCGCCTCGCGCTACCCACACGAGTTGTCCGGCGGACAGCGTCAGCGTGTCAGCATCGCCCGTGCCATCGCCACCGAACCTGACCTTCTGATCCTCGACGAATCGACCGCGTCGCTGGATGTCTCGGTTCAATCGCGCGTGCTCGACCTGCTCGCCGATCTTCAGCGCGATCTGCACCTGACGTATCTGTTCATCGGCCACGATCTCGCGGTGATCCAACGGGTGAGTCACGACGTGCTGGTCATGCGGGAGGGCGCCGCTGTCGAATATCGACCCGCGGCCGAGATCTTCGCCGATCCAGAGCAGGAGTACACCCGCGCGCTTCTGGCCGCGGTCCCGCCTTCGCGACCCCGCGCGTCGGTATCCGGCTGATCGGGTTCAGGCTGTCGTCACCCATCGGAGCCCGCCGACCACGACATTGCCCGCCATCTTGATGACCGTTGCCTCGACCGGAGGGACGTACGGCAACCACAACGGCGCGCGCGCCCATGCGGGCAGCATCGAAATCGAGGTCGCTGCGATGACACCGTATGGTCCCCGCATCACCAACGGCAGCGGAGGCGTCAACAACAGGAACCTGGCGGCATCCCGGGCCGACGCAGTGCCGCGAAGCTCGGGGCGGAAGTCGGAGATCCGTTGCCGCAGTTGTTCTTCGGTGCGCGGAGGATCGGCCACACCGAGCGCTTCTGCGACGCGGGCGGTGTCGGCCACATAGCCGTCGCGGCCCTCCTGGTCGAACGGTGCCGCCCCGTACCGCTGGTACGCCTGCAGGAAGCTGTCGACTTCGGCGATGTGCACCCACTCCAGCAGGTGGGGATCCGATGCGGCATAAGGCGTCCCGTCGGGCGCCACGCCGTGCACCCGGCGGTGAATCCCGCGCACCTTGTCGACTGCACGCTGCGCGTCGTCGGCCGTGCCGAAGGTGGTGACCGCAAGAAAGGTGCTGGTGCGCTGCAGTCGCCCCCATGGGTCTCCGCGGTAGTCGGAGTGGTCGGCCACCCCGGCCATGGCGAGCGGGTGCAGCGACTGAAACAGCAGCGCCCGCAGTCCGCCCACGTACATCGAGGCGTCTGCGTGTACCTGCCGGATCGGACGCCCTTCGGCGAACCACCGCGGGCCAGGCGTGTCGTGGATGCGCGCCCTGTTGTCGGCGCCGTCGGGCCCCGCGATCAGGCCGAAGAGCGCGCGGCCCAAGCCGGCACGCACTCCGCCCAGGTCGGCCAACAGGCTCATACCTTCGACGGTACCGCCACCGCGCCCTGTGTTTGGATGACCGCGTGGCCGGCGGCGACGCGTCATCAGCTGACCTGGATCAAGCGACGGCGGAGTTCGTCGCGGTCCGAGGGCGCCTCTTCGGCATCGCCTACCGCATGCTCGGAACCCGGACTGAGGCCGAGGACATCGTTCAGGACGTCTGGCTGCGGTGGCAGCGCTACGACCGGAGCAAGGTCATCGAACCGGCCGCCTTCCTGGCGACGACGACGACACGGCTGTGCATCAACGCCCTGCAGTCGGCCCGGGCACGCCGCGAAACCTACATCGGCCCGTGGCTTCCCGAGCCAGTCGACACAAGTGCCGATCCCGCCCTCGGTGCGGAGCGTGGCGAGGCACTGGAGTTGGCGACGCTGATGCTCCTCGAAAGGCTCACTCCCACAGAGCGGGCCGCCTATGTGCTGCGCGTGGCGTTCGACTATCCCTACGCCCAGATCAGCCAGGTATTGGAGATCGAGGACGACAACGCGCGTCAGCTCGTCGCCCGCGCACGTAAGCACATTGCGGCAGAGCGGCGGGCACCGGTCGATTCAGCGGAGCAGAAGCGGCTACTTGAAGCGCTTGTGGCGGCGGCCCAACAGGGCGATCTGCAGCGACTGGAGAGGCTTCTCGCCGAGGATGTCGTCAGCTACACCGACGGCAACGGAATGCGCAGCGCCTCACGCGTCGCGGTACACGGCAGGCAGACGGTGGCCAAGTTCCTGCGCGCGTTCGCGCCGAACTTCTGGCCCGGCACTTCGCTGTCCTGGATCGAGGCGAACGGCTGTCCCTCAGTGCTGATCTCGCGCGAGGGCGCTGTCGTCGGCCTGCTGGCATCGAGTGCGTCCGCGGACGGAATCGAGCAGTTGATGTGGGTATTGAGTCCCGACAAGTTGAGCGGTTTCGCCGGCCCTCGGTAGCAGACGGTGACGTAGATCTCGTCGGATGGACGTCACGTACGCCCAGGTCATCCGGTCATAGCTGGTATCCGGCGACAACGAAGCCGCCGACCAGACCGAAAGGCACATCATGGAAATCCGCAGACGAATCAGTTCGGGCATAAGAACGATCGCCCTCCTCGTCGTCTCGATCACGATCACCGCCACGATCCTGGCGGCCATGCTCATCGACACGCTCGCCACCACGTCGCTGTCGGCGGCATATCCGCTGCGCTGCTCGAAGCTCGTTCATCCGGAGGTGCTGTCCCTCGTATTCGTCGAGGACTGCCGACGGGTCAGATGACCTTCAGCACAGCGCCGATCGCGAGGCCGACCACCAGCAACGCGCCGGCTTGCCGCACGTGCAGCCAGGCCAGCGCTGCGTACCACAGAGGCCAGATCGGGTAGTTCGGCGGCGGTTCGTCGGGCGGTGGGCGCAGGAATCGCGGCCAGATCTTCCAAAGCCGCGGCAGCGCAAGAAGAACGAGCAGCGCAGGCCACGGCATCGCGCCGAGTGCGACCGCCACGCCGACGAGAACGTAGAAGCCGACCATCATCGCCAGCGTCGCGATCCGGGCCCGACGCTCGCCAAGAATGACTGGGAGCGTGTGGATTCCGAGCGGCTCGTCGAACGGGATCTTGTCGATGTGCTTGCCCATCAACACCGTCACGCACAACAGCCCGTATGGAATCGAGGCGAGGACGATGCCCCATCCGACGGTGCCGACCGCCGAGTAATAGGTCCCGCACACCATCAGCGGGCCCCACACGACGAAGACGTCGGGCTCGCCGAGGCCGCGCTTCTTGAGCCGCAACGGCGGCGCCGTATAGGCGACGCTGAGCACGAACCCCGCGAGCGCGAAGGCCAGCACCGGCCAGCCGCGAGCCAGCGTGAGCACGACGAGGATGGCGAGATCGGCGACGTTGACCAGGAGGATCGAGATCACCAGGGTCTTGCGGTTCACCAGTCCGGACAGCACGGGGTGGGGTGCGTACAGCGCGCGCGGATAGCTGGCGCTGTCGGTGCCTACCTGGGTGTCGAACAGGTCGTTCATCAGGTTGTTGGCCACGTGCGCGAGGGTGATGCCGATCAGCGCCAGCACCAGCCAGCGCCAGTCCAGGCCCGGCTCCCCGATCGCGAGCAGGGCGGCGACGAGGCCGGACACCAGGGTCATCGGCAGCACCGCTGCCCTCGTCACCACGAGCCAGCGGGTGACCACATCGACCGGGGCGTCGGGCGGCGGATTGGTGGTGCGCAGGGCATAAGCCCAGGAGGAAAGCCTGGAGCGAGTCTTGACCTCGGTCATTCTCGAATCGTATGCCCGCCGAAGTAGTCCGACCAGGACTTCACCTCGGGATGCTGTTTGACCAGCTTGCGGCGCTGACGCTCGGTCATGCCTCCCCAGACGCCGAACTCGATCTGGTTGTCCAGCGCCTCGGCGAGGCATTCGGTGGCGACAGCGCATTGACGGCAGATGACGGCCGCGCGTTTCTGCGCCGCGCCGGTCACGAAGAGTTCGTCGGGATCAGCGGTGCGGCATCGTGCCTGCGCGACCCATGCGAGACGGCGCTCGCCTGGCAGCGGAGCTAACAGCGTCATGCAGATATCTTGGGAGAGCCGGCCGCAACACAGGTAAGTAGTCGACTACTTCATCTTTGCGCGAGCAAATTTTGACGCTTTTAAGCCTTGTCCATGAAGACGATGACCGGGCCCGAGGTGATCGGTGCCGGGCTACCGCAGGCCGCACCGTCAGAAGTACTGATGATCGTGCCCCTCAGCGTCTGGGCGTCAAGCGAAAACACCGACGTACCCGGCGCTGAATAGCCGTTCTTGCAGTCGACTGCGGTCTCGGAGTGCCTGCTGGCGGTCCACTGACCATTCTCCAACTGCGTATCCCACGTCGTGCCCTGGCCGTCGGATATCTGCGCGCAGTCGGCTCCGCAGCGCGTCACGGTCCACATCGTGGGCGTGTTTCCCGGCTGCGTTACGCCGCTCTCGTCCACGCCATACATGCCGCTGGTGAGTTCCTCGGCCCCGGCCGGGCATGCGAAGCCGATGGCGATCGCGCCGAGAAGCGCCGCCGCTGCCACCGATTCAACGATCCTCTTGGTCTCCACGCGCACATTCTGCGGCCAAGTCGGCCGGCAAGTCGCAGGTTCGGTGAGATAGGGCGCGGAACACAGTCCCTTTACCCGATCTTGACCACGTGTTGAATCGGCCCATCAACGATGGTCGAGTGACTACGCTTCAAGCGGTGGAGCTGCGGGTTTTGGGACCTCTGCAGGCCCAACAGGGCGGCGCGCCGGTGGCGATACCCGGCGCAAAACCGCGCGCCATCCTCACCATGCTCGGGCTGCACGGCGGCGCGATCGTGTCGGCCGACACGCTGATCGAACTGCTGTGGGGTGATGACCCCCCACGCACTGCGGCCAAGGCCCTGCAAACCCACATCTCCGCTCTGCGGCGCACCCTCGGCGACGGTGTCGTCTTGACGCTGGGAACGGGTTGGACCCTGGCCGACACCGAGGTCGACGCATCGCGGTACAAGGTGGCGGCGAGACTCGGCCGTGACGCCGCTGCCGCAGGCAATACCGCCGAGGCGGTGGCAAGTTTCGAGGAAGCGCTTTCGCTGTGGCGCGGTGTCCCCGAACTGCCCGATGGCCAGCGCGGGTCATCGGAGAAGACTCGCTGGATCGAGGCGCACGCCGCCCTTGTCGAGGACAGGGCGGATGCGTTGCTTGCGACGGGCCGTGCGGCGGAGATCGTCGGCGAACTCGAGGCCGCGGTCTCCGATGCACCGCTTCGCGAACGACGCTGGGGCCAGTTGATGCTCGCGCTCTACCGCGCGGGCAGACAAGGTGAAGCGCTCGGCGCGTACCAACGGGCGCGATCCCTGCTGGCCGATCAGTTGGGCGTCGACCCCGGCCCGGAACTCCGACGCCTAGAAGCTGCCATCGTCGGCCAGGACGCGGCGCTGGATACGCCTGTGGCACAGCAAGCGTCGAGCGTCACCAGGGCGGTGACCTTCCTGCTGACCGACATCGAGGGGTCGACTGCTGCATGGGAGGCCGACGCCGACGCCATGGCCGCGGCCCTCGCGCGCCACGACGAGCTCGTCGAACACGTCGTGACATCGCGCGGCGGGCGGCTGATCAAGACACGCGGCGAAGGCGACGCCACGTTCTCGGTCTTCGATCGGCCATCGGCGGCGGCCGCGGCGGCCATCGAGCTACAGGACGCGATCGCCCACGAACCGTGGACGTTGGGTGAGCCGCTGCGCATCCGGGTGGCGTTGCACACCGGCGAGGTCGAACTGCGCGATGGCGACTATTTCGGTCGGGCTGTCAACCGCGCTGCGCGCCTGAGGTCACTGGCCGCGGGTGGCCAGATCCTCTGCTCAGGTGCGACGGCCGAGCTTGTCGTCGACTCGCTGAGCGACGACGTCGTGCTCGCCGATCTCGGTGTGCGCCAGCTGCGCAACCTCGCGCGACCTGAGCATGTGTTCGAACTCCGGATGCAAACCGACGACGAGGAACTGGCGACGCGTGCGGATGAGGCGCCCGTCGAGCGGCCCGATCTGCCCGCGGTCCTCACCGGCCACGGGCCGTTCGTCGGCCGTGGCCAAGAGCTCCAAGCGCTTTCGGCGACGTGGCAGAGCGCTCTCACCGGCAGCATGCGGGCGGTGCTGATCGCGGGCGAGCCCGGTGTGGGCAAGACGCGTCTCGCCGGCGAGTGGTCCCGCCAGGCCTATGAGCAGGACGCTGCCGTCCTCTACGGCCGTTGCGATGAAGATCTCGGGGCGCCGTATCAGCCGTTCGCAGAAGCGCTTCGCTCGCTTGTGCCATGCCTCGCTGCGAGCAGGCTGCGCGGCTTGCGGGGCGTAGAGGCACTTCTGCCGCTGGTACCGGGCCTCACCGATGTCCTGCCCGACCTCGCCGCGCCGACGCGCGCCGACCCGGACACCGAACGCTATGCACTGTTCGACGCGGTCGTTGCGCTGTTGGAATCCGCCTCGGTAAGCGCGCCGGTCATCCTGATACTCGACGACCTTCATTGGGCGGCCAAATCGACCCTGCTGTTGTTGCGGCATCTGCTGCGCTTCGGCGACCAGGCGCGCGTGCAGATCGTCGGCACGTACCGCAGTACCGATCTCGACCGCTCCCATCCGCTTGCGGCGATGCTCGCCGACCTCCACCGCGACGGCACCGCCGAGCGGCTGGCACTCAGCGGGCTCGATGAGGACGACGTCACGACATACGTCGCCGAGGCCGGCTACGACGACGAAGAGCTCGGCCGGGCCCTGGCTTCGGTCACCGGCGGTAACCCGTTCTTTCTCATCGAGGCGCTGCGGCATGTCGATGAAAGCGGAGGGGTGTGGGATCAAAGCACCCTGCCGCAGGGTGTGCGCGAAGCCGTGAGCCGCAGGCTTTCTCGGCTGCCCGCTGAGACCAACAAGGCACTGGCCGCCGCGGCGGTCGTCGGCAGCCGGTTCGCGGTCGACATGGTCGAGCGCGTCATCGACCAGGACCTCGTCGATGCGTTCGATGAAGCGTGCAAGGCCGGAATCGTCATCGAAGAACCGGGCGGCCGCTATCGCTTCAACCATGCCTTGATCCGGCAGTCGTTGCTCGCCGAGCTGCCGTCCGTGCGCCGGATGCGGCTACATCAGCGCATCGCAACGACTTTGGAGAACAAGCCCGGCGCCGACGACGAGCTGCTGGCCGAGCTGGCCCACCACTACTTCGAATGTGCGTGGGCAGGTAACGCGGCCAAGGCCGTCGAATACTGCAGGCGGGCCGCCGACCAGGCGATGGCCCGGCTGGCGTACGAGGGCGCCGCCGACCTGTACGACCATGCGCTCCACGCGCTGGAGGAGATCGACGACGAGCTACCCGATCGCGAAGACCAGACGACCGAGTTGCTCGTCGCGCGCTGCGAAGCGCTCTTGGCTGCGGGGGACGTGGCTTCGGCGGCGGGAGCGGTGACGCAACTGCAGGAGGCGACGCGCGACTCGGCCCGGATCGCGGCGTGGGCGGCGTGTTACGACGGCCAATTGTCGATGCTTGTTCATCCCGACCGTTTGGACGCCGTCGAGTCGACGGTCGGTGCGGCAGCGGACACCCTCGCCGAATTACGTGATGCCGCAGGCGAAGCCAAGGCGCACACGGTCCGAGCACTGGCGCTGGGCCGACTCGGCAGAATCGGTGATTCCGAGATCGCCTTGGATCGCGCGCTCACCGCCGCGCGACGCGCGCGTGAACATCGTCGGGTGAACGCCGTGCTCGCGGTCGCGCCACTCGCGGCGCTGTGGGGCCCCAACCCGGTTCCGCGCGCGGGCGGACGTTGTCTTGACGTGGTACGTCTGCTCCGGATCACAACCGACTCCCCCGCAGTCGAAGCGACGTCAACACGGTGTCAGGCCGTGCTGGAGGCCTTCCGCGGGCGCGAATCCGCTGCCCGACGGATGATCGACTCCGCCCGCCGCACGGTCAGCGAGCTAGGTCTGCGTCATGCGCTGCTCGAGGTCGAGCAGTTCGCTGGCATCGTCGAGTTGGTCGTCGATGATCCTTCCGCGGCTGAGCCACATCTGCGTAAGGCCTACAACGGCTTTCGCCGGATGGGCCTCGATGCAGACACCGCCGAGACCGCGGCACTGTTGGGCCGAGCGTGTTTGGCGCTTGACCGTGACGCCGAGGCCGATGAACTGTGTTCGGAGAGCGAGCGACTCGCCGGGCACGCGCTCAAGGCGTCGATCGCATGGCGCACGCTGCGCGCACATCTGCTGTCGCGGCGTACTGACCACAACGGGGCTATACAGGCTGCGGAAGCGGCGATCGCTCTTGCCGAGCGCACCGATGCGTTGGTCGATCACGGCGATGCCTGCCTGGCGCTCGCGACGGTGCTAGGCGCAGCCGGCGACGCCGCCGGTAGTCGAGCGGCGGCCGGACAAGCCGTCGACCTGTACGAACGGAAAGGCGCAGCGGCGCTTGCCGATGGAGCACGGGCCGTACGCGGGCAGGACACACAGCGACCCGCCCCGGCGTCGAAACAAGCCGGACACGTGCCGACCAACGAAGTGGTGCGGGTCGGCGACCGGCTGATCTCGGCCGTGAATCGCAAAGCCTGGGACGAGGTCGAGCGACTTTTTGCTCCTGAGGTACGGATCGAGAGCCGTCGCAAGATCGTGGGTTTCGCGAGCATGAATGTTCCGGCTCATCAGTGGCCTCGCGAGATGAGCCGTTACTACGACGCGGGCATGGAGCAGTACCGCCACACGTCTGTCGAGGTGAGAGGCGAACGCCTTGCTCTGTTTCGGATCGAGGCGCGCACAGCCGACTCGAGTCCAGGAGCACCGCTTGACGAAATGCTCGAGGTGATCAGCATCAACGCTGATGGACTCATCGCGCAGCAAGTTTGGTTCGACCTCGACGATATGGACGCCGCGATCACTGAACTCGATGCTGCCTACGCCGCTCTCGAGGAAGCGACGCGGGCGCCTCGACTCGAGAATGCGGCAAGCCGAATGTACGAACGGTTCAAGGCCTGCTACGCGTCGCGGGACATGGACACGCTCGCCGAGATCATTGCCGACGACATCTGCACCGATGACCGCCGACGCGTCGTGAACGCCGGTGTCCGGAGGGGCCGGGAAGCGGCGATGGCAGAGATCGTGTCATTCATTGAGGTCGGCGCTCTCGCAATGTCCTTCGATGTCACAGCGACTCGCGGAGATCGACTTATCCTGAACCGCTCTCGAATCCAGGCCTGGGATCAGCGGAGTGACCTGCTGGACACCGAGGTGATCGAGATCATTGAGATCGACGCCGACGAACGCTTGGTGCGACGCGTGCTGTTCGACACCGACGATATCGACGGGGCATCCACCGAACTCGAAGCCCGCTATCTGGCAGGCGAAGCCGCTCCGTTTGCGGACACATGGTCGGCGGTCGCAGAGGCTTATGCCTCACTCCACCGACACAGACTGCCCGCACTCGCACCTGACTTTGTGGACATCGACCACCGATCTCTGGCCCCAATCGGTTCGGGTGATCTCGTCGCATACATCGGCGCTGCAATGAATGACCTCGCGCCCGGCGCGACCATGCATGTCGAAGCCGTACAACGGCTTAGCGATCTCGGGGCGGTCATCTCTCATTCCGCGCACGGCGTCACACCCGAAGGCGTGGACGCGGAGTGGCGCATGATGATCGTCGTCACGGTGGCCGGCGAAGCCCTCAGTCGCGTCGAAATCTTCGATGAGGTGGACCTTGATGCCGCGCTCGCCCGGTTCGAAGAACTGCATCCGCACGAGCGACGGCTGGAAAACGCGGCCACCCGTGTGAGTCACCGATATGCGATGGCTTTCGCTTCCCGAGATTGGGTCGCCGTTTCGGAGCTACTGGCCGACGACTTCTGCATCGACGATCGCCGGCCGACTGTGAACGGGGGGATCCGACTTGGCCGCAAGACGGCGATCGAAGATCTACAAGCGGCGGCCGGTGTCGGCTTCGCGGAAGCGACGGGGTTCACCCTCGCCACCAGGGGCGAGCGGCTCGCCCTGACCCGGGCCCATTTTTCCGGCGACGGTGAGGAACCGTTCGAGAACGAACTCCTCAACGTCATCGAGATCGACGCCGATGAGCGGATGGCGGCGGTCGTTGTGTTCGAAACAGACGACGTCGACGCAGCCTTGGCGGAGCTCGATGCTAGATACCTGGCGGGTGAGGCGGCACCGCACGCAACCACGTGGTCACTCATCGCGGAGGCCTACACGACGCTCAACGCCGGCGGGTTTCCGCCTGCCGCACCCGATTACGCCATCGTCGACCATCGTCTGCGTACGACGATCGAGGCTAGCGGCTTTGCCGACTACATGGACGCCTCGCGGAAGCTCACACCGAACCTTCACATGTATGTAGAGGCCGTGCACCGACTGAGTGATGTCGGCACAGTCGTCACGCACGGGGCAAGAGGAACCTCGACAGACGGATTCGACGCCGATTGGCGGATCGTCGAAATCCTGACGGTCGAAAACGGCTTGTGTAAACGTTGCGAGCTCTTTGAAGAGGCGGACCTCGACAAGGCGCTCGCGCGGTTCGATGAGCTGCAACCAAAGACGAGGAAGCTGGAGAACGCGGCGAGTCGAGCCTACGAGCGCGCCTTCAGGTATTTCGAGGCGCGGAACTGGGCCGCGATGGCGGACGCAATGGCGCCGGACGTATGCGACGACGACCGCCGCCGCGTTGCGAACGGTGGCGTGCAGCGCGGCCCAGATCATGTGATCGCGAATTCGCAGAATGCCGCCGCTCTCGGTGCGACGAGCATCTCGCTGAACCTCATCGCGGTCCGGGGAGATCGACTCGCCCTCTCTCGCCTGTCCTTCTTCGGCCCAGATCCGGCACCCGATGCCTTCCATGCTGACGTGCTTGCCGTTGTCGAGATCGACAATGACGAGAAGTTCACCGCATACGTCGCATTCGACTCGGACGACTTCGATGCTGCTGTCGCAGAACTCGATGCGCGCTACATGTCCGGCGAAGGCGCCGCATACGCGCACACGTGGTCGGTTGTAACGAAAGCTCATGCGGCGTTCAACCGACGCGAACTTTTCTCGCCCACACCGGAGTTGCTCGACCATCGTCCGGTCGTAACAGTTCACGCGGGAGAACCGGCCGACAACATCCGCGACATGTGGGAGTTCACGCCAGACCTCACGATTTACATCGAGACCGTGCATCAACTGAGTGACCACGGAGCGGTCCTTACGCAGGCTTCGCATGGCACATCGCAAAAGGGCTTCGAAGCTGAGTGGAGGGTCGTCGAACTCATCGCCGCCGAAGGTGACCTAGTAACCCGCTGCGAATTGTTCGAAGAGACCGATCTCGATACCGCGCTCGCCCGGTTTGAGGAATTGCATCCGCAGAAGCGCCGGCTCGAAAACGCGGCAAGCCGAATGCTCGCGCGCTTCCTGCCGCACTTCGCGACCCGCGAATGGGAAGTCATGGCGGAAATGCTGACCGCGGACATCAGCCTGGACGATCGGCGGCGCGTGATCAATGGCGGGGTGCTACGGGGTCGAAACACGGAGATGGCGAATGTGCGCGCGATCGCTGACGCCGGAGTTACAGAGATGAAGTCGACTCCCGTTGCGACGCGCGGGGAACGCCTAGTTCTACATCGTCTCAGCTTTTACGTCCCCGAATGGCCCGAGGAACAGAACCACGAAATACTCGAGGTCGTAGAAATCACCGTCGACGGCCTCGCCTGCCTTCACATCGCATTCGACCCCGACGATTTCGATGCTGCCGTTGCCGAACTCGACGCACGCTACATGGCCAGCCAAACGCCCGACGAGGCGCGCATATGGTCAGTTGCCACCCGAGCTCAGGCGGCACTCGATCATCGACGCCAGTTGCCTCATGTCAAACCCGGCTGGGTGAACATCGATCACCGCCACGGGATCAGTTTTGCGCCCGGCGATATGACTATGTACGTCCGGGCGGGGTGGGGGCACTTCACAAATGCGATCGGGTACATCGAGATCGCGCACGCGATCAACGACCGTGGAGCGGTTTATGTCAACGTTTTCAATGGTTCGTCATTAGAAGGGTTCGACGCGGAGTGGCGGTTTGTCGAACTGATGATGGTCGACGGTGATCTCATCAGCCATGTCGAGTTATTCGATGAGGACGACCTCGATGCCGCCCTTGCCCGATTCGACGAACTTTCTCGACCGCGGCTGGAGAACGCCGCGACACGGTTATCCGAGCGTCTCTGTGCGTACTTCGCGGATCGCGCCTGGGACACGATGGCGCAGTCGATGGCCGACAGCATCTGCAGTGATGATCGGCGTCGCGTGGTCGGCGCCGGGATTCGACATACAAGAGCCGCCGCGGTCGAAGACCTGCGGGCGATCGCCGACGTCGGGTTCACCGACGTAGCGATGACTACGGTTGCTACCCGCGGACATCGCTTGGCGCTCACACGCAACTACTACTCGGGTCGGGAACAGGGACCGCTGCCGTTCCACGCCGAGTCAGTCGCCATCCTCGAGATCGACGCCGACGATAAGCTGGCGGCGGCTATCGTCTTCGATCTTGACGAGATTGACGCTGCTTTCGCCGAACTGGAGGCGCGCTACCTCGCCGGCGAGGCAGCCCCACATGCCAGCTGTTGGTCATCCATCACCGAAATATGCACTGCACTTAACCGTCGCGAACTTCCCGAGACAACGGTGGATTGGGTTACCCTCGACCATCGCCGAGGGGCCTCGACCGCGCCGGGCGACTGGACCGCGGACATCCGTGCCGCCTACCAACAAGCACCGGACATCGGTTTTCACATCTCAGCCGTACATCGACTTTCCGATGTCGGAGCAGTCATGACTGGGACGGCAGACGGCACGTCGCGAGAAGGCTTCGAGGCCGAATGGCGACTTCTCGCTCTGTTCATGGTCAACGATCACAAGGTCAGTCGTGTTGAGATTTTCGATGAGGACGATCTCGATGCTGCGCTTGCCCTGTTCGACGAAGTGGCCGAGCAGAAGCCGCGGCTGCACAACGAGTCGACGCGAATATGGGAACGGACAGCCGACGCGTTCAACCGTCGCGATCTGGCCGGATTTCTCTCGCTTTCGACCACAGACGGCTCGACGGTCGACAGGCGGAAGGGTCTTCATTCTGAAGTGAAGGGGAACGCGAGGCGAAAGGGCCTTCAAGCGGTGCTCGATGTTTCGCCAGCCAGCTGGCGCTTGTTCACCGCGTCCATCGCAATCAGGGGCACGCGCCTCTCGCTGACTCGAGTGGAGTGCGTGGATTTCGGCCTGGACGACCGTCCGGCAACGGCTGAGCTGTTGGTCGTCATGGAAGCCGACAACGGGCTCACACACAACATCGTGTGTTTCGACATCGACGATATCGACGCTGCTTTCGCCGAACTTGATTCCCGCTACCTCGCCGGCGAAGGGGCCGTCCACGCGCACGCCTGGTCTATCGTCGCGGGCGCCTACGCAGCTCTGAACTCTCAGCAGCTTCCCGCACGGACCACAGACTGCGTGATGGTCGACCGTCGGTCGTCGATCTCGTACGAAGGCGACGGCGCGCAGTTTCTCAACGCCACATGGGAAATGACTTCCGACATCGCTTTTCGCATCGAGGCGGTGCATCGCCTTACCGATCTCGGAGCGGTGGTCGCCTTTAAGTCCTATGGAACGTCGGAGAAGGGATTCGCTGCCGAATGGCGAGCGCTCAACATTCTGACCATCGAGGGCAACCTGATCAGCCGCGGTGAGATCTTCGACGAGTCCGAACTCGAAACCGCCCTGGCCCGGTTCGACGAACTCGGCCGACAGGCACCCGAGAATCCTGGGCACGGGCAAATCTCCGAATCCTGACAATAGCCTGAGAGAACAGGGTAATTTACGGCCTGGTCACTACACGGGTGCGGTGGGTCCTGTGTGGCGACCACGGCAGTGCCACCCGACTACGAGCCACCGCTCCCCCGCGCACTGGGCCCGCAGGACGCCGCGACTCTGCCGTCTCACAACACAGGCACGCAAAGGAGCTGTCATGGGTTACGCGAGGCACATCGGTCGGGTCGGAGCACTAGCGGTGACTCTCGGCGTGGGGGCGGCCATCGCCAACGCGCCCGGGATCGCGTATGCCGAGACACCGGGTGCCTCGCCTGGCGGCGATTCCGACCAGAAGACCACGTCGACGACGAATGAGTCGCCGTCGACGTCGAACACTGCGACCCAAGAGGGCGCGACTGCAGGCGCCCCCGATCCGTCGACCCCGGATCGGAAGTCGCAACGCAGGTCGGTGTTGCGCTCAGTCGTCGGAGCTATCCGGGATATCGCCGATAGCGCTGTCGCCGCAGGAAATGCCGCCGGAGCAACCAGCAGACTCGACAGGCAGGGTTCAGCCAGCGGCGATTCGGCCGCCGCCCGCAAGACACTGAACACCTCGGCGGATGCAACCAGGATCCGCACCCGCACAAACGATCTCGCTGACGCGACGGAGAACGTGGAGTCGGCCGTCACCACGTTCACTCAACGCGTGGAGCAGGCCGTCCAGAAATACACCGCACCCACGCTGGCCAGCACGCAGCGCGTCGCGGCCACGCCCACACCTCAGACATTTGCGACGGCCGCCGCGCTGGTGCAACAACCGGCGCCTCAGCCGCGGACGAGCGTCATCCCGATTTTCACCAACGCACTCGGTTCGGTGCTGCAGCCGCTGATCTACCCGGGCAACGGGTCGCCGCCGCTGCAGTTGCCGACGCTGATGGCGGTAGTGGCGGCGGTGCGAGATGAGGTGGAGCGCATTCTGGTGCCCCGCCAGACGCAGGTCGCGTACCCGGTCGGCCAGTCCCAGACCTACCCGAACCCGCCGACAGATCCGACGAAACAGCACGTGCTGATTGTTGCGGTCGACGGCACGAACTTGAGCAAGGTGCTGGAAAACCCCGAAAACGAGAACTTCGTCGAACTGATGAACACCAGCACCAGTTCCGCGCCGAGCATCGTCGGACACACCACCGTCTCCAACCCCTCGTGGACAGCGATCCTGACCGGTGCATGGGACAACAAGACCGGCGTGATCAACAACGTCTACACGCCGGGAACGTACGACAGGTGGCCGACGGTCTTCACCCAGCTCGAGGGCTACAACCCGGACATCAGGACCAAGTCGATCTCCGACTGGGACGTCATCGGCGCCATCTCCGCGTCCGGCGAGGGCGCCGACGAGGTCGTATACATCTCACAGGTCGCCGACGACCCCTACTGGGGGAAGACGGACAAGGCGGTAACGGATGAGGCGGTCGACACCCTCGACGGCCCGAACGACGACTACGCGAACGAAGCCCCGAACTTCATGGTCACCTACCTGGTCCAGGTCGACGAGAACGGGCACATGTACGGCGGTGATTCGCCCGAGTACGCGGCGGCCGTTGCCCGCACCGACGACAATCTCGGTGCGATCATGGACGCTGTGGCCGCGCGTGAGGCGGCAACTGGCGAGGACTGGACCATCATCGTCGTGACCGACCACGGTCACCAGCCGCAGCAGGGCTTCGGGCACGGCTTCCAGTCACCCCGTGAGACAGCGACTTTCGTCATCGTCGACGGCCCGCAATTCGGCGCGGACTGCCCGAACAGCCAGTGCGGCAAGTTCAACCCGGACTACGAGATCGTCGACGTCACACCGACTGTCCTGAGCCTATTCGGGGCCCCACAGGGAGACAGGCTCGACGGTGTGCCGCTGCAGTCGCTCCACGACAGCGACTCCCGCGAGCTGACTCAGGCCGAGTTGCAAGACCTGATCGAGGCCCAACTCGCTTCGAGCGACTATCCCAACATCGTCGTCAACGCGGCCCTGAGCCTGCGCACGATCGTCGCCTTCGTTCCGTATTTCGTGCACGGCGCGGATCTGCCTGCCCCTCTCGGCGACATCCTGTATGTCGTGACGAACGTGCCCGCGCAGTTCGTCGCGATCGGCACCGGCGTATGGGGCGCCAGGCTGTTCCCGCTCCTGCCGCCGCCACCGGCGATCACGTTCATCCCGGATCAGGCGAATTCGATCGACGCGTTCCTCCGTCAGGACTGCGGAGGCACCAGCCTCGCTGCGGCAGGGTGCATCGCGGTGTAGGCAAGGAATCGTCCGTGCAAGCCGGGCGTGAGCAGAATGCGGTAAAGGCGTAGATCGCCGCTTGTGCGAGTTGTGCGCACAAGCGCGAACTGCTGGTCAGACGCACGTAGCTTCGGTCTCAATCGCTACAGCCGTGACGCCAGCAAGGAGTTCGATCATGTCCGTTGAGTCCGCGACCGGTATCCAGCACGATCCCGCGATGCAGGAGATGCCAACGGCCGTACTGCCGTGCGCTCAAGCGCTCATGCCGTCGATCCCCGGCCCGGCCCTCGACGTGCGATGGCAATCGTTGCAACGCAGATTTCAACCGGGCCGCGACATCGTGGTCGGACGCGACCCACAGGCCGACATACGCGTCGAAAGCCCGCTGATTTCCCGCGTGCACCTGATCATGCGATTCGTCGATGGTCGCTGGGTCGCGGTCGACAACGGAAGTCTCAACGGCATGTTCATCGGCGGCCGCCGCATGTCGTCCGTCGTGATCACCGACGGTCTCACCATCAACATCGGCGAACCCGACGGCCCACCAATGACATTCGGCGTGGGGCGAGCCGCCGGTCGTGCTCCCGCTCCGAAATCGACACCGCCGCGCCGCCAGCCGACCATCTCAGGGGCGATGACGGTCGGTCGCACCCCCGACAACGACATCGTGGTTGCCGACGTCCTGGCCTCACGCCATCACGCAATGCTTGTTCCGACGGACGGGACCATGGAGATCCGCGACGCCGGAACCCTCAACGGCACGTTCGTCAACGGCGTCCGCATCGAGGCCGCGCCGTTGCGCGAGGGCGACGTGGTGACGATCGGAAATCTCGATCTCGTCTTCAGTGCGGGCACGTTGGTCGGCCGCAGCAAGACCGAGACGGCGCCCCAAACCGGCGGCCTGCAGGTCCAGGGCGCCACCCTGACGATCGAGCAAGGCCGCACCCTGTTGGACAACATCACGTTCTCGGCTCGGCCCGGGACGCTGACCGCGGTGATCGGACCGTCGGGCGCGGGTAAGTCGACGCTCGCGAAACTGATCGCCGGGGCGACGGTGCCGACGCAAGGCCGAGTGTCGTTCGAGGGCCACGACATTCACGGCGCGTATGCGTCGTTGCGCAGTCGAATCGGTCTGGTGCCGCAGGACGATGTGGTGCACAGCCGGCTCACCGTGGACCAGGCACTGAATTACGCCGCGGAGTTGCGGTTACCGCCGGACACCACCAAGGAAGACAGGCGCCAGATCGTTGCGCAGGTCCTCGAGGAGCTTGAACTGACCCCGCACGCGAACACGCGCGTCGACAAGCTCTCCGGCGGCCAGCGCAAGCGTGCGTCGGTGGCGATGGAACTGCTGACAGGTCCGTCGCTGCTCATCCTCGACGAGCCGACGTCCGGGCTGGATCCTGCGCTGGACCGGCAGGTGATGGCGATGCTGCGCAAGCTCGCCGACGCGGGCCGGGTCGTCATCGTGGTGACCCACTCCCTGACTTATCTGAAAGTGTGCGACCAGGTCGTGCTGCTGGCCCCGGGCGGCAAGATCGCATTCAGCGGGCCACCCGCCGATGTCGAAACGGCGATGGGCACGACAGATTGGGCCGACATCTTCAGCGACGTCGCCGCGAATCCCGATGCGGCGCACGGACGTTACGTTGCACGCACAGGCCCATCGCCCGCCCCGGCGCAGACTGAGAAGCCGGCAGATCTGGGCAAGCCCGTCCAGACCAGCTTTGTGCGGCAGTTCTCCACGATCGCCCGCCGTCAGCTGCGGCTGATCCTGTCCGACCGTGGCTACTTCGTGTTCCTGGCCTTGCTCCCATTCATTCTGGGTGGGCTGTCGTTGGCGGTTCCCGGGAATGTGGGATTCGGGATACCCAACCCGATGGGTCTCTCCCCGGACGAGCCGAGCGAGATTCTGGTGCTGCTGAACATCGGCGCGGTTTTCATCGGAATCGCCCTGACGATCCGCGATCTCATCGGTGAGCGTCCGATATTTCGCCGTGAGCAGGCTGTCGGGCTGTCGCCTTCGGCGTATCTGCTCGCGAAGGTGGTGGTGTATTGCAGCGCCGCCGTGATCCAGGCGGTCGTCATGGTCGGGATCGTTCTGTACGGCAAGAACGGGCCGACGCGCGGCGCGGTGCTCCTGCACAACGCGCCGTTCGAGTTGTTCGTCACGGTGGCAGCCACCTGCGTGGCGTCGGTGATCCTCGGCCTCGCACTGTCCGCGCTCGCCCGTTCCAACGAGCAGATCATGCCGTTGCTGGTGGTGGCGATCATGGCGCAATTGGTGCTGTCCGGCGGACTGCTCCCGGTCGCCGCCCGGGTGGGGCTCGAGCAGTTGTCGTGGGTCACCCCGGCACGTTGGGGCCATGCCGCCGCGGCTTCGACCGTCGACTTGCGGGTGCTGGAGCCCGCCCCGGGTCCACAGGATGCCCACTGGGCGCACGTGCCTGGCGCATGGCTGTTCGATATGGCGATGCTGGCCGCGCTGTGCCTTGTCTACGGAAGCTTCGTTCGGTGGAAGCTGCGCCTGAAGGCCAGCTGACGAACCGGCGGCCTAGCCCCGCGTCGCCCGACCGATGACGATCGGATGGACGATTGCAGGCATGCCGCGCCACACGGCGTCATCGGCGGTGACCGTGAACCCGTTGGCGCGCATCAGCTCAACGGTCCGGCGGTTGCAGCAGCATCCACCCGCGAAGGCACGCCACGGCCGAAACAGATAGTCCTGACACGCCGCGAGAAATCGGGAACTCGCACGCACGTGTTCGACGAACAGCAGCTGCCCGCCCGGGCGGAGCACGCGGGCGATCTCGCCGAGAGTGCGCTCCGGGTCGTCGACGGTACACAGAACCAGCGTCGAGACGACCGTGTCCACTGAAGCGTCGTCCAGCGGCAGGCGTTCGGCGGGCGCGTCGACGATCCGCGCGACGCGCTCGTTGCGTTGCAGACGGCGCTCGAGCCGTCGGCGCATCGACCCATCGGGCTCGGTGAGCACGAGCCCACCGATGTCGTCGGGATAGTGCGCAATGTTCAGCCCGGTTCCGGCGCCGATCTCGACGACCCGCCCGTGGGCATTGGCCAGAAGGGCGCGTCGCCGTCTGCGCATGCCTACGATCTCGCCCAGCCAGAGAAACGCGTCGTAGACAAGGGCGAAAACCCGCATCCACGTCCCGGAGGGCGGCGTCACTTGAGGCTCGGTGCTGACTGTGTCTGTCATGCCGCGAAGGTACGGGCGGCCGCATGGTGCGCGCATCGCCGCAACCGGCCATCTTTCGCAGATGGCCGGTTCCGGCTACCTCATAGAAGTCCTAGGCGCGCCGCTTCTGCGACAGCTGCCGACCGCGACGTGCGCCCGAGCTTGCGGCGAATGTTGGCAACGTGGCGGTGGACGGTATGCGAGCTCAGCACCATCTGCTCGGCGATCTCGCGGTCGCTCAGACCCCGCGCGACGCAGGCGAGGATCTCACGTTCGCGTTCGGTCAGCAGGGTCGGTTCCGTCTCGCTCGGGTGCTGCGACGGGGTCTTCTCCGGCACCAGCGCTTCGCGGCACGCGCGGGCCACGGAATCGACGTCACCGTGCCACGGGAAGTGCGCGCTCCCCTGCAGCGGGATGAACGTCGCGCCGGGAATCGCGGCGGCGACCTCACGGCCGAGCCGGAACGGGATGGCGCGGTCATCGCGACGATGCACGACCGTTGTCGGTGCCCGAACACCGGCAAGACAATCCCGTACGTCAAGACGGTAGACGAGAGCGAGCAGTGCAGCGGCGGTCTCCGCGGTCGCCGCCTCCCGTTGCAACCGCGCGAAGCGTTCATGGTCCGCGGCGTCGGCAGCACCCAGGAAGATATCGCTGAGCATGCGCGCGCCCAGTCCCCAGTGGGCACGCACTGCCCCGATGATCGCGTCGCCCACTCCCGGTGGCGTGATCTCCGCGCCATCGGGGTATGAGCCGTACAGAACCAGGCGCTCCACCCGCTCGGGATACGTTGCGGCGAAGGCGATTGCGGTGCAGCTTCCGCACGAGCCGCCGACGAACGTCACGCGATCCAGCTCGAGCTCGTCGAGGAGCGCGCGCAGCGTCGCCACTTCTTCGTCGATGGTCAGATCCGACTCGTGGACTTCGCGGTCCGACATGCCGACGCCGAGCCGGTCGTAGCGGATCAGCGTGTAGCCGTCCGCGACGCCTTCCCAGAATCGCCGAAAGTCTGTGCTCTGCCAGTCCAGTTCGAGATGGCTCACCCACCACGCCGGTGCGACGAGCGGTGGCCCGTCGCCGCGCAACTCGTACGCCACGCGCCTGGCGCCGAGTGGAAGGAACCGGATCTCGGAGTTGTCGAGCATCGCCACGAGCGTACGACGGCAACCTCAGTCGTCGCGGCCGGTATCTCGATCGGGTGCGCTCATGTCCCCCGTCCCCGGCGTGCCATCGGCGAGCCCGTAGCGCAGGTAAACCGAACCCTTCGGGCTGGCCACCGGCGGTTCGAGGAGTACGACGTTCGTGGGCACGGCGCCACCGTCGAACACCTTCTTGCCTTCGCCGAGCATGATCGGGTGCAGCCAGAGGTCAAGACGGTCGAAGAGCTTCTCCCGCAGCAGCGTCTGCACCAGGTTCAGACTCCCGACGACCTTCACGTGCTCGTGGCGGTCACGGACTCGCGGACCGCGGACGCGAGATCCGGCCCGAGTTGGGTGGATCCGTCCCACGACAAGTCGGGCGTGCCGCGAGAGGCCACGTACTTCGGGACGCGGTTGAAGAGCGTCGCGATGTCGTCGTCCTGCCCGCCTTCCTGATGTGGCCAGAAGGCGGCGAAGATGTCATACGTCCGCCGCCCGAGCAGGAGTGCGTCCGTGTCCTCGTACGCGGCGCCGACTTGCGCCCCAGCGACGTCGTCCATGAGCGGCGCCTGCCATCCGCCGAAGGCGAATCCCTCCGGATCCTCGTCGGGACCGCCGGGCGCCTGCCCGACGAGGTCGAGGGTTGCGAACATCTCGATATGGATGAGGCCCATGCGTTACTCCCGATGAGTTGGTTGTCTCGGTCGCAACATAGACCCGTGGCAGCCGCCAAATTCATCGCGCCACTGACGGGCTGTCACTCTCCACGATGCTTGACGTGGGGTACGGGCGTGCCCTCCTCGGCGAGTGTCTCCTCCTCGATCCTCATCGTCAGCGGCGAGCGGAAGAAGCGGGTCATGAAGAGGAGCAGGATGATTCCGAGTGCGAGCCAGATGGTGCCGTACAGCAGCGCATCGATGTGCAGGTTCGCCCAGAGCACGCCGGTGAGACACATGCCGATGAACGGCAGCACGATGTTTCTGAAGATCTCCTTGGGCGTGTGCCGCTGATTCAAACGGAACGCGTAGTAGACGATGACTGTCAGGTTCACCACCGTGAACGCGATGAGGGCACCGAAGTTGATCATCGCCGAGATGAACTCGAGTGTGAACCTGACGGCCAACAGCGACACGACTCCGACGATGAGAACGGCGTGCGTCGGGGTCAGGTACTTCGGGTGGATGTACGACAGGTAGCGCGGGACAGCGCCCCGGCCGTTGCGGCCCATCACGTAAATCATGCGGGACACGCTGGCATGCGACGAGAGGCTCGAGGCGACCACGGCGGCCAGCGCGGCTGAGGTGAACAAGATCTTGAAGAACGCGCCGCCCACGAACAAGGCCATCTCGGGAAGCGTGTCGTCGGTGACCTCGAAGCCGTCGAGGGTCGGGAACACGGCTTGGCCGAACCATGCCGCGATGAAGAAGATCGCGCCACCGATGAGCAGTGCCAAGACGATGGCCCTGGGCACGGTGTCCGGCGTCTTGGCCTCCTCGCTGTACATCGTGATCGCGTCGAATCCGATGAACGAGAAGCACACCACCGTGGCACCCGCCAACACGGCACCTACTTCGACGCCCGCGTGGTAGAGCGGGTTCAGCGTGAAAATGGTGCCCTCGCCCATGCCGTCCTTCAGCGCGAGCCACGCCAGGACGATGAAGGTCGCGATGAGCACGACCTGGAACACCACCAGGATCCCGTTGACCCGTGACGTTCCCTTCATGCTCAGGAAGTTGAACGCGGTGATCACGCCGACGTATATAAGGACGAACACCCACGACGGGGCCTCGGGGAAGAACGACTCGAAGTAGATGCGACCGATGACCGCGTTGACCATTGGCAGAAGCAAGTAGTCGAGCAGCGATGACCACCCGACGAGGAAACCGAAGTTCGGATGGATCGTCTCGGACGCGTAGGTGTACGCCGAGCCGGCCGAGGGGTAGACGCGCGTCATCCGGCCGTAGCTGATCGCCGTGAACACCATCGCGACCAGTGCCGCGAGGTAGGCCAGCGGTACCACCGCGTTCGTCTCACCCGAGACGATTCCGAAGGTGTCGAAGACGGTCATCGGGGTCATGTAGCCGAGACCCAGGCCGACGATCGCCCACATGCCGAGCTGTCGGGACAGGTGCGGAGTGGACTTGCCGGCGATCTCTTGGGACAACGTAATCACCCTCCTGCCACCGATGCGGAATCAGCTCGGCCGCCAGCAACACGCTAGTACATGGGCGACTCCGCGAATGGCGTTCTGGGGCAACAGATCAGCGGCACATTGCCGCTTGAGTTCACAGCAAGTTACCAGCCAAAGAGGAACCGAATGGCCAGGGAGGACACGGATGGGGCAAATTCAGATGTGATGCAACCGAAGTCCTATAGCATCACTTATTAATATAAGTGATGCTATAGTCACCTCGTGGCATCAGTTGGTTCGGGCACCGCGATCGAGTACGAAACGCTGATTTGGGACGCGCCCGCGGAGGCGGGCTACGGGCTGGCAGACCTACGTGCCGCCCAGCGGCAAGCCGGGAAGTACGACGCCGCGGTCCCCGCTTCCATCGCCGAACTAGCCGTCGCGCTGCCCGCGGCAGTGCTGGCCGACGCCGAAGAAGCAAGCAACGAGATCACTCGTTTCGACGCTGAGCTCGGCGACGAAATTGCGCCCTTCTCTGCCGTGCTGCTGCGATCCGAATCAGCCGCAAGCTCGAACATCGAAAACCTCACGGCATCAGCGAGGGCCATCGCCGAAGCCGAAGCCCTCGGTGACACAAGCCGTCGCAATGCCGCCCTGATCGTGTCTAACACCGAGGCGATGAAAGCGGCCGTTGCGCTGGCCGACCGACTCGACCAGAACGCGATCCTTGCCATGCATGCCGCGCTGATGCGTGACAGCGATCCCGTCTCGGCCGGCCATTGGCGGACTGAACAAGTTTGGATCGGCGGCGGAAACTTCGGTCCCCGCGGCGCCGACTACATCGCCCCGCATCAAGCGCGCGTCCCCGACACAATTGCAGACCTGATCGCCTTCACCCGTCGCACCGACGTGCCCACACTCCCCCATATCGCTATCGCGCACGCTCAATTCGAAACCATCCACCCCTTCACCGACGGCAACGGTCGCACCGGGCGAGCACTGATCCAGGCGATGCTGCGCCATAAGCGACTCACCCGGCAGATCACCGTGCCCGTGTCGGCCGGGCTGTTGACCGACACCGATGCCTACTTTGGCGCCCTGGGATCCTTTCGTGACGGTGATCCCATCCCGATCGTCGAGCGCCTTTCGGAAGCGTCGCTACTTGCGGTCGCAAACGGTCGCCAGCTCATTGCCGACCTCAGGTCACTCCGCGAAGACTGGAATGCAAGGATCATCGCCCGCCGCGACTCAGCTGTGCACCGCGTCGCTGACCTACTCATCAAGCACCCAGTCTTCAACGCGCAACTGCTTCAACGCGAACTCGGCATCAGAACTGGAAATGCACGCCGATATGTTGACCCGCTGGCCGAGGTCGGAATCATCGTCGAATTCACCGATCGCGCACGCAATAGAGCTTGGCGCGCACCAGAGGTCTTGAGCGCTCTTGACGCGTTCGTCGTGCGCGCCGGACGTCGGAACGATGTGCCGACCCCGAGCGGAATGGGAAGCGGAACTCGGCAAGGCCAAGAAGGCCCGCGAATACGGCATCCCCATCATCAACGAGGAAGCGCTCACCCGCCTGCTAGAACTCAGCCAAGTCAGCGGGTAGCCGAACGATCGGCGCTCCCAGCAGCATCGGGATTGAGAATGTACAACCCCGCGATCGTCTGATCGTCACGGAAGGTGATGCGAGCGATGAAATCACCCGCCTCGAACGTCAATGGCGTATTGGTAATGGTGAAATCGGCCGCGCGCACGACGTCGCTGATTCCATGGTCTTCGTATGCGCCGGCCAGCGCGACAATCTGAGCCCACGCTTCGGCAAGTCCATCCTCCGTAAGCCCTTCACGCATGGTGGCATCAAAACGCGCGCTGACATCAGCCCACCGGGAATGGGCGAGTTCTTCGATGACCGTCCCGGCCAGTTCGTCGGCTCCGGTGAGTGGGCTGGTCTTCATGACTTCGCCGGTTCGGGGATCAATGGGTTTGCCGTACCGGTGGAAGGCGGCCTGACGCGTCACACCGAGAACGTCGCCGATCTCCTGCCAGGTCCGGCCTGCCTCGCGGGCCTGCCGCACGGCGGCCGCAATCAACTTCTCAGCCTGGTCCTGAACATCGTGCGCCGCACGGACAAGCTCAAGCGGATCGTTCTCGCCGCGCAGCACGGGGGCGGCCAGGATCTCAGCGAGCTGGCGATGAAGCTGTTGACCAGTGGCAGTGAACGAACGAGTCAACGGATCCCTCCCGATCGCCATCCTAGATTGAACGCTGAAGTGGGGCGGGCGGGGCTCGAACCCGCGACCAATGGA
>CADEGF010000030.1 GCA_902826815.1 uncultured Mycobacteriaceae bacterium
GGTCGAGGCCTTTCACGTCGTCCCGGACGCGCTCGAGATCCTCGCGGAGTTGGGTTGTGCGGCAGGGACTCGTCGTGAGGCGGCGCGCTTGGCCGGCGCGGCCATGTCACTCGAGGACGCGATCGCGTATGCACAACGTGGCCGCGGCGAGCGCAAGCGGCCGTCGACCGGATGGGCATCGCTGACACCGACCGAACTGGACGTGGTGCGGTTGGTGCAAGAAGGCCTCGGCAACAAGGAGATCGCGGCCCGTCTTTTCGTCTCTCATCGCACCGTGCAGACACACCTGACGCACGTCTACGCCAAGCTCGGGATCACGTCGCGGGTCGCGCTGGCCCAGCAGGCGGCTCGTCAGCGCGCCGAGCGATAGCGCCGCTCCGGGCGCCCGACGCCGTACTGCAGCCGGATCTCCAATGCGCCGGTGCCCAGATAGTGCTCGAGGTATCGACGCGCGCTGACCCGCGAGATCCCCACTCGGTCAGCACATTCCGCCGCCGACACCTCACCGGCCTCGGTGACCGCGTCGAGCACAAGGCGGCCGGTCTCGGCGCCGAGGCCCTTGGGCATCACCTCTTGCGGCGCGGGTGCGGCCGCGCCGCCGAAGAGCGAGTCGATCAGCGACTGGTCGACACCGTCGGCCGACTCGAGCGCGTCGGCGCGTGCCGCGAACGCCTCCAGCTTCGCCTTCAGTTGGTCGAATTCGAACGGTTTGATCAGGTAGTCGGCGGCGCCGCCGTCGAGCGCGCCGGTCACGGTGTCGAGTTCGCGCGCGGCGGTGATCATGATGACGCCGACGCCGTCTCCGCCGGATCGCAACCGCTGCAGCACTTCCAGGCCGGTCATATCCGGCAGATACACGTCGAGCAGGATCAGCTGGGGTTGCAGTTCGCGGGCCGCGGTCAAGGCCTCGGCGCCGGTGCGAGCAACGCCGACCGCGCGAAAGCCGTCGACCTGTTCGACGAACCTGCGATGAATCTCGGCGACCATGAAGTCGTCGTCGACGACAAGCACATCACGCATGCGCGGCCTGCTTCGGTGAGGTCGACGCCGGCAACCGCACCACGAACAACGCACCTCCCGCCGGGGCGTCGGTCACCTCGACGGAGCCGCCGTGCTGCACTGTGACCAGCCGTACCAAAGCCAACCCGATGCCGCGTCCGCCGGGCACCTCCGGCTTCGACGTCACACCCCTCGCGAAGATCTCCTCCCGAAAATGTTCCGGCACACCGGGTCCGGAGTCGGCTACCGAGATCATCAGGCCATCCCCGTCATCGATGTGCACCGTGACGCGCGCAGGTTCGGCTCCCACCGACACGTCGACGGCGTTGTCGATCAGGTTGCCGAGAAGCGTGATCACATCCGTCGCCACCGCCGGGGTCAACGTGGACAGATGTGAGTGCGGCGCGAGCGCAAGCGCCACCCCGCTTTCGGCCGCCAGCGACGTCTTCGCGATCAGCAGGGCCGCCACCGCGGGATCGGATATCCGACTGGTGACGGCGTCGTTGATCTCGGCGCGGCGCCGGGTGAGGGTGCCCACGAGATCGCGCACGGAGTCGTATTCGCCGAGTTGAACCAGCCCCGAGATGGTGTGCAACTGGTTGGCGAACTCGTGCGTCTGCGCGCGCAGGGTGTCGGTGACGCTCTTGTGCGATGACAACTGGCCCTGAAGTGCCGCGAGTTCGGTGCTGTCGCGCATCGTCGTCACGGTCCCGATGACCTGGCCCTGGCTGGTCGCAGACCGCCGATTCAACGCCAATACCTTTGTCCGGGTGGCGATGACGGTGTCCCCGGCGGGCCGGCCATCGTCGCCGGAGAGCAGGAAATCCACCACCGCGGGGTCGAGCCCGATGCTGTCGACCCGCCGTCCAACCGCGTCGCCGTCGACACCGAGTAGGTCCTGGGCGCTGTCGTTGAGAAGCGTGACATCACCCTCGTTGTTCACCGCGACCACACCCTCGCGAATGCTGTGCAGCAGCGCCTCCCGGTGATCGGCAAGGCCTGCGATCTCGGCGACTTCGAGGCCGCGGGTGTGCCGCTTGATCCGCCTGGACAACAACCAGGAAGCCAACAGGCCCAGCGCCGCGCCGAGTCCGAGGTACAGCAGCAGGCGTCTGCCCGCACCGCTGAGCTGTTCCCACACCGACGGATACGGCTCGCTGACCGATGCGACGGCGAGCACGTCGCCGTTCGTCGACAGGATCGGCACCTGGCCGACCAGGCTGTGCACGCCGTCGATGTCGTCGTCGCCGAACCATGCACGGCCCTCGTCGGCCCGACTCGGGCCGAGATCCATCCGCGACCGGATGCGCGACGGATCGGACGACACCCGGATGGTGCCGTCCGGGCCGAGGATCTCCGCCATGCCTGCACCCGAGAGCGCGACGGCGCGGTCGGTCTCCGGCGCGAGTACCTGTGCGGCGACAGGGTCGGCATACCGGTCCCGCACGATCGGTGTCGAGGCCAGGTTCTCGGCGACGGCGATCATCCGCTGACCGCGCACTTCGCGGAACTCCCGGGTCGACTGCGCGACCGAGACGATCGCGATCGCGACCAGCACCACGATGACCACGAGCAGCTGAAACACCAGGAACTGGCCGGCCAGGCTACGTGACCAGGTCATGTACTTAATGACCAATACTTCCTTTGCGTTCTCATCAGTGACTTGGATCACTGGTGGGGTCCAGTATTGCTGAGCATCACACCTGACGGGATTGGGGACGACGTGAAGTGCACACGGAGAACGGCGGTTTTGATCATCGCCGTCATCGCCGCGCTGCTGGTCAGCGGCTGCGGTGTCACCCGCGGGGGTGAGGAAAAGGGCTTCCACCGGTTACGCATGATGGTGCCGAACAGCCCGGGCGGCGGTTACGACCTCACGGCCCGCACCGCGGTCAAGATCATGGAAGACGACGACATCACCGGTCGTGTCGAGGTCTTCAACGTCATCGGTGCGGGCGGCACCGTCGCCATGGCGCGCCTGATGAACGAAAAAGGCAACAACGACTTGATGATGACGATGGGACTGGGCGTCGTCGGTGCCACCTACACCAACGGGTCCAAGATCAAGGCGTCCGACGCCACGGCCATCGCCAAGCTGATCGAGGACCCCGGCGCCTTCTTCGTGCCTGCCGACTCGCCGTTCAAGACGATCGGCGACTTCGTCAAGGCATGGAAGGCCGACCCGTCCAAGATCACGATCGGAGGAGGTTCCTCGCCTGGCGGGCCCGACCACCTGTTCCCGATGGAGACGGCGCGGGCCGTCGGAATCGACCCGAAGGCAGTCAACTTCGTCACCTACGACGGCGGCGGCGATCTGCTGACCGCACTGCTCGGCAAGAAGATCGCGGCGGGCACGTCCAGTCCCGGTGAGCTGACCGATCAGATCGAGGCGGGCCAGTTGCGGGTGCTCGCGGTGTCCAGTGAGGAACGCGTCGAGGGCATCGACGCGCCGACGCTGAAGGAGGCGGGCATCGACGTGACCTTCGCCAACTGGCGCGGAGTGCTTGCGCCGCCGGACATTTCCGATGACGCAAAGCAGGCGATGGTCAAGGTGCTGGAGGACTTGCACGGCACGCAGCAATGGAAGGAGGCGCTGGTGAAGAACGGCTGGACCGATGCGTTCATGACCGGTGAGCAGTTCGAACAGTTCCTGAAGGATCAGGACAAGCGGGTCTCGTCGACGCTCACCGAGTTGGGGCTGCTATGACCACGACAGAAGAGCCGCAGGAACGCGCCGTCGGAAGGACCGTCGACAAGCCGCAGTACCTGGTCTGTGTCGTCCTCGTTCTGGTCGGTGCGTTTCTGATCTACGACGCAGTGACCCTGGAAGCGGGCTTCGCCAAGGTGGATCCCGTTGGGCCCAAGATGTTCCCGATCGTCATCGGCGTCATCCTCATCGTGCTCGCGGCGATCCTCGCTGTCGCGATACCGCGCGGATCGGTCGGCGAGGCCGACGCAGGCGAGGACGTCGACCCGAACATGCCGAGCGACTGGCGCACCGTCGGGCTGCTCGTCGCGCTGTTCGTCGGCCTGATCCTGCTCGTCAACCCGTTGGGCTGGGTGATCACCAGCACGCTCTTCTTCGCAGGCTCGGCAACAGTGCTCGGCAGCAAGCATTATGTCCGCAACTTCGCCATCGGCCTGGTGCTCGCACTGATCAGCTTCTATGCGTTCTACTCCGGGCTCGGAATCCCGCTGCCCGCAGGCATTCTGGACGGGATTCTGTAGATGAACAACTTCGACTGGTTCCTTCAGGGCCTCAGCGAGGCCGCGACTCCGATGAACCTGCTGTATGCGGTCATCGGGGTTCTCCTAGGCACCGCCGTCGGCGTGCTGCCCGGCATCGGCCCGGCCATGACGGTCGCACTGCTGCTGCCGATCACCTACAACGTCAGCCCGAGTGCGGCGTTCATCATGTTCGCGGGCATCTTCTACGGCGGTATGTACGGCGGTTCGACAACGTCGATCCTGCTGAACACGCCGGGGGAGTCGTCGTCGGTCATCACCGCGATCGAAGGCAACAAGATGGCCAAGGCGGGCCGAGCCGCACAGGCGCTGGCGACCGCGGCGATCGGGTCGTTCGTCGCCGGCGCCATCGGCACCGTGCTTTTGGCGACCTTCGCGCCTACGATCTCGCGGTTCGCTGTCACGCTTGGTGCCCCGTCGTACCTGGCGATCATGCTGTTCGCGCTTGTCGCGGTCACCGCGGTGCTCGGGGCGTCCAAACTGCGCGGCGCGATATCGCTGTTTCTCGGGCTGGCGATCGGCGTCGTCGGCATCGACTTCCTGACCGGACAGCCGAGGGCGACGTTCGGGGTGCCGCTGTTGAGCGACGGAATCGACATCGTGGTCATCGCGGTGGCCATCTTCGCGGTCGGTGAGGCTCTCTGGGTGGCCGCGCATCTGCGTCGCAAGCCCGCCGACATCATCCCGGTCGGCAGGCCGTGGATGGGACGCGACGACTGGAAGCGCTCATGGAAACCGTGGCTGCGCGGTACGGCGTTCGGGTTCCCGTTCGGTGCTCTGCCTGCCGGCGGCGCCGAGCTTCCGACCTTCCTCTCCTACATCACCGAGAAGCGGCTGGCTAAGCGCACCGGCCATGACGCCGAGTTCGGCAAGGGTGCGATCGAAGGCGTGGCGGGGCCGGAGGCGGCCAACAATGCTTCGGCCGCAGGGACTCTGGTGCCCATGCTGTCCTTGGGCCTGCCGACCAACGCCACCGCTGCGGTGATGCTGACCGCATTCGTCTCCTACGGAATCCAGCCCGGCCCAACGCTTTTCGAGAAGGAGCCGTTGCTGATCTGGACGTTGATCGCCAGCCTCTTCATCGGCAACTTCCTGTTGTTGGTGCTGAACCTTCCGCTCGCTCCGTTGTGGGCCAAACTGCTGCGCACGCCGCGGCCGTACCTGTACGCGGGGATTCTGTTCTTCGCCGCGCTCGGCGCTCTCGCGGTCAACATTCAGCCGCTCGACCTCGCGCTGCTGCTGGTGTTCGGCCTGCTCGGGCTGATGATGCGGCGATTCGGTCTTCCCGTGCTGCCGTTGATCATCGGTGTCATCCTCGGCCCGCGGATCGAGCGGCAGCTGCGGCAATCTCTGCAGCTGGCCGACGGCAACTGGACGGGTTTGTTCACCGAGCCCGTCGCGATCATCACCTACGCGTTGATGGTGATCCTGCTGCTGATCCCGCTGATATTGCGACTGATGCACCGCAACGAGGAAACCCTGTTGGTCGTCGAGGACGACCGCGATCAGAGAGAGAAGGCGGCGCAGTCGTGATTGTGGTCGGATACAGCGCGGACCCGTTCGGCCGGGCCGCCCTCGAGCATGGCATCGCCGAGGCGAAACGGCGCGGCAGCACACTGTGCGTGGTGAACTCGACCGCGGGCGACGCCTATGTCGACGCCCGGTCCGCGCAGTCGACGGAGGTGCATGACATCGAGGAGCAGTTGGCGAACTGCGGGGTCGATTTCGAGCTGACTCAACCCGTCGGGGTCGACGCGGCCCACGAGCTGCTGAACCAAATGGAACGCGACGACGCCGAGCTTCTGGTGATCGGGGTCCGGCACAGAAACCCGGTGGGAAAGCTGTTGCTCGGCAGTGTCTCCCAGCAGCTGCTGCTGGAATGCCACAAGCCGGTGCTCGCGGTGAAGCCGATTGAGTGATTGTTTCCGCCACGTTTCCCGTAGCGCACGGCGATAGAGCGCAACCGATGAGGACATCGTTCCAGTCGGTTAACGGCAGTCGGTATACGACGTAACACGTCATCCCTACGTTCGAGTCACATCAGGGCAGTTCAGACCCTGTTATCGCGAAATTTGTTGCGACAGGAGACTCGACGTGACCGTTACCGAAACAGACCCGACAACTGGGTTTGTGCCGCCGCGACGTCGCGGTGGGCACTGGATCGATGACTGGCGACCAGAAGAGCCCGAATTCTGGGCCACGGTAGGAAAGCCGATCGCCCGGCGAAATCTCATCTTGTCCATCTTCGCCGAGCACATCGGCTTCTCGGTGTGGATGTTGTGGAGCATCGTCGTCGTCCAGATGACGGCGGGCTCCGACGGGAGTCCAGCAGCGTCCGGATTCGCCCTGACCGCCACCCAGGCGCTCTGGCTGGTCGCGGTGCCCAGCGGCGTCGGCGCCTTCCTCCGGCTGCCGTATACGTTCGCGGTCCCCGTCTTCGGCGGCCGCAATTGGACCATGGTCTCGGCGCTGCTGCTGTTGATTCCCACGCTCCTGCTCTCGTGGGCGGTGTCCAACCCGGACATCTCCTTCGGGCTGCTGCTGTTGGTCGCTGCCACCGCAGGCTTCGGTGGTGGCAACTTCGCGTCGTCGATGGCGAACATCTCGTTCTTCTATCCAGAGAAGGAAAAGGGTTGGGCGCTCGGGCTGAATGCCGCGGGTGGCAACATCGGAGTCGCGGTAGCGCAGAAGATCATCCCGATCGTCGTGACCGCGGGCGCAGGTGTTGCCTTGTCGTTGGCAGGCCTGTTCTATGTGCCGTTCGCGGTAGCCGCCGCCGTCTGCGCATTCCTGTTCATGAACAACCTCTCCGAAGCCAAGGCTGACGTCAAGCCCGTGTGGCAGTCGTTGCGGCACAGCGACACCTGGATCATGTCGTTGCTCTACATCGGGACCTTCGGTTCGTTCATCGGGTATTCGGCTGCCTTTCCGACGCTGCTCAAAACCGTCTTCGACCGCGGAGACATCGCGCTCACGTGGGCTTTTCTCGGAGCGGGAATCGGTTCGGTCGCACGGCCGTTCGGGGGCTGGCTCTCCGACCGTGTCGGCGGTGCTCGGGTCACTGCGATGAGTTTCACCACCTTGGCGATCGCCGCTGCTATCGCACTGTGGTCGGTGCAGAGCGAGAACCTGCCGATGTTCTTCGTCAGCTTCATGCTTCTGTTCATCGCAACCGGTATCGGCAACGGATCGACATACCGGATGATCCCCAAGATCTTCAGCGTCAAAGGTGAGGATGCCGGTGGCACATCGGACACCATGGTCGCGATGCGCCGTCAGGCCGCAGGCGCGATCGGGATCATCTCTTCGATCGGCGCTTTCGGTGGCTTCATCGTGCCGCTGGCCTACGCCTGGTCGAAGGCTCAGTTCGGCAGCATCGAGCCTGCGCTGCGCTTCTACGTCGGTTTCTTCGTGGTGCTGCTCGTCGTCACCTGGTTCTGCTACCTGCGCAAGAGCACTCGGATGGCGCAAGCCCTGGTATGACGGTCACCCGAACCGCATGTTCCTACTGCGGCGTCGGTTGTGGTATCGAAGTGGCTACCGCAACCGGCGCAGGCAGTGCGCCCGTCATCGCTAAGGTATCGGGCGACAAGTTGCACCCGGCCAACTTCGGCAGGTTGTGTACGAAGGGCGCGACTCACGGCGAGATGATGGCCGCCGATGACGGGCGGCTGAAATCGGCGCTGGTGCGACCGTCGCGTGGCGACGAGCCGGTGCCCACTCCGGTCGACGACGCGGTGGTCGAGGCAGGCAGGCGGTTGCGGGCCGTCGTCGACGAGCACGGTCCCGATTCCGTCGCGCTGTATGTGTCCGGTCAGATGTCGATCGAAGCTCAGTATCTCGCGAACAAGCTGGCCAAGGGGTTCCTGCGCACCGTGCACATCGAGTCGAACTCCCGACTGTGCATGGCCAGTGCGGGTACGGGATTCAAGCAGTCACTCGGTGCTGACGGGCCGCCCGGCTCCTACGTCGACTTCGACTGCACCGATCTGTTTTTCGTGATCGGCTCCAACATGGCCGACTGTCATCCGATCCTGTATCTGCGGATGGCGGAACGGATGAAGGCTGGCGCGAAGCTGATCGTCGTCGACCCGCGGCGCACCGCGACTGCGCGGAGGGCGGATCTGTACCTGGCGATCAAACCCGGAACCGACCTCGCCCTGCTGAACGGGCTGTTGCACCTGCTGGTCGAAAACGGCGACATCGATGGTGATTTCATCGCCGAGCACACCGAGGGGTGGGCCGATATGCCCGTATTTCTCGCCGACTATCCGCCGGATCTGGTCGCGGACATCACCGGCATTCCCGAGGCCGATATCCGGACTGCGGCTCAGATGATCGCCGACGCAGGGGAGTGGTTGAGCTGTTGGACCATGGGGCTCAACCAGAGCACCCACGGGACCTGGAACACCAACGCCATCTGCAACCTCCATCTCGCCACCGGTGCGATCTGCCGCCCCGGCAGCGGCCCGATGTCGCTGACGGGTCAGCCCAATGCGATGGGCGGCCGCGAAATGGGTTACATGGGGCCGGGTTTGCCCGGGCAGCGTTCGGTGCTATCGGTCCGCGACCGCGACTTCGTCGAGCGGCAGTGGGGTCTGCCTGCGGGGTCCATCCGCGACGACGTCGGGCCGGGCACCGTCGCCATGTTCGAACAACTCGCCAGCAGCGATATCAAGGCGTGCTGGATCATCTGCACCAATCCCGTTGCCACCGTGGCGAACCGGCAGACGGTCATCACGGGCCTCGAGGCGGCCGAGCTCGTCATCACCCAGGACGCGTACGAATCGACCGCGACCAACCGGTACGCCGATATCGTGCTTCCCGCCGCACTGTGGGCGGAGGCCGACGCCGTCATGGTCAACTCCGAGCGCAACCTCACCCTGCTGCAGGCCGCTATCCCGCCCGCCGGACAGGCGCGGCCGGACTGGCAACTCATCTGCCAGGTCGCCGAGCAGCTCGGCTTCGGCGCACATTTCGACTTCTCGTCCAGCGAGCAGGTTTTCGACGAGATCCGGCGGTTCTCCAACCCGGCAACGGGTTACGACCTGCGCGGCGTCAGCTACTCGCGGCTGCGGCATTCGCCCCTGCAGTGGCCGTGCCCGCCCGATGACGACGCCGACCGCCATCCCATCCGGTACCTGAACGACGGCGTCAGCCAGGATCTGTTCGTCGACGCCGACGGGCATCGCCCACGGCTCGCCTTTCCGACCCCGTCGCGGAAGGCGGTGTTCCACCCCCGCCCGCACATGGAGCCGCGCGAACTGCCTGACGACGAATTCCCGTTGGTGCTCAACACCGGTCGGCTGCAGCACCAGTGGCACACCATGACCAAGACCGGGCGGGTCGACAAACTCAACAGGCTCGACAGCGGGCCGTTCGTCGAGTTGCATCGGTCGGATGCGGCGGCGCTCGGCATCTCGAACGGCCAACCCGTCGAGCTCGCATCGCGTCGCGGTCGCGCCGTTCTGCCCGCGGTGGTCACCGAGAGTGTCCGTCCGGGCAACTGCTTTGCGCCGTTCCACTGGAATGACGAGCACGGCGCGCACCTGACCGTCAACGCTCTCACCAACGACGCCGTCGATGCCGACTCCCTGCAGCCCGAATTCAAGGTGTGCGCGGTGCGCGCCAGCCCGGTCGGCCCCGCACCGGAACGCACGCGAGACACCGTCGTCGCCGAACGATCGGGCCCTCTTGTGCTGTGGGCCTCGCAGACCGGCAACGCCGAAGACGTCGCCGCCAGGCTGGCCCGCAGACTCGGCGACTCGCAGCTGGTCAACATGGACGACGTGGCGCTGTCAAGGCTCGCGACCGCCCGCGATGTCCTGGTCGTCACCAGCACATTCGGCGACGGCGGGCCACCCGACAACGGGACCGGATTCTGGGATCGACTCGGCGCGCCAGATGCGCCTGCGCTCGACGGTGTCCGGTACGCCGTGCTCGGCATCGGCGACCGGTCGTACGCCGACTTCTGCGGCTACGCCAAATCGATCGACGGCAGGCTGGCTGCCCTCGGTGCCTCGAAGATGCTGGACCGTGCCGACTGCGAGGCCTACGACAACGGGCCGATGTCGAAGTGGGTCGACGACGTGGCCGACGTGCTCGGGGTCACCGGGGAGGCGGGCAGCGCCGCTGACGAACCGTTCACGCGCGCCGACCCGGTGCACGCAAAGCTGTGCCGCAACACGGTGCTGTCTGCGCCCCCGTCGTCAAAGGAGGTGCGGCAGTTCGGTTTCGACATCTCCGAGTTCGACGTCGGCTACGCAACAGGCGACTCGCTCGGGGTGTGCGCCGTCAACAGTCGCGACGTCGTCGACGCATGGCTGGCCGCCACCGGCCTCGTCGGCACGGAGACCGTCCAGGTCGACGGTGAGGCTGTGCCCCTGCGCGAGGCGTTGACCCGGTCCTACGACATCTGCCGGGTCACACCCGACCTGCTCCGCTTCGTCGCCGAGAACTGCGCGGGCCGCGAGGCCGCCAAAATGCTGCGCGCACCGTCGGATCGGCTGAAGAGATGGCTGGCGGGTCGCAACGGCTTGGACATCGTCGAGCAGTTCAACGTCCGCGCCGAGCCGTCGCAGTGGCAGGAGGTGCTGGTTCGGCTGACGCCGAGGAACTACTCGATCTCGTCGAGCCCGCTGGTCAGCCCCAGCGAGGTGCAGTTGACGGTGTCCGTTGTGCGCTACCGGGGCACGCGCGGCACCCAGCGCGGCGGCGTCTGCTCCACGTACCTGGCCGATCGCGCGCACTCCGCGCCCGTGCCCGTCTTCCTGCAGCGATCACCGCATTTCCGGCCGCCGAAGGACACTACGGCACCGATGATCATGGTCGGGCCCGGCACCGGGATCGCACCGTTTCGCGGATTCCTGCAGGAGCGCCGCGCGCTCGGTCACACGGGCCGCAACTGGCTGTTCTTCGGCGAACAGCGGCGCAGCGAAAACTTCTACTACCGAGACGATTTCGAGGATATGGTCCGCGACGGCTTCCTCAATCGGATGGACCTCGCCTTCTCCCGCGACCAGGCCGAGCGCGTCTACGTTCAGCACAAGATGCTCGACTACGGCGCGGACGTGTGGCGCTGGCTCGACGAGGGCGCGCACTTCTATGTGTGCGGTGATGCCGCCCGGATGGCGCGCGACGTCGACGCCGCACTGACGGACATCATCAAGACCCACGGCGGGATGTCGGACGAGGGCGCGCACCACTACAAACGCGAACTGGTGGCCGAGAAGCGCTACGTGCGCGACGTGTACTGAATGCGAGCGCGCATTCTTGTACGTCTGCGCGGCTCTAAACCGTACGTAGCTGAGCGTTCGGCTTGAAAATAGAGTGTGTCCGAGGGGGGACTTGAACCCCCACGCCCGTTAATAGGGCACTAGCACCTCAAGCTAGCGCGTCTGCCATTCCGCCACTCGGACCTGCTCTGGGCAGCTAAGGCTATCGGATCGACGAGCCCATGCCCAAACCAGAGCGCGGTGCGGGTGGTAGGAATTGTGACTGTGAGCCAAGCCCTCAACGCCGTCGACGAGGTGGTCGACCTCGTCCGCTCGCTGATCCGGTTCGACACGTCCAACACCGGCGAGCTGGAGACCACAAAAGGCGAGGCAGAATGCGCCCGCTGGATCGCTGAGCAGCTGGAAGAGGTCGGCTATGAAACCGAATACATCGAGGCCGGAGCGCCAGGCCGGGCCAACGTATTCACGCGACTGAAGGGTGCGGACGCCTCGCGCGGGGCCTTGATGCTGCACGGGCACCTCGATGTGGTGCCAGCCGAGGCGTCGGACTGGAGCGTGCACCCGTTCTCCGGTGCGCTCGAAGACGGCTATGTCTGGGGTCGCGGCGCCGTCGACATGAAGGACATGGTCGGCATGATGATCGCGGTCGCCCGGGCCTTCAAGCGGTCGGGCACCGTCCCGCCACGCGACCTGGTGTTCGCCTTCGTGTCCGACGAGGAGGCCGGCGGCAAGTACGGGTGCAAATGGCTCGTCGAGAACCGGCCCGACCTGTTCGAGGGCGTGACCGAGGCGGTCGGTGAGGTCGGCGGGTTCTCGCTGACGATCCCGCGGCGCGAGGGTGGGGAACGCACCCTCTACCTGATCGAGACAGCCGAGAAGGCGATGAAGTGGATGCGGCTGACCGCCCGCGGACGGGCGGGCCACGGCTCGATGATTCACGACCACAACGCCGTGACCGCTGTCGCAGAGGCGGCGGCGAAGCTGGGTCGCCATCGGTTCCCGGTAGTCCTGACAGACTCCGTCGAGCAGTTCCTGACTGCCGTCGCCGAGGAGACGGGCTACACCTTCGACGTGAACTCACCCGATCTCGAGGGCGCCATCGCCAAGCTCGGGCCCATCGCGAGGATCGTCGGCGCGACGCTGCGCGACACCGCAAACCCGACGATGCTCAAGGCCGGCTACAAGGCCAACGTCATTCCCGCTACCGCGGAGGCGGTGATCGACTGCCGTGTCCTGCCCGGCAGGCTGGCCGCCTTCGAGCGGGAGGTCGACGAGCTCATCGGGCCCGATGTCACCCGCGAGTGGATCGTCGACCTGCCCGCCTACGAAACCAGTTTCGACGGCGAACTGCTCGACGCGATGAACAATGCGCTGCTGGCCGCCGATCCAGACGCCCGCACGGTGCCCTACATGCTGTCGGGCGGCACCGACGCAAAGCACTTCGCCACGCTTGGGATCCGGTGCTTCGGGTTCGCGCCGCTGAAACTGCCGCCCGATCTGGACTTCGCCGCGCTGTTCCACGGCGTCGACGAGCGGGTACCCGTTGATGCGCTGACGTTCGGCGCCCAGGTGCTCGAACACTTTCTGCTCCACAGCTGATCCCCAGGAAAGGACAACCAATGGGATTTCCCTACAACACCTACGACCACCTGCCGAAGCTGCCCACGTTCACGCTGACCTCCGAATCGTTCAGCGACGGCGGCGCATGGTCGGGCGACCTGGTCAGCGGCATCATGGGTGCCGGCGGCAAGGACGTCTCACCGCAGCTGAGCTGGTCGGGCTTCCCCGAGGAGACCAAGAGCTTCGCCGTCACCGTCTACGACCCTGACGCGCCGACCGGGTCTGGCTTCTGGCACTGGGCGGTGGCCGATCTACCCGCCAGCGTCACCGAGCTGCCCGCCGATGCCGGTGATGGCAGCGAATTGCCGGGTAACGCAGTGACTTTGGCCAACGACGCGGGCCTTAATCGCTTCATCGGGGCCGCGCCGCCGCCGGGGCACGGCGCACACCGCTACTACGTCGTCGTGCACGCCGTCGGCGTCGAGAAGCTGGACCTGCCCGAGGGCGCCACCCCGGCATACCTCGGATTCAACCTTTTCCAGCAGGCCATCGCGCGGGCAATCATCCATGGCACCTATGAGCAGAACTAGCGATCTACTCGCGCGGCTACTGCAGAATCGCGCACTGGTTCGCGCACCGATCTGGCTGTACCGCGCCCGTCTCGGCTTCGTGATGGGGCACCGCATGCTGCTGCTCGAACACATCGGCCGCAAGACCGGCGCACGGCGATATGCCGTTCTCGAGGTAGTCGAGCGACCGGCGCCGGACCAGTACGTGATCGTGTCCGGTTTCGGCGAGCGATCGCAGTGGTATCGAAACGTGCTGGCCGAGCCGCACGTTCGGGTGAGCGTCGGGCGTAGACGAGACATCCCCGGTGTTGCAACACTGATGAGCCGGGACGCGGCCGAGGCCGCGCTTGCGCGCTATGCCGAGCACTACCCGAAGACCTGGGCGCGCCTGGAGCCGACCCTTGAAGCGGCCTTGAAGACGCCCGAACTCGATCTGCCGATGCTGACGATCGCGCTAGCGAGCCGCTGAGCCGACGGCCTCGGCCAGCGACGAGAACCCGCCTTCGTGCAGGCGAGCGGCGATGCCGTCGTGAATGTGCTTGGCCCACAGGCCGCCGCCGTAGATGAACCCGGTGTAGCCCTGCAGCAGTGACGCTCCCGAGGTGATGCGGTCCCAGGCGTCGTCCGCGGTTTCGATGCCGCCGACGCTGATCAGCACCAGCCGGTCGCCGACCCGGCCGTACAGTCGGCGCAGCACCTCGGCCGACCGCCTCGCAACCGGCCGCCCCGAGATTCCGCCGGGTCCGAGTTCGGCCGCCCCTGGTGTCTTCAGGCCGTCGCGGGACACCGTCGTATTGGTGGCGACAATGCCTGCAAGGCCCAATTCGACTGCCAGATCGGCAATCTCGTCGATATCCGGGTCGGACAGGTCCGGGGCGATCTTGACGAGCACGGGTGTGCTGGTCTCCTCCCGCACCGCGGCAAGGATCGGCCGCAAGGATTCGACGGCCTGCAGGTCACGCAGGCCGGGCGTGTTCGGCGAGCTGACGTTGACGACGAGGTACGCCGCAAATGGGCCGACCAGTCGGGCGCTGTCCCGATAGTCGTCGACGGCCTGCTCGGCAGGCACGGCCTTGGTCTTGCCGATGTTGACCCCGATCGGCACGTCTGGTGTGTGCCGCGCCAGCCGCAGGGCGAGTTCAGCAGCGCCGCGGTTGTTGAACCCCAGCCGGTTGAGCAGGGCCCTGTCGTCAGGCAGCCGGAACATTCGCGGCGGGGGATTACCGGGTTGAGCCTGGGCGGTCACCGTGCCGATCTCGGCGTACCCGAAGCCAAGCGCACCCCAGGCGGCCAACCCGGCACCGTCCTTGTCGAATCCGGCAGCCAGCCCCATCGGTCCTGGAAACCGAATCCCGAACACAGTGGTTGCCAGCACGGGGTCGTTGGGAGCCAACCATTTCTTCAGCGCCAAGCGCGACGGCGGCGGAGTCGTTCCTGCGCGCAGACCCCGGAACACCCAGGTATGGATCCGCTCAGCGGGAACCAGGAAGAACGCCCGCCGAACAGCTTGATACATCACATCGCCGGCTGATCGGCGACGTCGCCGCTATTGACGGCGGACTTCTTGCGGCGCAACAGCACTCGGCGACTACCATCGGTATACAGCCGGACTCGGGTCAGCTCCCAGCCGCGATACTCCGCCTCGATGGACAGCCGGGTGGAGGCGCTGATGCGGGTCAGATCGGGCGGCAGCCGCAGGGGCACCCACTCGTATTCGTCCGAAAGGTCGGCTTCCCAGCCCGGCGGCATGCGGCCGCGCTGTACCGCGGTCACCGGCTGATCCCGGCGTCTTCGGTCATCGCACGCCTCCAGCGTCGGTTATCACCTGCACCCCTGCTCCCGTGCCCGACACCACGTACAGCGTGCCAGACGCCTCGTCGAAGGCCAGGGAGTTCGGCTGCTGCACGGTCGGATAGCGCACCTTCTCGACTGGAATTCCGGTTGCCAGATCGTAACCAATAACCACGTTCGAGGCCGTCTGTGACACCCACGCCAGCCGCGAGGACCCGGCAAGGCCGTATGGCGCGTCGGGGACCGGATAGCGCTGACGCAGCATCAGCGGATCGGTCCCGAAGACCAGCAGCCCGTCGCCCCGTGTATCGGCGACCAGCACCCGGCCCGCCGGATCGGCGGCCATGGTGGTGGCGCCCTCGCCGGCGCGAAGCGCATGTTGAGCCTTGGCGCCGCTGGCGTCCACGGTGGTTACCGACGTCTGGCCTCGGTCCAGGACCACGGCCGTATCTCCCTGTGCAACAAGGGCATCGACGCGCGCAAAGATCCTCAACTCCGCGCCGACCGCCGTATCGGAGCTCAACGTGTAGACCGCGCCGGCTGCGCTGCCGAGTACCAGCTTGCCGTCGGCCCTGCGGGCGATGGCGGTGAAATCGGTACCGTCCTGGCCGTCGACCGGCACCCGATTGGCCCGGCCCTGCGCGATATCGATCGAGAAGTACCCGCCGCGCGTCGCCACGTAGACGTGGCCGTTGTCGTCGCCGGTCATCGCCGTTGCCGCAGCGGGCAGCGGAACGGCGCGGCTCAGACCCTTCGCCGGCATCACGGTGATCACGGCGTGGTCGGCCTTACCGGGGCCGAGGACCACCAGGGAGCTGGTGGCGGCGTCGAATATGACCGCCTTCGCATGCCCCGCCATCGGGCGCACGACGCCGGCGGGCGGCGTGGCGGCAGGCGGAGACACTGCGGCCTCTGCAGGCGCGATCGTCGGGGGCGGCGCGTCGGAAGGATTCGACGTACACGCCGTCACGCCGCATCCGACTATGAGGAGCGCACCACAACAGGCCATCTGACCTGCATGTTTAATACGTTTCAGCAACGGGTAGCTCTCGTGCGTGCGAAGTGGACGACAATCGAACAGCAAGTGTAGGCAAGCCGCCGAAGCCGGTATGGTTCGGTCATGAGCCTGGCGCCGAGTCGTGATTCGGCCGACAAAGGGTTCTTTATCGAAGTGATTTCGACGGGCCTCTACGCAAGCGGCTTCGGCCACCTCGGCAGCGGTCGCAGTTTCTCCTTTCACGTCGAACACCAGCAACTGGTCGTCGAGATCTACCGGCCCCGCCTCGCCGGCCCGGTGCCGCAGGCCGAGGATGTGGTGGCCACTGCCACCCGCAAGGCAACCGACGTCGACCTGTTTGACGAACGCAGCCTGGTGGCAGCGGTGCGCGATGCGGTGGCGGATGCCCAACCGGTGCCGCGCACAGCACGCTGACCAACGCTCACGGTACGGTCGTCGTCGTGATCGAGGTCCCGGCGATGTCATGGTTGCAGGTCGTGGTGTTGTCGGTGGTACAGGGGTTGACCGAGTTTCTTCCGGTGTCCTCGTCCGGGCATCTCGCGATCACCTCACGCCTGTTCTTCGCCGACGACGCGGGCGCATCATTCACTGCCGTAACGCAACTCGGTACTGAGTTCGCGGTGCTTGTGTACTTCGCCCGCGACATCCTGCGCATCGTCAAGGCCTGGTTCAGCGGCCTCTTCAACCCTGCGGCTCGCGACGCCGACTACCGCCTCGGCTGGTACGTGATCGTCGGCACCATCCCGATCGGCCTGCTCGGCCTGCTTCTCAAAGACGAAATCCGCACGGGGGCAAGGAATCTCTGGCTGATAGCGACCGCGTTGGTGGTCTTCTCCGCGGTGATCGCGGCGGCCGAGTACTTCGGGCGGCAGACCCGCGACGTCGAGCAACTCACCTGGCGCGACGGTGTGATCGTCGGCCTGGCCCAGTGCCTGGCCCTGCTGCCAGGGGTGTCCCGGTCCGGCGCGACGATCAGCGCCGGCCTTTTCCTTGGGCTCGATCGTGAGCTCGCCGCCCGATTCGGCTTCCTGCTGGCGATTCCGGCGGTGTTCGCCTCGGGACTGTTCTCACTGCCGGACGCCTTTCATCCGGTGGGTGAGGGGATGAGCGCCACCGGCCCACAGCTTCTCGTGGCGACCGTCATCGCGTTCGTCGTCGGCCTCGCGGCGGTGGCCTGGTTCCTGCGGTTCCTGGTGCGCCACAGCATGTACTGGTTCGTCGGCTACCGCGTCGTCCTCGGCGCGGTGGTGATGATTCTGCTCGGCGCCGGGGTGGTGGCAGCGACATGACCGTCATCCTGCTGCGGCACGGCCGCTCGACCTCCAACACCGCGCAGACGCTGGCAGGCAGGTCCGACGGCGTCGATCTCGACGAGAAGGGCCAGGAGCAAGCCAGGGCACTGGTCGACCGAATCGGGTCGCTGCCGGTGCGCGCCATCGTGCGTTCGCCGTTGCTGCGCTGCGGGCGCACCGTCGAGCCGCTGGCCGCCGCCCTCGGCCTCGAGCCGATCGTCGACGAACGCATCTCCGAGGTGGACTACGGGCAGTGGACCGGCCGCAAGATCGGCGAACTGGTCAAAGAACCGCTGTGGGCGGTGGTGCAGCAGCAGCCGAGCGCCGCGGTCTTCCCCGACGGCGAGGGCCTGGCTCATGTGCAGGCCCGTGCGGTGGAGGCGGTGCGCGAGCACGACCGACGCCTCGCCGACGAGCACGGCGGCGACGTGCTGTGGCTTGCCTGCACCCACGGCGACGTGATCAAGGCGATCGTGGCCGACGCGCTGGGCACCCACCTGGACAGTTTCCAGCGGATCACCGCCGATCCCGCCTCGATGAGTGTGATCCGCTACACAGCGCTGCGGCCCTTCGTGGTTCACGTGAACCACACCGGCGACCAACTGGCTTCCGGTTTGACAGCTAAACCGCCGGAAGCCGCCGACGGCGAGGCCAAGGACGTCCCGTCGAGCGACGCCGTGGTGGGCGGCTCGACCGACTGAGCGCGGTATTTTGGAGTAGCCATGGCCCGCGCAATCCACGTCTTCCGCACACCCGACCGTTTCGTGGCCGGGACCGTCGGGCAGCCCGGAAACCGCACGTTCTACCTGCAGGCGGTGCACGACAAGCGGATCATCTCGGTGATTCTGGAAAAGCAGCAGGTCGCAGTGCTCGCCGAGCGGATCGCGGCGCTGCTGCTCGAGATCAACCGCCGGTTCGGCACCCCCGTCCCACCCGAAACCGACGTGGACGACCTCAGCCCGCTGGTGACACCCGTCGACGCCGAGTTCAGGGTCGGCACCATGGGCCTTGGCTGGGACTCGGAGGCGGAGACCGTGGTGGTCGAGCTGCTTGCAGTCTCCGACACCGAGTTCGATGCATCGGTCGTGCTCGACGATGCCGAGGACGGGCCCGACGCTGTCCGCGTGTTCCTCACCCCCGAGTCCGCGCGCCAGTTCGCGACCCGGTCCAATCGGGTCATCTCCGCAGGCAGGCCGCCGTGTCCGCTATGCGATGAGCCCCTCGATCCGGAGGGCCATATCTGCGTGCGAACCAACGGCTACCGACGGAGCCTGCTCGAGTCCGACGATGAACCCGACGAATAGCGACTGCGAGGCGTTGCGACGCGGCGAGCTGACCGTCATCGGGCGTATCCGTTCCGCGAGCAATGCTACGTTTCTCTGCGAGGCCGAACTCGACGACCTGACGGTGCACTGTGTGTACAAGCCGATCGCGGGTGAGGCGCCGCTGTGGGACTTTCCCGACGGCACACTGGCGGGTCGCGAACTGTCCGCCTACCTGGTTTCCGCCGCTTTGGGTTGGGACATCGTGCCCTACACCATCATTCGCGACGGGCCCGCGGGCAACGGCATGCTGCAGCTGTGGGTGGACCAACCCGGCGATGAGGGTGGCGAGGCGGACGAGCACCCCGACGCGGGGCCGGATCAGGTGGATCTTCTTCCTGCGGGCCACATTCCGCCGGGATTCCTTCCGGTGCTGCGCGCCTACGACTACGCAGGCGACGAGGTGACCCTGGTGCACGCCGACAACACCGCGCTGCGCCGGATGGCGGTGTTCGACGTGATGATCAACAACGCCGACCGCAAGGGCGGCCACATCCTGTCCGCTACCGACGGCCACGTCTACGGCGTCGACCACGGCGTCAGCCTGCACGTCGAGGACAAGCTGCGCACCGTGCTGTGGGGCTGGGCGGGCAAACCCGTCGACGATGAGACGTTGGAGACCGTGGCCCGGCTGCGCGACGATGTGCGCGGCGCGCTGGGTGAGCAGTTGCGCGAGCACATCACCGGCCGCGAAGTCGACGCGCTGCGGCGCAGGGCCGTTGGCTTGCTGAATGATCCGGTGATGCCGTCACCCGACCGGCACCGCCCGATTCCGTGGCCCGCCTTCTGAGCGTTACAGCCGGGTAGACGCGTTGTGGCGGTACTGGATGGCGCGGTATGGCCAGTTGGATCCGTCGCCGGTATTCCAATGGCTGACCACCAGATGCAGATTACGCAACGTCGAGCCGGGCACGATATAGCCGCCGTACAGCTGGCTGAGCGTGCCCGCGGTGCACCCGTCGGCCGGACTGCAGCGCCGCCCCTTCTTCTGAGCCCATGCCGTGTTGCGCAACACCGTCGTGGTCGGCGCTACCTGGAAGTCGTCGGTCGGATGGGTGAGCACCTTGACCCTGATGGTTCCCGAGTTGCACTCGAAATAGCTGAAGACCCAACGGTCCTGAACGCGCCGCAGGCTCATTTCGCCGACCGTCGTGCCCGCTGGCAGCAGCGGTTTGGGATCGCTGTTGAACCATCCACCGGTCCACGGATGCCAGGCCGAGCGGTCGAGTATGTGATCGCCGCGCACCTTGTAGAGAAAGGCGTTCTCGCGACGGTTGAACGCGCTGGCGATGACGTAGATCGAGCCGGATTCGGGATCGTGCTCCCAGGTGATCAGCTGTTGGGAGCCGTCATTGTGCGAGCCGAGCCGCCTGGCGTCCGGCCCCGCATCGTGCCAGGTGTCGCCGCAGTCGTCGCTGTAGGTGATCTCGGTCCACAGCACGTTGTGCAGGCCACGGTTGACCATCGTGAACAGGTAGAGCCTGCCGTCGATCGTGATGGCGTCAGCGGGCAGCACCGTCGAATACCCGCTGCCCTTCCACGGCGGCTCGTCGTGCTGGTAATCCCACAGCTGGCGCGCGTAGTCGCCGCCGACCGCGTCGTGGAATGTGATGCCGTCATTCAGGGCAGGCAGCGAGGTGTCGTTGCTGCGCAGCATCACCGGGCTGCGCCAGCCGGGTCCGCCCGCTCGGCATTCGTCGAACGTGTCGCCGAAGATGAATCCCGTCCGTCCGTCGGCGAGGGCGACGGCGATGCCGAGATCGGTGCCCCCGACACCGAACCGCTCCGCTGCACTGCCGGGGCCGGTGAGGTCGCAGACCTTGACGGTCGGCGGCTGGACCTGCGCGGTCTTGATGCCCCGATCAATCACCACCCCATTATTCGGCAATACTGCATGCTGTGACCCTCACCGACGCAGCGCTGGCCGCCGAACTTGCCCGCGACGCCGGTGAACTACTCCTCGAGGTGCGAAAGGAGCAGGGGTTCTTCGATCCCTACGACCTGGGAGACGCCGGGGACAAACGGGCCAACACGCTGATCCTCGACGGCCTTGCGCGCGCCAGGCCCGACGACGCGGTGCTGTCGGAAGAGGCCGTTGACGACCTGTCGCGGGTGCACGCTGACCGGGTGTGGATCGTCGACCCACTGGACGGCACCTGGGAGTTCTCCACTCTTCGCAACGACTGGGCCGTCCACATCGCACTGTGGCAGCGAAACGGGTCCGAGGGCGAGGGCGGTATCACCGATGCGGCGGTCGCGCTGCCTGCGTTCGGCGAGGTGTACCGCACCGACACAGTCGTCCCGCCGCCGCCGCGCGCCGAAGGGCCGCTGCGGATCACCGCGAGCGCGAGCCGCCCGCCCGCGGTGTTGTGGCGGCTGGCCGATCAGATGGACGTCGAGCTTGTCCGCATCGGGTCGGCGGGCGCCAAGGCGATGGCCGTGGTGAGGGGCGACGTCGACGCCTACCTGCATGCAGGAGGGCAGTGGGAGTGGGATTCGGCCGCGCCCGCGGGTGTGATGTGGGCGGCGGGGCTGCACGGCTCCCGGCTGGACGGGGCGCCGCTGATCTACAACCGCCGCGATCCCTATCTGCCCGACCTGTTGATGTGCAGGCAGGAGCTTGCCGAGCCGCTGTTGACCGTGATCCGGTCGGTCACCAGAGGCGGCCCGCGACGAACCCCTTAGAGTCGATGGCATGCAGTCGTGGCAGGGGCCGAGCCGTCCGGTCCTCCCGGGACGCGGTCCGCAGCTGCGGCTGTACGACACCGCTGATCGGCAGGTACGCCCGGTGTCGGCGGGTGACACCGCAACGATGTACGTCTGCGGCATCACCCCGTACGACGCCACCCACCTCGGCCACGCCGCCACCTACCTGACATTCGATCTCATATACCGGCTGTGGCTAGATGCCGGCCACAGCGTGAACTATGTGCAGAACGTCACCGACGTCGACGATCCGCTCTTCGAGCGGGCCGAGCGCGACGGCATCGGCTGGCGCGAACTCGCCGACCGCGAAACCGCTCTGTTCGCCGAGGACATGGCGGCGCTTCGGGTGCTTTCTCCCCACTCCTATGTCGCCGCGACCGAGGCCATCGGCGAGGTCGTCGAGCTCGTCGAGAAGATGCTCGCCTCCGGTGCGGCCTACGTCGTTGACGACCGCGAGCACCCGGACGTCTATTTCCGTGCCGACGCAACCGCGCAGTTCGGCTACGAGTCCGGATACGACCGCGACACCATGCTGCGGCTGTTCGGCGAGCGCGGCGGCGACCCCGACCGCGCGGGCAAGGGCGACGAACTGGATGCGCTGCTGTGGCGGGCCGAGCGGCCCGGTGAACCGAGCTGGCCGTCGCCGTTTGGTCCCGGCAGGCCGGGCTGGCATGTGGAATGCGCGGCGATTGCGCTCGACAGAATCGGCACCGGCCTTGACATCCAGGGCGGCGGCAGCGACCTGATCTTCCCGCATCACGAGTTTTCTGCCGCGCACGCCGAAAGTGTCACGGGGGAGCGGCGATTCGCCCGGCATTACGTGCACTCCGGAATGATCGGCTGGGACGGCCACAAGATGAGCAAGAGCCGCGGGAACCTGGTGCTGGTATCCCGGCTGCGGGCCGACGGCGTCGAACCGGCCGCGATCCGGCTCGGGCTGCTGGCCGGCCACTACCGCGCGGACAGGTCGTGGAGTGAGGCCGCGCTCGACGAGGCGACGGCCAGGCTGCAGCGGTGGCGCGAGGCGACCTCATTGCCGGCGGCGCCGGACGCCACCGACGTGATCGCCAGGGTGCGCCAATATCTGGCCGACGACCTCGACACCCCGAAAGCGCTTGCCGCGCTTGATGGCTGGTCAATCGATGCGCTGGAGTACGGCGGCCATGACACGGAGTCGCCGGGGCTGGTGGCCACGGCGATCGATGCGCTGCTCGGGATCAAGCTCTAGAACGCCTTGACGGGCACAGAAAGGGACTGCTCATGAGTGCGGTCAATCAGAAGGTCGTGCTGATCACCGGCGGAGCACGCGGGGTCGGCGCGGAGGTGGCCCGCCGCCTGCACGCGAGGGGCGCGAGCCTGGTGCTCACCGATGTCGACGAGGGCGCACTGCGTGACATCGGCGCCGAATTGGGCGACGACAAAGTGCTGACGGCGGTCGCCGACGTGAGAGAGCTGGACGCCATGCAGAGCGCCGTCGCGCAGGGCATCGAACGGTTCGGCGGGATCGACGTCGTGATGGCCAATGCCGGGATCTCCACGTACGGCTCGGTTCTCAAGGTCGATCCGGAGGCGTTTCGGACTCTGGTCGACGTCAATATCGTCGGCGTCTTCAACACCGTTCGGGCCGCGTTGCCGTCGGTGATCGAGCGGCGCGGCTACGTGCTGGTCGTATCGTCGGCGGCCGCCTTCGGCGCCACAGCGGGGCTGGCGCCCTACGACACGGCGAAGGCCGGCGTCGAGCACTTCGCCAGCGCACTGCGACAGGAGGTTGCCCACCTCGGGGTCGACGTCGGTTCGGCGCACATGCTGTGGATCGACACCCCGCTGGTGCAGGAGGCCAAGTCAGACCTGCCCAGCTTTCGCACGATGCTCGACTCGATGCCGGGTCCCCTCGGCAAGACCACCTCCGTCGACGCGTGCGGTAGGGCGTTCGTCAAAGGCATCGAGGACCGCAAACGCTACGTCTACTGCCCCGGATACGTGTCCTGGTTACGTTGGCTCAAGCCGCTGCTGACCACTCGGTTCGTGGAGGCCTCCTTGATGAAGTCCGTGCCGGACCTGCTGCCCCAGATGGACGCCGAGGTCGAGGCGCTCGGTCGCTCGACCAGTGCCCGTACCCAGGAAGTGGAGAAGAAGTGAAACGGTTTCTCGCTGTCGCGGCGACCATCACCCTGTTGGCGGCGTGCAGCGGCAAGGAAGCCGAAGAGACGGAGAAGTCGTCGGCGCCGCCGACGTCGGCGGCCGTCACGCCGGATCAGGCCCGCGCGATCGCGAAAGAGGCCTACATCTGGGGCTTTCCGATGGTCGACAACTACCGGGTGCAGTACGCGTACTTCGTCAACAAGCAGGATCCCGAGTACAAGGGCGGCTGGAACGAGATCCACAACACCGCAAGGGTTTACACCCCAGAGGACAAGGCGATCCAGACACCGAACTCGGACACTCCGTATTCGGCTGTCGGCGCGGACCTGCGCACAGAGCCGCTGGTGCTCACCGTCCCGCCTATCGAGCAGGACCGGTACTACTCGCTGCAGTTCGTCGACGGCTACACCTACAACTTCCACTACGTCGGCAGCCGCACTACCGGCAATGGCGGCGGCAAATACCTTCTGGCTGGCCCGAATTGGAAGGGCGACAAGCCCGAAGGCGTCAACGAGGTGATCCGGTCGGACACCGACCTTGCATTCGTGCTGTACCGCACGCAGCTGTTCGGGCCGTCCGATATCGACCAGGTGAAGGAGATCCAGGCCGGGTACCAGGTGACGCCGCTGTCGGTGTTCTTGAACCAGCCGCCGCCTGCGCCCGCACCTGCCATCGACTTCGTTCCGCCGTTGACGCCGGACCAGCAGAAGACCTCGCCGCAGTTCTTCGAGATCCTCAGCTTCGTCATGCGGTACGCCCCGGTGTTGCCCGATGAGAAGGAGATGCGCGACCGGTTCGCATCCATCGGGATCGGCCCAGACGGCGACTTCGACGCCGACAAGCTCAGCCCGGAGATGCGCAAGGCCGTCGAGGACGGCATGGCCGGCGCGTGGGCGGAGTTCGACACCTTCAAGAAGGAGAAGGTCGACACCGACCAGGTCACCGCCGCCGACTTCTTCGGGACTGCGGCTGACCTGAAGGGCAACTATCTGTATCGGATGGCAGGCGCGGTGCTGGGGATCTATGGCAACACCGCCGCGGAGGCCATCTATCCGGGGTCGTTCAGCGATGTCACGGGTGCGCCGCTGACCGGCGCGAACAACTACACGTTCCACTTTCCGAAGGATCAGCTGCCGCCGGTCAACGCGTTCTGGTCGCTGACCATGTACGAGCTGCCGCAGAGCCTGCTGGTCGCCAACCCGATCAACCGCTATCTGATCAACTCGCCGATGCTGCCGAGTCTGGTGCCCGACAAGGACGGCGGCTACACGTTCTACCTCCAGAACGAGTCGCCGGGGGCCGACAAGGAATCCAACTGGCTGCCCGCGCCGAAGGGTCCCTTCGCTCTAGTGCTGAGGCTCTACTGGCCGAAGCCGGATGCCCTCAACGGCACGTGGAAGGCGCCGCAACCCGAAAAAGCCTGAGGGGCGCTATCGTTTCGAGATGGACGTCAGCGTCCGCAAACTGCGCTACTTCCTGGTGGTAGCGGAGGAGCGAAACTTTACCCGCGCCGCCGCACGGTTGTTCATCAGCCAGCAGTCGCTGTCGCGTCAGATTCGTGATCTCGAACTCGAGATCGGCGCGACGCTGCTGTTGAGGACGACACGTTCGGTGCAACTCACGCCCGCGGGCGAGAGCTTTTCTGAACAGATCCGGGTGGCGCTCGACGCTTTGGACGCCGCAGTGGCGGTAGCCCGGGAACGCAGCGCGGGCACCGGTGGATGTCTGCGCATCGGCTTCGGGCTCGGTGCCGCGCTGGAACTGACGCCCTACATCCTCGATGCCTTTGCCCGCGAGTATCCCAACGTCGAGATCGAGATGCGGGAGTTCCCGCTGCCGGATCAAAGCGCCGGCCTCTCGGAGCGGTGGGCAGACGTTGCTTTCGTACGTCCTCCGCTGGCTAATCGCGACATCGTCACGCACACCTTGTTCGTTGAGCCTCGCGTTCTCACCGTTTCGGTCCGCCATGAACTGGCGCAACGGAATTCGGTGCGCGTTGCCGACATCCTCGACGTGCCGTTGGCGGTCGGGCGTTCGACCGACGAAGAGTATCGGCGATTCTGGAGTCTGCAGGACTACCGATCAGGGTTGACCGAGCCGCTGTTGAGGCCGACCACCACCAACACCGAGGAGATCGAGTTGATCGCAGCCGGGCTCGCATGCACGGTGAATCCCGCTGCGATCATGCGCTACATCCCGCATTCGGGTGTCCGATACATACCCATCGTCGATGTGCCGGGCTCGGAGGTGGCAGTCGCATGGCGCCGCGACAGGGACAGCGAGCTCGTGGTTGCCTTCAACCGGGTCGCCCAGCAGGTGCGACGGCGCGAACGACAGGTCGTCGGCGAGATCGAGCACCCGTTCGGCGAACTGGCGTCCGACGTCGTCAAACCTCTTGCGCCGTAAGGCCGAACCGCGCAACTCCGGCTTCACCGCGTTTGATCCGTCCGCGAAGTATCACCACGTGCCAGAGGACCGCGAGCACGCTCGCGCCTGCGACGACCTTCACCGCACCGTGGAAGTCCGAAGGGATGGTCAGGATCAGCAGCGCGGTGATGATCCACACCAGTCCGACGATCATCAGCGGGAACCCGAACCGGCCAAGGTTGAAGGCTCCGGGAGCGGCGGCCAGGGTCGGACGCTGACGCATATAGGAGCCGACTATGAGCAGGTAGACCAGATAGGGCGCGATCGACGTCGCACCGACCAGTGTGGTGAACGAATCCGTCTGCAGGAAGCCGTAAATCATGAACACGACGCTGATCGCACCGCCGACGACAAGTGCACGCACCGGGGTTTGGGTGCGCGTGTTGACCATACGAAAGTGACGGGAGAACGGCAGCATGTTGTCACGGCCCATCGAATACATCAGCCGCGACTGTGCTGCCTGATTGGCGATGACCAGCGCGATCATCGAGAATGCCACCACGACGATGAAGACCTTCACGACCGCGCTGGGAAGGTAGAACTCCGCGATGGTCACGATCGGCGCATCCGAGGCCTGGGCCTCGCCGAGGTTCGGCATCGCTATGGTGAAGCAGATCAGCGCCAGCATGCCGAGGATGGCCGACCCGATCACTCCGGTGAGAACGCCTCTGGGAACGGCTCGTTGGGAATCGACAGCCTCTTCGGTCAGATCAGCTGACAGTTCGAAGCCCACCATCGTGTAGATGCCCAGCAGGCCGGCCATCACGAAGTGACCAATTCCGGATCCGGCTGTTCCCGTAGCGTCCCACAGATTGGCCGCGGTGCCGCCACCGTCACCGGTGTAGAGGCCGAACGCCACAATCACCGTGACAGCCAACAGCACCGTGCCGATGATCTCGGCGACCACGGCGGTGTTGTTGGTGCGGGCGGCCAACTGCACGCTGATGATGTTGATCGCGACTGTGAACAACAGGATGGCGATCGCGACGGCAAGTACGACTCCGGCGGGTGCGTCGATCCCGAGCGCGTCGAACAGGAGTGGCGTGGCGCCAAGGAGGATGATCGCCCCGCCGGTGATGCTCATGTAGAGCAGACCGAAGAAGCCCGTGTACCAACCGTAGGTCGAGCCGACAAGACGCGCGCCCCACTGATACGCGTAGCCCGCCAATGGGATCTTTGTGCTCAGCTCGGCGATGAGCAGCGCCATGACGATCTGGCCCGCCGCGGCGATGGGCCAGGTCCAGATAGACGCTCCGCCAAACTGATTGATCGCGAAGCCGTAGTTGAGAAATATGCCGGTGGAGATCGACACGATGGAGAACGACAGTGCGAACAGCGAGAAGAACCGCAGCGTCCGCTTCAGTTCCTGTTTGTAGCCGAATGCGGCGACGCGTGAGTCGTGCGGGTTGACGGCGTCTGCCGACGACGAATGCGAATGGTCGGTGGGGCGTTCGATTGTCACAGGTGTCTCCTCGAATCAGTCGAAGGATGAAACATCGGCGCCAAAGTGCTTGCGCACCGCGGCGAATGCGGCATCGGTGCCGCGCAGAGCCCTGTCGATCACGGCGTCGTCCATCGCACAGGACATGAACCAGTTGTGTTTCGGATGGATGTACACACCCGACTCGAGCGCGGCTTCGGCGAAGCAGATCATGCGCTCGTGGTCGACGTCACCCGCGAAGGTCAGATACGGCATGACGTCGGGACCGGTGTAGCTGATCGCCAGGCCGTTGTCGGCGGCCTGCGCAACGATGCCGGATTTCAGCCGCGTTCCCGCGCGCCGCATCAGCGACAGCCCGTCGATCGCGGCAAGACGACGAATTGTCGCCAGACCTGCGGCCATGGGCACCGAGTTCATCCAGAAGGAGCCCGTCAGAAACACCGTCGAGGCAGCGTCGCGGATACCTTCGCGGCCAGTCACGGCTGCCAGCGGATACCCGTTGGCGATGGCTTTGCTCCATGCCGACAGGTCCGGGGACACCCCTAGCGGCTCCCAGCTGCCGCCGAACGCCAACCGGAATCCGCACCGCACGTCATCGACGATCAACAGCGCGGCGCGCTCGTCGCAGACACGACGGACGTGCCGAGCGAACTCGACGTCGACCAGCTCCTGATCCTTGCCTTCGACGTGCAGGAAGGGGGTCAGCATCACGCCCGCCAAATCAGCTCCGGCATGCTGGACGGCGCGGTCGAAGCTGTCGCGGTCGTTGTAGTCGAAGTAGCCCATCGCGGCTCGATCGCTCGCCAACGTGCCCGTGGGGACGGGACTGCACCACGGCGCCGACCCGTGATAGACCCCGCGCGCAACCAGGATCACCGAGCGCGAGGTGTGTGCTCTGGCGATGGTCAGGCAGGCGGTAGTCGCGTCGGTTCCGTTCTTGCCGAACAAGATCCAGTCGGCGTCGTCGATAGCATCGACGAGCGTCTCCGCGAGCTCCACGAACGCCCGGCCCGGCCCGGCAAGGCAGTCCCCGAGTTTCATCTGAGTACGCACCGCCTCGGAAACCACGGGATCGCAGTGCCCGAGAACAACTGGACCCCAACTGCACATCAGGTCCACGTACTCGTTGCCGTCGACATCGGTGATCAGCGCGCCTTCACCGGCGGCGAAGAACTGCGGGTACCTGGGCGACATGTGCCTAACGGCCTGATGGCCGTACATGCCGCCGGGAATGACACGATCCGCCCGGCTGCCGAGGGCCATGCCTGCGCTCGATGTCGCCGCGGCTGAGGTCGCCGTTCGTCCGTTGGTCTCGGCCATGGACCGATCTTCGGCGCAATGCCCTCGTCGGCGGAAACACATATTCCGGCCGCCATTAACAACCTGGATGTTGTCAATCCGATGGTCGTGCGGCCCACCAGCGACTACCGCGGCCCGAGCCGCGGCGGTCGGGTTGGGCTGTACCCGCCGAAACACGAGAAGGCCTGACCCGCACGGGTCAAGCCTCTCGGTGGGCAGTAGGGGTTAGTTGTCGGCGGGATTGATTGCGCGGAAGGCGATCCCGGCTGCCACACCCGCGGCGAGCTGGGTGAGGACATACGGTACGAGCAGCGAAACGGAGATCGTGCCCATCGCAACTCCGCCAAGCACGACGGCGGGGTTGAACGCGCCACCGGAGATGGCACCGACACTCACCGCGCCCGCCATCACGACAAGACCGATCGCCAACCCGTAGAACGAATTGTCGGGATGGTCCTTGCTCGTCGCGACGTTCAGCACCACGAAGCACAGCGCGAACGTGAACAGCAGCTCGGCGACGCAGGCGGCCACGATGGCATGCCCTGACAAGCTGAGCGGGGTGACATGCACGGGGGAGACGACCGCAACGATCCCTGCTGCCAGCACCGCCGCGACGCACTGACTGACCCAGTACGCCACCGCGTCGCGGACGCCGATACGTCCGCGCACCAGAGCCGCAAGGGTGACGGCGGGGTTGTAGTGGCCGCCTGAGATGTGGCGGCCCGCGTAGATCATCGCCATCAGCACGCCGCCGATCGCCAACGGCGCGAGCGCGCTCGCGCCGGCCGTCACCGCGCCGATGGTGAGCACCAGGAACATGGTCCCGATCGCCTCTGTCGCATACTTCACCGCGGGGCGGGGCTCCGCGACCGTGGTGACCGATTCGTGTGTGTCGAGAAGAGTTGAAGTAGTCATGTCACTGAGAATCGCGGCATTCGACCCGACGCGGCAGCGTGCAAAAGCACTACAGGGAGGATGAACCCGGTGTCGTCCGTTTGGACGACACCTGGGCGCAGATCTCACTCCAGCAGGTGATTGCGCATCGCGTGGGCCACGGCCGCGCCGCGGTCGGAAACGCCGAGCTTCTCGTACATGCGCCGGATATGCGTCTTGACGGTGGTCGGCGCGAGAAACAGCTCCTTGGCCATCTCCGGCACCGTTTTACCGTCCGCGATCAGTCGAAGGATCTGGCGCTCACGCTCGCTGAGAATGGGCACATCGGAGTGGGCACGGGCGCGGACCTGCGTGGCCAGTGTGGTGACGAGCTCGGGTGGCAGGACGCTCTCTCCTCGCGCACACGCCATCACCCCGGCGACGATCTCGTCGCGGTCGGCCTCCTTGGACAGGTAGCCCGCGGCGCCGTCCTGTATCGCGCGGTACACCACCGATCCCTCGGTGGTCGCAGACAGCAGCAGCACGCGGGTGCGCATCTTGTCCCGCACCACGGCGTGTGCGAGCGCGATGCCGTCGATGCCGGGCATGTTGTAGTCGAGCAGTGCCACGTCGGGATCGTGTTCTCGGATCGCGTCGAGCGCGGCATTGCCGTCACCGACCGCGGCGACGACGTCGGCGCTTCCGCTGCTTTCCAGTGCGCGGACGACGCCGTCGCGGTACACCGGATGGTCGTCGCCGACCACCACGCGCACCCGCGTCTGCGATCCCGTCATGATCGTGCCTCTCGCCCAACCCCGAGCGGCAGCCGGACACGAACCCACGTGCCGCGGTCCACCGGTAGAAATTCCATTGTTCCCGTGAGTGTTTCGATGCGCGCGCGGTGCGATTCAAGACCGATATGGCCCTCGGAGACGCGCGTCGCGAGCACCCCGGAGTCCACGCCGACGCCGTCGTCACGCACATCCAGTTCGACGACGTCGCCGTCACCGCGCAGTGTCAGCCAGACTTTCCCGGCTTGCGCGTGCCTGGCGACATTGCTGAGCAGCTCCCTGGCAATGCCGTACACGGTCGCGTCCTCCCTGTGTCTGCTCGGGTAGTCGATCACCGACTCCACCGGAACGCCTGTGCGCTCCGAAAAGGTCTGTGCCAGCGTCTCTGTGGCCGCAGCAAGCCCCGCCGCATCGAGGACTGAGGGATGAAGTTCCCTTGTCACCTGCCTGAGGTCGGCGGATACGTCGGCGAGAAGCTCGCTTGCGCGCGTCACGACGGAGAGATCGCCGTTGCCCTTGATCACGTCGCGCAGATCCTGCTTGGCGGCCAGCACGGTCTGTAATGCGCCGTCGTGCAATGCTTCTGCGATTCGTCGACGTTCGCGCTCCTCTGCGGTCATCACGTCGGCGAGCAGAAGCGACCTGCTCGCGGTGAGCTCGGCGATACTCGCCAGCCTGCGCTGTTGGACGCGCGACACGGTGTAGGAGCACAGGCACAACAGCGCGAGCATCAACAACACGGTCACCACCGCGACGCCCGACAACTGTCTGCGGATCATCGGGTCGGCCAGAACCGCAGCGCCGCCCGCGATGATCGCCACCACCGAAAACAGCGCCGCCCGTCGACCCGTCTGGGTCGCAATGAAAAAGGGGAGAAACGCAAGCAGTCCCAGCACCAGATAGCTGCCCGTCGACAGGTACGGCAGGGTGCAGATCGCGGCCACGTCCACCGGGACCATCGGCTCGAGCGCCCGCAGTCGGCGTGCGCGATGGGGATGCCGGAGCACCAGCCACGCCGCGGCGGCGGACAGCGCTCCGTAGGCGCCGACGAGCGCGAACTGGGCGGCCCACTCGGACCGGTGCGTTCCCGTGACGACGGCAAGCGCCATCAGCGCGACGAGGGCAAGACGCAGGATGCTTCGTTGCCGCTGGGTCTGCCGATCGAACTTTCCAAAGATGTCGCGGACGGCTTCGCCGCCGCTGGCGCCGGCCGCCGCGGGCGGCGCCTCCAAGCTCGCCCAACCGGCGTAGCGCACGTCGGCGAGTCTATCCAGTTAACGCAATTCAGCCGCGGAAACCAGGCCCGCGGCGACGCAGGTAGCGCTCGAACTCGGCGGCCAGCGCGTCGCCGTCGATCTTGCCGAGCACATCGGTCATATCGACCTCGGCATCGCCACGCTCTTCGAGGGATGCCACGTACTCGGCGATCTCGTCGTCCTCCGACGTCATCTCGGTGACCGCTTCCTCCCACTCCTCGGCCTGGGTGGGTAGATCGGCCAGAGGTACCTCGATGTCGAGGACGTCTTCGACGCGACGCAGCAGGGCCACGGTGGCCTTCGGGTTGGGCGGTTGGCTGACGTAGTGCGGTACGGCCGCCCAGAACGTCACCGCCGGAATGCCCGCCGCGACACACGCGTCCTGGAACACACCCGCGATGCCCGTCGGTCCCTCGTAACGCGTCTCCTCGAGCCCGAAGAACTTCGCCGAGTCAGGGGAGTAGGCCGCGCCCGACACCGGAACCGGCCGGGTATGGGGCGTATCGGCCAGCAGCGCGCCGAGGATGACGACGGTGTCGACGTTGAGTTTGTCCGCGATGGCCAGCAGCTCGGCGCAGAATGTGCGCCATCTCATATTCGGCTCGACCCCGTGCATCAGCACGATGTCACGATCGGAGCCGGGTGGACGGCAGTGGGAGATGTGCATCGAGGGCCAGACAAGTTCACGGGTGACACCGTCGATCTGGCGGATGACCGGCCGATTCACCTGGTAGTCGTAGTAGGCCTCGTCGTCGATCTCGACGATTGGGTCGGCTTCCCAGATGGCGTCGAGGTGCTCGAGCGCGTCGCTGGCCGCATCCCCTGCGTCGTTCCAGCCCTCGAACGCGGCCACCACGATGGTGTTCGTCAGTTCAGGCAGGTCGGCGGGCTTGCGGCCGGTCGCATCCGACTGGGTCACTACGCCAGCGTAAGGCCTGTTCGGGCTTGGCGAGCCTGATGGACACGAGCCCGATTTGGTAGACCGACTACCCTGTTTTATGTGACATGCGCGAACGACCATCCGTACGACCCGACCCTCGACGACGTCAACAACCTCGAGGGCGCGGTCGATACGAAATACGTTCGCTTGCAATCTGGTTAACCTCTGGGACACGACATTGCGGCTGACACTGCCGATTAGGTTTACGAGCGCTCGCTCGAGTGCGATGAACTGGGCGTCCAGACGCCGATCGGGTAACGACGTAGACTTGCCTGGTCGAGAGGCGTTGCAACGGTTCCGGGTCGCTACCGGTAGCCGCCACGCTCGGCGGAGTCAAGGACGCCTTCCGTTACGGAAGGAACGCACGTGAACGCCCTTGAACCAAGGATCGGGGAGCCGAACACCCGCCCCGACTGCACCGATGAACTGACGGCTGCACTGCGCCGGCGGATCATGGTGATCGACGGCGCGATGGGCACGGCGATCCAGCGGGACCGCCCGGACGAAGCCGGCTACCGCGGCGAACGGTTCAGCGAGTGGCCGACGGCTCTGCAAGGCAACAACGATCTGCTCAACCTGACCCAGCCGGAGATCATCGAGGGGATCCACCGCGAGTACCTCGAGGTGGGTGCCGACATCCTCGAGACCAACACGTTCAACGCGAACGCGGTGTCGCTCTCCGACTACGACATGCACGAGCTCGCGTACGAGCTGAACTACGCCGGAGCCGCCCTGGCGCGGGCGGCCGCTGACGAGTTCAGCACCCCGGAGAAGCCCCGCTACGTGGCAGGCGCCCTCGGGCCGACGACGCGGACCGCGTCGATCTCGCCGGACGTCAACGACCCCGGAGCCCGCAACGTCTCCTACGACCAACTGGTCGCCGCCTACCTCGAAGCTGCCAACGGCCTGGTCGACGGTGGTTCCGACCTCCTCATCGTGGAGACGATCTTCGATTCGCTGAACTCCAAGGCGGCGGTGTTCGCCCTCGAGACGCTCTTCGAGGAGCGCGGACGCCGCTGGCCGGTGATCATCTCGGGCACCATCACCGATGCGTCCGGGCGGACGTTGTCCGGTCAGGTCACCGAAGCCTTCTGGAACGCGATCAGGCACGCGAAGCCGCTCGCGGTGGGCCTCAACTGCGCCCTCGGCGCGCCGGAGATGAGGCCCTACATCTCCGAGATGGCGCGGATCGCGGACACCTTCGTCTCCTGCTACCCGAATGCCGGTCTGCCCAACGCCTTCGGCGAGTACGACGAGTCCCCGGAGCGGCAGGCCGGCTACATCGCCGAGTTCGCCGAGGCCGGCCTGGTCAACCTGGTCGGTGGGTGCTGCGGAACGGCTCCGCCGCATATCGCCGAGATCGCCAAGGTCGTCGAGGGCACGCCGCCGCGCGAGCTTCCGCAGATCCCGGTGGCCACCCGGCTCTCGGGCCTCGAGCCGCTCAACATCACTGACGACTCCCTCTTCGTGAACATCGGTGAACGCACCAACATCACCGGCTCCGCCAGGTTCCGCAACCTGATCAAGGCCGAGGACTACGACACCGCGCTGTCGGTCGCCCTGCAGCAGGTCGAGGTCGGTGCGCAGGTCATCGACATCAACATGGACGAGGGCATGATCGACGGCATCGCCGCGATGGACCGGTTCACCAAGCTGGTCGCGGCCGAGCCCGACATCAGCCGCGTCCCGGTGATGATCGACTCCTCCAAGTGGGAGGTCATCGAGGCGGGCCTGAAGAACGTGCAGGGCAAGCCGATCGTCAACTCGATCTCCATGAAGGAGGGCGAGGAGAAGTTCATCCGCGAGGCACGGCTGTGCCGCAAGTACGGCGCCGCCGTCGTCGTGATGGCCTTCGACGAGCAGGGTCAGGCCGACAACCTGGAGCGCCGCAAGGAGATCTGCGGGCGGGCCTACCGGATCCTCACCGAAGAGGTCGGTTTCCCCGCCGAGGACATCATCTTCGACCCGAACTGCTTCGCGCTGGCGACCGGTATCGAGGAGCACGCGACGTACGGGATCGACTTCATCGAGGCTTGCGCCTGGATCAAGGAGAACCTTCCCGGGGTGCACATCTCCGGCGGCATCTCGAACGTGTCGTTCTCGTTCCGGGGCAACAACCCGGTGCGCGAGGCGATCCACGCGGTGTTCCTGTTCCACGCCATCAAGGCCGGCCTGGACATGGGCATCGTCAACGCAGGCGCGCTGGTGCCCTACGACTCGATCGACTCCGAGCTGCGGGACCGCATCGAGGACGTCGTGCTGAACCGTCGCGACGATGCGGCCGAGCGGCTGCTGGAGATCGCGGAACGGTTCAGCAACGCAGCGAAGGCCTCGGGAAATGACGGAGCTCCGGCGGCGGCCGAGTGGCGCAGCCTCCCGGTCCGGGAGCGCATCACCCACGCTCTGGTCAAGGGCATCGACGCCGACGTCGAGACCGACACCGAGGAGTTGCGGGCCGAGATCGCGGACGCAGGTGGTCGCCCGATCGAGGTGATCGAGGGCCCGCTGATGGACGGCATGAACGTCGTCGGTGACCTCTTCGGTGCAGGCAAGATGTTCCTGCCCCAGGTCGTGAAGTCGGCCCGGGTGATGAAGAAGGCCGTGGCGTATCTGCTGCCGTTCATCGAGGCGGAGAAGGAGCAGAACGGTACTGCGGCAAGCAAGGACACAAACGGCACGATCATCATGGCGACGGTGAAGGGTGACGTCCACGACATCGGCAAGAACATCGTCGGGGTCGTGCTGCAGTGCAACAACTTCGAGGTGATCGACCTCGGCGTGATGGTGCCCGCCGAGAAGATCCTGGCGGCAGCGAAGGAACACGATGCCGACATCATCGGGCTTTCCGGATTGATCACCCCCTCGCTGGACGAGATGGTCAACTTCGCCGTCGAGATGGAGCGCCAAGGCCTGGAGATTCCGCTGCTGATCGGTGGTGCGACCACCTCGCGCGCCCACACGGCCGTCAAGGTGTCGCCGCGTCGTAGCGGCCCGGTGGTCTGGGTCAAGGACGCGTCCCGTTCGGTGCCGGTCGCTGCTGCGCTGCTCGACGACAAGCAGCGGCCCGCCCTCCTGGAGGCCACCGAGAAGGATTACGCATCGCTTCGCGAACGGCACGCCCAGAAGAACGAGCGGCCGATGCTGACTCTGGAGAAGGCCCGCGCGAACCGGACGCCGATCGAGTGGGACGGCTACCCCCCGCCCGTGCCCGTCCAAGGTCTCGGCGTGCGCGAGTTTCTTGACTACGACGTCGCCGAGTTGCGCGAGTACATCGACTGGCAGCCGTTCTTCAACGCATGGGAGATGAAGGGCCGATTCCCCGACATCCTCAACAACCCGGTCTCGGGTGAAACCGCCCGCAAGCTCTACGACGAAGCCCAGGAGATGCTCGACACCCTGATCAAGGAGAAGTGGCTGACCGCCAACGGCGTGATCGGGTTCTTCCCCGCGAACGCGGTGAGCGACGACATCGAGGTCTACACCGACGAGACCCGAACCGAGGTGCTGACGAGGGTGCACAACCTGCGCCAGCAGGGCGAGCACCGGGAAGGCATCCCGAACCGGTCACTGGGCGACTTCGTCGCGCCGAAGGACACCGGCCTGGCCGACTACGTCGGCGCCTTCGCCGTCACCGCGGGGCTTGGCAGCCAGGACAAGATCATGGAGTTCAAGAAAGCCAACGACGATTACAACGCGATCCTGCTCGAATCGCTCGCCGACCGGCTGGCAGAGGCTTTCGCCGAAAGGCTGCACCAGCGAGTCCGCAAGGAGTTCTGGGGATTCCAGCCCGATGAACAGCTCGACAACGAGGCGCTCATCGCGGAGAAGTACCGGGGAATCCGCCCAGCGCCGGGCTACCCGGCTTGCCCCGAGCACACCGAGAAGGCGACCATCTGGGAGTTGATGGATGTGCAGGACCGAACCGGCATCGAGCTGACCGAGTCGATGGCGATGTGGCCCGGTGCCGCCGTCAGCGGCTGGTATTTCTCGCACCCGCAGTCGCAGTACTTCGTGGTCGGCCGGATAGCGCAGGACCAGGTCGCCGACTACGCGAAGCGCAAGGGCTGGAGCTTGAAGGAAGCCGAGCGTTGGCTCGCCTCCAACCTCGGCTACAACCCGGAGGACTGAGCTGTGACGGCGTCGTCATGCGCGCCGACCGAAACACCATGCGGCCGAACGATTTCGACGCTTAGGTCACGCCGAAGAGCGCGGCGTTCTGCTGCGCCCACTGCGAAACCGATTGGGCGGGAACACCGGTGATCTCGGCGACCAGCCGATTGGCCCGCTGGGGGTTGTCGACGGCGTTGGCGACCGTGTCGAGGTACCAGCCGGCTTCGTCGCCCATCACGGGCCGCAGCGTCTCGATGGCCTCGTCACGGGTGCACTGCTCCAGCCGCACGTCGACTCCGATGCCGACGCCGATCTGTTCGGCGATCTGCGCGCGGGTCAACGACTCCGGGCCGGTGATCTCGTATGTCTGGCCGTGATGCGATTGCTCAGGCTGCGTCAACAGCGCGGCGGCCACCCGTGCGATGTCGTCCATCGCGATCATCGCCTCCACGGCATCCGGATACGGGTCGCGCACCGTCGCCGTCGACTTGATCTGGTCGGCCCAGAGCTCGAGGTTCTCCAGAAACTCGCCTGGCGCGAGCTGCGTGTTCGCGAGGCCGGAGGCCGATATCGCATCGGCGTGTGTCTGCCAGTAGCCGGCCCCGGACAACGCCACCAGATAGGAAACATCGGCGGCCCTGATCGCTTCGAGCGTTGCGGAAAGTGTTCTCGGCAACGGCGCAAGGTACATCCGGTCGACACCGCCGAGCGCAGCTGACAAGGACTCGGGTCGGCCCAGGTACCCGATGGCGGGCGTGACAGCGTCGGGCAGCGCGGCCTTGCCCGGATCGGTGGTCAGCGCGCGGATATCGTTGGCTCCCATGTCGATCAGGTGGTCGACGATGCGCCTGCCGATGTTGCCGGTGGCCCCGGTCACAAGAATGGTCATGATTTCACGCTACGTGGCGCCCGTGACACAATCGCGGATGTGAAAGCGGTGCTGTGGGACATGGACGGCACGCTTGTCGACTCAGAAAAAGTGTGGGACGTGTCCCTGGCCGCGCTCTACGCGAAGCTGGGCGGCGAGATCACGCCTGCAGTGCGGTCCGCGCTGGTGGGCAGCGCTGCCGAGAACACGATGCTGATGGTCTACACCGACCTCGGGCTCGACCTCGATCGTGACGCGATGGCCGAATCAGGCCGGTGGCTCAACGAATACACCGCTGAGTTGTTCGATGGCGGACTGCCGTGGTGTGACGGCGCACAGGAGCTGTTGGACGCGCTTGCCGCCGAGGGCACACCGATGGCACTGGTGACCAACACGGAGCGATCTCTCACCGAGCGCGCACTGAATGGCATTGGCCGCGAATACTTCTCGACCACCGTATGCGGCGACGAGGTGCGCAGCGGGAAGCCCGCCCCCGACCCGTACCTGCGGGCAGCCGAGTTGCTGGGCCTCGCGCCGCGGGACTGCCTGGCCGTCGAGGATTCGGTTACTGGAACCACTGCGGCCGAGCGTGCCGGTTGCCCGGTTCTGGTGGTGCCCAACGACGTCGAGGTGCCCGGTGGCAGCAGGCGACGGCACGTTTCTTCGCTGGCCGAAGTCGCGCCCGTTGACCTGCGCGACATTCATTCCCAACTGATTACGCAGTTCCGAGAATGCACCGCTTGATCACGGGTCTGTGATTGAATGTGACGTCCATCACGCACAGCTGCGGAAGGTCGTCACATGACTCACGGACCCGCCGGTGATTCCTCGTCAGGCGTGGATTACGAAGAATCCGAACACAGCGGTCGTGTCATCCGAATCGCTTCTGTAGCAGCCCTCGGCGGATTGCTCTTCGGATACGACAGCGCGGTCATCAACGGCGCGGTCGCAGCCGTCGAGGACCACTTCCAGATCAGCAAGCTGGTAACCGGCGTCGCGGTGGCGGCAGCGCTGATCGGCGCCGCCCTCGGTGCGGTGGTCGCGGGACGGCTGGCGGACAAGATCGGCAGGCTCGCGGTGATGAAGATCGCCGCGTTGCTCTTCCTCATCAGCGCCTTCGGCACCGGCCTTGCGGGCAACGTGGAGATGTTCGGCTTGTTCCGGGTCATCGGCGGTATCGGCGTCGGCGTCGCATCGGTCATCGCGCCCGCCTACATCGCGGAGACCTCGCCGCCACGCATCCGTGGCCGGCTCGGCTCGCTGCAGCAGCTGGCCATCGTTACCGGCATCTTCGTCTCGCTCGCGATCGACGCGCTGCTTGCGCGGCTCGCGGGTGGTGCTCGTGAAGACCTCTGGCTGGGGTTGGAAGCATGGCGGTGGATGTTCATCATCATGGCCGTGCCCGCGATCATCTACGGCACGCTCGCCTTCACGATTCCCGAGTCGCCGCGCTATCTCGTTGCGACATTCCGCATTCCGGAGGCCAGGAAGGTGCTCACCACGCTGTTGGGTGAGAAGAACCTGGAGTTGACGATCAGCAGGATCCAGGAGTCGTTGAAGTCCGAGAAGCCGCCGTCATGGTCGGATCTACGAAAGCCGACGGGCGGGCTCTACGGAATCGTCTGGGTAGGCGTGTTCCTCTCGGTGTTCCAGCAGTTCGTCGGCATCAACGTGATCTTCTATTACTCCAACGTGCTATGGGAGGCCGTCGGATTCGGGGAGAGCCAGGCGTTCGTCATCACGGTGATCACCTCGATCACCAACATCCTCACCACGCTCATCGCGATCGCGCTGATCGACAAGATCGGGCGCAAGCCGCTGTTGCTGATCGGTTCGGCGGGCATGGCCGTCACGCTCGGCACGATGGCGGTGATCTTCGGCACGGCTCCGGTGGTCGACGGTCAGCCGAGTCTGGGCGGCGCTGCGGGACCGATCGCACTGATCGCCGCCAACCTCTTCGTCGTCGCGTTCGGTATGTCCTGGGGTCCGGTGGTCTGGGTGCTGCTCGGCGAGATGTTCCCCAACCGCATCCGTGGCGCCGCGCTCGGCTTGGCAGCTGCCGCGCAGTGGATCGCCAACTGCCTGATCACCGCGTCTTTCCCGGCACTCGGCGACTTCTCGCTCGGCGTCGCCTACGGCTTCTACGCGATATGTGCGGTGCTGTCGTTCCTGTTCGTCTCGAAGTGGGTTCAGGAGACCAAGGGCATGCACCTGGAGGACATGAAGGGCGATACGTCCGCGTCTCCTGCAGGGCACTGAGAGCGCTCTGCCCTAAACCCGCGTGACCGGCATGGCCGCCGCGTGGAACAATCGCAGGCCGTGAAGACCTTCGATGCGCTGTTCGCCGAGCTCAGCGACAAAGCGCGCACCCGGCCGGACGGCAGCGGCACGGTCGCCGCGCTGGACGGCGGCGTGCACGGGCTCGGCAAGAAGATCCTCGAGGAGGCCGGCGAGGTGTGGCTGGCCGCCGAGCACGAGGGCGACGACGCGCTGGCGGGGGAGATCAGCCAGTTGCTGTACTGGACGCAGGTGCTGATGATCTCGCGTGGTCTGACCCTCGACGACGTCTACCGGAAGCTGTGAACGACATGCTGCGCGTCGCGGTACCCAACAAGGGCACGTTGAGCGAGCCCGCTGCCGAGATTCTTTCCGAGGCGGGCTACCGGCGCCGCACCGATCCGAAGGATCTGACCGTCATCGACCCGGTCAACAATGTGGAGTTCTTCTTCCTGCGGCCCAAGGACATTGCGATCTACGTGGGGTCAGGTCAGCTCGACTTCGGCATCACCGGCCGCGATCTCGCCGCTGAGTCCGACGCCCCGGTCCGCGAGCGGCTGGCGCTGGGCTTCGGCTTGTCAACCTTCCGCTACGCCGCTCCAGAGGGTCGAGACTGGACCGTTGGTGACCTCGCCGGTAAGCGGATCGCCACCGCATTCCCCAACCTCGTCCGAAAAGATCTGGCGGCTAACGGGGTTGAGGCCACCGTCATCCGACTCGACGGCGCGGTCGAGATCTCCGTCGCGCTCGGCGTGGCCGACGCCATCGCCGATGTGGTCGGCTCTGGCCGCACGCTGGGACTGCACGATCTGGTCGCCTTCGGGGAGCCGCTGTGTGATTCGGAGGCGGTGCTGATCGAACACACCGATCCCGGCAACCACAACGCCTCCGCCCGTGACCAACTGGCCGGGCGCGTGCAGGGTGTCGTGTTCGGCCAGCAGTACCTCATGCTCGACTACGACTGCCCGCGCACCGTGCTCGATGCGGCCACCGCCGTCACCCCCGGATTGGAGTCACCGACCATCGCGCCGCTTGCCGATCCGGCGTGGGTGGCGGTGCGCGCGCTGGTTCCGCGACGCGACGTCAACGCGATCATGGATCAGCTGGCGGGCATCGGCGCCAAGGCAATACTGGCGTCCGACATCAGGTTCTGCCGCTTCTGACTAAGGCCGGTTCCGCCGGTGTTCGCGTGTTAGCGTCCGGGTGACATTTTCACCCGGCCGGAGGTTCGCATGACGTATTTCCTGGTTCTGCTGTTCGCCCTGCTGATCGGTGTGGTCGCCGGTCTGCGCGCGCTGACCGCACCCGCGGTGGTGGCATGGGCGGGGGCGCTCGGCTGGATCGACCTCGACGGCACCTGGGCCCAGTGGGTCGCGCACCCGATCACGGTGACCGTGCTGACCATTCTGGCGCTGGTTGAGCTGGTCACCGACCAATTGCCGAGCGCTCCGACCAGGCGGGTCCCTCCGCAGTTCGGCGCACGGCTGTTCACCGGCGCGTTCTCCGGCGCAGTCCTTGCATCGGGTGCGGTATTGAACCCGACTGCGTGGGTGGTGGTTGGAGCCGTCGGGGCGGCGTTGATCGGCGCCGTGATCGGAACTCTCGGCGGTGCCGAGACGCGGCAAAAGCTTGTTGCGGACAACGGGGGACACGATCTGCCCGTCGCGCTCGTCGAGGACGCCATCGCAATCGTGGGCGGATTCGCGGTGGTGGCCTTGGCGTCGGTCATCTGAATGGCAACTGCGCCACAGAGGTTCGATGCGATTATCATCGGCGCAGGGCAGGCGGGTCCGCCGCTGGCGGGAAGGCTGACCGCTGCGGGCCAGACGGTTGCGGTGATCGAACGCAAGTTGGTCGGCGGCACTTGTGTGAACTACGGCTGCATCCCGACGAAGACACTGGTGGCAAGCGCTCACGCGGCACACACGGCGCGCCGGGGTGCCGAATACGGTATCGGCACAGGCGATGTCAGCGTGGATATGGCGAAGGTCAAGGCCCGCAAGGACAGGGTGATGACCGGCGACCGCGAGGGAGTCGAGTCGTGGCTGGATGGCATGGACAACTGCACGCTGATCCGTGGCCACGCGCGCTTCGATGACCCGCACACCATTCGCGTGGACGATCAGGTCCTGCAGGCCGACAAGTTCTTTCTCAACGTCGGTGGCCGCGCGGTGGTGCCGGATATGCCGGGGCTTTCCGACGTCGACTACCTGACGAACGTGGGGATCCTCGATCTGGACACGCTGCCAGAACATCTCGTGATCATCGGCGGCAGTTACATAGCGCTCGAGTTCGCGCAGATGTACCGCCGCTTCGGCGCAGAGGTCACCGTCATCGAGAAGGGTCCTCGGCTGACCTCTCGTGAGGACGAAGACGTTTCTGCCGCCATCAAGGAGATTCTCGAGAACGAGGGTATCGCCATCGAACTCGATGCGACGGCCATCTCGTTCCGCAAGCGTGACAACGGTTTCGAGGTGACACCGCGCGAAGGCGCCGATCCCATCGAGGGCACCCATCTGTTGATGGCGATCGGGCGGCGGCCGAACACGGACGACCTCGGCCTGGAGAACGCGGGCGTGGAAACGGATTCGAGAGGCAACGTCGTCGTCGACGATCAGTGCCGGACCAACGTCGAACACATCTGGGCGATGGGCGACTGCAACGGCCGCGGTGCGTTCACCCACACCTCGTACAACGACTTCGAGATCGTCGCGGCCAATCTGCTCGACGACGACCCACGCAGGATCAGCGACCGCGTGCCGACCTACGCGCTGTACATCGACCCGCCGCTCGGCCGTGCCGGTCTTACCGCGGATCAGGTGCGCGAGTCAGGCCGAAAAGCGTTGGTGGGCAAGCGCCCGATGACCAGGGTCGGTCGCGCGGTCGAAAAGGGCGAGACACAGGGCTTCATGAAGGTCGTCGTCGACGCCGAGACCGAGGAGATTCTCGGCGCGGCGATCCTCGGGGTCGGGGGAGACGAGGTGGTGCAGGACATTCTCGACGTGATGACCGCCAAGTTGCCGTATACCGCGATCTCGCGCACGATGCACATCCACCCGACGGTCAGCGAGCTGGTGCCGACGATACTTCAGGAGATGAAGCCGCTCGGCCAAGGTTGAGCTGCCGGGTCACCAGCGCGACCCGGCGCCCGAGATGGTGGCAGGTCCGGACATCGGACGGGTGTACCCCGTCGGGCGGCGCGTCGACGTCGGTCTGCGCGCCTGCACCAAGGAAGAAGCCCTGCCTGTTCAGGTTGTCCTCGCTGCATGTCGAGCTGTTCCAGCCCGGCGCCAAACCGAGGCTGACCCAATGCATGTGGTGCTGAGCGGCGAACACCGCCAGCGAGGTCAGCGTGTGCAACTTGTCGCCGCTTCTCGCACCTGAGTTGGTGAAGCCCGCCGATACCTTGTCGCGCCAGGTGCCGTTCATGCATCGCCGCCCGGTCTGTTCGGCGAACGCCTGAAAGGCCGCGGAGACATTGCCCATGTACGTCGCGCTGCCGAACACGATCCCGTCGGCTCCGTCGAGCACGTCCCATACCTCGTCGGACATCGCGTCGACGGGGATGACGGTGACATGTGCTCCCGCGTCTCTGGCGCCTGCGGCGACGGCATCGGCGAGCACCGCGGTGTGGCCGAATCCCGAATGGTAGGCGACGGCGATCATCGGGGCGGCGATGTGAGAACCATTGTGTGACATGTTATTCCGATTCCTTCTGTGCTCGGGTCTGTGCTCGAACGATTTCTTGGCGCCGGGTGCTCCAGTCGGGCAGCTCGTCGCCGGTGAGGTATGCCTGCAGCCGGTCGAGGAACGCGTGGGTGCCTGCCCGGAAGCCCGACGCGTTGCCGACGCCGAGCCCGCGATGGGTGAAGCGCAGCAGGGTGCCTTCGCCGTCGGGGTGCAGTTCGTAGCGCACCACACTGTTTTCGACGATGGCCTGCTTCCATTCGTGCTCGAGCACGCGCGGCGGATCCCACACCAGGATGCGTCCTGTCATCCGCTTCTTCTCGACGGGCAGCGGCGGGCCGGTCGCCACCATGTCGATCAGGCCGCCCTCGCGCGCGTCGATGGTCGTCTCGCCGAACCACTGTGCGCGCTCGGCGGGATCGGCGATCGCCGACCACACCGCCTCGACGGGATAAGGCAGCCGACGCTCGAACGTCAGCATCGCGCGATCGCCAGCCACGGTGAGCCGGCCGTCGTGCGCGGTCACTTCGCATCCCCGTGCGTCGACTCGAGATGGCGCTCCAGTGCGTCGAGATGACCGGCCCAGTAGCGGCGGTAGCGCTCGATCCACTCGTCGATCTGGACAAGGCCGTCGGCCCGCAGCGCATAGATCCGGCGCTGGGCATCCGGCCGGACCTCGACGAGGCCGACCTCGCGAAGCACCCGCAGGTGGCGAGACACCGTCGGCTGGGTCAGTCCTGGCAGCGTGGCGACCAGTTCGCCCGCCGTTCGCTCACCATCGGTGAGCGCGTCGAGCAGAGCCCTCCTGCTGGGTTCGGCGACCGCCTCGAACACATCCATGACACGAGTATTGCACTCTGTCTATATAGACGCAAGCCTATATAGAATTCTGGCGGCGCTGAACCAGCAGTGTCTGGGCGCACGTTCCGATGAAGACCTGCCGGTCGAAGATCTCGGCGGTGGTGACGCCGATGCCGTCGGGCCCGATCGAACCCCTTGCGCGCAGCGCGAAGTCGTTGCCGACAGGGACTCGGTGCAGGTGCATCGCGGTGTCGGTGTTCATGAACACGAACGCGGCAGGGTCGATCGCCGCGCCTGCGCCGTTGGCGCAGTCGACCACAAGGGCCAGGCGTTGGGTCTGCGTCATCTCCTCGTCGTCCACCAGGTGTGCCAACGGGCTCATCCACGCGACCGGCGACCCGTTGTCGAGTTCGAGTTGCCTGCGCCAGCTGATCGCCTCGAGATACCCCGTTGCGCCTTCCCAGCTGTGCGGCTCCGGGTCGGCTTCGCCTTCGACGAGCGGCGGAAACCGGTCGGTCGCGACATCGGCGGTATCGCTTGTCGCAAGCAGCCATGCCGATGCACGGGCGACCGCGCGGTCGGCACCGCCCGGCCGTGCGGCCACCATCTCGGCCGCCAGCAGGGCGATACGGCTGCCCGGCCGTTCCACCCAGGCCCGAACACGCACTGGCGCAACAGGAATCGCACCGAGGATGTCCATCGACACCCGGCCGATGCGCATTGCGGATTCGGTGGTGTTCCCGCTGAGTTCCTCGATCAGTTTCGTCATCAGCGCCAGGGGCGGCGAACCGTGCTGGATCTGGCGATCCCAGTTGCTCCTGGTGAAGTCCGTGGACTCGAAGCACTGGAATTCCCCGTCGGTTCCGGCCCGACGGTAATGACAGCTCACGCAGCAGGCTCCGCCGAGTACAGCACCGCATCCTCGCCGGGGCCGTCGCCCTCGGCGGGCTGTTCGGGCCAACCCGGGTACGGCGGCGGCGTCCCGCCGAACACCGGGCAGTGCGCATGGTGTGCACACCAGTCGCACATCCGCGACGGGTGAGGGCGGAAATCGCCTGTGGCCCCGGCGGATTGGATGGCCCGCCAAATGGCGATCAACGTCTTCTCGAAACGCTCGAGCTCTTCGAGGTCGGGGGAGTAGTCGAGCACCTGACCATCGGCCAGATAAATCAGCCGAAGCCGGGCGGGTAGCACACCGCGGGACCGCAGCAGCGCAACGGCGTAGAACTTCATCTGGAACATCGCCTTGAACTCGGCAAGCGCCCGCGCCTCCTGCGGCGCCTTACCTGTCTTGTAGTCGACGACCCTGACCTCGCCGGTGGGTGCGACGTCGATGCGGTCGACGAACCCGCGTAACAGGGTGCCGTCGGCGAGTTCGACCTCGACCCGCTGCTCGCAGCTCTCCGGGTCGAAGCGGGTCGGATCCTCGAGCCGGTAGTAACCGGACAGCAGTGCCCTTGCCTCATCGAGCAGCTTTGCCCTGGAGTCGGGATCGAAATCGCCGACGAGGTCGGGTTCATCGGCGACGATGCGCTCCAAGGCGGGGTCGACCAACGACATCGCGGTCTCCGGGATGCGTTCCGGCGCGGGCAGTGCGTAGAGCTGTTCCAGCGCAGCGTGCACCACCGATCCGCGTAGCTGTGCCGTCGAAGGCGGCTCAGGCAACCGGTCGATGGCCCGGAACCTGTAGAGCAACGGGCACTGCTTGAAGTCGCTGGCCCGCGACGGCGACAGCGCGGGCCTCCGCTTCTCGATGGGCCGCGTCGGGACCTCGTGCTGGTCCATGACTGGCAGCTTATGACCGCCGGCTGACAACCCCGAGCACGTAGGTCGGCGCGTCTGCTGGCAGGCTGAACAGCTGTGCCAAGAACCGGTCCGTTCGCCGTCGGCGATCGAGTGCAGCTCACCGACGTGAGAGGTCGGCACTACACCGTGGTGCTGACGCCGGGTGGCGAATTTCACACGCACCGCGGAGCGATCGACCACGACGCCATCATCGGGCTGCCCGAGGGCAGCGTGGTGAAGTCGGCAAACGGCGACCCGTTCCTCGTGTTGCGGCCGCTGCTGGTCGACTACGTGATGTCGATGCCCCGCGGCGCCCAGGTGATCTACCCCAAGGACGCCGCTCAGATCGTGCACGAGGGCGACATCTTTCCCGGTGCCAGGGTGCTGGAAGCCGGCGCGGGCTCCGGCGCGATGACGTGCTCACTGTTGCGCGCCGTCGGTCCCGACGGCCGGGTGGTGTCCTACGAGGTGCGTGACGACCATGCCGTGCATGCGTTGCGAAACGTCGAGACGTTCTTCGGCGGCCGCCCCGAGAACTGGGACCTGGTCATCGCCGACGTCAACGATTACCCGGGGTCCGATGTGGACCGCGTCGTCCTCGACATGCTCGCGCCGTGGGAGGTACTCGGCAAGGTGGCCGATGTGCTGGTCGCAGGCGGGGTGCTCGTCATCTACGTGGCGACGGTGACCCAGTTGTCGCGGGTCGTCGAGGCATTGCGCGAGCAGCAGTGCTGGACGGAGCCGCGGGCCTGGGAGTCGCTGCAGCGCGGCTGGCACGTGGTGGGTCTGGCCGTCCGCCCGCAACAGAGCATGCGTGGCCACACCGCGTTCCTGATCAGTGCACGAAAGCTCGCTCCCGGCGCAGTCGCGCCGATGCCCGCGCGCCGCAGAAAACAGGTTTAGTCGTCGTCGCTGCGCCGCAGGCCGCGCCGCGCAGACAGCAGTTCCATCTCCGGCCGCGATGCCACAAGGCGCTCTGCGGCGTCGAGCACAGCCACCACGTGCGCGCGGTCGCCCGATACCAGTGCCAGCCCGATACCGGCGCGCCTGTGCAGCTCCTGGGATCCGGTCTCCGCGGCGGAGACGGCGAACCTGCGTTGAAGTTCGGCGATCACCGGCCTGATGGCTGCGCGCTTCTGTTTGAGCGAATGCACGTCACCGAGAAGTAGGTCGAACTCGAGCCAGCCGATCCACATGGACGTCATCGTCACGGAGGAGGCGATGTCGCGGTCGCCCCGTCGCCGAAGTCGAGCAGCAGGTTGGCGGTCTTACGGGTCAGCTCCCACCCGTCGCGCACGGGTGCGAACTCCATCGGAAAGCTGAACTTTCCCGGCGGTTTGTTCGCGGTCGTGACGTTGACGGTGGCCACCACGTTTCCGGTTTCGGTTTCCGACCACTTTTCCTCGACGGCCTCGAACGTCAGCGGCAATGCGCCATTGTCGGCGAGCGCCTTGCCGAACTTGTCCAGCGCCGCGGCGTCATCGGCGGTCGCCATCTCGACGAGGCCGACCTTGTCGGCGCCGGGCACGGCGGGATCGGACAGCCGGTTGAGGACGTCTATCAATGCTTCTGGCGGGGGGAGCGGCGACGCGGAGGGCGCGGCGGACGCAACGATGCTCGTCGTCTCAGTCTCGGGCGTGGCAGGCGGTGGCGGGCTGTCACACCCGCAAAGCCCGAACGCCGCCACCAGTGCGGTGACGGCGCTCAGGTATGCAGTACGGCGGTGGATCTAGCCCACCAGCTCGCCGAGGGCGAACAGCGACTGGCTCGACAGCTGCCAACCCGTCGGGCTTGGGCCCTGCACGAACGTCAGCGGCATCGAACGCACCTCACCGGTGCTCAGGGTCGCCGTCACATTTGCGGTGGCGGTGTTGCCGTTCAGATCGGGGTCGGCGATCGTCGCGGTCAGCGGCAGGTAGCCCTTTGCGACAGCGTCGTTGTACTTGAGCTCGACGCCCTTGCCGGTGAACCGGCCGAGACCCTGGATGTAGGCAGACTTACCAGCGAACGAGCCGCCGGAGCCGAGGGTGTTGACGGTCTGGGTGAGCGGACCGACCAGATCAGGCGCGGGCGCCGCGGGCAGCGGGATGTCCCATACCACCGGCTGCACTGCGGGCGCGGCGGTGATCGTGCCGGATGCAATCGATGTCACACCGGCCGCTGCGCCGCCGACCAGGGCGGCTGCTGCAAGGCCGGTAACGAGGGATTTCGGGGTCACGGCTGTCCTTTCGATGGGACCAAATCGATCTTCAGGTTAACAAGTGTTGCTGGTGTGTCGAATTCCTACATCGCACACAATGGCTGAATCGCCGGTAGCGTTGAAGTTGTTACTGCACCAACACCCGGTGCGGGGAGGGAGCGCAACATGAGCGAGTCAGAGCGTTCTGAATCCTACGGGACATCGAATTCCGGCGACGACGTGGCCGAGCTGGAAGAACTACGCCGGGAGGCCGCGGCATTGCGCGAGCAGCTGGAGAACGCGGTAGGTCCGCAGAGTGGCCTCCGTAGCGTCCGCGATGTGCATCAGCTCGAGGCGAGGATCGATTCGCTCGCTGCCAGGAACTCGAAGCTGATGGAAACCCTCAAAGAGGCGCGCCAGCAGTTGCTGGCGCTGCGCGAGGAGGTCGACCGGCTTGGTCAGCCGCCGAGTGGCTACGGCGTGCTTCTCGCGACGCACGAGGACGACACCGTCGACGTGTTCACCTCCGGTCGCAAGATGCGGCTGACGTGCTCGCCCAACATCGACGTCCAGTCTCTGAAGCAGGGCCAGACGGTCCGGCTGAACGAGGCGCTGACGGTCGTGGAGGCCGGAAATTTCGAATCGGTGGGAGAAATCTCCACCCTGCGCGAAATCCTCTCCGACGGTCATCGCGCGCTCGTGGTCGGTCACGCCGACGAGGAGCGCATCGTCTGGCTCGCCGAGCCGTTGGTCGCGACGGCCGACCTGCCCGACCGCTACGACGACGACGAAAACGACAACGACAACCGGCCGCGCAAACTGCGTCCAGGCGACTCCCTGCTTGTCGACACCAAGGCCGGCTACGCGTTCGAGCGGATTCCCAAGGCCGAGGTCGAGGACCTGGTGCTCGAGGAGGTGCCCGACGTCAGCTACCTGGACATCGGCGGCCTGACCCGCCAGATCGAGCAGATCCGCGACGCGGTCGAGCTGCCGTTCCTGCACAAGGAGCTCTACCGGGAGTACTCGCTTCGCCCGCCGAAGGGTGTTCTGCTCTACGGGCCTCCTGGTTGCGGTAAGACGCTGATCGCCAAGGCGGTCGCCAACTCGCTGGCCAAGAAGATGGCCGAGGTGCGTGGCGATGACGCCCGCGAGGCGAAGTCGTACTTCCTCAACATCAAGGGCCCCGAACTGCTGAACAAGTTCGTCGGTGAGACCGAACGGCATATCCGGCTGATCTTCCAGCGCGCCCGGGAGAAGGCCTCCGAGGGCACCCCGGTGATCGTGTTCTTCGACGAGATGGACTCGATCTTCCGCACCCGCGGCACCGGTGTCAGCTCCGACGTCGAGACCACCGTTGTCCCGCAGCTGCTCTCGGAGATCGACGGTGTCGAGGGCCTGGAGAACGTCATCGTGATCGGCGCATCCAACCGCGAGGACATGATCGATCCCGCGATCCTGCGGCCCGGCCGTCTTGACGTCAAGATCAAGATCGAACGCCCGGATGCCGAAGCGGCACAGGACATCTACAGCAAGTACCTCGTCGAGGGACTGCCGGTGCACGCCGACGACCTCGCCGAATTCGGTGGCGACCGGGCGGCCTGCATCAAGGCGATGATCGAGAAGGTCGTCGACCGGATGTACGCCGAGATCGACGACAACCGTTTCCTCGAGGTCACCTATGCCAACGGTGACAAGGAAGTCATGTACTTCAAGGACTTCAACTCCGGAGCGATGATCCAGAACGTGGTCGACCGCGCGAAGAAGAACGCGATCAAGTCTGTGCTGGAGACCGGCCAACCGGGTCTTCGCATCCAGCATCTGCTCGACTCGATCGTCGACGAGTTCGCCGAGAACGAGGACCTGCCCAACACCACCAATCCCGATGACTGGGCACGGATCTCGGGCAAGAAGGGCGAGCGGATCGTCTACATCCGCACGCTCGTCACCGGCAAGAGTTCGTCGGCCAGCCGGGCTATCGACACCGAGTCCAACCTGGGGCAGTACCTGTAGGCCTTTGCACCGCGAGCGTGCGTGTCTGCACACCGACACGCCGCAGATTGCGGCATTTCGCGCACGCTCGCGCGCCCGTGAGCGCTACCGTCGCGGGATGCCCGACGGGACGCGAAGACCATCGCAGCCGAGAACGGTGCCGTGGCGGCGCTCATGAACGGTCCCCGCTACTGGTTGATGACCAGCCTCGGCAAGGTCGACCGGGAATCGGTGGACCGCAAGGCGGTGTCCACCTTCGACGCGGGCCGCGAGATCTATGAACTCGTCGACCCGGACGACCAACGCTGAAAAAGACTAGAACACGGGGTCGGGTGAGGGGTCCGGCGTGCTGCGGTGGGCTGTCATCTCACGGTAGGCGTCGCGACCCGCCAGGCTCACCGCCACATCGGAAACCAGCGGGTCGAAGAAGCGCTGCCGGTACATCGGGTCGACGCTGGTGCTGACCGTGAAGTACAGGCCAGACAACACGGCGACGAACAACGATGTGTGCACCACCGTCTGCGGTATCGGGATGTGAACGCCGAACCATGTTCCCGCGCAGGGGGGTTCGCCGACGCGACAGCTCTCCTCGGCCGACCACAGCACCGTGACGTCGTCGGGGATGGCGATGATGCCGAGCGCGAGGAAGAATGCGAACAGACCCGCGGTGAAGAACACCACCTGGATCGCCTGCGATACCACCATCACCGCCACCACGTTGATCTGCTCGGCCAGTGACAGGGGTGTGCGCTTCGGATGGCTGTCGGCTCCGATCTCCAGTGGGGTGCCTGCGAGCAGCCGCGCCGGATCGTGCTGTTCGGCCCTGTCGTCGCGTAGCGCGCGCACCTCGTCGCGAATTGTCGTGACCATGAAGGCGATTGCCACGATCGACAGGAATCCGACGGTATGCCAAAGCCTTTGACGGGTCATCCGGGCGGCCAGCTGCCACAGCTCGCCGGTGAAGTACACCACCACGGTGAGCATCAGCAGGGGCAGCGCCCGGCTCATCAGGGTGCCGAGCGCGCCGACTTGAACCATCGCGTACCGAAACGCCCACAGGGCGATGGCGCCGAAGCCAAGATATGTCAGCCAGATCGCCAACAGCGCGACCACCGCGAAGCCGAAGATCTCCGCGGCGGCGAACCCGGAGAATCCACTGTCGGCGAACGGAAGTCCGAACACGAACAGGGCCATCACCAACAGCGCCGCCGACCGCCTGCCCGCCTTTCCCAGCGCCGTGCCAGTCTGATGTAGCAGGTACAGCGCGACGGGGGCGGCGATGAGCACCAGCGTCAGCACGCCGAGCCGGGTGACATTGCCGTAGTCGGGGTCGCCGTCGGTGAGCTCGGCCAGCATCATCGTGAGCGCGATGATCGCGCCGATTCCGCTGACCACCGGCGCCGAGCGTTCGATCAGCGCGCGCGAGCGCACCCGGCGGGTCAGCACCAGCGGCAGACCGCGGTGCAGAAACCACTGATGGACCTGACGCATTTCCGCCACGGCAAACATTGTGCGGGAGAGATGGCGAAATTCCAGCGCTAATGGTGGACTGAAGCCGATGCGTCGACGACGGCCGTGGAGCTGGGGGATATCCGCGCGCTCGGCCCTGGTGGCGGCCACCGTCGTGTTCGTGGCGCTCACCGCGGCAGGCGCGATACTCGCCGTGGTGCTGTACCGGTCCATGCTGTCCGGTATCGACAGCACCGCAGCCGCGCGTGTCGGCGAAGTCGCCGTGAGTCTCGGAGCAGGTGGTGCGGCCGGACTCGACCCCGACTTGCTGAGTACCGACGAGCGCATCCTCGCCGTGCAGATCATCACGCCGAACGGCACCGTGGTGAGGCGGTCGTCATCGGCGCCGGACACTCCGATGGTGCCGATCTCCGAGATCGGCGACGGGGTGCACATCGGTATGCCCGAACAGGAGTCGCCTTACGGCCCAATCCGGTTCAGCGCGCAGACAGTGGACGGTGCTGGCGGCCGCTACACGGTGCTGGTCGGCGAGGGCAGCCAGGTGGTCTTCGCGACGGTGAAGGCGGTTGTCATCGCGCTCGCACTGGCCGCACCCATCGTCGTCGCGGTGTCGGCCGCGATGACCTATCTTCTGGTGTCGCGCTCGATGCGATCGGTCGACGCGATCCGAACCCGGGTGTCCGAGATCAGCACGTCGGATCTGACCGAACGGGTTCCTGTGCCCGAGAAGCGCGACGAGATATCGGCTTTGGCGCTCACCATGAACGAGATGCTCGCCCGCATCGAGGCGGGCCACTCCGCGCAGCAGCGATTCGTCGGCGACGCGTCGCACGAACTGCGCAGCCCCCTCACCACGATTATCTCGGCGCTGGAGGTGGCCGTCGCCCACCCTGAGCTGCTCAACGGCGAGCTCGCGAAGACCACACTGATCCCTGAGGCGCATCGTATGCAGGCCCTCATCGACGACCTCCTGCTTCTGGCGCGCGCCGATGAGCGCGGCCTGACCATGGCCCACGACGACGTCGACGTGGACGACTTGGTGGCGGGCGAGGCTGAAAGGCTAAGCCGGGAGGCCTCTTTGGAGATCCGGACCGACGTGACACCGACCCGAATCGTCGGTGACGCGGTGCGGCTGTCGCGGATGCTGCGGAATCTGCTCGACAATGCCGCGCGGCACGCGAAGACAGAGGTGTCGGTCGCCGCCCACGCGCGCGGCGACCATGCGGTGCTCACCGTCGACGACGACGGCCCCGGCATCGCTGCCGCCGACCGGGAACGGGTGTTCGACCGGTTCGTCCGCCTCGACGCGAACCGGTCACGACGCGCGGGCGGTGCCGGACTTGGTCTTGCGATCGTGCGGGAAATCGTTGCGGCACACCATGGCACCGTCTCGATCGCCGATCGGCCGGGCGGCGGCACGCGGGTGACGGTTCAGTTGCCGCTGGCGTATGCACCCGACTCGAGCCGGTAGCCTACGCCGCGCACCGTCTCAATCGTGTTGGTGCCGAACGGGATATCGATCTTGCGACGCACGTAGCCGACGTACACCTCGACGACGTTGTCTGGTCCGGAGTAGTGCGCGTCCCAGACGTTCTGCAGGATCTCGGTCTTGGTGACGACGGTGTCCTTGTTCCGCATCAGGTACTCCAGAAGGCCGTACTCCCTCGGCGTCAGCCGGATCGACTCGGCCGCCCGTTCCACCACCCGGCGCGCCGGGTCAAGCGACAGCGAGCCTGCGGTCAGCACCGCTGGGCGCTGCGGTGCTCCGCGCCGGATGAGCGCCCGCAGCCGTGCGACGAGCACGATGAAGGAGAACGGCTTGGTCAGGTAGTCGTCGGCGCCCAGGTCGAAGGCGTCGGTCTGGTCGTAGTCGCCGTCCTTGGCAGTCAGCATCAGCACCGGCGTCCACACGTTGCGCTCCCGCAGCCTGCGGAGCACTTCGTAGCCGTTGAGACCTGGCAGCATGATGTCCAGCACGACGACGTCGAACGCGTTCTCGGCGGCCTGCCATAACCCGTCGACGCCGTTGGCCACGTGGACGACGAGGAACCCCTCGGCTCGCAGACCGATCGACAGCGTCGAGGCCAGCCTCTCCTCGTCCTCGACGATGAGCACCTTCATGACACGAAATTAGTTCATGTTCCAGGCTTCGCCGTAGGTGGTGACGCTGTCACCGGTGCTGGCGATGAGGCGGGCGAACGGACGCAGCAGCACGCCGCCGGCCGCTCCGGTCACGGTGCCGTGCGCGTTGGAGACCGCGACACCGTTTGCCGGGCCTGCGACGTCGACCGAGAAGGTGGCAACCTCTTGGATGCCGGGGCCGTTACCCAGGTCAGCGCTGATCGACACGCCGGGGAACAGGTTGGGTGTGATGACCGAGCCCAGCGGGTTGAAGACCGGGAACAGCGAGACGTCGTCGAGCAGGATGTTGGGGGTGGTGTAGCTGAAGTTGATGCCGACGCCCAGCGACCACGGGAAGCCGATCTGGTAGCCCAGCTCCAGCGTGCCCTCGAACTCGTCGGCACCGGGGCCTGCGACGTTGTACTTGGCGCGACCCGAGTGGAACCACTCGCGGGTCAGCCGGTTGCGGTCCAGCGGAAACACGCCGTTGAGGAAGGTGTCCCACTGCTGGATCGTCAACGTCCGATCCTGACCGTCAACAAGGCTCAGCTCGTTGTCCAGCCCCGCATGCGAGGTACCGGTGCTTACGAACAACCCCGCGATCGCCACCACCATCGCGATGAGCATCCGACTGATTGCCTTCATGTTCTCCCTAGCTGTCTGTTGGCATGACAAGCGCACCTGCTGGTTCCTCATTGATCCGCAGGGTGCGAGAGTGTCAATTCGCCGCTGTGAAATCGCTAAGAAGTCGGCTGTGAACCGGTGAGCGAAACCGCGGCCCGGTAGCGGCTACGCGCGACAAGTGTCAGGCGCAGGTCGTCGATGAGGGGGTCGATGAAACGGGTCCGGTAGTCCGCGTCGCCGACCGCCCTGGCGCTGATGTACATGAAGGTCAGACCTGCGAGGAACATGCTGGTCTGGATCAGCGCCTGGGGGATCGGCAGCGTCATGCCGAGGATCTCGCCGTCGGCCGAACCGCTGCGGGTCCACTGCGCAAGCAGTTCGGGGCTGAGCAGAATCAGGCCGAGCAGAAAGAAGATCATCGCGGCGACGATCGCCACCAGCCCCACCTGGAGAACCTGTGAGGTGGCGAGGACGAAGACCACGTTGACGCGCTCCGCGCGGGAGAGTGGTGCGGCCGACGACGGGTCGGACATGGTTTCGAACGGGGTGCCCGCGAGGCGGCCGTCGTCGTCGTCGGAGTGACGGGAGCCCGACAGCATCGGGCGGACCCGTTCCACGGTGGCCGACGTGATGAACGCAACGGAGATCGCGCCGAGGAACACCAGCGCCAGCCAAAGCCGTGGCCTGCTGACGATCGACGCCATCAGCCAGACATATGTATTGAAGAAAACGAGCACGGTGAGCAACACCACGGGCAGCGCCCGTACGAAGAGGGCGCCGACGGATGCGAGGTTGGCCGCCGCCGTGCGCAGCCCCCAGCCGAGGATCGACCCGACCCCGGATGCGGTCAGTACCAGTGCGACGGCGATCACGATTCCCTCGAAGACGAGATTCGCGAAGATCCGTTCGCTCGGGCCCCCGAGGATGCCGCTCGCCACCACCACAAGCGCGGATACGGAGGCCACCAGCGTGCGGGTGGCGATGCTGGTGATCCGCGATACCCGCCAGCCGATCACTGCCGCCACCGGCGCTACGAGCACCAGCAGTCCCAACACGAACCACTCGGTGCGGGTCGGCTGACCGTCGATGCTGATCGTGTGCTTGCCGGTGATCGCGACCGTCAGGACCGAGTTGGCCATGAACACCGCGAAAGCCGCCAGCGCGGGCGCCGACCGCGGCCACAGCCTGCGGACAAGGGCGCCTGGGCGGAGAACCGCAGGCAATCCGCGCGCGAGGAACCAAAAATCTGCGGCCCGTTTGGCTTCCTTTCCCACCATTGGTGCGTTCTCCCGTCGTCAGTCGTGCATGGCCCGCCGGTGCGGCGAACTGCTCATCTGAATCGCCGCCCGCCACAACAGAAGTCCGGTCTGGACGCCGACCGCGATCGACATCATCGAGATCAGCGTCGCGGTGAAGATCGCGCTGCTGTGCGTGCCGATCAGTACGGTGACATCCATGAAGCCCAGTGAGCCGGGCACCAGCAGCCAGAAGCCCGGCAGGACGAGCGACACCGTCGGCGGGGTGTTGGGCCGATGCGAGATGGCCAGCGCGAAGACGATCAGCACGAGGCCGCCGCCGAAGCCGCTTGCGTAGCTTCCGAGCAGCTCGTTGCCGATCCATTGGCCGCCGTACGCGGTCAGCAGCATCAGCAGCATCCACGGCAGGAACGACGTCGGCGGACCGAAGTTCAACATGGCGCCGATGCCGTAGACCACCACGCCGACCAACGGCGCCCAGGCGCCGAGCCGATTGATCTGGGTGGTCTCGAACGCATTGTCGGCGACGCCTGCCACCTGCGCGGCGATCAGGATGCCGAACGCCAGCGTGATCGCGGCGCCAGGCAGAAAGGTGGCCAGCGGCGCGGCGAGTGCACGAAGACTGTCGTGGCCCATATGCCAGTGCTCGTTGAAGTTGAAGACGAGGAACGCAACAAGGAACGCGCAGATCGTCGGAAGCAGGTAGCCGAGGGCGTCGATCCGTCGCCCCAGCACGCTCAGGGCGCCGACGAGCAGACCCAACACCGTCGCGCCGCACAGGCTCAAGAGCGTCGGCTGAAGAATCAACGCCAATCCCGCGCTCTGCACGGCATAGCCGATAACCGTCACCCAGACCGGAAACCGCCTCTCCTGGTTACGGATTCGATCCAGCTCTGCGATGCCCTCTTCGGGGTCGACCGTGCCGGTCGGTGCCCTCGCCACCAGCTGGGCGAGAGGGAAAGACTGGTCATAGCGCAGCGTGAAGTCAGGGTTGACGATGTAGAGACCCTCGCCCGTCGGGCTGCCCACTTGCACGTAGTTCGGCAGGGCGAGGAACTGGTGCTCGAGGCCGTAGGACGTCGAGGTCTGTGCCATCACCTCGCGGACCATGGTGACCGGGTAGTTCGCGGCGGCCATGGTTGCGCCGAGCGTCGCCACGAACCGGCTCGCGGTCGCCACGCGATCGTCCTGCTCGAAAGGCACGGTCGCAGGCTACTTCGGGCTGTCGCCTAGGCTTGGGGATATGCAACGGATTATCGGTACCGAGGTCGAGTACGGCATCTCGTCGCCGTCCGACCCGACCGCCAATCCGATCCTGACGTCTACGCAGGCGGTTCTCGCGTATGCGGCTGCCGCGGGCATCCAGCGGGCCAAGCGCACTCGCTGGGACTACGAGGTGGAGTCGCCGCTGCGCGACGCGCGCGGCTTCGACCTGAGCCGTACAGCCGGACCGCCGCCCATCGTGGATGCCGACGAGGTCGGTGCGGCGAACATGATCCTGACCAACGGCGCCCGCCTGTACGTCGATCACGCCCACCCGGAGTATTCGGCGCCCGAGTGCACCGACCCGATGGACGGCGTCATCTGGGACAAGGCGGGCGAGCGGGTGATGGAGGCCGCGGCGCGCCACGTCGCCAGTGTTCCCGGCGCAGCGAAACTGCAGCTCTACAAGAACAACGTCGACGGCAAGGGCGCGTCCTACGGCACGCACGAGAACTACCTGATGTCGCGCCAGACGCCGTTCTCGGCCGTGATCGCAGGCCTGACGCCGTTCCTGGTCTCGCGCCAGGTGATCACCGGCTCCGGTCGCGTCGGTATCGGCCCTTCTGGCGACGAGCCCGGTTTCCAGTTGTCGCAGCGCTCGGACTACATCGAGGTCGAGGTCGGCCTGGAGACGACGCTCAAGCGCGGCATCATCAACACCCGCGACGAGCCGCACGCCGATGCAGACAAGTACCGACGGCTGCACGTCATCATCGGTGACGCGAACCTCGCCGAGACCTCGACATACCTCAAGCTGGGCGCGACGTCGTTGGTCCTCGATCTGATCGAAGAGGGTATCGACCTCACCGACCTGGCTCTAGCCAGGCCCGTACACGCCGTGCACGTCATCAGCCGCGACCCGTCGCTGCGCGCCACCGTCGCGCTGGCCGACGGTCGCGAGCTGACCGGCCTTGCGCTGCAACGGATCTACCTCGACCGGGTGGCCAAGCTGGTGGACAGCCGAGATCCCGACCCGCGTGCCGCCGACGTCGTGGCGACCTGGGCGAACGTGCTCGACCTGCTCGAGCGCGACCCGATGGAGTGCGCCGAGATACTCGACTGGCCCGCCAAACTCCGTCTGCTCGAAGGCTTCCGCACCCGTGAGAACCTGAACTGGTCGGCTCCGCGCCTGCACCTGGTTGATCTTCAATACTCCGACGTCCGTCTCGACAAGGGCCTCTACAACCGGCTCGTCGCGCGCGGTTCGATGAAGCGGCTGACCACCGAACAGCAGGTACGCGACGCGGTGGACAATCCACCGATCGACACAAGGGCCTACTTCCGGGGCGAGTGCCTGCGCCGGTTCGGTGCCGACATCGCGGCCGCCAGCTGGGACTCGGTGATCTTCGATCTCGGCGGCGATTCACTCGTGCGGATTCCAACTCTTGAGCCGCTGCGAGGCAGCAAAGCCCACGTCGGAGCGCTGCTTGACTCCGTGGACAGCGCCGCGGAACTGGTAGAACAGCTCACTAATTAGCCGCGCTATCCCAGGCATTCCCGCCGTCGAACGGTAGGGTGGAGTAACCGGCGGGCGCCTACACGGCCCGCCGATGACATACGCAGGAGGCAGCGATGGCTCAGGAGCAGACCAAGCGTGGCGGTGGTGGCGGCGAGGATGACGACCTCACCGGCAGCACGGCCGCCGGGCAGGAGCGTCGCGAGAAGCTGACCGAGGAGACCGACGATCTGCTCGACGAGATCGACGACGTTCTCGAGGAGAACGCCGAAGACTTCGTGCGCGCATACGTCCAGAAGGGTGGACAGTGAGCTGGCCGCAACGCGATCAGCTGTACTTCCCGTCACCGCTTGCCGGAGCGCCTTCGGTTCCAGTGGACCTGTCGTCCTTTTCTGAACTGCTGCGCCGTCAGGCACCAGAACTTCTGCCCGTGAACAGTTCCGGCGCCGAAGGCACGGTTCCGTCTAACGCCGTTCCGCACGGCACCACGATCGTCGCCCTGAAGTTTCCCGGCGGCGTGGTGATGGCAGGCGACCGGCGCTCCACTCAGGGCAACATGATCGCCGGCCGCGACGTGCAAAAGGTCTACATCACCGACGACTACACGGCGACGGGCATCGCAGGCACCGCGGCGATCGCGGTCGAATTCGCCCGCCTCTACGCCGTGGAACTCGAGCACTACGAGAAGGTCGAGGGTGTATCGCTGACATTCCCCGGCAAGGTGAACCGATTGGCGACGATGGTGCGCGGCAATCTGGGTGCTGCACTGCAGGGATTCATTGCGTTGCCGCTGTTGGCCGGTTATGACCTCGCCGACCCGGATCCGCAGGCGGCGGGCCGCATCGTGTCGTTCGATGCCGCTGGCGGCTGGAATTTGGAAGAAGAGGGTTATCAGTCGGTGGGGTCCGGCTCGATCTTCGCCAAGTCGTCGGTCAAGAAGCTGTACTCGCAGGTGGTCGATGCGGATACGGCGCTGCGAGTCGCGATCGAGGCGCTCTACGACGCAGCCGACGACGATTCCGCGACGGGCGGCCCCGATCTGGTGCGGGGGATCTACCCGACCGCGGTGGTGCTCAAGGCCGAGGGCGCCGAGGAAGTTCCCGAACAGCGAATCGCGGCGCTGGCCCGCGAAGTGATCGAAAGCCGTTCGCGTGCAGACACCTTCGGACCTGATGCAGGCCAACATCCGAGCATGGACGCGCGGGGTGACGGCTAGTGAGTTTTCCGTATTTCATCTCGCCCGAACAGGCGATGCGCGAGCGGTCGGAGCTCGCCCGCAAGGGGATTGCCCGGGGTCGCAGCGTCGTCGCGCTCGCGTACGCGGACGGAGTGCTGTTCGTCGCCGAAAACCCGTCGCGCTCACTGCAGAAGGTCAGCGAAATCTACGACCGCATCGGCTTCGCCGCTGTGGGCCGGTTCAACGAGTTCGACAACCTGCGCCGCGGTGGCATCCAGTATGCCGACACCCGTGGCTACGCCTACGACCGCCGTGATGTCAGCGGTCGCCAGTTGGCCAACCAGTACGCGCAGGCGCTCGGCGGAATCTTCACCGAGCAGGCCAAGCCCTACGAGGTCGAGTTGTGCGTCGCCGAGGTCGCGCACTTCGGTGAGACGAGACCGCCCGAGCTGTACCGAATCACCTACGACGGCTCGATCGCCGACGAACCCCACTTCGTGGTGATGGGCGGCACGACGGAGCCGATCACCGCCGCGCTCAACGAGAGCTACACCGAGAACGCGAAGCTCTCCGAGGCCGTCAAGATCGCCGTCGCCGCCCTGAAGGCCGACGGCAACGGTTCCGAGCCCCGCAAGCTCGGACCCGACACCCTCGAGGTGGCCATTCTCGACGCCAGCCGGCCCCGGCGGGCGTTCCGGCGCATCACCGGACCGGCGCTCGACGCCGTGCTGCCCGACGAGGAGTCACCTTCGACGGACTCGGGCGAATAGCCCGTTTAGTCCACGGCAAATCTCGCGCGGGCGGGGCGGCTCACAGCCGATACACAGCCGTTTTGATCTGCGTGTTTCGCTGACGTATTGACCTGTCGAACAACACGTCGTGAAGCGCCGCGAGTGGGTAGTGTCCCATCTCGGCGTAGCGAGGTGAGCGGACATGAACGGTGAACCCGATCTCCTGATCGGTGGAGTGTGGCGGCACGCATCTGACGGCGGGACCCGCGAGATCATCAACCCCGCCGACGGCAGCGTCGCCGCTGTCGTCGACGAGGCCACCCCCCAGGACGCGCGCGACGCGGTAGCCGCCGCGCGCAAGGCGTTCGACGACGGCGACTGGCCCGCCACGCCAGTCGCCGAACGGGCCGCGCTGCTGGACCGCGTCGCCGATCTGCTCCAGCGGGACAAGGAGTCTCTGGCCGAGCTGGAGACCAGGGACACCGGCAAGACCCTGCCCGAGAGTCGCATCGACATCGACGATGTGACATCGGTTTTCCGGTACTACTCACGTCTCGTCGGCGTCGAGTCCGATCGGCTCGTCGACGTCGGCGACCCAGCCGTCATCAGCCGGGTGGTTCGCGAACCCATCGGGGTGTGCGTGCTGATCGCGCCGTGGAACTACCCGCTGCTGCAGATGTCGTGGAAGGTGGCACCCGCCCTCGGCGCCGGCTGCACGATGGTCGCCAAACCCAGCGAAGTCACCCCGCTGACGACGATCGCGTTCGTCCACTTTCTGGAGGAGGCGGGGGTGCCCGCCTCGGTGGTGAACCTGGTCCAGGGCAGTGGGGCGACGCTTGGCGGCGCGCTGACCGATACGCCCGACGTCGACTTCATCTCGTTCACCGGAGGACTTGCGACGGGTAAGACCATCGCCAAGGTCGGGGCCGAGCACGTCACCAAGGTCGCCGTCGAGCTGGGCGGAAAGAATCCGCACATCGTATTCGCCGACGCCGACTGGGAGAGCTCGGTCGACCAGGTGCTCACCGGCGTCTTCCTGCACTCCGGACAGGTGTGTTCGGCAGGCACCCGGGTGATCGTGGAGGAGTCCATCGCCGACGATTTCGTCGCGGCGCTGGCCGAGCGCGCGGAGAAGATCCGGGTTGGCAACGGCATGGATCCGACCAGCGAAACCGGGCCTCTGGTCTCCGAGCAACACAGGGCAAAGGTCGAAGCCCATGTCCAGCAAGGTATTTCCGAGGGGGCCAAGCTGGTCACCGGCGGCGCAAGGCCAACCGATCCGGCACTCGCCAACGGCAGTTTCTATCTGCCCACGATCTTCGACCGATGTGACCGGTCGATGCGAATCGTCAAAGAGGAGACCTTCGGGCCGATTCTCACGGTGGAGCGGTTCGCAGGCGAAGCCGAGGCGATCGAACTCGGCAACGACACGGAGTACGGTCTCGCGGCGGGCGTGCGGACGTCCGATCAAGCGCGGGGCGAGCGTGTGGTGCGGGCACTACGGCACGGCACAGTGTGGCTCAACGACTTCGGCTACTACACCGCGGCGGCGGAGTGGGGCGGATTCGGGCAATCCGGCAACGGGCGTGAGCTCGGCCCGACCGGGCTCACGGAATACCAAGAGATCAAACACATCTGGCACAACACCGCACCCCAACCCGCCGGCTGGTTCAAGGGCTAGAGAGGACTGTGATGACGATCAAGGAACCGCATGCCGACAGCGGTATGGAGGATTTTGGTTACAAGCAGTCGCTGGACCGCAGCATCGGCAAGTTCGCGAGCTTCGCTGCGGGCGTCAGCTACATCTCCATCCTGACGGGCACGTTCCAGCTGTTCTACTTCGGTTTCGGCACAGCGGGACCCGCGTACCTGTGGTCATGGCCGATGGTGTTCGTCGGCCAGATGGCTGTCGCGCTGTGCTTCATGGAGCTGGCCGCCAAGTACCCCGTCGCCGGATCGGTCTACAACTGGAGCAAGAAGCTCGGTAGCCGCCTTGTCGGCTGGTCGTCCGGCTGGCTGATGCTCACCGCGTCGATCGTGACCATCTCCGCGGTCGTGTTGGCCTACCAGTTGAACCTGCCGCGGATCTGGAGCGGGTTCCAGATCATCGGCGACGGCACGGGGGAGTACGACTTCGCCGCGAACGCCGTGGTTCTCGGCAGTGTGCTGATCGCGTTCACCACCTTGATCAATGCCCTCGGCGTGAAGCTGATGGCCCGAATCAACAGCGCGGGCGTGTTCATCGAGCTGATCGCCGCGGTGCTGATCGCGATCATCCTGGCGTTGAACGTCAAACGCGGTCCCGACATCTTCTTCTCCACGCAGGGTTACGGCGCAGGTGAGAGCTACGGTTTCCTCGGGGCCTTCCTCGTCGCGTCGCTGGCGTCGCTCTACGTGATGTACGGCTTCGACACGGCGTCCTCGCTGGGCGAGGAGACCGTCGAACCGCGCCGCACCGCGCCGAAGGCGATCTTCAGGGCGATCCTCGCCTCGTTCGTGATCGGCGGCGCCATCCTGGTGTTCGCGGTGATGTCCGCGCCGAACCTGGACGATCCACAGATCGGCGAGAGCAGCGGCGGTCTGCAGTACATTGTCGAACAGGTGATGTGGGGTCCGCTTGGCAAGATCTTCCTGATCTGCATCGTCGTCGCGGTGACGGTGTGCACACTGGCCGTGCACACCGCCGCCATTCGGCTGTCGTTCGCGATGGCGCGGGACAACGCGCTTCCGTTCGGCGAGAAGCTGGCGAGGGTCAACCCCAAGACGCAGACACCGATCATCCCGGCCATCGTCATCGGCCTGATTGCCGCGATCATCCTGGTCATCAACATCGGCCAGCCCAAGATCTTCACGGTGCTGACCTCGATCGCGATCATCATGATCTACCTGGCGTACCTGATGGTGACCGGTCCGATGCTGAAGAAGCGCCTTCAAGGTCAATGGCCGCCGAAGGATCTCGCCGACGGCGGCTACTTCACAATGGGCAAGTGGGGGCTGCCGGTGAACATCTTCGCCGTCGCCTGGGGTTCATTGATGGCGTTGAACCTGGCGTGGCCGCGCGTCGACGTGTACGGCGAGCCCTGGTACAACACCTGGGGCGCGTTCGTCTACATCGGCGTCATCCTCGGCGCGGGCCTGCTGTGGTACGGCATCAAGGGCCGTCACCACATCGGCACCCTGGAGTCGCATGCCGCTGCGACCGTCGCAGAGGCGGAGACCCAGAAGCCACTCGAGCAGGCGTGACATGAGTGACGCCGGCACATTCGACTATGTGATCGCCGGTGGCGGAACGGCGGGATGCGCACTGGCCGCACGGCTTTCGGAGGATCCGGACGTCACCGTGTGCGTGCTGGAAGCGGGTCCGTCCGACGTCGGCGACGACAACATCCTGGTGTTGTCCGAGTGGATGCATCTGCTCGACTCGGGTTATGACTGGGACTATCCGGTGGAGCCGCAGGAACGGGGCAACTCGTTCATGCGGCACGCCAGGGGAAAGGTGCTCGGCGGCTGCTCGTCGCACAACTCGTGCATCGCGTTCCTCCCGCCTGCGGAATGTCTCGACGAGTGGGTGACCATGGGCGCCGACGGGTGGAGCGCCGCCGAAGTCCTGCCGCTGACCGGCCGGCTCAAGGAGACCGTGAATCTGCGCGATGTGCCGCCGGACGATCCATGCGGCGCAGCGGTTCTCGATGCGGCCGCGAAGGTCGGGATGCCCACCGTGGCGTTCAACCGCGGCAAGACGGTATGTAACGGCGCAGGCTGGTTCCAGATCAACGCCGCCGAAGACGGCACAAGGATGTCCAGTTCGCACGCGTATCTGCACCCCATCCTCGAGTCAAGGCGCAATCTCGAGGTACGGACCGGGTGCTGGGTGGCCGAGATCCTTTTCGACGAGGCCCATTCCGCCACGGGTGTCCGCTATCAACGGCCGGACCTCACCGGCCACGACACCGTATCTGCGCGGCGCGAGGTCATCCTCACCGCCGGGGCGATCGACACGCCGAAGTTGTTGATGCTCTCCGGAATCGGCCCGAGCGTGCACCTGCGGGAGATGGGCATCGACGTGCGCGTCGATTCCCCTGGCGTCGGCTCCAACCTGGACGACCATGTCGAAGGCCTGGTGTTCTGGGAGGCGTCGAAGCCGATGGTGACGGAGTCGACGCAATGGTGGGAGATCGGTCTGTTCACCACCGTCGATGACGGCTGCACCCAGCCGGATCTGATGATGCACTACGGCAGCGTCCCGTTCGACATGAACACGCTCCGCCGCGGCTATCCGACGACGGATAACGGATTCTGCCTGACGCCCAATGTGACTCAGGGTCGGTCCAGGGGCACAGTGCGCCTGCGCAGTAGGGATTTTCGTGACCGTCCCCGGGTCGACCCGCGCTACTTCACCGACGCCGAGGGCTACGACGACCGGATCATGCTGACCGGCGTCAAGCTGGCGCGCACCATCGCCGAGCAGGCGCCGCTCGCCGGGTGGGTTGGTCGTGAGCTCGCGCCAGGACCGGATGCGACGACCGACGACGAGCTGCTCGACTACATCCACCAGTGTCACAACACCGTGTATCACCCCGCCGCGACGGCGCGGATGGGTTCGGTCAGCGACCCGATGGCCGTTCTCGATCCGCGGCTGCGCGTCAAGGGTGTCGAGAAGCTGCGGGTGGTCGATGCCTCCGCGATGCCGAAACTCCCCTCGGTAAACCCGAACATCACGGTGATGACGATGGCGGAGAAGTGTGCCGAACTCATCCGAGAGAACTGACGCGCTAAGAGATTTCCTGGGCGGGTACACGCCGTTCCAGGCGGTGGCCGACGAGGAGCTCGCCGAGTTGGCTGCCGGTTCGGTACTGGTCGACTTTCCGGCCGGTGCCGTCGTCGCCGACTATGCGACGCGGGTGCCCGACGACGTGTGGATGGTCCGCAGCGGAGCGGTGACGCTGCATGCGAGCGCCGACGCGACCATCATCGACGACGTCGAGCCGGGCGGGATCTTCGGTTACACCCCGATGCTCACCGGCGGCGGGATGGAGTTCGTGGCGCGAACGACCGTGCCAAGCACCTTGATTCGGCTACCGGGTGCGCTGGTCCGGTCGCAGTTCGCCAAGCCTGCAGGGCTGGCGTTCCTCGCGTCGAACGCATGGAACGCGAGCAGCCGGACCGACCGCCCGACGATCGCACCGACGACCGACAGCAGGCCGGTCGGCGAACTCGTTCACGGCGACGTGCTCGTCGTCGGACCAGAGGCGTCGATACGCGATGCGGTGTGCCGGATGACCGAGCACCACGTGTCCTACGCGCTGATCCGGTTGTCGCACGGCGAATTGGGTATCTTCACCGACCGCGACCTGAGGACCCGCGTGGTCGCCGCCGGTGTCTCGATCGACGAACCGATCACCCGGGTGATGAGTGCACCTGCCCGTCGCGTCACCGCCGACCTGACAGTCGAGACCGTGCTGATGGACATGCTGGAATGCGGAATGAAGCATATGCCGGTCGTCACCGCGCGCGGTGAGGTCGTCGGCGTGCTCGAAGACGCCGACCTGCTCGCCGCATCGGCGCGGCAGAGCTTCAGCCTGCGGCGCTCCATCGGATTGGCAGGCGACGCAAGCGAATTGCAGGAAGTCGGCCATCGGGTAACGGGGGTCGCCGCCGAATTGTTCCGCAACGGCACGAAGGCGTCGGCGACCAGCGCCATCCTTTCGGTCGTCATCGACAGCCTGGTGCGAAGGGCGCTCGAGCTGGCGCTGGCCGAAGCGGACGGGGCTGTCGAAGGGTTTGCGTGGCTGACGCTTGGCAGCGTCGCCCGCCGTGAAGCTGTGCCGTCGTCCGATGTGGACAGCGCGATGTCGTGGCGCGATGACATGTCCTCTGCGAGTGAACGTCTGCGAGGCCTCGCGGCGCGCACGCACGAGATCCTCGACGGGTGCGGCCTACCGCACGACAGCAACGGGGCGGTCGCCTACGCGCCGTTGTTTTCGCGTTCGCAGTCGGATTGGGTCGCCGCTGCGCAGGGTTGGCTCGACGACCCGCTGCGCGGTCAGGGTCTGATGATGTCGTCACTGCTCATCGACGGGCGGGTGGTGTGGGGTGACGCATCTCTGCACACCGTGCCCGCCGCCTATCGGTCGATGCGCGACGAGCACTCCGATGCGCTGCGGCTGCAGCGGCTCGACGCGTTGTCCGCGCGGGTGGTCAAGACCCGGTCGCTGCGCGATGTACTGTCCAGGCGCAGCGGCACATTCGACCTCAAGCACCACGCGATCACGCCGATCGTGAACCTGGCGCGGTGGGGTGGTCTGAGCGCGGGCGTCGCCTCGGCGTCGACGCCTGCGCGGCTTAGTGCGGCGGCGCAGGCAGGTGCGATCAGTGAAAGCGACGCGGAGACGCTGTGCGATGTCTTCGTGATGTTGCAACGGCTACGGATGGCCCACCAGGTCAGTCAGATCGGCGCGGGCCACACTCCGGGCGACGTGATCACGATGTCGGAGCTATCGCCGCTGAACCGCAGCCTGCTCAACGACGGACTGCGCGAGATCGTCGCTGTGCAGCGCCGGGTCCGCAACGTCGGAATCCCGCCGAGCTAACCGGCAGCCGCCCTGTGCAGAGTATCGGAATCGCCGGTGATGACCGCGAGGATGTTGCGCCATGAATCCGACGGCACGTTGACGATGTCGGTATGCGCCCGCGGCCCCGACATCGGCCTGCCGTCGTCGTAATCGCCTGCTTGCAAACGGATCACACCGGCCATCTCGTCGGGGTCGGCGCCGTGGGGGCTGGCCGGGTTGCCCTGCACCGCCTCGATCAGGTCGCCGGGTGCGGTCATCGAGAACCTCAGCACGTCGGGGTTGCGGTTGTGCCAGTCGGACGGGTCGTCGACGCCGACGCCCGCGCCTGCCGCCGCGAGATAGAGCGTGCGGTCGGCGGTCAGGCCGAGGACCTCCGCGGTGCCCATGATCGAACCGCCGTAGGAGTGGCCGATGTAGGTGACGGGGATGTCGCGGCCGGTGGCGTCGACCGTCCGGTCGACGTCTTCGCTGAACGCCACCAGACGCGGCGCCATGTCGAGTGCGTATCGGGGGTCGGCCGCATCGACGACGCCGGTGGCGACGTTGTCGCCGCGGGGGAAGGAGCCGCCGAGGTAGGTGATCGCTGCGACCTCGCCGCGGGTAGCCGAGACGAACCGCCTCGCCGTCGTGGTGTTCGCCGCCGAATCTTCGATCGTGGTGTTCATCCCCGGCACCATGACCGCGACGCTCCTTGCGGTCGCCAGGTCTCCGTTGAGTTCGATCAGCGATGCCCGCTCCGGGTCGAAGGCGAGGATCTGCCTGTCCACCCGGCGGCCGCTGCGCGTCGGGTCGTCGACCTCGGCCAGCAGGCTTTGGTAGAACGCCACCCGGCGCTGCGAACCGGGGCCGCCGCTGCTGCGTTCATCGGCGATCGCCTGTGCGATGTTGACCCGGTTGGCCGCGATCCGCATATCCCATGGCAGACCGTCGGTATTGCCGACCTGTTTGGGGAATTCGTCGATAAGTCGTTGGCGCTGTTCGGATGTCATCGCGTCGATCTGGCTCGCGATGCGATCCTGGCCGATCACCGACCAGCCTGCCACGACGTCGGCCAACGGCACCGGCCACGCGCCGGCAGGGCTGGTACCCGTCTTCGGGGCGTGCGCAGGGTTCAGCGCTTCTGTGATGTCGTGTGCGGCGTCCGCGTCTGCTGCCCCGAGCCGGTCCAGCGCGGCCTCGATCCGCGCGTCGAGCACCTCGGCAGTCACATCCGCGCTGCCGCCGGTCAGCGAGACCAGAAGTGGGGATGAGCCGGACAGCAGAGCGAGCAGATCGTTTCGCGCAGAACCCATCTGTGTGGCACCGTCGCGCGCCGCCGCGGCGGCGGTGATCAGGCACCGCGTCACCAGCGCACCGGCCGCGGCGATCGTGGCTCCGTGACCGCGGGCGGCCTCGGCTGCAGATCCGGTCCAGAAGTCACGGCTGCGGTCTATCGCGCGAACCACGGCGTCGACGCGGGTCCGTAAATCGGCTGCGGCACTGTCCCATTCGTCGGCCATGCCGCGCAACGCGTCGGGATTCCACGCCTGTGCCTGCCCGACGGTCGGCCGACTCACCGGCGGGGGAAGCGGTCGGCGCTACGGACGTCGGCCCGTTCGAAGGCGTCAGCGGCCATCCGCGCGGCGACCGCCCACCCGCGCATGTTCGCGATCACGTCGGTGAGTTTCGCCGCGATGAGATCGGGTGCAGCGACGTTGCCCACCGTTGAGCCCGCGAGTTCGGCTGCGGGCATTGTGGGCCAATGGATTTCGGCGATGGCATCGGCGGCCTCGGTGACGTGGTCAGCGACGGCGCGCAACGCGTCCAGATCGACTTCGGTGTTTCCCCCCATGCCTCATGCTGGCAGATCAGCGGGCCGCGGCGCTGACGTTATCCACAGGGGCCCCGCTATGCCGCGGCACCCAGCCGACGTAGGTGAGCCAGACGCCGACCGCGGCCAGAAACAGGAAGAAGATCCGCGCGCCCAGCAGTAGGCCCGGGCTGGCAAGCGTCGACCCGGCTCCGGACTCGATCGCGGCGGGAAAGGCCATCAGCGTCAATCCGCGCAGCGCGACGAACCAGCCGAACAATGAGATCGCGATCGCGGCCAGCCCGTGCCAATACTGGTGGAAGGCGATGATGACGAGTCCGCAGACCAACATCATCGCGCCGAGAATCCATGGCAGCACGCTGTTGCCGAACAGATCGTCGACCAGGGCGCCGAGGTCGGGGAGCCGGACGGCGACGATCACGGTCGCCGCGGTGACGAACGGGCCGATGACGCGCGCGAATGCGGTGGTTCGTCGGACCGCCTCTGGTGTCGGCTGATGCATAAGACGACGTCCCTTCCCGATTAATAAACCGACCAGCGGTCTACTGATAGGCTAGGTGGCGTGGCACGCCATGTAAAGCCCGACGAATACGCCGCCCGTCGCGGCGAGATCCTCGACTCGGCGCTGCGACTCATGCACGACAAGGGCTATCAGGCGATGACGATTCAGGACGTCCTCGACGACCTGCGAATGTCCAAAGGCGCGCTGTATCACTACTTCGACTCCAAGCAGGCCCTGCTCGAAGGGATCGTCGAGTCGATGGGCCAGAGCGGCGCGACGGCGCTGCAGGCCGTCGTCGACTCCGATCTCGGTGCTCTCGAGAAGCTGCATGCCTACTTCGCAGCATCGAACGCCTGGAAGGCCGAACACTCCGCGGAGGTGGCGACCGCGATGCGGCTGTGGCGGCATGAGAACAATTCGCTGCTCCGGCAGAAGATGTCGCAGGAGGCGATGCGCACCAACACCCCGGCGCTCGAAGCGATCATCACGCAGGGATGTCGGGAAGGGGCTTTCGACACCGTGCACCCGCACGAGGCGGCCGTCATCATCGCGGGAATGGGGCTTCATCTCGCCGATGCGATCATCGACGCCATCGATGCGGACGGATCCGAAGTGTTGGACTTCCGCGGGCCAAGGGTCGGTAGCGTCATCGCCGCCTACACCGACGCCTTCGAGAGAATCCTCGGCGCACCCGCGGGCGCGCTCACGCGGCAGGAAAGCTGACCGCAACCGCGCGGCTGGTGCGCCACGAGTCGGAACCACCCCGTAAGCTCGATGAGGTGCAGCGACGGATCATGGGCATCGAAACTGAATTCGGTGTGACCTGCACCTTTCACGGACATCGCCGGCTCAGCCCTGACGAAGTCGCACGCTATCTGTTCCGTCGTGTGGTGTCGTGGGGCCGAAGCTCGAACGTCTTCCTCCGCAACGGTGCGCGGCTGTACCTCGACGTCGGCAGCCACCCGGAGTACGCGACCGCCGAATGCGACAGCCTTGTGCAGTTGGTCACCCACGATCGGGCGGGCGAGCGGGTGCTCGAGGACCTGCTGATCGACGCCGAGCAGCGGTTGGCCGACGAGGGCATCGGCGGCGACATCTACCTGTTCAAGAACAACACCGACTCGGCGGGCAACAGCTACGGCTGCCACGAGAACTTCCTGATCGTGCGCGCCGGCGAGTTCTCCCGCATCTCCGACGTGCTGCTGCCGTTCCTGGTCACCCGCCAGCTCATCTGCGGTGCGGGCAAGGTGCTGCAGACGCCGAAGGCCGCCACCTTCTGCCTGAGCCAGCGCGCCGAGCACATCTGGGAGGGCGTCTCGTCGGCGACCACCCGCAGCCGCCCGATCATCAACACGCGCGACGAACCGCACGCCGACGCCGAGAAGTACCGGCGCCTGCACGTCATCGTCGGAGACTCCAACATGAGCGAGACCACCACGATGCTCAAGGTGGGTTCCGCCGCGCTGGTCCTGGAGATGATCGAGTCAGGTGTGGCGTTCCGCGACTTCTCGCTGGACAACCCGATCCGGGCGATCCGCGAGGTCAGCCACGACCTGACCGGACGGCGACCCGTGCGGTTGGCGGGCGGACGTCAGGCCAGCGCGCTGGATATTCAGCGCGAGTATCACTCGCGAGCGGTCGAACACCTGCAGACCCGCGAGCCCAACCCGCAGATCGAGCAGGTCGTCGACCTATGGGGGCGTCAGCTCGACGCGGTGGAGAGTCAGGACTTCGCAAAGGTCGACACCGAGATCGACTGGGTGATCAAGCGCAAGCTGTTCCAGCGCTATCAGGACCGCTACAACATGGAGCTGTCCGATCCCAAGATCAGCCAGCTCGACCTGGCCTACCACGACATCAAGCGGGGCAGGGGAGTCTTCGACCTGCTGCAGCGCAAGGGTCTGGCCACGCGGGTCACCACCGACGAGGAGATCGAGGACGCGGTGAACACCCCGCCGCAGACCACCCGTGCGAAGCTGCGCGGCGAGTTCATCAGCGCCGCACAGGAAGCCGGCCGCGATTTCACCGTCGACTGGGTCCATCTCAAGCTCAACGACCAAGCGCAACGCACGGTGTTGTGCAAGGACCCGTTCCGCTCCGTCGACGAACGGGTCAAGCGGCTAATCGCGTCGATGTAGCGATACCGCGTAGTCGTCTCCGGCGAACGGTTTGCGGTCCCATGTCGACCAACGATGCTCGAGTTGAAGGCCGGCCGCTGCGGCGTATTCGTCGTAGCGCTCCACCGTCAGTCGCCCCGTATTGAGTTGGAAGCCCGAAACCAGTAGGCCACCGGGCGCCAGTCGGGCCGCGAGCTGGCCGACGACATCGCGTTCGGTGCCCGGCGTCAGGAAGATCATCACGTTTCCTGCCGCCAGCACGATGTCGAACGTCGCGTCGACATGCTCGTCGGTGTCGACGAGATCGGCATGCACCCAGCTCAACTCGGGTGCCTTCGCACGGGCACCACTCAGCATCGACGCATCGGAGTCGATCCCGACCACCGAGAATCCGCGATTCGCCAGCTCGATGGCCACCCGACCGGTACCGCATCCCGCGTCCAGTACCCGGGATGCGTTCGAACTCCGCAGCAGATTCTCGACCAGATCGGCCTCACCGTGAATGCTCTTACCTGCCGCGGCCAGCTTGCGCCAGCGGGCGTCGTAGTCGTCGCCGCGGGGCAGGGAGGTGTCCTGCCAACGGGTGCCCACAACTCACTGTAGATGGCCCACTGCCCCCCGATCGCTTTCCTGTGTCCCTAGACCACGCGCATCGCCGTCACCTCGGGACGCCCTAAGCTGTGAACCCGTGGGGATCTCCAAAGTCGAGCGGTTGATGAACCTCGTCATCGCGCTGCTGTCCACCCGCACCTACATCAGTGCAGAACGGATCAGGGAGACCGTCTACGGGTACTCCGAAAGCGCGAGTGACGAGGCGTTCTCCCGCATGTTCGAGCGGGACAAGAACGAACTGCGCGACCTGGGCATCCCGCTGGAGACCGGCCGCGTCTCGCAGTTCGACCCGACCGAGGGCTATCGCATCAATCGTGATGCCTACGCGCTTCCTGCCGTCGACCTGACCGCCGACGAAGCCGCCGCCGTAGCGGTGGCCACCCAGCTGTGGGAGTCGCCTGAGCTGATCACCGCGACCCAGGGCGCGCTACTCAAGCTGCGGGCCGCAGGCGTCGACGTCGACGCCGGAGACGCGGGCATCGCCATCACCTCCACGGCAGGTATGCCCGGCATCCGAGGTTCCGAAGAGGTGCTGGGAATCCTGTTGTCCGCTATCAACTCCGGGCAGGCCGTGCAGTTCCCGCACCGGCCTGCGCGCAGCGAGCCATACACGACGCGCACCGTCGAACCGTGGGGTGTGGTGACCGATCGTGGACGCTGGTACCTCGTCGGCCACGACCGCGACCGTGAGGCCACCCGGACCTTCCGGTTGTCCCGCATCGGCGCGGACGTGAAGACCGTCGGCCCTTCAGGTGCCGTCGCGCCGCCTGCCGGAGTGAACCTGCGCGAGATCGTGCACAGGGTGATCGGCGAGACACCGACTGGAACGCAGGCCAAGGTGTGGGTGGCCGACGGGCGCGCCACCGCGCTGCGCAGGCTTGCGCTCGTGCTTGGCCCACGGACGCTCGACGATCGCGATGGCGAGGAGATCAGCATCGACATCGGGATGTCCGACCGGCTGGCCCGCGAGATCGCGAGCTACGGCGCCGACGCCGTCGTGCTCGAACCGCAGGCACTGCGCGACGAAGTGCTCGAGCGGCTGCGCGCCCAGGCTGGTGTCCTGTGAGTCCCGTATCCGAGCGGCTGGTCCGGCTGCTGAACATGGTCCCGTACTTCCAGGCCAATCCGAGGATCACCTATGCCGACGCGGCATCGGATCTCGGCGTCACCGAGAAGCAACTGCGCGACGACCTCAACCAGCTGTGGATGTGCGGCCTGCCCGGCTACGGGCCCGGCGACCTGATCGACTTCGAGTTCTCCGGCGACACCATCGAGGTCACCTTCTCAGCGGGTATCGACCATCCGCTGCGGCTGACCTCGCCGGAGGCCACCGGTGTCCTCGTCGCGCTGCGAGCACTGGTGGACGTGCCGGGCATGGTCGACCCGGAGGCAGCGCGCAGCGCGATCGCGAAGATCGAATCCGCCGCGGGCACCCTCGACCACGGTTCCGAGGGCGCCGTCGACGAACCCGCGCCGGTGGAAAGCCAGGCGGCGGCCGCGGTGCGCGAGGCGGTGCGCGGCGGCAGGGCGCTGACCATCGAGTACTACTCGGCCTCGCACGACACGCTGACCAGCAGGACCGTCGACCCGATTCGGGTGGTGCTGGTCGACGAACACAGCTACCTGGAGGCGTGGTGCCGGTCCGCCGAGGGCGTGCGGCTGTTCCGGTTCGACCGCATCGTCGACGCATCAGTGCTCGACGAACCGTCGGCGCCCCCTGAACCCGCTGTGGCGGCCCCTCCGGACACGTCGCTGTTCGATGCGGACCCGTCGCTGCCGTCGGCGACGCTGCTCATCGACCGTTCGGCGTCCTGGATGTTCGACTACTACCCGCTGCGGGTCACCAGGGAACTGCCCGACGGAGCCTGCGAGGCCGCGATGACATACGCCTCCGACGAGTGGATGGCGCGCTTCGTGCTCGGGTTCGGCTCGGGGGTGCGGGTGCTGGCGCCGGATTCGCTGGCCCAGCGGGTTCGGGATTCGGCGACCGCCGCACTTCACGCGTATGGCGTCGGCGCCCAGACAGGCGGGTAGACTCGCCCCCAGACTCTGGAGGTGACCAAATTGGGCGGTCTACAACCCTGGCACTGGGTAATCGTCATTGCTGTCTTCGTTCTCCTGTTCGGCGCGAAGAAGCTTCCTGACGCGGCCCGTTCGCTGGGACAGTCGATGCGAATCTTCAAGTCCGAGGTCAAGGAGATGAAGGACAAGCCGGAGGCCGCCGAAAAGCCGGCGACCCCGATCGAGTCGGAGCGCGCCGACACCCCCGAACCGCAATCCGAACCCGGCGACAAGCGCCCGGCCTGAGCCCACGTCGACCGACCGCGGCATGACGCCGCGTCGACTGTCCGTGTTCATATATCCCTAGGCGAATTTGGTGCACACCCCCGGGTTCCTCAAGCGGCTGGATCCGCGCGGACGTCGCGCGAGCGTCAACCCCGACGGGACCATGTCGCTGGTGGACCATCTCAGCGAGCTGCGAAACCGGCTGCTGATCGCGGCGGCCGCCGTCGTCCTGACGATGATCATCGGGTTCTTCTGGTACACCAACAGCCTCTTCGGCTTTCACAGCCTCGGTGAATGGCTGCGCGGCCCGTACTGTTCTTTGCCCGCGTCTGCGCGTGCCACCATCGCGCCAGACGGCGAGTGCAGGCTGCTGGCCACCGCCCCGTTCGATCAGTTCATGCTGCGGCTCAAGGTCTCACTGACCGCGGGCCTCATCATGGCCTGCCCGGTCTGGCTCTACCAGATCTGGGCGTTCATCACGCCGGGGCTGTACAAGAAGGAACGTCGCTTCGCGATGGCGTTCGTGACCGTCGGTGCGACGCTCTTTGTGACCGGCGCGGTGCTCGCCTACATCGTGATGGCCAAGGCGCTGCACTTCCTGCTGACCGTCGGCAGCGACGTCCAGGTAACCGCCCTGTCGGGTGATCAGTATTTCGGGTTCCTGATCAACCTGCTGCTGGTGTTCGGCATCAGCTTCGAGTTCCCGTTGCTGATCATCATGTTGAACCTGGTCGGCATGCTGACCTATGCGCGCCTCAAGGCGTGGCGGCGCGGGATGATCTTCGGGCTCTTCGTGTTCGCCGCGTTCGCGACCCCAGGGTCGGACCCGTTTTCGATGCTCGCCCTCGCGCTGGCGCTGACCCTGTTGCTCGAGGTCTCGATCCAGTTCGCCCGCATCCACGACAGGCGCAAATCGCGTCGTGAGGCGCTCGAACACGTCCCGGACGACCAGGCATCGGCGATCGGCTCCGTCGCACCGGTCGAGCCCCCGACCGCCGTGCAGACCTCGTCGCGGGTGGTTGTCGATGACGACGCCACTTAGCGGCCAACTCGCCGCCTTCACCGAGCAACTGTCGTTCACGCTTGACGACTTTCAGCAGCGCGCCTGTCGGGCACTCGAGGACGGACACGGGGTGCTGGTATGCGCGCCGACGGGGGCAGGCAAGACCGTGGTGGGGGAGTTCGCCGTCCACCTGGCACTTGCCGCGGGCCGAAAGTGCTTCTACACCACGCCGATCAAGGCGCTGAGCAATCAGAAACACGCCGACCTGGTGCGTAGGTACGGCCCTGATCGAATCGGGCTGCTGACCGGCGACCAGTCGATCAACGGCGATGCGCCGATCGTCGTCATGACTACCGAAGTGCTCCGCAATATGCTCTACGCGAACTCCGATACGCTGCACGGCCTTTCGCACGTCGTCATGGACGAAGTGCACTTCCTCGCCGACCGGATGCGCGGTGCCGTCTGGGAAGAGGTGATCCTGCACCTGTCCGACGACGTGCGATTGGTCAGCCTTTCGGCGACGGTGAGCAATGCCGAGGAATTCGGCAGCTGGATTCAGACCGTGCGCGGGGACACCACGGTTGTCGTCGACGAACATCGGCCCGTGCCGCTGTGGCAGCACGTCATGGTCGGCAAGAGGCTCTTCGACCTGTTCGACTACCGGTCCAGCGGTACGAGGAAGAACGGCCGCGAGCTCCTGGTGGACCCACAACTGTTGCGGCACATCGCACACCGTCGCGAGGCCGACCGGTTGACCGATTGGAGTCCGCGCGGACGTGGCGGTCACCGTGGCAGGCCGAATATTTTTCGGGGACCGTCGCGACCCGATGTCATCGAATTGCTGGACGCCGAAGACCTGCTGCCGGCGATCACGTTCATCTTCTCCCGGGCGGGCTGCGATGCCGCCGTTAAACAGTGCCTGCGCTCGTCACTGCGGCTGACGACCGACGTCGAACGGACCCGCATCACCGAGATCATCGACCGCAGGTGCGCCGACCTGTCCGACTCCGACCTGGTCGTGCTCGGTTATCACGAGTGGCGCGACGGGCTGCTGCGCGGCCTCGCCGCACATCACGCCGGAATGCTGCCCGCGTTCCGGCATACCGTGGAGGAGCTGTTCACAGAAGGTCTGGTCAAAGCCGTATTCGCTACCGAGACACTGGCTTTGGGCATCAACATGCCCGCCCGCACGGTTGTGCTCGAGCGACTTGTGAAGTTCGACGGCGAGCAGCACGTCCAGTTGACGCCGGGGGAGTACACGCAGCTGACCGGCCGCGCAGGCCGTCGCGGCATCGACGTCGAAGGTCACGCGGTGGTGTTGTGGACGCCGGACGTCGATCCGGCTGAGGTCGCGGGACTGGCATCGACCCGCACATTCCCGCTGCGCAGCTCATTCGCACCGTCGTACAACATGACGATCAACCTGGTGAACCAGATGGGCCCGACGCAGGCGCACAAGCTGCTCGAATCGTCGTTCGCGCAGTATCAGGCGGACCGTTCGGTGGTCGGCTTGGTGCGGGGCATCGAACGCGGCGAGAAGATGCTCGACGAGATCGCTGCCGAACTCGGCGGGCGTGGTGATGAGCGCTCGCGCGAAGAACAGAAAACCGAGCCGCCAGTTCTCGACTACGCACGGCTGCGTGCGCAGATCTCCCAGCGCGAGAAGGCACAGTCCCGCGCGTCCAGACTGCAGCGCAGAAGGGCCGTCAACGATGCACTGTCGTCGTTGCGGCGCGGCGACATCGTCAACATCGTCAACGGTCGGCGCGCCGGGCTGGCAGTGGTTCTGGAGCCCGCTCGCGACGAGGACGATCCGCGTCCGCTGGTGCTGTCCGAAAACCGTTGGGCCGGAAGGATATCGTCGGCCGACTATTCAGGTGCATCGGCGAAGGTGGGTTCGATGACGCTGCCCAAGAGGGTGGAGCATCGCCAGCCTCGGGTGCGCCGCGATCTGGCGTCGGCATTGCGGTCGGCCACCGAAGGCATCGAAGTGCCCAAGGGCAGGCGAAGCGGGCCGGAGCGTGACCACGACGTCGACCCAGAACTCGCGGGACTCCGCGATCAGCTGCAGCACCACCCCGGTCACCGGCTGCCGGACCGCGAGGAGAAGGTCCGGCTTGCGGAGCGCTACCTGCGCATCGAGCGTGACAACGAACAGATCCAGCAGAAGGTCGCCGCGGCGACGAACTCGCTGGCGCGAACGTTCGACCGGATCGTCGTGCTGCTCACCGAGCGCGGCTTCATTCGCGATACCAACGGGGACCCCAGGGTCACCGACGACGGCAAACTGCTTGCCCGCATCTACAGCGAAAGCGACCTGCTGGTCGCCGAATGCCTGCGCAGCGGTGTCTGGGCGGGCCTTTCGCCCGCGGAACTGGCAGGCGTGCTGTCCGCGGTGCTCTATGAGTCGCGGGGCGACTCGGCAACCCCGCAGGCCACCGAGGTCCCGACCGGCAAGCTGCGTCGCGCGCTGGCCGATACCCGCCGGTTGGCAGCCCAACTGCGCACCGACGAGCAGCTGCACCGGATCGCGCAGAGCCGCGAGCCCGACGAGGGCTTCGTCGCCGCCGTCTACCGGTGGGCCACCACCGGCGATCTGGCGTCCGCGCTCGACGCGTCCGACATCGGCCGCACCGGCTCGCCGATGTCGGCGGGTGACTTCGTCCGCTGGTGCCGCCAGGTCCTCGATCTGGCCGATCAGGTGCGTAATGCCGCTCCGACACCGGAACTCCGCGCCGTTGCGAAACGCGCGATCGCCGACGTTCGACGCGGCGTCGTGGCTGTTGATGCAGGGTAAGGTGTCGGCAGTATCAGCGATCACCAGGAACTTCAGGGAGAGACGATGAGCGGACCGCAGGGACCTGACCAGACGCAGCCGTGGCCGGGTCAGGACCAGCCGTCGAGCGATCCGTCGCAGCAGCAGCCGCCTGCGTGGCAGCAGCCTGCCCCCGGCCAGGACCCCGCGTGGCAGCAACAGCCACCCGCCTATTCGCCGCAGCAGTACCCGTCGTATCCGCAGCCCGGCCAGCAGCAGCCGTACCAGCCGCCACAGCAGTATCCGGCGACCGAACAGCAGTACGGCCAGCAGCCTGCCCAGGATTACTCACAGCAGGCTTACCCGCAGTACGGCCAGCAACCGGGCCAATACGGCCAGCAGCCGGGGCAGTACGGCCAGCCCGGCCAGTACGGGCAGCAGCAACCCGGCCAGTACCCGCAGTTCGGTTCGACCGAGACCCCGGGGGGCGCGAAGCGCTCGCTGGCGCTGGTCGGCGGCCTCATCGGCCTGCTGCTGGCCGTTGTCGTGGTAGTGGGCGTGCTCGGCTTTTGGAAGCCGGGGTTCTTCGTCACCACCAAACTCGACGTCGACGCCGCGCAGTCCGGCGTTCAACAGATCCTCACCGACGAGTCCAATGGCTACGGTGCGAAGAACGTCAAGGACGTCAAGTGCAACGACGGTCAGAGCCCGACCGTGAAGAAGGGCGAAACCTTCGACTGTGAGGTCAGCATCGACGGCACCAAGCGTCAGGTGACGGTGACGTTCCAGGACAACAACGGCACCTACGAGGTCGGTCGACCCAAGTAGCTAGTTGCCGGGCAGCGCGTCAAGTGCCTTCTGCAGCCGGCCAATTGACGATGTGACGCCGTATTCCTCGGCGAGCTTGGCGACCTTGCGCGGGTGCTCCGCTGCCAGCGGCAGTGCGTCGGACGGTGTCGAGAAATTCACATCGGCGTCCGTCGCCACCTTGACAACGGGACCGGCCGCGTCGATGTAGTCGGTGGCCGCGAGCAGCTTCGCGCGGTAGGCCTTCGACATCTTCGATTTCGGGTCGTGCGCGGCGGCGAGGATGCTCTCGAGCGAACCGTGTTGGGCCAGCAGGGTTGCCGCCGTCTTCTCGCCGACACCGGGCACGCCGGGTAGTCCGTCGGACGGGTCGCCGCGCAGCAGCGCCAGCTCGGCGTAGGCGGGCCCGGCGCGGTCGAGCGGCACGCCGTAGGTGTCTGCGACCTCCTCGGGTCCCCATTTTGTCGCCTTGGCCAGGCCGCGGCCGATGTAGAGCACGCGAACCGGACCCGGCTCGTCGCGAACCAGCTGAAGAAGGTCGCGGTCGCCGCTCACGACGACTACCGGGTCCTTGCGCTCGCGGCTGGCCAGGGTGCCCAACACGTCGTCGGCCTCGCAGTTTGGCGCGCCCGCGGTCGCGATGCCGAATGCGTCGAGGATCTCCATGATCATGTCGACCTGCGGAGTCAGATCGTCGGGCACTTCTTCGATATCTGGCTGGCCCGCAGGTTCCTCCTGGGCCACGCGGTGCGCCTTGTAGGAGGGGATCAGGTCGACCCGCCACTGCGGCCGCCAGTCATCGTCGCGGCACACCACCAACCGGCCGGGGCGTTCGCGCGTGATCACGGTGGCCACGGCGTCGAGGAAGCCGCGCAGGGCATTGACGGGCCTGCCATCGGGCGCGGTGATCGACGAGGGCACGCCGAAGAAGGAGCGAAACCACATGCTGGCGCCGTCGAGCAGTAACACGGGAGATGCCACGGTCACCGACAGTAGCGTGAGGTATGGCCCTCAGCTTGAATCGAATCGACCACGTCGTGCTCAACACCGGCGACGTGGACGTCATCACCGACTGGTACGTGCGGGTGCTGGGGATGGAGCGTGAGGTTTTCGGTGAGGGCCGGGTGGCGTTGCGGTTCGGAAACCAGAAGATCAACGTGCGGCCGACGGGTGCGCCGAACTGGAAGACGGGAGCGGTCGACGCGCCCGGAGCGCTCGACCTGTGCTTCATCGCCGAGATGAGCCCCGACGAGGTTGGCGCGCACCTGCGGTCGTGCGGCGTGACGATCACGGAGGGGCCCGTCACCAAGACGGGTGCGCTCGGGCCCATGACGTCGCACTACTGCCGCGATCCGGACGGCAACCTGATCGAGGTCGCCAGCTATCCGAGCCCCGATTAGCCTGGCTTCCATGACAGCGGGCCGATTCAGCACTGATGTGTATGCGCAACGACTCCGTGCGGCTTCGGCGGCCGCAGCCGATGCGGGCCTGGCTGGGCTCGTCATCACACCCGGATACGACCTGCGTTACCTGATCGGGTCCCGTGCACAGACCTTCGAGCGATTGACCGCGTTGGTGCTGCCCGCGTCGGGTGAGCCGACCATCGTGGTCCCGCGGATGGAACTGGCGTCGCTGAAGGAGTCCGCCGCCACCGAACTCGGTACCGCGGTGCGGGACTGGGTGGACGGTGAGGACCCATATCAGGTGGTCGCCGATGCGCTGGGCGGCGCCCCGGCCGGTGTCGCCGTAACCGACGCGATGCCTGCGCTGCATCTGTTGCCGCTGCACGAGGTGCTCGGTGTGGTTCCGGTGCTCGCCACCGATGTGTTGCGTCGGCTGCGGATGATCAAGGACGGCGCCGAGATCGACGCGCTGCGGAAGGCGGGCGCCGCCATCGACAGGGTGCACGCGCGTGTGCCGGAGTTCCTCGTGCCGGGGCGGACCGAGGCCGACGTGGCCGCCGATATCGCCGAAGCGATTGTCGCCGAAGGGCATTCGGAGGTGGCGTTCATCATCGTTGGTTCCGGCCCGCACGGTGCCGACCCGCACCACGAGTGCTCGGACCGTGAGCTTCGCGCCGGGGACGTCGTCGTCGTCGACATCGGCGGACCCTACGAACCCGGATACAACTCGGATTCGACTCGAACCTACAGCATCGGGGAACCGAGCGACGATGTTGCGCAGCGCTATTCGGTGCTGCAACGTGCACAGCGGGCTGCCGTGGAGGCAGTGCGCCCCGGGATTACCGCGGAACAGGTGGATGCCGTCGCCCGCGACGTGCTCGCCGAAGCCGGTCTTGCCGATGCTTTCGTGCATCGCACCGGCCATGGCATCGGGTTGTCAGTGCACGAGGAGCCCTACATCGTTGCGGGCAACGATCTACCGCTGGCCGAAGGCATGGCGTTCTCCGTCGAGCCAGGCATCTACTTCCCCGGGCACTGGGGAGCGCGCATCGAGGACATCGTCATCGTCACCGCCAACGGTGCCGAATCGGTGAATGCTCGCCCGCACGAGTTGATCGTGGTACCCGCGGGACCAGGCGCTTCGGCCTAAAGGCTTTCGCGGTCGGCTATCTGCCTGCGGTGTGGGTTCAGGCGGCTTGGTTGTCGGGTGGTTCGGGTCCGCCGGGTGTTTCGGTGGGGTCGAC
>CADEGF010000031.1 GCA_902826815.1 uncultured Mycobacteriaceae bacterium
CCCCGAAACAATGTGGACACAACGGATGCGGCGTGATCGTGTACCCGCCAGCCAAACGCTGCACCGAGCACACAGGTTGGAAGACAAGCCCACGCACCGCGAGCAGCAAGGCGACCGGCACCGCCAAGTGGAAACGCACACGCGCTCTCGCACTGCAACGCGACGGAAGACAGTGCCAGATCCGTGGGCCTCGCTGCGCGGTCACCGCGACCGCAGTGGATCACGTTGTGCCCGTTCACCTCGGCGGGACTGACGACCTGCCGAACGCTCAATCGGTGTGCGCCCCATGCCATTCCACCAAGACCGCGCAAGAAGCAGGCCAAGCCAACGGTCGATGGAAACGACAACCGGAACAACACCCAGGATTACTGCCCTGACCTGCGCAAATGACGGGGAGTGCGGGAAGGGAAGGGGTGGGTCAACGGCCCGCCGGAGGGCGCTGGTGATAACCCCGGCCGCATGCATTAACGCTGATTTTTAGGAGGACTGAAGTATGTCGAGAACACCTGAGGCACGCAAAATACGCCGTGACCTCGATAAAGAGTTGGAGTCTGCCGCGCAGCGGTCGGGCCAGAACCTGGTTTGGAGTGCCCAGGAACGGGCTGTTTTGGACCTTATTTCGGACGAAATCGACCGAAAAGTGGCGCTTTTCAGTGCGTGGGAGGAGTCCACGGACGCCAAGGTGCGGGTCCGGCTGTCAGGTGAGATGCGGTTGCTTGAGCAGTCGGTGTCCCGGTTGTTGAAGCAGATCAAGACTGACTTGCCGGCGCGGCCGAGTAACAAGACGATGCGGGCTCAGCGGGCGGCGAACACTAGATGGGACCGTGAGAATGCCGCGGGTTAACGATGGTGGTGGTAATGCCGGGTTTCACATTGACGGTGTGTACGAGAAGCTGCTGACCGGGCGGTGCCGTGAACGTCGGCAACTTGACCCGCGGCTTGAGCTTTGGGATATGTCGCCGTTGGAGCGGGATGTGTGGTCTTGGCTGCGCGCCGAGCGCGTCTGGCAGGCGGAGGGAGACTTGGCGGAGCGCCTGGCCGTTGGTGAGCCGTTCGAGTTGCCCCGCTGGTACTTCGGCGGGCGCAGCATCCCCCGAGATGACTCTTGGCCGGTGTGGTTACGCCCCTGCTCGGATGTGAAGACGGTGCGGGTGTTCGCGGATGACCGCGTTTTGCCCGTCTACGACGACTCGGAAGAGGCTTTCGAGCGTTCCTGATACACCCGCAACAAATCCTCCAACAAACGCATCGCAGGTAAGGTCACACCAAGAATGCGCCGAGGGTCTGATGTGAGCCTTACAAGATTCACACCTTCATCGTCGGTCGCCCGGCTCTCCATTGCGTTCATTCCCAGGCTCGCCCAGGGGCGCCCGTGGGCGAAACCCGAACACAGTTGCCAAATCAGGAAAGGGCGACGCGCGGAAGAGTGCTCGTCTGCGTACCTGAGCGCCTCGGAGCTCGTGTAGCCGTTCCCCAACCGAGTGGAGTCGCACGGCACGGCATCAGCCATGCCGACCAGGATGGCAAGCTTCGTCGCGTACGGCGTGTAGTTGCCTAGACCGAGATCACTCGTTGCCTTGTCCTGATCCTTGAAGTTCTTCGACCACCAACGAAGTGCGCGTTCCACTCGCGTTGTTTGTTCCGTCGGATGGAGAAGCCAAAAACCCGCCCCGAGGTTCTCGAGGGCGCCCCGCGCGAGGCTGTACGGCGCCGATGAGTGGTATCGGCGGCCGTCGACCACAAGAGATTTGAGTGCGTGTAAATGGTCGACGCCAGAATTGAGGCACCATTTGGCGCAGTGCGACATCTGATACGGGCTAGTTAACGCGTCATCTTCCGCGAGCTGAGAAGAGGTTTGGAGAACGAAGTCGTTCGGATCGGATATTCGCGCCGTGACTACTTCGATGGCATGAGCGAACTCCTCCCACTTCGTCGTGACCATCTCATCGGTAAGTTCAAGCGGTTCCTCTGTCACCGTTGGATCCTCCCGCGGGGATGGCATGTGCGCAATTGAGACTTGGCGCCGAAGTGTTTCCGAATTGTCGGGTGACGAGCTTGTGCCCGGAAACTTCGAGAAGATCAACTAACGCCGCCATCCGGCACCTCCGGCGGTACCGTCGATCTCGCCGCAATCCTGCGGAATAGAGCCAGATTAGGAGATAGAGCGGCTGTGATGAGAGATCCGTTAAAAGTTGTACGGGTGAACACTGAGAAAAAGGCCGTGCATACCACGTCACGCGATTGGACGGGATCCGGCAAGGATCAGCTCGGCTACACCGTAGTCCTCTTGCTATCTCGGTCAATCAACAAGCGCGAGGCGGACTTACTTGCAGCCACCGACTGGAACCTAAAACTATCGGTCATACGGCCAGATGCGAGCCGACTGAGCCTCGAGGACACCGAGCTGGAACACGTCGAGGCGTTGATCCCGGAGATCAACACGCGCCTCACACAGATCGAGAGGGAAGCCACTCAGGCCGAGATTGCAGAGGAACAGGCCCAGACGCAGAAACAAGCTGATCAAGACGAGGAGGAAGCGAGGCGAAAGGCAATCCTGAACCGGATCAATCAGAATCTGCCTTAGCCGCTACCCCCAAACAGCAGGAACACCCCGGCACCGAAACATGGTGCCGGGGTGTTCAGCGTTCGTGGTGGCTACTCGCCCTCCCAGACCAACGGATCAGCCAAACCATGACCGGTCTCATCAGCGTGGATCGCGGCGTCAATCCTGGCGCCGTAGGTGGTCCACCGGGATCTCCCGATCCACCCGCAGCTGCACATCCCCCGCGGGGACACCGCCAGCGTGACCGGCTTGGCCTTATCGTCGGCGACCACTTTGACGTTAACGCGGCGCGTACTCTCTGACATTGTCGAGGTCCTTTCTCGGCCATTCCCCGGGGCCGTCGCAAGCGGTCGCCGGGGCCTTCCTCATATTGGGGAAGCCTTATCCGACTCCGTTCGCACCGGAGCGGCGCACCACGGGTGGGCCGTGGGCACATTTTGGGCACACTTGGGCACAAATCAAGTGAATCCCAGCGAATTACACCAAATGTCATTTCGCAGATCAGCGCCGTTTCGGGGTCGTGACCTGTGGTCCGCTGAGGGTTCAAATCCCTCCGCCACCGCCATAGCATTTCTCTGCCTGTGCAGTTGGACCTCGCGCGCCGATACCCGCTGCCCGCCGCCACGCCTGGCCAGGATCCGCTTCCTTTGCTGTAGCGCAGAATGAGACACATTCTATGGAAACGTCTCACCTAAGATGGCAAACATATTGTCTGGCTCTGTCCGAGCGCGTCTGCGGCTAAAGGCGAAAATTTGCGGTGTCGACAAAGTCATCTAGTGCGGGTATATCACACCGATCAACTTCGATAAGCAACGCGGGAAGCGAAAATGTACGGTCGCCGAGGATGACGCACAGCAAACACACAGTTTCGGCGAGCATGCAAATGAATTTACTTGCTCTTGAACGATCAAGTCTGGCCGAGATTCACGCTTGAGCAGCGGAAACGGCTAAATATGGTGCCGCTGACGAGCTGTAGTCGTTGCATCCGAAAATATTTCAGGCTTCTTTTGCTCCGTCTACTCCCGATCTTGGAAAGCGGACTCTAAGCTTGGTCCCCACCTGAGGGATTCTCAGGATTTCTGTCAAGCTCGACCGGTTTCAGCCCGGTCTTCATAGCGGGGGCGGTCATGCGCACAACTACGTCACTTCACCATGCCAATAAAGGGCCGTCATCGCACCGCCGCGCTGCGCAACGCCGCAACTGAACCCACGTCCAGCTACGGCCACTACATCGGACGAGTAGGGGCGTTGGCGGTAGCACTGGGCATCGGGGCGGCCATCGCTTCCACACCCGGAGTGGCCTGGGCCGACGGCACCGACGGCGACACTCAGCCCGCCCAGCACGACACCGCCTCGGGCGCCGGCACACCTGACACGCCGGTAGCCAGGTCGTCTCAGCACCCTGATCTCGGTGAGGTCATTCACCGAACGCTGCAGCAGACCACCGACACCGTGCGCAAAGTGGTCGCCGGTGTCGTCACCAGCACCGGCGGAGCGCACACCTCGACCCACAGCACCGGCTCGCCGATCCCAAGTGGGCAAGACGGCACGACCGGTACCTCCTCAACCAGCGCCTCGCAATCCTCCCCGCACCAACGGATTTCCCACAGCAGCCAACAGCCGACCACCACCAGTTCGGCCACCGGCACCGCCGCGGCAGCCCAACCGTTCCCCCACCCCGCCTCCCGGGTAGTGAGCCCGACGCTGCACGCGGTCCAAGACGGCAACACCGCGCTGCGCACCGCCACCAGCCAGGTCACTGCCGCGCTGACCCCCGCGCTGCACACTTCGAACACCAACCAGAACGCCGCCGGCTTGACCACCGCAGCTGTTGACGTAGCGCCGCAGGCCGCCGCCGCGCCCCAGCCGAACCCGGTCGTACGCGTCGTATCGGGCCTGCTGGCAGCTATCGGAATCACCCCGGGCGCGGCCAACAGCCCGGTTGCGCCCGTCTCGGGGCCGACGCTGCTGGGCGCGTTGGCGTTGATCCGCCGCGAACTTGAACACACTTTCGACAACCAAGCGCCCCAACTGCCCACGACCACCAGTTTGAGCACCGATAACCAGCACCCCGCCCTGTTGACAGGATTGCCGACGACCGACGGTGACGGGGACGCCATCAGCTACTCCGCACCCGCGGAAGGTCAACTGGGCGGACCGCAGCACGGCACCGTCACGGTCGACGGCAATCACGTCACGTACACGCCTGAAGCGGGATACGTCGGCGATGACAGTTTCACCCTGACAGCCAGCGACGCCAATCCCGCCAACGGCCTTCATATCCACGGCCTGACCGGTCTGTTCAACCCCACTGCCGCACACACCGACACCGAAACGGTCAGCGTCCATGTCACCAGCACCCAAGTGGATCCGCCCGCGCTTCCCGATCCTGCGCATCCGTATACGGAAGACGCTCTGCAGCAAGGTGATCCGGTCGGAACGGTACGGGGGCACATCAACGCCCGCGATCCGCAGAACCTTCCCATCGCCTACGGTCCTACGGGGCCGACCACGACCGCGGACGGCAGCACGCTAACGGTCAACCCCGACGGCTCATTCATCTACACCCCCAGCGACGATGCCCGCCACGCGGCCGCCGCCGATGACGCGGCAAGCACCGGTGCCGACACGTTCACCTTCACCGTGACCGCCACCAACAGCCGCGGCGCCTCGGCCCCCATCCACGTCACCCTCGATGTGGCGCCCACCAACGCGGCCATCGCCTCCGGCGATCCGACTGTGGGCCGCCCGGCGCAAGGCGTTGTGACCGGCGACCTCGCCGTCGACGACCCCGACGGCGACACCTTCAGCTACACCCTCGACACGGCACCCACCCGCGGCATGGTGGCCTTCGATTCGACCGGACATTTCGTCTACGTACCGACCACCGCCTCACGCGGTGCCGCCTCCTCCACCGGTGGAGCGGACTCCGACACGTTCACCGTCAACGTCTCCGATGGCCACGGATCCACCATCACCAGGACCGTCACCGTCGAGGTTGCACCCAACGGCGTTGTCGCCGACGTCAGCGAACCGGGGCAGGGCTTCACCCACCTGACGACCGACGGTAGCCACGCCCTGCTCACCACCACGTCCTACGACCAAGGCACAGATACGTCCACCACCCGGCTGACGGTCATCGACACCACCACCGGCGCCACCATGAGCGACACCGCCGTCACCCAAGCCGGCCAGGTCGATGCCAGCACCGTCGACCTCACCGCCGATGGCACGCGCGCCATCGTGACCACACGCTCGGGCAACACCGCAACCGGTGATGGCCTCACCACCCACGTCGTGGTGGTCGACACCGCCAGCGGCAACCAGATCGGTTCCGCCGTCACCCAAACCGGCTCCACCGGGTCAACCGTCGACTCCGACGCCTACGTCGGTCCGCAACTATTCGCCGACGACACCCGCGCGCTGCTCACCACGTCCACCTACGACCCGGCCACTGGGAGTTACGACACCTACCTGTCGGTGCTCGACGTCACCACCGGCTCGCGCATCGGCGACGTCATCACCCAACCGGGACTGAACTCGAACCTCTACGGCGCACCAAGCAGCACCGTCTTGCTCCGCGACGACACCCGCGTGCTACTGACCAGCCAAGATTTCGACTCGGTCACCGGTGCGTCCGCCGTGGAGGTGACGGTCTTCGACACGACGACCGGCGCCAAACTCGGCGACACCGTGGTCCTGCAGGGACAGGCAGCGAGCTTCCAATCTCTCGGCCCAGTCGTGAGCGACGACGAAACCCGCGCCATCGTGATCACCAGCCCGCAGTACAACTCCAGTACGGGCTACACGTCTCAGGTCGCGATCATCGATGTCGTCACCGGCGCACAGGTGGGTGACACATTTACCAATGTCAGCTTCCAAGAGGCACCCACCGTTCAGGCAAGTGACGACGCGTCCCGCATCGTGCTCACCACTCAGGCGGTCGATCCCGACAGCACCTCGGTGGTGACCACGATGAGGATCATCGACACCGCCGACGCCGCACAGGTCGGCACCGCGATCACCCAAGACGGTTCGGGCACGGCCATTTACACCTCGGACGGCGCCCGAATACTAATGGTCACCAGCACGGGCACCTTCGGCTCCGACGGCTACACCCACTACACCACCCTCGAGACGACGGTCGATACCGCCACCGGCGCTCCGGTCGGCGACACCATCACCCTGACCGGCCAACCAGCGACGGTGGACAGCACCCCCGACGGCTCCCGTGTCATCCTCACCACGAGAAGCTATGACGCCGCGGGCTACACGACCCGCATGATCGTCCTCGTCACCGCTACCGGCGCCCAACGCGGGAACACGCTCACACAGACGGGCAGCGGCCCCGTGCAATTGATCGCCAACGGCACCCGCGCCGTGCTCGTCACCACCGACTACGGCTCGACCACGACGACTACGTCGGTGGCGGTCGTGGACACCGCCAGCGGAGATCAGCTCGGTGACTCCATCACCCAATCCGGTGAGCCGGTACGACTTCCCAACGGGGACGACGCGTTCCAATTGATCCAGAACGGAACCCGCGCCGTGCTCGCGACGAACGCCTACGACTCGCCCTCGGACACGTCCACCATCCACGTGACGGTCTTCGATCCGCTCACCGGAACACAAGTTGGCAGTTCCACCACTCCGATGGCGGGTCACCAGCCGTACCTACATGTCAGTCCCGACGGCTCGCTGGCCGCCGTGGTGTCGTACAGCCAGGACCCCGAGACGCACCACGACATTACTCACCTGGCGCTTTTCGACACCGCCACCGTCACCCAAATCGGAACCACGACGACGGCCCCCGGACGCGGCGACGTCCTCGCCCTCGGCACCGATCGTGTCGTCCTGTCCACGGGCAGCTACACCGATTCGGCCGCGACGGTGATCATCATCGACCCCGCCGACGGTAGCCAGGTCGGCACCACGTTCACTCAACCCGGGTACTACGCAGGCCCCGTCGCCGAGATCACCGACGACGGCACCCGCGTCATCGTAAAGACCGTTACCGACTACTACGTCAACGGAACCGGCTCCGGTCCATACCAGCAGACCACCCACGTCTCGGTCATCGACACTGCGACTGGCCAGCAGGTCGGCTCAACCATCACCCAAGGCGGCCTCATCCCGGTCCGATACGGTCCCGGAACCAGCTACGGCCCGGTGCTGTACAACACCGATCAGACCCGCGCGGTGATCTACACCAACGCCTACGATGCGGTCTCGGAGACTTACGCCTCCAAGGTGTCGGTCATCGACACCGCTACCGGTGAACAGATCGGCGACACCCTCACCCAAGACGGCGTGATTTCCTTCGACGACGTGCAATGGAACGCCGACCAAACACGCCTGATCATCACCAACCACGTCTACGACCCCACGACTGCCAGCTACGTCGGCGAGCGGGTCACCCTGCTCGAGGTAGCACCGTCTGAGGGCGGCGACGCGCTGGGCGCTACGCGACTGTGAATCCTCGTACGCGACACGCGGAGAACGTGTCCGCAAATGCACACTCGCGTCCCAGGGGCATGCCGCCGTCTGTCCCGAACTCGTCGACCGGCTCGTGCTCACCAACTGCGATGCCTTCGAGAACTTCCCGCCGAGGGTGGCCAGGCTGGTCGAAGCCATCGGTGCGCATGTCCCGGGATCGATCGCCGGCCTCGATATGGTCTTGCGTGTGCGGCTGTTGAGGCAGGCCGCCTTGATGGCGGCCGCGGCCTTGACGATGCGCCCGCTGCCCGATGAATTGCTGTCAGCGTGGTTCTCGTCGCTTCACGACCGGGGTGTCCGCACTGACCTACGCGCTGTGCTGCAAGGGATTTCGTCTAGGCACACGCTGGCTGCCGCCGAGCGGCTCGCCGAGACGCTCCCCTCGTCAGCCCGACGATTCCTCGTCTGAAGGTGTGGGTGGTGCTCATCGTGGTTCCTTTGCCCGTCGCTCTTCTTGTCGATGCAATTGGAAACTGCTGGAGCTGCTACCGATCCCAACATCGCGGACTGGTTGACCTCTATGGGGCTTGCTCGATCGCGACCGCGTTGGTCAGCACGCCGACCGGTATGCGGTGAACCGGCCGCGTCGGCTGGATGTTCTCGGCCGTGGTCACCGTCGTGCTGGTGCACGTGGTGGTGTTGGTGGCGCCGTCCTTGACGCAGCAGCGGTAGTTCGTGCCGGACTTCCCGGTCGTCTGGTCGTAGATGGTGGTCTCGGTGTAGGTGCCGCCCTTGGCCGCGCAGTCGGACTTCTCGCTTGCGCTTGCGACGGGCGTACCGACGGTCATCACTGTGCTGAATCCGATCGCCGCTGCGGCGATCGCGATGGTCGTGTACTTGGTCATACGCCAATGGTCATGGCCGCGTGGTTGATTGGTAATCGCGGCGAGGCAAGGGGTTCGGTGCCGGATGCGAACATTTTCCTATCCGGCAAGGTAGGGCGTCACACCCTTGGGATCCGTGCGCCCGCTAACCAATTTTACGCATCCGCTGATTACCGAAGCGATCTATAGCAAACATCTTCCGGCGCCTCGCCAGGCGTTGGAGCTGCACTGTTGCTAGCAGCAACGCTTTCAGGCAACGGCAGGGCGATTGCCAGCGGGTTCACATGGTCAAAACGTGGCCATCGAGAATGTGCTAGATCTGCATAGCTGCGTCAAAGTTCTTTGTTACAGCTAACTCATTCGGACGCGGCAAGTGTTTGCGAATACAACTAACTGGCAGTCAAAGAAGCATCTAAAGTCGAATTTGGTCGAGGCAACCACTATGTTTGCGAAGCATCAGGCCAAGACGCGAGAGTTTGAGCAAATGACCTCTGATAGCACGCATGAAGATCAAGAAAATTGCCCAACCGCAAGCAAGGGGGCGAATCCGCGGGTGCCGGCGGCATATGTGGCGCGCGTGGGCGGGCTAGCCGTAGCCCTCGGTATCGGGACCGCGTTGGCCGGTGGCCAGGCGATGGCTCATGCCGAAACCACCGGCGAAACGTCGAACCCCACCTCCAACGACGCTCCGCCATCTGAACCAGATCAGCCCGACGGTCAGCCCGACGCGCAGCCGCGTGTGGCTCCGTCAGGCAAGAAGAACTTCCAATCGCCATTCCGGCCACGACGGATATTGGCCGTTCTGGGCATCCGCCCGAGCAAGGGTGACAACAACATCGTTTGGTCGCGGCCGGCCGACGCCGACACGGCTTCGAAGTCGCGGCTCCCTACGGACCAACCGGGTAGGCGGACGAAGCGCGACGCTGAACGCGAAGAAGCAAAAGTCACGAAAGCTGATGAGCCTACTGCCATCTCCGCCGCACTCCCCGAAACGCGCACGAAGACCCTTCCATCCGGCCGGCCACAGGTCGACATCAAACCCGCAAGGATTTTCACGCTCCCTATCACCGGCAAGACGGCCGACGAGGTGCAACAACCGACACGCACGATAACGGCGCCGACACTGCCCGCTGCAGCGCCGCCTTGGCGTAGCAGCAGCGCGACGCGCATCGTCACCAGCCTGGTCGGCACCACTGCGGTCGATTGGACGGCGACTGCCCCGGTCGCACCTACCGCCCCGCCGCCGTCCGTGCTCGAGGTGCTGACCTGGGCCTGGCGCGCACCCAACCGAACGTTCGTCAATGTCGCCAACTTGGCGCAGTCAGCCCAAGGTGAGCCACTCGGCCGCGCGCAGGCAACGCTGACAGAGACGCCGACGACGACGTCGATCTTCTTCGAAACCAGCCCTCGAGTCGGTGAGGCAAACGGGACCGTCATGGTGCCCATCGTCCGCACCGGCGACCTGACGCGACCGTCGACAATCGAGTACGGAATCACCTCCGATACCGCGACCGCGGGCGAGGACTATATCGGCGGCAACGGAACGATCACCATGGCGGTGGGTCAAGACCGCGCGTACATCCCCGTTCAAATTCTCGACGACGACCTGTCAGAGCCGACCGAGACGTTCGTCGTCTCACTGATCAACGTGGACAGCGCTTCGACGATTCTTTATCCACGAACGGCGCGCATAGAGATACTGGACGACGAGAACCCGGTCAGCGATCCTGCATCACCGCCGTTGACGTCAAACTATGTCGTCGCCGAGCAGGTCGTGGTTTCAGGCCTGAATCAACCGATCGCGTTTGAATTCGCGCCACACGATCCATCGATGATGTATATCGCTGAAAAGGGCGGCGTCATCAAGGTATTCGATACCGATACCGGCCAGCAATCGACCTTCATCGACATCAGTTCGAAAGTGAACGACATTCAGGATCGCGGCCTGATCGACATCGCGCTCCATCCCGATTTCGGGAAGCCGGTGGAGCCAGGTCAGCCGGAGCACAACTATATCTACGCGTTCTATGTCGTTGATCCTCCCGATACCGTGGGCAACCCCAACTCGAATGCGGGACCGGACGGCGGCGGAAACCGTTTTGCCTACCTGGTGCGCTATACGGCTGATCCGGCGACGGACTACACCACGGCGATTCCCGACAGCGAAGTCATTCTGCTGGGCGGCGCCGGCCAGACGCTGCAGGACATCAGCGGCGCCGGGGCCGTCGACAGTACCAGCAATATCGGCCAGCCCGAGTCCGGATTCAACTCCCAGACAGGGGAATACGTCGACGACTACATCAAGGTCGATTCGCGGAGTCATGCCGGCGGATCGCTCGCGTTTGGCCCCGACGGCGCTCTCTATGTGTCTATCGGCGACGGCACGTCCTTCAACACGACGGACCCGCGCACTGCCAGCGTTCAGAACATCAACAGTCTGTCAGGCAAGATCCTGCGCATCGACCCGATAACCGGTATGGGGCTGCCGGACAACCCGTTTGTCGAGCCGGGCGACGATCTCAGCGCCAACCACGCCAAGGTCTACCAGCTAGGCCTGAGGAATCCGTTCTCCATCGGTTTCGCTCCAGACGGGCGCCTGTTCATCTCGAATACAGGGTGGAACAGCTGGGAGGAGATCGAAAGCGGGCATGCCGGAGCGAATTTCGGCTGGCCGTACTTCGAAGGCGGCGATAACGGGGTCAATCTGCGCACACCGGGATACCAGGGTCTCGCGAGCGCCGCCGCCTTCTATGCGGCAGTCGCCAACGGCGACATAACGATAACGCCCGCCTACCGCGCGTTCGCTCACAGCGAGAGCGCGCCGGGCTATCAGCTCGGGGCAATCGTGGGTGCCGACGGGGTGTACACGGGATCGCAGTACCCAGCGGAATTTCAGAATGATGTTTTCTTCTCCGACATCAACGACGGCGAGGTGTTCGTCGTCGATATCAATGACCGCAGCGACGTGAAGTATCTGTACAGCTCCCAGGGAGCGCCCGTCGCCTTCAGCCAGGGACCCGACGGGTACGTGTACGTCGCGAACCTCGGCGCGGGGACGATCACCAAATTGGTTATCACGCCGAGCGATCACCCAATTGGTGACCCGAACAGTGCTTCGGAGAAGAAATTGGAGGCGCTCAATGAAAGCACCGGTTGGATTCCGGTCTGGGGTTCGTTGTTGAGTGCCATCAGCTTGGTCTCCGACCTCAACGACATGCTCATCGCGCTACGAGACGAAAACTTCGCCGACATCGCCGATGAGGCCGGTGATCTGGTCGAGCACGTATTAGGGATCGGTCTCGGTCTCCTGCCGGGAGGTAACTTGGTCGCGGGCTTCGTTGGCGACGGGGTCACCTCGTTGGTGAGCCGTTCCTAGCATTCGGCCTACGGCAGCACCGTCTTCATCAGCATCACGTTGTAGTCCGACCACAGCGAGAGGTTGTAGGGATAGCACGCCGAGGAGCGAAGTTTCCGGGCGACTGCATAACCTTGAAAATACAGAAGTGGCTTTCAAGGTTGTGACTGTTGGGACCTGATTCACCGACCTGCCGCGCGTAGCCTGGCTTCAGGAGGTTGTGATCGATTCCTGAAATCGAGCTTGAACAGGGCTTATTGCGTTATCAGGACCGTGGCAGCGGTCCGTGTGTGCTGTTGGTCCACGGGCTATTTGTCGACAGCCGTGTGTGGGATCCTCTGCTGCCGCTTATCGAAGAGCGTGTGCGCTGTGTTCTTGTGGACCTTCCGCTGGGTGCGCATCGAGTGCCGATGAATAAGGGTGCCGACCTCTCACCGCCGGGACTTGCCGCCATGATCGCCGAGTTCATCGAACGAATGCAGTTGGACGACGTCACGGTGGTCGGAAACGACACCGGCGGTGCCCTGTGTCAGATTCTGTGCGCGAACTATCCCGAACTCGTCGACCGGCTCGTGCTCACCAACTGCGATGCCTTCGAGAACTTCCCGCCGAGGGTGGCCAGGCTGGTCGAGGCCATCGGTGCGCATGTCCCGGGATCGATCGCCGGCCTCGATATGGTCTTGCGGGTGCGGCTGTTGAGGCAGGCGGCCCTGATGGCCGCGCCCCTGACGATGCGCCCGCTGCCCGATGAATTGCTGTCAGCGTGGTTTTCGTCGCTTCACGACCGGGGTGTGCGCGCTGACCTACGCGCTGTGCTGCAAGGAATTTCGTCAAAGCACACGCTGGCCGCCGCCGAGCGGCTGCGAACCTTTGATCGCCCGGCGCTCATAGTGTGGGGCGCCCGCGACTGGGGATTTCCACTAGCAGACGCCGAACGGCTCGCCGAGACGCTCCCTTCCTCTCGCCTGGAGATCATCGAAAACGCGCGCACGTACGTTCAATTCGACCAACCGCAGCGTCTCGCCGATCTCTTGCTCGAACACGTGCACTAGCCGGCGCGGCCTATGTGTGCGGGCGGCCACTCGGTTACGGCAGCACCGTCTTCATCAGCATCACGTTGTAGTCCGACCACAGCGAGAGGTTGTAGTAGATCTCCTTACCCGTCGACCACGGATGCAGGTAGGGCGCGTAGATGCCGCCGGGGAAGTCGCTCGACGCGACCAGCAGTTGCTCAGGGCCCCACGGTCCTTGCGGAGCCGGTGCCGTCCGCGCGACCACGTCGTTGTTCCCATTGCAGTACAGCGCAAGGAACTGCTTGAGGTGGGTGTTGTACTGCACCGACATCTCGCCGACCGGGCCGGGGATCACCGGCTGCGCGGCGCCCGGGTTCTGCGGCACCCAATTCCCGCCGTCCCAGTACTCGTACCTGCTCAGCTCCGGCACCAGGTTCTGCGGCACCCGCGAGACGAACGCGGACCCGCTGCGGCCCGAAGGAGTTCCGTACGAATACAGGTAGCCGTCGCCCGATTTGAGGAATGCCCCGACCTGAAACTTCTCGCCGCCAGGGACATACGGGACCCGCGGCGTCGCATCCCCTGACGCGGGCCGGACGCTCTGCGGGTAGACCCCCCAGTGCTCGCCGTTGTCGGGTGAGACCGCGATAGCCGAGAAGTTCGTCGTCCACTGACCGGGGCTGTCCCAGCTCCTGATCGACATGAAGCTCATGTACTGCGTCTTCCCGATCGCGATACCGGATGTCGGGATGATGCCCGTCTCCGATGGCGCGAACTTGATGCTGTTCACGACCTGCTTGGACAGCGCGGGTGCCCAGAGCGGCGATCCCGAATACTTGTTGTTCACAACGCCGTTCGGGATCGCGACGGTCTTGGCAAGCGAACGGTCACTGGTGCGGAACATCGTGTTGTACCGCCACTGCCTACCGCGCACACTGCAGTACCCGATCGTGTCGCCGAAGGCCATCAGCACCTGGTTGTTCACGGGATCGCCGTTGTCCCACATGATTCCGAGGTCGGTGCCGGTGATCGCGAAGCGCTTGATGGTGTCGTTCGGGCTGTTAGGGCCGGTGACCCAGCCGACGAGCGCGGTGCCCGGCGGCGGACCGGGTGCTGGTGCGGGTGCAGGACCCGGCGCCGGAGCCGGCGGTGCGGGTGCGGCAATGGGCGCCGCGTCGGGAACCGGGGGAGGCGGCGCCGGAGGGACAACGCCTGCCTGCTGTTGTACCCGCGCCGACTGCGGCATGAACGAATTGAGGATCGACCGCGACAGCCGGCCCAGGTTCGGCAGCGGCGCGCTGTCGTTGGCCTTGCGGGGCCGGTGACCGATCGGCGGACCGTTGACGCCGGGCAGGTCGGGCGTGGCCGCTGCGTTCGGCGCCGTGGGAGGTTGGGCTTCGGCGGCTGCGCCCGTACACGGCTCCGCACCGGCAGGCGGTGCGACGACGACTCCGAAAACGAGTCCGATAACGGCCGCCGACGCCACCGGTACCGAAGCGATTCGAGCAAACGGCGACATGTCACACCTTTCAGGGAGCAGGGCGTCGCAGTTGACGGCCCGCACTTGCTGATGTGACGATAGTGATCAATGGGGCTGCTGGGACCATTGATGCACTGATAGCAATCCATCCGTGACCGTGTCGCAATCCGCGGAAGCGGGTCGCGGCGAATCGACAAAGGCTAAAGCTTGCCGACCGCGAAACCCGCTGCCTGGTCGGTCATTCCGTTCTTGTTGTAGAGCGCGTGATTGGCCCCGTCGCCGCTGCCTGCACAGATCGGATCGTTGGAGATGCACAGGTCGATGGTCTTGGCCTGATAGAGATCGCCGATCTCGACGGGCGGCGTGTCGATCATCTCCATGAACTTCGGCGACGGCTTGCCGAACAGTGTGACGGCGACGACGTGGTTGGCGACCTCGGGCGGCATCGGATCGGGTACGTCTGCGGGGTCGACGCCACTGGGGACCGCCCCCGACGTGACGAACCCCGCGACGGCCGCCCCCTGCGAGAACCCACCGAGAACGATCTTCGTATCGGGACAGTTGGCCGCCGTGGCCTCGATCCGGTTCGCCGCATCCCTGACGCCCTGCACGGCGGTGGGGAAGTCGGTGCTGGCCGGATAGTTCACCGGATAGACCGAGACCGTCTTCCCTGCGGCCTCTTTACGGAATGCGTCCACGAATGACTGACCGATCCCGCCGAGTCCGGGTGGTTCGAACGTGCCGCGAGCGAAGACGACCTCGACATCGGGACACGACTCGGCAGCCGCGGAGGGGATGGGTGTGGCGAGCAGCGCTCCGGTCGTCACCGCCGCAGCACCGAGCAGACGAGTCATCCGGCGTGCGCTCACGGTTTCCACTCTGGCACAGGTCAAGGCCGCACAGACAGCGACGGCGCCCCTGAGGACGCCGTCGTGTCGTACGAGTGGATATCAGCTACGGGCAGCTGACCTCGATCTCGAAGGGCTTGTTCACCGGCTGCAGCGGGTTCGCCATATCGACTCCGATGGCCGTGCCGGAGATCTTGTAGGTGCTGCCGTCCTTCTCGGCCTTGGCCTCGCCCTGTCCCGCGTTCTCCTGGAAGCCCAGGGTGACGCCGTTGACGTTGCCGAGACCGACCGAGTGAACCGTGGGGCTGTCGCCCGAGCTGACCACCGCACCGATGCCGGTGGTGGCGTCGCCGATCGCGATGTTGACGTTCTCACCCATCGTGCTGCAAACGACTGTGCCCTGCACTGCCTGGTCCTTGCCGTCGATCGTGACCGTGCTCTTGCCCTCCGCAGAAGCAGCCGAAGACGTCTCGCCGCTGGTCTCGGACTTCTTCTCCGACGAACAGCCTGATAGACCAGCGATGACTATCGCCGCGCCGCCCACGGCGACCACCAACCCACGCTTCACACTGTTCTCCTTTTGTCATCGCGGACCGTCAAGATCGGCGGACCGTCTCAAGGAGTATGTAGCGCTGCCCAGTTGGGGTCTCGGGATTGCCGCAAATTTGCCTGGCTATCGCCTGCTGATTGAATACACGTCGTGGCGGACCCGTATTTCAGCGTCGAAGCCGAGCTGCCCGGCAGGCTCGGGCGCGCCGGTGTCATCCGAACACCGCACGGGGACATCCACACTCCCGCCTTCATCGCGGTCGGCACCCAGGCCACCGTCAAGGCGGTCCTGCCGGAGACGATGAAAGAGATTGGCGCCCAGGCACTTCTGGCCAACGCTTACCACTTGTATCTGCAGCCGGGTGCAGACGTCATCGCCGACGCAGGCGGACTCGGCGCCTTCATGAACTGGCAAGGGCCGACCTTCACCGACAGCGGTGGGTTCCAGGTTCTGTCGCTTGGCGCAGGCTTCCGCAAGGTGCTCTCGATGGACAGCGAACGTGTGCAGGCCGACGACGTCATCGCCGAGGGCAAGGAGCGATTGGCGCGCGTCGACGACGACGGCGTCACCTTCACGTCGCACTTGGACGGGTCGACCCACCGGTTCACACCGGAGGCGTCGATCGGGATCCAGCACCAGCTCGGCGCCGACATCATCTTCGCGTTCGACGAGCTGACGACGCTGGTGAATACCCGCGGCTACCAGGAGGAATCCGTACAGCGCACGCATCGGTGGGCGGTGCGCTGCCTGGCCGAACACCGCAGGCTGACCGCGGCCATCCCGGATCGCCCCTCGCAGGCACTGTTCGGTGTGGTGCAGGGGGCCCAGTACGAGGATCTGCGCCGCGAAGCCACCCGCGGGCTGGCATCGATCGTCGACGACGACGGCGTGGGCTTCGACGGGTACGGCATCGGCGGTGCGCTGGAGAAGCAGAACCTCGCCACCATCGTGGGGTGGGTCAGCAGCGAGTTGCCCGCCGACAAGCCGCGGCACCTGCTGGGGATCAGCGAGCCCAACGATCTTTTCGCCGCTGTCGCTGCGGGCGCTGACACGTTCGACTGTGTGTCACCGTCGCGCGTCGCGCGCAACGCCGCGGTGTACTCGGAGACCGGTCGCTACAACATCACCGGGGCCAGGTACCGCCGTGATTTCACCCCGATCGACGCCGAATGTGACTGCTACACCTGCGCGCATTACACGCGTGCGTACATCCATCATCTGTTCAAGGCGAAGGAGATCCTCGCGTCGACGCTGTGCACCATCCACAACGAGCGGTTCATCATCAGGCTCGTCGACCAGATCCGGATGGCCATCAGGGCAGGCGAGTTCGACGAGCTCCGGGCGCACGTACTCGGCCGGTACTACTCGTCGTGATCGTCGTCGGCACCGCCCAGCACTCTTTGACATGTGTAGAATAACGACATGACGACCGCCACGGCGCAGGAACTGCTGGTGCGGCTTCTCGACCCGGCCAACCGGGCCGACCCGTATCCGGCCTACGCGCAGATTCGCGAGCTCGGACCGCTTCGCATTCCCGAGTTCAACCTGACCGTCTTCTCGTCGTATCAGGAGTGCGACGACGTGCTTCGGCATCCCGCCTCGGCGAGCGACTTCCGGAAGGCCACCCCGATGGAGGGACGACCGACGACCGACGACGACTACGGCGAGCCGAGCTTCCTGTTTCTGGATCCGCCCGACCACACCCGACTACGGAAACTTGTCAGCAAGGCCTTCGCGCCGAAAGTGGTCAAGGCGCTCGAACCCGATGTCACCGCGCTGGTGTCCGCCCTGCTCGACGCGGTCGAGAAGAAGGGCGACTTCGATGTCGTCGCCGATCTGGCACATCCGCTGCCGGTGGCGGTGATCTGCCGTCTGCTCGGCGTACCTGTGGAAGACGAGCGCGAATTCAGCCAGGCATCGACGCTGTCAGCGCAATCGCTGGATCCGTTCGTCACCTTCACCGGCCAGGCTCCCGACAACCTCGACAGCCAGATACAGGCCGAGTTGTGGCTGTCCAACTACCTCCGCGATCTGATCGCCAAGCGTCGCTCGGATCCGGCCGACGATCTGATGTCGGCCCTGATTCACGTCGAAGAGTCCGGCGACCAGCTGACCGAACAAGAGATCATCGCGACGTGCAGCCTGCTCCTTGTCGCGGGCCACGAAACAACGGTCAATCTCATCGCCAACGCCATCCTCGCGATGCTGCGTAATCCTGCACAGTGGGCCGCCCTGGGGCGCGACGCATCCCGGGTATCCGCAGTCGCAGAAGAAACCCTTCGATACGATCCGCCGGTTCAGCTGAACGGCCGAATTGCCGGTGACGACATGACGATTGGGGACACTGCCGTCGTCAAAGGCGACACCATGATGCTGCTCTTGGCGGCGGCTCAGCGCGATCCGGCGATTTGCGAACGACCCGATGAGTTCGATCCGGACCGAGACTCGATCCGGCACTTGGGGTTCGGCAAGGGCCCGCATTTCTGCCTCGGCGCACCGCTGGCGCGGCTGGAGGCGGCCATCGCGCTGTCGGCGGTGACTGCACGGTTCCCGTCGGCCCGGCTTGCCGGCGAACCGCTGTACAAGCAGAACGTGACGTTGCGGGGGATGTCGACGCTGCCGGTCTCGGTCTAGAGGTCGACTTCCTCCAGGACGCGGGCGGTGGGCGGGCCCACCAGTGCCGGCGCCGAGTCCGGTGACGACCAGATCTGATTGATCAGGACCTCGCGGAATCTCGTTGCCTCATCCAGGTTCTCGAACCTCAGGTTGATCACGACGTAGTTCGGGTCGTCGGCCCGCTGATAGACCTCGGTGCGCGTCACCCCTGCCGCTTCGCGGGCGGGTGCCAAATTCTTGAACGCCTCGAGCCAGACCGCCAGTTCGCTGATCTCGTGCTCGATGTGCAACACGGGCATGTGAACAGTGTGGACTACCGTTCGAGGTTATGACTTCCACCTTGCTTGACTCGCGCGTCGCGGCGACCCTCAACCGGATGTTCACCGAGGCGGACGCGCAAATGCCGATGCTGGGCGAAATGATGAGTAAGAACGCCGTGCCGGCCGAGGCGAACGCCCAGCAGCGCGCCGACGCGTTGAGCGAGTTCTATCTGCCGGTCACCCCGGAAGCCGGCCGACTGCTCTACACGCTGGTCCGGGCGTCGCGCCCGACGAACGTCGTCGAGTTCGGGATGTCGCTGGGCATCTCTGCGATCCACCTCGCGTCGGCCGTGCGCGACAACGGCGAGGGACGGGTGGTGACCACGGAGCTCAACGCAAACAAGGTCGCGATGGCCACCGCGAACTTCGCCGACGCCGGGCTGGACGACCTGATCACCGTCCTGCACGGCGATGCGCTGGAAACCCTCGCTTCGGTCGACGGGCCCGTGCAGTTCGTCCTGCTCGACGGGTGGAAAGACCTCTATGTGCAGGTGCTCCAGCTGCTCGAGCCGCGGTTGGCGCCGGGCGCGCTCGTCGTCGCCGACAACACCAGCATGGCAGGGCTGCAGTCCTATCTCGACTACGTGCGCGATATGGGCAACGGCTACGTCAGCGTGCACTTCCCGGTGCGGGATTCCGACAGCATGGAGATCTCTTGCCGGGTGTGATCAGGTGACCAGCTCGTCGATGACCTCACCGGCGGCGCGCTCGCCTGCGTCGACGGCGCCCTCCATGTAGGCACTCCAGAACGTCGCGGTGTCGGTGGAGGCCCAGTGGATGGGACCGATCGGCACCGTCAGCGCAGGCCCGTACTTGGTCCACACGTGCGGGCCGTGGTTGGCGTTGTAGCAGCCGCGCGTCCATTGCCGTTCCGACCATTCGCCGTCGACGTAATACTCCGGTTTGGCGGCCTTGGGCCCATAGTGGCGGACGAGCTCGGCAGTCATCGCTTCCCGCCGCTGCGCCTGCGGAAGCCTGCCGACGGTGCGAGCCTCGTCGCCCTCCAGGAACAGCAGGATGACGCCGTGGTCCTCGCCGGGGATGCAGGTGTCATTGGACATCCGGGCCGGACCGATGTCGGAAATCAACTGGCCGTTGAATCCGTCTGCGCGCCAGAACGGTTCGTCGTAGATGAAGAATGCCTTCATCGCGGATCCGTTTGGAAGGCGCTGGGTGAGCTGATCGCGGATACCGGAAAGCGGTGGGTCGTACATGATTCGGCCCGCCAACGTAGGCGAGATCGCCACGATGGCACGCCGTCCCCGCGCCACCCGGCCGCCGCGGCAGTGCACGGTGACGCTGTCGGCGGCGTGTTCGATCAACAGCACGGGCGCCTCGAGCACGATGTGGTCGGCGATGAGCGCGGCCAGGCGCTTCGGAATCTCGCTTGTGCCCCCGACGAACCGGGTCGTCTGCGCACCGCCCTCGGACTCCGCGAACAGCTCCGAAGTGACCCCGCAGGTCTGGATGGTGAAGAGCAGATGCAGGAAGGACACCTCGGCGGTGGGCACCGCGAGAATCCCGACGGTGCAGATCTCCAGCAGGGTGCGGGCGACGACCGAAAGCCCCTGTGCGTCATACCATGCGCCCGCCGTGATCCCGTCCCATTCGGTGGCGCGCAGCGCCTGCCACGGTGCCTCGACAGGGACTTCGGCGGCCAGCACGTCGAGGCGCCGCAATACCAGCTCGAGCTCCTTCAACTCGGATGCGAACCGGCTGTGAAAGGCGTTCTCGCGCAACACACCAGAGTCGGCCAGCTCGTAGGATGTCTCGCCGACGTCGTACTGCGGATAGGTCTGCACCCCGAGCTCGTCGGCCAGCCGGAACATCCGTTGATGGGTGTCGCCGATCCACTGCGCCCCGAGTTCGATCGGGACACCGGGGATGACTTCCTCGGTCAGGATCCGTCCGCCCACCCGCTCGTCGGCCTCCAGCACCAGTGGCGTCAGCCCGGCTTCGAGCACCTTCCTTGCGGCGATCATCCCCGAGATGCCCGCCCCGACGATGACGACGTCGGCGTCATGGCTAGTTGGATGTGCCATGGTGCACACCCTCCCATGGACCCCTACAAGGGGTTGAGGATTCGGTCGAGGAACTGCCTGGTCCGCTCCTCCTTCGGGTCACCGATCACCTCGGCAGGCGGACCCTTCTCGAGGATCACCCCTCGGTCGGTGAACAACACCTGGTTGGAAACCTGTCTGGCGAACTGGATTTCGTGGGTGACGATGACCAGGGTCCAGCCCTCGACGGCCAGGTCCTTGATCACCGACAGCACCTCGCCGACCAGTTCGGGGTCGAGCGCCGAGGTGGGCTCGTCGAACAGCACCACCTTCGGCTTGAGCGCAAGCGCCCGCGCGATGCCGACCCGCTGCTGCTGGCCGCCGGACAGCTGGAACGGGTACTGGTCCCGCTTCTCGGCCAGGCCCACCTGACCCAGGAGTTCGACCGCCTCGGACACCGCCTCATCCTTCGGCCGCTTCTGCACGACCACCGGCCCCTCGAGGACGTTCTCCAGCACGGTCTTGTGTGGAAACAGGTTGTGCGCCTGGAAGACAAAGCCGCTCTGCGCGCGGTACTTACGCAGCTGGTCCTTTGCGACGGGTTTGGAGAAGTCGATCTCGACACCGTCCTCACCGCCGACCTTGATGACCCCGGCGTCGGGCACATCGAGTGCATTGAGTGCACGCAGCAGTGTCGTCTTGCCCGAACCGGACGGTCCGATGATGGCGGTGGCAGTGCCACGCGGAACGGTGAACGAAACACCCTTCAGCACTTCGTTGTCTCCGAAGGCCTTGTGTACGCCCTCGGCGACGACCCGGTCCTCTGATGGGGTTGTCATCGCGCCACATACCTTTCCAGTCGATGTTCGAGCCTGCCCTGACCGAATGACAGGGCAAGGCAGATCACCCAGTAATAGACCGCGGCCGTGCCGTAAAGGCCGAAGAACTCGAACGTGGGTGCGGCGATCTCCTGCGCCTTGCGGAACAGCTCTGTCACCAGGATGACCGACGCCAGCGAGGTGTCTTTCACCAGTGAGATCAATGTGTTCGACAGCGGCGGCACCGCGACCCTTGTGGCCTGCGGCAGGATGATCCGACGCAGGGCTCCCACGTAGTTCAGGCCGATGGTCTCCGCGGCCTCCCACTGTCCGCGCGGGATGCTCTGGATCGCCGAGCGGATGATTTCCGCCGCGTAGCCGCCGACGTTCAGCGAGAACGCGATGATGGCTGCCGGCCATGGGTCGATCTTCACGCCGAACTGCGGCAGCGCGTAGAAGACGATGAACAACTGCACCAGAAGCGGCGTCCCCCGGATGATCGAAATGTAGAACCGGGCGACGTTGGTGAGGATGACGTTCGTCGACAACCGCGCGAGTGCCACCACAAGGGCGATCGCGATACCGATGATGAAGCTGATGATGGTCAGCGGAATCGTCTTGGTGATGGCGGCTTTCGCGAGCGGCCACAGGTTGTCGAGGATCAGCTGGAGCGTCGATCGTGCGGCAGGCTTGTCCGCGGGGGACCCTGACGCGTCGGCCTTGAGGTACTTCTGCGAGATCGTCGCCAGCGTTCCGTCGGCCTTCAACTCGTCGAGGGCCTTGTTCAACTCGGGTAACAGCCCGCTGTCCTTGCGGGCGGCGAAGCCCTGCTCACTGGGTTCGTCGCCCGCCCTGCCCGCGATCTTGACCGGCGCATCGGGCTTCTCTGCGAGATACGCGTACACCGCGATGCTGTCGTTGATCACCACGTCGACGCGGCCCTGGTCGAGCAGGGTGATCGCCTGGGTGAAGCCCTCGACACCCTCGACCTTGGCGCCCGCGTCGCGGGCCACCTGAGCCCAGTTGCTGGTCAGCGTCTCGCCTGCGACCTTGCCCTTGATGTCGGCGAGCGAGGAGATGGAGTTGTCGTCCTTGCGAGTGACGATGACGCCCTCACCGACCGAATACGGCTTGGAAAGGTCGTACTTCGCCTTGCGCTCGTCGTTGATGGTCACCTCGTTGGCCACCACGTCGAACCGGTTCGCTTCGAGTGCGGCGAAGATGGAATCCCAAGGGGTCTCAACGAATTCGACGGGCACGCCGATCTTGTCGCCGACGGCACGGGCCACATCGACGTCGTAGCCTGCCAACTCGCCGGTAGCCGGATCGTGGTAGCTGAACGGGGCATAGACGCCCTCGGTGCCGACGCGCAGCACACCCGCTGACTTGATCGGGGTGTCGCTGTTCGTCGCGGAGGAGTCGCACGCCGCAAGCAGAAGCGCGATCAGCAGCATCAGGGGCAGCAGGGGTTTTCTCAGGAAGCGCACCGGCGGACGCTAACAAGTGGCTGGGTGTTCACAAAGAGTTCTGCTCAAGCCCGTTGATATATATGATCCGGGCCAATGCCTGACGAACTGACCGCCGAGAAGGCCGCTGCCCTGCTCGACACCGCAGACACACTGGGCATACCGCTCGGTCCAGGCCAGCCGCCGGCATTTCTGCGCACGCTGGGTGAGCGCGAGGACTGGACAGATCTGCGCGTCTACGGCGCATTGCTCGCGGTGGGCACCGAGCTGTTCTCGCGTGCGGGCGTGCATTACCTCTCCGGCTTCTACGGCCCGCTCGAGCGGGCGCTGCTTGGCGCGGGCGCGGATATCGAGTTCACGCCCGCCGACTTCCGCCGCTTCGGGCCGCTGCTCGAAGGGCAAGCCCCCCGCGTGATGACGACCGTCGCGACTCCGCCCGACGCCGACGGCTGGTGTTCACTGTCGTTGCATGCGGGTGGAACCATCGACGAATTACACCGCGCCGGAGCCGATCCCGAGCGGCTGCTGATCGTCGAGGTCTCCGACGCCTACCCGCGCACCTTCGGGCTCGGCGAGCAGCACCGCCACGCGCTGCACGTCGACGAGATCGACATCCTGGTGCGGTCGACCGACGCGCCGCTGGAGTTGCCCGGCGGCGACGCGCCGCCCACCGACGCCGACGACGCGATCGCGCGGCACGCCGTCGAGTTCATCGCGTCCGGCGCCACGCTGCAGGTGGGGATCGGCTCCATTCCCAACCGGATCGCGACGCTCCTCGCCGAGGGTGACGGCGAGGATTACGGACTGCACAGCGAGATGTTCACCGACGGCTGCATGAAGCTCCACCGTGCGGGCAAGATCAGCAACTCCCGCAAGGGGCAGTACGACGGTGTGAGCGTGACGACGTTCGCGTTCGGCTCGAAGGACCTTTACGAATGGCTGGACGGGAACACCGATGTCGCGTTCCTGCCGGTCGACATCGTCAACTCGCCCGAGGTGATCGCCGCCAACGACCACATGATCTCGGTCAACGGTGCGCTCGCGATCGACATCCAGGGCCAGGTCGTCGCCGACACGATCAACGGCAAGCAGTTCAGCGGGATCGGCGGTGCGGAGGACTTCGTGGCGGGCGCCGGGCTCAAGCTGTCGGACCGCTCGTTGATCTGTCTGCCATCGACGTTCACCAAGGACGGCGAACTGCGGTCGCGGATCGTGCCGTCGTTCGGTGCGGGCGCGGTGATCACCACGCCGCGCCATCAGGTCGACGTGATCGTCACCGAATACGGCATCGCCGAGCTTGAGGGACGAACCATTCGGCAGCGTGCTGAGGCGCTCGCCGCGATCGCACATCCGCAGTTCCGCGAGGAGTTGACGGTCGCGGCCGAACGCGCGGCGAACGGACGCTCGCCCGTCACGTAGCCGTTCTCAAGTGGTAGGAGGTGCGGCACCACGGTCGATCGCCGTGGCGTGCCGGCGTAGCCGTGCGGCCACCTGCCCGAGCCACTCCTTGTATGTAAGTTCCGGTCGCGGGTCGTAGCAGACACCGACCTTGCGTAACAGAAACTGCGACAGGTCCACTTCAGAACGGGCCGCGCATATGTAATCGATCTCTTGGGCCGTTCTCCATAGTGGTTCAGCGAGAGGGTCTGAACTGACGTAATTGTCGACAATTCCCTGCCAGTCGTCGGCTTCCATATCCCAGTCTTGGTGGAAGTATGCGGCGAAGAATTGGTACAAGTCCGTCGAGATCGAGTCGTCGTTCAAGGTGTCAACGCTAGGTTCAACGGTCATCCGACCGCTCTCGGCGCCGGACCGTGCCGGTCCTTGCTATGGAAGTAGATCTCAGCGCCGCATTGCGGGCGATGCACCCAGTATTCGTACCGTTCGTCGTCAGCGCTACGTCCCCGCGAACACACCTCGATAAGCACATTGGCGTCGGCGTTCTTGGGGCAGACAATGCCATCCCAGGAGCCTGCGGCGACCAACTTGGTCACCTCAACCCATCGTTTCGCAACCGAAACGTATTCAGACATGTTGTCAGCCTTCACCGTCGTTCGTTGTGGCGTGCTGGCGCAGCCGTACGGCGACCTGCCCGAGCCATTCTGTGTATGTGAATTCAGGTAAAGGATAGAAGTTGGCACCCAAGGTTCGTGTTACAAGTCGCCGCACGTCGGGCTCGGTGTGCTCTCGCTTTAGATAATCGATTTCTTGGGCCAATGTTCGAAGCAGCTCAGCAGAGGGCTGTTCATCGCGGACGTAAATGTCGACGATCCCTTGCCAGTCAGCGGCTTCCAGAACCCAATCCTCGTGGAAGTACGCCCCGAAGAAGTGACACAACGAGCGTGAGACAGGTTGCGCGCTCACGAACCGACCATTCCTGTCAATACGTACCATCCGCCCGATCCATCAGATTTCAAGATCATTTTGACGCTCGACCCCGGTACCGTGCTGTCGGATCCACGTTCGAACACCGATCCGCCTTCGAAAGGTGCAACCAATTCGAGCTTCCCTCTCGCTCCGCTAGCTATCCAATCGTCGAACACGTTCTTATTGTGATTAAGTGCGGTACTAAGCGCTGCGGCGGCCTCATCGACTGTTGCGAACGTCGAGACTTGTTCAAGTCCAGGGTATGCCTCGAGGCGCGCGGAGAGATCGTCAAAGGTTCGTCCGACGTGACGCTCGATGAGGTGTCCGCCGTTCGCTTCGCTGCTCTGCAAGAACGCGCTTGTGTCCTCGAGCTCGAATGTCACGGCAGAAGCTGCGTCGCCGCCGCCTGCGCCGTGCGAGGCAGATGTATCCGGCGTGTGGTCTACGACTGTGGTGTGCGACCCTTGCGGCGCATCGGGGATGTGATGCGCTCCCGTCCCGGCGGTGTCGACCCCATGTTCAAGTGCTCGCACTTCGGGCAGCAGCGCGCGCCCGAAAGCACCTTCACCGCCGAGCGGCGCGGTGGCGGCCATTGCTGTGCCGTCGAAGAGCTTCCCGCCGACGTAGTGGCCCGGATTGTCGATGGCTTCAGGCAATTCACGCGCTGCGGTGCCGAACGCGCTCAGGGGGTTGGCCGGGCCCAGGGCGCTCATCGGATCGGTCAACGCCTGATTGACGTGGCCTTCGACAAGATCTTTCCACGAGTCGATGACGCCGGGATGCCCGTTACCGCCGGTGCCGGTGAGGTTTTGGACCGTGTTCAAGGTCTCGCCGGCACGGTCATAGAAGCCTTCATGAACGTTGTTGGTGAAGTCCTTGAAGGCATCACCGAGCTGTTCGCCGATACTGGGCGCGGGCTGAGGCGCGGCAGGCTGTTGTTTGGGTGGGGCGGGTAACGGTTGTTGGGCACGCGTGAGCAAATCGGCGATACGTGCTTCCACCTGGTCCGGCGGCAACCCCTGTGCTTGCAGTTGGCCGCGCATGAAGTCCGTGGCGGCCTTGACCTGCGGGTCGTTCGGGTCGATCGGGGGCATTGTCTCCGGTGCCCCGGCAGCCCGCGGGGTCGGCGGTCCTGATATTCCCGTCCGCCCGAACTCTTCCATCACCCGATCGATGAAGTCCCCGTTGGTGTTCGGCGGGCCGGGGCGCTCCTCACCTGATTGTTTGTCGACGGGAGCGGGTAGCGACACCGCTGGGATCGGCGACTTGCCGGTGGCCATGCTGATCGCCGCGGCCAGTTCGTGGTCGACGCGGGTGGCGTTGGCCAGGATCGTGTCCAAGCGGGTTTGCAACTCGGCCATCTCGGCGATGGCGATGGCCATGGGCGCTTTGCGATTCGGGCCGGGAATGATCCGGCTGGTCGCCGGATCGATGTGGTAGCCGCCTTGGACGGCGTCGGCCTCCAGCTGCGCGAGATCGTCCTTGACCTGTTGCATGTCATCGGCGGCGCTTTGCGCCACCTTGGCCACCGCCAAGGCCTCGTTGCCGTGCGCGTCGAGATCCTTGCGCAGCTTCTCGCTCGCATCCTTTGCGGCATCTGCGGCGACGCCGCCCCAGGTGCCGAACGCCGGCAGCGTGGCGATGCCGTCGGCCGCCTCGAACGCTGCTTCAGCGCGGCTCCGGGTGGCGTGGAAAACCTCGCGCACGTCGCCGGGCCGCCAGCGTTCGATGTCGGCAACCGAATTGGTCACGGCGCGCGTCCACTACAGATCGGTGGCAATCGCGCTCGACGCCTGACCGCCGACTGCTTGCACGTCAGTCGTATTACGCTGCTCCGTCGCGGTGAACGTTGACGCCGCGGCACCCAATGCCTGGCCATGACCCGCAAGGGAGCCATGGAGCACCTTCGCTTCCAGCCGCCACTTCGCAACGGCTGTGGACAGCGCGGCCGCAGCTGCCACCGGAACTCCTGCCTCCGCTTCGCTGATCCGGCTGTCACTCGCGATATGGCGGGCGTGTAGTTCCTCAGCATGCCCGGCAACCTTGGCTGCCGACGATTCCAAGTCCTCCGCGACCACCCGAATCTGGTCTGTCATGACGATTCCCCCTGGAGCAAACACACTGACGAAGCAACGCTACCGCTTCGGGACCCCACCGGATCACACTAAATTCCTGTGGCCTTGGGGTGCGAAAGGTCATAGCCGCTCATCCGCCGAGCAGACACGAAAACCCCTATTTCGCTGCAAAATTGGGCGTTTTCACGTCTGCTCGCGCTGATAACTAGCCAGGCGAGTAGATCCAGGGCTCGCGCGGCAGCGCGGACGGGTCGAACTGCGCGAGCATCCCGTCCGGCGTGGCCGCGCCGAAGCCCAGCGATGCGGCGATCTGCTCGAGCGCGCGCGGGGCGCCGATCTCGGCCAACGTGATCGCGCCGTCGCGTTTGGCCAGCCGCGCCCCCTCGCCGTTGAGCACCAGCGCGACGTGCGCATAGGTCGGCTCCGGATGGCCGAGCAGTGCCGCGAGATAGGCCTGGCGCGGTGAGGAGGCCAGCAGATCATCGCCCCGCACGATCTGGTCGACCCCCTGTGCGGCGTCGTCGACGACTACCGCGAGGTTGTAGGCGGCCACACCGTCGCCGCGGCGGACCACGAAATCGTCGACGATGCCGGTGTATTCGCCGTGCAGCATGTCGCGCACCGTGAAGGCGGTGACGTCGGTGCGCAGCCGCAACGCGGGCGGGCGGGCGATGGTCTGGCGCCGGGCCTCACGCTGCGTTTCGGTCAGATCGCGGCAAGTGCCGGGATATGCGCCTTCAGGGGCGTGCGGCGCTCGCGGCGCCTGCTGGATATCTTTTCTGCTGCAATAGCATTCGTATAGCAAGCCGCGCTCGGCAAGCCCGTCGACGACGTCGTCGTAACGTTTCGGGTGGTGCGTCTGCCGCTCGGCAGGCTCATCCCACGCCAGGCCGATTGCGGCGAGATCATCCAGCTGGCGGGTGGCGATATCGGTGTGCGTGCGGTCATCGAGGTCGTCGACCCGCATCAGGAAGCGCCTGCCCGTGGACCGGGCGAACAGCCACGCAAGCACCGCGGTTCGCAGGTTGCCGATGTGCAGGTCGGCTGACGGGCTCGGGGCGAAGCGGCCTGCTCCCTGTGCCATCCGGTGTCAGCTCGCCTTGGTCTGAGCTTCCTGCTTCTGCAGCGAGATCGAAGCCGTGTCGACGGCCGACTGGATTCCCACTCCGTGGCCCTCCACGCTGACCGCGAGACGGGTGCGGTCGCCGCGGAACAGGTCCCGGGAGAACTCGCATGGCGAACCGTGCTGATCGTGAGTGATCCGGGTGATCAGAAGCAGAGCGGCCTTGGGTTTGATGCCGAGCAGCGATGCCTCGGTGGTGGTGGCATTGACCGCCTCGATCCGCTCTTCGGCACGTTTCGGAATCAGACCGTAATGAGTTTCCAGCATTTCGTAGATGGAGCCGCCGAGCTGCTGTTCGAGCAACCCGGGGAAGGCCTCGGCCGGGAACTGCGCGAGCTCGAGCGAGATCGGTGAGCCGTCGGCGAGCCGGACGCGCTGGATCTCCACCACGAAGTCGCCTGCACCGATGTGGAGGGCCTTCTGCGTGACGCGGTCCGGCGCGGTGATCTTCGTCGATACCACCCGCGTCCCCGCGACATATCCCTGGTTGGCCAGAAACGCGGGCACTCCGACGACGTCCGACAGGCTGCGTTGCACCTGGCCGTGGCTGATGAAGATGCCACCGGATCGGCCGATCACCCGGTGTACCAGGCCCGCCTCTTCCAGCGCTGCGAGCACCTGCCGGAGGCTGGACCGGCTGGTGGTGTACCTCTCGGCGAGGTCGCGTTCACTGCCGAGTTTCGAACCGGGATCTCCCGCATTGATGTCCGCAACGATTCGACGCCGCAGTTCCTCAGTTGGCATCGCCACCGGAAACCCCTCCCGTCGATTTGGAGATTTGGTACGGCCAATTCTACCCGGCTACGCCTCCGCGACCGCCTCGCTGGACTCGGGAAGGATCTGGCCGCCGTCGACGACTAGGGTTTGACCAGTGATGTAACCGGCTTCATCGGTGGCGAAAAAGAGTGCGGCATTTCCGATGTCAGCAACCTCACCGAGCCGGCCCGCGGGAATCGATGCCGCCATTTGGTCCATGTATTCCTGACCCATTTCGACCAAGCCCTCGGTGATGATGTTGCCGGGCAGCACCGCGTTGATGGTGATCTTCTTGCGGGCCAACTCTATTGCCGCGGTGCGGATGAAACCGAGCTGTGCGGCCTTGCTCGCGCCGTAATGCGACCAGCCGGGGAAGCCGGTGACGGGTCCGGTGATCGACGACGTGACGACCACGCGGCCGTGCCCGCTGGCCGTCAGCGCGGGCAGCGCGGCCTGGACGACGAAGACGGTGCCCTTGAAGTTCACCGCCAGAACCTGCTCGATGTCCTCGGGAGTCAGCTCTTCCAGCTTTCCCGACGGGAAGATGCCCGCGTTCGCGCACACGATGTCCAACCCTCCGTGGCGCTCGATCGCGGTCTCGACCGCGCGGCGGCAGTCATCGGGATTCGTCACATCGGCGGACAAGCCGCTGACCTTTCCCGGTAGGTCGGCCAACGCGGCCACGGTGGCGTCAAGATCGGACTGGCTTCGCGCGGTGATCAAGACGTCTACCCCTGCGGCGGCGAAGGTTTCGGCGATACCGCGACCGATACCCTTGCTGCCGCCGGTGACGATGGCGGACCGACCTTGAAGTGAGGTGAACATGGGTTTGCCCTTCGGTCAGGCCAGACGATGGCCGTTGGAACTGAGATAGCGCTCTGCGAGTGTGCAACTGCCCTCGGCGTATGTGATCGCCTTGGAGCGAGATTCCTTGGAGTGGCTGTGTGTTCCCATCCATGCCAGCAACATCAGCCGCCGCAGCAGGACGAATGAGGGCAGCATGTCGACGTCATCTGCGGTGATCTCTCGGCCGGTGCGGTAGCCGGTGACCCAGGAGTCCTGCCACTCGGGCAATGCCGGGTCGTCCTCGATGAACGACACCGCGGTGCCGAAATCATAGAAGAACCAACCGAATCCGCAGTCGTCGAAGTCGATGACGGTGATCGTCGACCCGTCGACGAGCAAGTTGGCCAACCGGAGGTCGGCGTGGACGAGCCCGAATCGGTCGGGCCCCGAGCCGTATTCCTCCAACCTGCTGTGCAGCAACTGCTGCGCACGGTCAAGAAGCCTGTGCTCGGCATCTCCGACGCCTGCGGCGTCGCCCCACTGCCCCCAGCGGGCCTCCGCGCCAAGGCTGTTCGGCCAGTCCCAGGCGAACCGGCTGAACGACGCGGGCCTGGTCCAAGTGTGTGAATGTTGGTGAAGAGCGGCGGTTATCTGGCCGAGGGTGTGGAAGTCGTCGACGGTCACCGTCTCCTCGTCCGGTTCCGCGCCCGCGACCATCGCGAAATGGACTATGTGCCTGGCTGTTCCGTCGGCATCCACGGTGACCACGCGTCTACCGTCCGGGGCAGGCAATACCTCAGGAACCGTGATATCGCTGTCGCGACGCAGGGCATCCAGCCAGTCCAGTTCGGATTCGATCTGGTGCGGCAGGTGGTAGTTCTGCCGGTGCACCCGCAGGATCGTGCGCGAGCCGGTGCCGGAATCCTCGACCGCGTAGGTCGCGTTCTCCGACAGGTTCAGCAGCTGCAGCGACGAACCTTCGCGGAGTCCGTACTCGGCGAGCGCACGCTCGGCCACGTCGATGTCGTCGGAGATCACGCCGTCGGATTCCGCCATCAATGGTCGCGTCCCTCGATTCCGGCCAGCACCTCGGTTATCCGATCCCTCGCCGTGGTGACGTCGGCGATTCCGCCGCCGATGTAGAGCCGCCCCGCGGCGCCGATCATCTGCACGTCGACGATCGTAAGGCCGGGCGCAGCCCGCTCTGCCTCGTTCGCGGCGACGGCCGCGAACAGGGCCGGTGTCATCTCGTAGACCAGCAGCGATTGACCCGGCAGGATCATCGACGCCTGCCGGTTCCGGTTCAGGATCACCGCATGCTGATCGGTGATGTCCTCGATGATGTCGTGGAACAACACCCGCGGCCGGAGTTGGTCCGCGGCCTTGTTGCCGGTCCCGGACAGGATCGCCTCGCCGGCGCGAGTTACGTCGGCGAGACTGCTCCCGTGCACCTCGAGCACTCCGAACTGCCGCTCCACGTAGAGGATTCCGGGCGCCACGTCGGGGACCTCGCGCAGCGCGAGGTCGATGACGCGCTCGATCGCCAGCGCCGGTGACACCTCGACGATCAGTGCGTGTTCACCCTCGTACGGCGGATAGCCACGCGCCCGTGTCGGAGTACCCAGGTATGCGGCGAACTGCCTCTGCAGATCCTCCACAAGGAGATAGACGCGGATGTCTGTGCGCGTCACGGTTTCGGTCCTCGCCATGCGCAGGCCCGGCTACTGGGACGCGACGGCGAAGTGCGCACCGAGTTCGTTGTGCGGGCGCGGGATCACGTGCACGCTGATCAGCTCACCCACCTGCGCCGCGGACTCCGCGCCGGCCTCGGTGGCGGCCTTCACGGCGCCGACCTCGCCGGTGACGATGACGGCGACCAGGCCGTCACCCACCTGTTGACGGTCGGCGATGGTGACGTTGGCCGCCTTGACCATTGCGTCGGCAGCCGCGAGCGCGGCGACGTACCCCTTGGTCTCGATCATTCCAATCGCGTTGCTTGGCATTTTCTTCTCCCTGCCTTCTCCGTGTTTCCTACTTCCGGGTCGCGGACTGCTACCCGCCTGTGTCGGTGTCGATGGATCCGATGATCAGGGCGTCCACCGGTGGTGGCGTGCCGGTGAACCAGTTGGCGGCGACCGACCCCTGCGCGATCAGGACCCGTTCGCCAACGCCGCTGCCGAGGACGTCGAAGGCGATCAGTCGCGAGCCCGATCCGTCCGCCTCGACTTCGAGTAAGGCACCCGGCGGAAGTCCGTCGATGCGGCGGGTGGACCAGACCTGACCGGTGACAGTCGCCGAAATCATCTGCGCTCCTTGTTGATTGTGACGCCGAGGGCGCGGGCCTTCTCGCGCGCCAGCGGGGTGAGTACCGCCTTCGGGCCGAGCACCAGGGATCCGCCTGATGCGCCGATGTCCGCGATCTGCCGTTCGGTGACGGCACCGCTGTCGATGCGGTGGGACGCCGCCTGTGCGGTGGCCTTGGTTCCGGCGAGCCGAAAACTCAACCGGCCGTTACGCAGGTCGGCGCGGGTCTTTGGATTCTCGAACAGCCGAAGCAGTTGGCGCACGAACGCATCGAGGTCGTTGTCGGTGGCGATGCGCACCGAGTCCACCCGTGACTTCTGGTCAGCGTTTACCGGCGCAGTCGGTGTCAGGTCTGCGACGGCGTCGCGCACCACCTCGCGCACCAGTGCGCGCAGGTCGGTCTGGCTTATCGTCACGCCGTGCCCCGGGCCAGCGCATCGTGGGCGGCCGCCGCGGCCTGTCGGACATCCGCCTCGGTTCCGGACAGGTACACCCGGCCGGTCGCGCCGATCATCCGGTAGTCGACGACCTTGATATCGGCGGCCTTCTCCGCCTCATTGGTGGCGAGGATCGCATACGACGCAGGCGCCACCTCGAGGACGAACAGCGATTCGCCTGCCAACACCATCGACCCGATCTTGTTGCGGTTGATCAGGAACGCGTGCTGCTGGTCAATGCTGGAGATGACGCGGGAGGCGAGGATCGTCGGCCGCACCGCGGAGTCGGCGGCGGCGCCGAGGTCCTGCAGACACGCGTCGGCGGCGGCCTTGACCGCGCCGGTCTCGCCGTGAAATTCCAGGTATCCGAATTGCCGTTCGACAACCAGGATTCCGGCCTTCACGTCGGCGTGCTTGAGTGCGACATCGGTGATGCCCTCGATGTCGAGTCCCGGTGCCACCTCGATGATCTGCGCGGCGACGGCGGCGCGTGGAAGCGCACCTTTGATCCACGTGCCGAGGTAGGACATCGTCTGCGGTTGCAGGCGGTCGATGAATATGAAGGAACGCAGTTCAGCCACGGCTCACCTCTTGATGAGTTGTGCGAGTTCTTCGACGACAAGTTGGCGCAACTCTGCGCGCAAGGCATCGATGCTGGGATCGGCCACCCGTCGGGCGGCCGCGATGTTGCTGGTGTGCCCGTTGTGCTGCGGGCGCGGAGCGGAGTCCCGCTCATTGGATGGGCGCGGATATTCGGGGACCGGCCCGGCGGGTGACCGCCACGGCGAGGTGCCCGCGAAGTTCGGCATCCTGACGTCGGCGTCGCTGTTGTAGGCGATCCGGGTCCAGTTCATCAGGTTGTGCGGCGCAAGGTTCTCGCCGAGCGAGCTTCTGCCGACGAAGCCGGTGCCAAGCGTCATCGACGGTGCGAGGTTGGTCTCCAGTCCGGAGCTGCCTGTGCTGTTGCCGACATTGACAGACACCCGCAGAACCGGCACCTGCGCCGCGAAATCGGCAATGACAGAGGGGTTTTCACTGTGAATTGCCGCCGAGTGGCCCGCCCCGCCGATCCGCACGACGGCCCGTGCGGCGCGGATACCGCGTTGGGCGTCGACGACGGTCGTCATCCCGAGTACCGGCGACAGCTTCTCGTTGGTCAGTGCCTCCTCGGACATGACATGGTCGAAGGGGGCGATCAGCACCCGTGTCTTCGGCGTGACCCGCAGCCCCGCCTTGTCGGCGATCCACGCCGCATCACGGCCAACCACGTCGGTGTTGAGGTGGCCGAACGGGAACATGAATTCCCGAAGCTGCTGGACTTCTTCGGGTTCGAGGACATAAGCGCCGTTGCGGGTGAGCGCGGCACGCAACTTATCGGCGACGGACTCTTCGACGATGAGCACCGATTCGTTCGTGCAGAGCACCGAATTGTCGAATGCCTTGCTGTCGACGATGCGGCGCGCCGCGGCGTTGATATCCGCGCTGGCGTCGACGAAGACGGGGACGTTGCCCGGTCCGACGCCGAGTGCGGGATTTCCCGAGGAGTAGGCGGCGCGCACCACGCCGGTGCCGCCCGTCGCCACGATCACGTCGGTACGCTCGTCGGCCATCAGCGCTTCGACAAGAGGTATGGAGGGTTCGTCGATCACCTGGACGATCCCGTCGGGCGCCCCCGCGTCGACGGCGGCTTCGGCAAGCACCCGCGCGGCATCCGCCGAACACTTCTTGGCGCGCGGATGCGGTGCCACCACGACCGCGTTGCGGGTCATCAGCGCGAGCAGGACCTTGAAATAGACCGTGGCGACGGGATTGGTGGTCGGCGTGATGGCGAGCACGACCCCCGCGGGCCTGGGTATCTCGACGATCTTGCGGGTGGCGTCGATGCGCGGTGAGACGAGATCCTCGTCGCGGTAGTGCTCGACGAGCCCCCTTGAGCATGCGCGGTTCTTGAGCACCTTGTGCTCGACGACGCCCATCTCCGTCTCGGCGACGGCGGCCTCGGCGAACCGTTCCGCCGCCGCGTAGCCCGCGTCGGCGACCGCGTTGACGACCTTCGAGACTGCGGCCTGGTCGTAGTGGGCGTATGCACGGGCCGCCCACCTGGCGCGTTCGAGCAGGTTGCCGGCTTGGGCGACCGTCGTCATGATGCTCTCCGTTCGCTCGCGGCCTTGCGGGCGTATCGCACGGCGACATCAAGCCGGTCCAGCACGTCCTCGCAGAGGTCGCGGCTCATCAGGATGCCCGGCTTGAACTGCAGCACACGGGGATCCAGCGTCGAGAAGATCGCCCAGACTCCGTTCTCGTAGAGTTCGCGCATCACGAACTTGGCACCCTCCGGATGGTCGAACTCGAGCCCGATCACGACGCCGTTCTGCCGGATTCCGATGAACCAGTCCGGGTTGTCGCTCTGAATGCGGCGCAGTCCGTGCGCGAACAAGTCGGCGATGTAGTGCACCGTCGACCGGACCTCGGGACGGCTGGTGACCTCCAGCGTCTTGATAGCGGCGACGCAGCCGAGTTCGGCGCCGCCGAACGTCGAGATGTGCGCGAAGCCGTCCTCGTCGAGCCACTGCGCGGCGCGGTCGCTGAGCATCGCGGCGGTGATCGGATACATGCCACCCGACAGTCCCTTGCCGGTGACGATGATGTCCGGCTCGATGCCGTGCTTGGTGATCGCCCACATCTCGCCGGTGCGCATCAATCCGGTCTGCACCTCGTCGGCGATGTAGAGGGACCCGTACTTTTCGGTGAGGTTCTTGACCGCCTCCAGGTACCCCGGCGGTGGCAGCGGGAATCCGTACGTCGCCGGGATCGTCTCCATCAGAACCGCGGCCACGTCGCCGCCGGACAGCGCCTGCTCCATCGCGGCGATATCGCCGAACGGCACCTGGATGAACTCGTCGGGGCGGTCGGACAGGAAGATCTTTGCGAATCGGTCGTCGCCGGAGGCAACCGCGAGGCCGGTGTGGCCGTGGTAGGCCTTCATGATCGAGACGATCTTGCGACGCTTGGTGGCGTGGCGCGCGCTCTTGATCGCGATGTCGATGGCTTCGCCACCGCCGGACCCGTAGGCCACCTTGGTTATCGACCCAGGCGCCGATTCGACGAGCCGCTGCGCCAGCGCGGTCCTGGCCACCGAAGGGAAGTGGTGGTTTCCGACGTCGAAGATCTCCGTCGCCTCGGTGATGGCCTGCACGACCTCGGGATTACGGTGACCGAGGTTGTATGTGCCGCCGTTGAGGTGCATATCGATGAGCCGCCGGCCGCTCATATCCCACAGGTAGTAGCCCTGGCGTCGGTCGATCACCAGGTCGACGCCTTCGTCGGTCCAGAACTGCGTCTTGCCCGGGTTCCAGAACGTCTTCGACTGCTCCAGCACTTCGGCCTTGGAGTCGAATGAGAACGTGCCGTAGTCGTACATGCGGCTCCTCCACGTCGTTGAGGCAGGCCAACCATAAAAGGATGGACCATTTATGTCAATGGTCGCGAGTTCCCCTTGCGATAGTCATTTGGTAGTGCCAAACTCCTAGAGTTCGCGTAGTGGCGCACGCCACACTTGACAAGCCCTTCTACCGCTCGGAGGCCGCCCATAATGACCGACAAGGTCCTAGATCGCGACGAGAACGAGAACAAAAGCGAGGTCCACCGACTGAAACCGAACGCCGTCGGGATCGTCGGCGTGATGTTCATGGCCGTTGCCACCGCCGCTCCGATCACCGCAATGGTCGGCAACGTTCCCATCGCCGTCGGGTTCGGAAATGGTTCGTTCGCGCCTGCGGGCTACCTCGTCGCCACCATCGTGCTGTCGTTGTTCGCCGTCGGGTACGCCACGATGGCCAAACACCTCACCGCGACCGGCGCCTTCTACGGCTACATCGCGCACGGCCTCGGCCGCATCGTCGGCATGGCAAGCGGTCTGATCATCACGATGGCCTACGTCGTCTTCGAGGCCTCGCTGATCGGCATCTTCTCGTTCTTCGCGAAGAACCTCATGTCGTCGCTGTTCGGCATCGACGTGCACTGGATATTGCCCGCACTGCTGATGATGGCGGCGAACTCTGCGCTCGCCTACTACGACATCAACATCGCAGCCAAGGTGCTCGGTGTCTTCCTGATCACCGAGATCATCATGCTGTCGCTCGGCGCATTCGCCGTCCTGTTCCACGGCGGCGGCCCCGACGGCCTGGCAATCGGTGACACCCTCAACCCGCTCGGCGCGTTCACCTCCGCGGAAGGGATCGTCGGCGCCAGTGCCGGACTCGGCCTGTTCTTCGCGTTCTGGTCATGGGTCGGATTCGAGTCCACCGCGATGTACGGCGAGGAGTCGCGCAACCCGAAGAAGATCATCCCAAGGGCGACCATCCTCAGTGTCGTCGGCATCGGCCTGTTCTACGTATTCGTCTCCTGGATGGCGATCGCAGGAACCGGGCCGTCGCACGCGATCGAGCTCGCGCAGAACGCGGACACCGCAGGCGATATCTTCTTCGGCCCGGTGCGCCAGTACTACGGCGAGTGGGCAGTGACCATGTTCAACATCCTGCTTTGCACCGGATCGTTCGCCTGCGGCATGGCGTTCCACAACTGTGCGTCGCGCTACCTCTATGCCCTTGGCCGCGAAGGCCTTTCGAAGCGGATGCAGCAGACCATCGGCAGGACCCATCCCACCCACGGTTCGCCGCACGTCGCATCTCTCGTGCAGACCGGCGTCACGCTGGTATTGGTCCTGTCCTTCCTCTTCGCGGGGATGGATCCCTATCTGCACCTCTACACGCTGCTTGCGATTCTCGGCACCATGGCGATCCTGATCGTGCAGTCGCTGTGTGCATTCTCGGTGATCAGCTACTTCCACATCCGCGGCCACAACGAAGAGAGCAAACACTGGTTCAAGACTCTGGTCGCGCCACTGCTCGGCGGGCTCGGCATGCTGTACGTCGTCGTCCTGCTCTGGCAGCACAAGGAGGCTGCGGCGGGTGCCGCCTCTGGCACGCTTCTGTTCAAGCTGACACCGTGGATCGTCGTCGGGTTGTTCGTCTTCGGCGGTGCCCTTGCGATCTACTTCAAGTACAGAGACCCTGCTAAATACGAGCTGATCGGCAGAGTCGTCTACGACGAAACCGAAGAACGGTAGTTAGGAGCAGCATCCGCCCGTGCGCGAAAAGGATCTCGACCTCGGGCGGATGCGCGTCCTCGACGCGAAACCGGTCAACCTCGACGGCTTTTCGGTCACCAATCCGGAACTCGGGCTGGTCGCGATGGTCAGCCCGCATGATCCGGAGCCGTCTCTGGTGGTGCGCGACGGGGCCGTCGTAGAGCTCGACGGCAAGGCGGCCGAGGACTTCGACGTCATCGACGAGTTCATCGCCCGCTACGGCCTTGACCTCGAGACGGCGCCGGAGGCAATGGCTTTCGAGGACGCGGTGTTGGCCAGGATGATGGTCGACGTCAACGTCGGCAGGGCCGAGGTGGTGCGGCTGATCGGTGGCACCACCCCGGCCAAACTGGCCCGCGTCATCGCCGTCCTCACCCCCGTCGAGATGCAGATGGCGATGGCCAAGATGCGGGCGAGGCGGACCCCGAGCAACCAGGCCCACGTCACCAATCAGCTCGACGATCCATTGCTCATCGCCGCCGACGCCGCCAGCGCCGTAGCCTACGGTTTCCGCGAGGTCGAGACCACGGTGCCGGTGCTGGGAGACGCGCCGTCCAACGCCGTCGCACTGCTGATCGGCAGCCAGGTCGGCGTGCCCGGTGCGATGGCCCAGTGCTCGATCGAGGAAGCACTGGAACTGCGGCTCGGACTGCGTGGGCTTACCAGCTACGCCGAAACGATCTCTCTCTACGGAACAGAGCAGGTCTTCGTCGACGGCGACGACACTCCGTTCTCCAAGGCCATCCTCACGTCCGCGTATGCTTCGCGCGGCCTCAAGATGAGGGTGACCAGCGGTGGCGGGGCCGAAGTTCTGATGGGCGCTGCCGAGAAATGCTCGATCCTGTATCTGGAGTCGCGGTGCGTCTCGCTGGCCCGGGCATTGGGCGCGCAAGGTGTGCAGAACGGCGGGATCGACGGCGTCGGCGTGGTGTCCTCGGTGCCCGAGGGTATGAAGGAGCTGCTCGCCGAGAACCTGATGGTGATGCTGCGCGACCTCGAATCGTGTGCGGGCAACGACAACCTCATCTCGGAATCCGACATCCGACGCAGCGCGCACACCCTGCCGGTCCTGCTGGCGGGCGCGGACTTCATCTTCTCCGGGTTCGGCTCGATTCCCCGCTACGACAACGCATTCGCGCTGTCCAACTTCAACTCCGACGACATGGACGACTTTCTTGTTCTGCAGCGGGACTGGGCGGCCGACGGTGGGTTGCGGACCGTCTCGGCCGAACATCTCGCGAAGGTGCGCAGGCGCGCGGCGACCGCGGTGCAGGCGGTCTACCGCGACCTCGGCCTTGCCGACTACGAAGACGAACACATCGACGAGGTCGTGGTGGCGAACGGATCGCGCGATCTGCCGCCGGGACACCCGCGAATGGTCGCCGAGGCGGCGGCGGCGATCGAAGCCAAACAACTCACGGTCTTCGACGTGATCGCATCGCTGAAGCGCACCGGCTACGACGACGAGGCCGAGGCGATCATGCGGTTGACCCGCGAACGGCTCAAGGGTGACCAACTGCAGACGTCGGCGATCTTCGACGACGACTTCCGGGTGCTGTCGAAGATCACCGACCCGAACGACTACACGGGCCCCGGCACCGGATACACCCCGTCCGACGAACGGCGCGCCGAGATCGAGAACATCCGCCAGGCGCGGACCGTACCGGAACTGACGGCCGATCAGGATGAACACCGGGGACACCTCACGGTCACCGACGTCGAGGAGGCGCAGCAGGGCAGCGATCCACGTGAGGTGTGTATCGGACTGTCGCCTGCGTTCGCCCGGTCCGTCTGGCTCACGCTGTGCGGTTTGACGGTCGGCGAGGCGCTGCGTCAGATCGAAGCCGGGCTGGAGGAAGAGGGCTGCGTATCGCGACTCGTCAGGGTCAGGTCGACGATCGACGTCGGGTTGATCGGGCTCACTGCCGCGCGGCTGTCTGGGTCAGGGATCGGAATTGGGTTGCAGGGCAAGGGGACCGCGTTGATTCATCGGCGTGACCTTGCGCCGCTGGCCAACCTGGAACTCTTCAGCGTCGCCCCGCAGCTGACGGCGGCGATGTACCGCGAGTTGGGTAAGAATGCGGGCAGGCATGCGAAGGGGATGACGCCGGTGCCGATCCCTGCCCTCGGTACCGACGAGTCGATCTCGGCCCGCTACCAGGCCCGCACGGTAGCCCTCGTCGCGCTGGAGCGTGATTTGTGCGAGCCTGGCCTGCCGCCGATGACGGTGAAGGTGGTGAGGAAATGAGCACCGACCAGAGGTTCACGGTGCAGGCCGCGGTTGACGGCAAGCTCGCGCTTTCGGACCTGCGCATGGACCCGGCCACGTTGGCGCATCAGGCGTCGGTCGCCAAGGACGACGGCAATCCGCAGTTGGCCGACAACTTCCTGCGCGCAGCGGAATTGGCGCTTCTCGACGGTGAAGAAGTGATGAGTCTCTACGATGCGCTGCGCCCGCACCGGTCGACCGCCGACGAGTTGGAGGCGTGGCGGATGTCGCTCGAGAGCCGCGGCGCGCATCGGTGCGCCGAACTCGTGCGGCAGGCGGCTGATGTGTATGCCCGGCGAGGCCTTCTGCGTTGACCGCCGCGGGCGTCGTCGCCGGGATCGATGTGGGAAACCACACCACGGAGATCGTCCTGGCCCGCGTCGGCGACCGCGGGGTCGACCCCATTGCGCACGGTCAGGCTCCCACCCGCGGCCGGAAGGGATCCCGCGAATCGCTCGAGGGGGCGGCGGCGCTGCTGCACCGGTTGGAGGTCGAGGCGGATGTCGCGGCCGAGCAGTTGGTGCTGGCGACGCTGCGGCCGGTCGACACGTCGACGGCCCCGCTTCCACGCGCGTCCTCACCGCGCTCACCGGTGCGCAGCCTGCGCAAGCCTGATGCGCGAACACCCGCGGGCTCCGGATCGGCGGTCGGGCGGCATGTCCCGCTCGCCGGCCTCGGTGGAAGCGTGATCGCCAGGCCCGCAATCGTTTCCGTTGACTCAACCACCGACTTCGAGGTGGCCGCAGAGGCGCTCACCCGTGCGCTGGAGCGCGGCTGGCAGATCGTTGGGGTGATCGCTGCGCAGGACGACGCCGTGCTCATCCGCAACCGCATTCCGGCCGATGTGCCCGTCGTCGACGAGGTCGACCTCACCTGCCTGGAACCGGGCGCGCTGGTTGCGGTCGAGGTTGTCGCCGAGGGCCGCGCGTACCGGGCGATGGCCGACCCGATTGCGCTGTCGGCGGCATTGCAGCTCGGGCACGACCAGATCCAAGACGTCGCCGTGTTCACGCGGGAGCTGGCCGATTCGCCCGCGATCGCGGTGACCGTCCGGACCGGGCCGCCGGAACCTCCTGCGCCGGATGACGACTACGTCGACTGTGTGGTCGACGGCAACGAGGTCCGCTACACCCCCGCGCAGGCGCAGAGCCTCCTGCGGTCGCAACCGCCGGGCAGTGCGGTCCGCGTCCGCCTTCGCGCGATTCCGTCGGCGGAGAGTGAGATCGCCGTCGACGATGTGTTCTTCACCGATCTCGCATCGATCGACGACGGGGTATGGCTGCGCCGCGGCGTCGCGGACACCCACGGCACCGTGGTGGCGCTGCTGGCCGCCGACCACGTATCCGACGCCGCCGCGACACTGACCGAGTTGAGCGGTAAACCTGCGCACACACTCGCAACCGAACCGGAAGCCGCGGCGTGTGGAGCGCGCACGACGCCTGGGTTGCCGCCGGAGTCGATCGTATGTGACATCGGTGGCGGCACAATCGATCTGGTCGGTGGCGACCTCACGGTGGTCGCGGCAGGCGCGGGAGAGACGATCACTGTCGCGGTCGCGCGCGTGCTCGGCATTCCGCGCGCGCTTGCGGAGCAGGTGAAGCGGACACCGGCGGTGCGGGTGGAGAGCCCGCACATCGCTCACGAGGAGGACGGGCGCCGGGTGTTCCTCGACGCTCCCGCACCCGCTGATGCGGTAGGTCGTCTGTGCACGCGCGGGAGTGCGGGTCTGGTGCCGTTCACCGGCAAGCTGGCCGCCGAAGAGTGGCGCAGCCTGCGGCTTGCCGTCAAGCAGGAAACGGTCGCGACCAACATCGCGCGATGCATGCCGGTGTTCGACGGGGGCGCGACCGCGCTCGTGCTCGCGGGCGGCGGAGCACTGGACGACGAGCTATTGCGTACCGTGAGCGAGGCTCTGCGCGGCACCGGGGTGGTGGTCGGGCGGGCGAACGTCGACGGCGTGCACGGCCCGCGGTTCGCGGTGGCGTCCGGGCTCGTCCATCTGTACGCGCGCGCCCGTGATCAGTAGCTTTTTGCACCCTGCGCCAGGCCGTCGAGCGCCTCGTCGATGTGGTCGGTCCAGCGTCCCGGCTGGATGCGGTGCACAGCCGAGTCACCTTGGAATGCGCTGGAAATCACCACATCGGGGTTCAGCGTGCGCAGGAGCCGCAGGCTCGCGGCCAACGCGTCGGCGTCACCGATGCCTGGGATGTAGCCCGCCCACCAGTTCCCGGCATCGCCGTGAATCAAGGTGTCGCCGGTAAACAAATAGCTGCCTTCTTCGCCGTCGATCAGATAGCAGGTGCTGCCCGGTGAGTGCCCCGGCGTCGGGATGACTTCGATTCCGTTGACGTCGGTGTGGCGGCTGCCAAGCGGAACGTCGACGTGAGCGTGTTGGCCGATCTCGAGCAGCTCCGCGACGGGTGCGTGCAGCGACGAGTCGAAGTGGTCGGCGATCTTCGTCAGCATCGGGCCCGCTTCGTCGCGGTGCGACAGGTACTGATCGGAGACGCCGCCGAGGGCTTCGAGTTCGGAGAAGTCGGCATCGGTCGCCGTCGAGTAGAATAGTGAATTGCGGCCGGTCCACAGGAATGCGTGGGTCGTCAGCCCGGGAAAGGGCGAGTCGGTGCGGGTCTGCCAGAGGTCGCTCAGAACTTGTTTCATGCCACCACCGTGCAACCTAAACAATTGTTGAGGTCAAGCGGCGACGAGTCTGGCTAGTCACAGCCCTGGGACGATGTCTCCGAGGGCGAACGTGACGGGCTGGTCGAGTTGGGTGTAGGTGCACGAGCGCGGGTCGCGATCGGGCCGCCAGCGGTTGAATTGCGCTGTGTGGCGGAACCTCTCGCCTTCCATGTGGTCGTATCGGACCTCGACTACCCGCTCCGGTCGCAGCGGGATGAAGGACAGGTCCTTACCCGCGTTCCAGCGCGAGCCTGCCGAATTCTGCCTCAGAGCTGGTTGCACAGCCACGTGCGCCGCCCAGTTCCATGGATGCTCGTCGAACGTGGTGACGAGCGGCTGCAATTCGGTGAGAAGCTGCCTGCGGGTCGCCATCGGGAAGGCGCCGATGACGCCGACCGACGCGAGCGTGCCGTCGTCTTTGAAGAGCCCGAGCAGCAGTGAGCCGATCGCGTCGGCACCGGACTTGTGCAACCGGTATCCGGCGACGACGCAGTCCGCCGTTCGAGTGTGCTTGATTTTGACCATGATTCGCTTGTCCGGTTGATACGTGATGGTCAGCGGTTTGGCGACGATCCCGTCCAGGCCCGCCCCCTCGAACTCGGAGAACCATCGTTGCGCCGTGGTCGCATCGGTGGTGGCGGGGGTGACGTGAAATGTCGGCCCCGCGTCGGCCAGGGCAGCGACCAGCGCGGCGCGCCGCTCGCTGAACGGGCGTCCCGTGAAGTCGTCGTCGCCGAGCGCGAGCAGATCGAACGCGATGAACGCAGCCGGTGTCTGCTCGGCGAGCATCCGCACCCGCGATGCGGCCGGGTGCAGCCGCAGTTGCAGCGTCTCGAAGTCCAGCGCGCCGTCGGCGGCGATGACGATCTCACCGTCGATCACGCAGCGGTCTGGCAGCTCCGCAATGGCTGCTGCCACCAGTTCGGGGAAATAGCGGGTCATCGGGCGCTCGTTGCGGCTGCCCAGCTCGACCTCGTCGCCGTCACGGAAGCAGATCGACCTGAAGCCGTCCCACTTGGGCTCGTAGGAAGCGTCGGGCGGGATGGTCGGCACCGATTTCGACAGCATCGGCGACACCGGCGGCATGACGGGCAACTGCACCGGCCCATTCTCGCCCTTAAAACCACGGCCGATGACATTGCCGGGTGTCGCCGGTCTAGATGAGTATGGAAAGCGTGGATCTCCCCGTGCAGCCACCGATCGAACCGATGCTGGCCAAAGCCCAGGCCAAGGTGCCGGACGAGGCCGGGGTGTGGTCCTACGAGCCCAAGTGGGACGGCTTCCGGGCGCTGATGTTCCGCGACGGCGACGACGTCGTACTGCAGTCGCGCAGCGGAAAGGACCTCGGCAGGTACTTCCCGGAGCTATTGGACGCACTGCGCGCCGAAACGAGCGTGCGCTGTGTCCTTGACGGCGAGGTCGTCGTTCCTCGGGAGATCGGCGGGCGCATCCGGCTGGACTGGGAGTCGCTCAGCCAGCGCATCCACCCGGCGGCCAGCCGCATCAAGATGCTCTCCGAGGAGACCCCCGCGCATTTCATCGGGTTCGACGCGTTGGCGAGTGGGGACACGTCGCTGCTGAACGAGCCCTTTCGGGTCCGCAGGGAATCGCTGACCGAGGCGGTGAATGAGAAGCAGTGGTGCCACGTCACCCGCACGACCGAGGACCCCGAGCTGGGCGCGCAGTGGCTGAACATGTTCGAGGGTGCAGGCCTCGACGGGGTGATCGCCAAACGTATCGATGGCCCCTACGTCCCCGGCAAGCGCGAGATGGTGAAGGTCAAGCACGCCCGCGACGCCGACTGTGTGGCCATCGGCTACCGCATCCACAAGAGCGGCGAAGGTGTCGGATCGATTCTGCTCGGTCTCTACCGTGACGATGGCGAGCTCCAGATGGTCGGCGGCGCAGCGTCATTCACTGCCAAGGACCGGCTGAAACTGCTGGCAGACCTCGAACCGCTGCGTGAAGGTGACGGCACGAGAGACGGCGAGCCGAGCAGGTGGAACTCCGCCGCCGACAAGCGCTGGATCCCGGTACGGCCCGAGAAGGTATGCGAGGTCGCCTACGACCAGATGGAGGGAAACGCGGTGCACGGCAAGCGTTTCCGGCACGCCGTCAAGTTCCGTCGCTGGCGGCCCGACAGGGAACCACTGAGCTGCACGTTCGATCAGCTCGACGTGCCGGTGAACTACGACCTCTACGACGTGCTGGGGTCCTGACATGGCGAGCAAGGCAGAGGAGATCGACGTCGACGGGGTGGCCGTCCGGCTCACCAACCGCGACAAGCCGTACTTCCCGAAGCTCGGCGCCAACGGCACCAAGGGCGCGCTGTTCGACTATTACCTGTCGGTCGCCGACCACATGGTGAACCTGCTGCGCGACAGACCGGTTCACCTGCAACGGTTTCCGGACGGAATCGACGGCGAGGAGATCTACCAGAAGAGGGTGCCGCAGAAGCACCCCGACTACCTGGAGACGTGCCTCATCACCTTCCCGTCGGGACGCACCGCTGACGCACTGAAGGTGACGCATCCATCGTCGATCGCGTGGGCGGCGCAGATGGGCACGGTCACATTGCACCCGTGGCAGGTGCGGTGTCCGGACACCGAACATCCCGACGAGTTGCGCATCGACCTGGACCCGCAGCCGGGCACCGGCTTTACGGAGGCCGCGACGATCGCCGTCGACGTGCTCAAACCGCTACTGGACGAGCTCGGGCTGATCGGCTTCCCGAAGACATCCGGCGGTCGCGGGGTGCACGTGTTTCTTCGTGTCAAGCCGGACTGGGACTTCATCGCGGTTCGACGGGCAGGCATCGCGCTTGCCCGTGAGGTGGAGCGGCGGGCACCGGATGCCGTCACCACCTCGTGGTGGAAGGAGGAGCGCGGTCGCCGGCTGTTCATCGACTACAACCAGAATGCGCGCGACCGCACTTTCGCGTCGGCCTACTCGGCACGCAAGACGCCGATCGCGACGGTGTCGATGCCGCTGTCCTGGGAGGACCTGCGCGACGCCGACCCCGACGACTACACCATCGCCACCGTCCCTGATCTGGTGAAGAAGCGCGGCGACGCGATGGCCGACATCGATGCGGTCGCGCAGTCGATCAAGCCGCTGTTGGAGATGGTCGAGGCCGACGAAGACCAGGGCCTCGGCGATCTGCCGTACCCGCCGAGCTACCCGAAAATGCCCGGCGAACCGCCGCGGGTTCAGCCCAGCAAGAAGGTGGCGGCGAACTGGGACGCCGACGGCAACCCCGTCAAGGGTGGTTAGGTACGCGTCAGCGCCGCTTCGCCGTCGGAAACCGAAATCGGGCGAGCCCTTGGTCGCGCGCCGTGCCGACCCAGATTTCGCGGCCGACTTGAAGCGCGGTCGTCGCCGCGCCGAAGGTTTCCGGCCCGTAGTCGATGAGCCGTTCCGTTCCGAGTGTTTCCGGGTCGACGCTGATGACCCGCGACGGGATACCCAGTCGGGGATTCTGGCTGAAATGGCCCGCGAGAAAATCCTGCATGTTTGTGCCGTAGGTGCCCGCCGCGAGCAGTCGGCCCGAGGCCGACCACGTCAGGTTGTCGACCATGATGTCGACCGACACGGTGGTGGCGTCGGCATCGCCGCCGCGTCGAACCTTGCGCACGCAGTGCGAATTCCAGCCGCCGATGTAGACCCACTGACCGTCGCTTGATACCGCAACGCCGTTGGCGGTGTTGATCTGCGTGCCGGGCAACGTCATCCAGCCTCGGTCCGGCGACCACTCCAACACGCCTCCGGTATCAGCTCCCGCCATGGCCGCCTCGACGCTGACCTCGGCGAGCCCGTCTGGATCGCCGGTGGTGCTGACGACGAAGCCGTCGTCGACCGCGGCGACGTCGTTGCCGACGGTGCTGCCCGGGAGTCGCACCCCGCCAATCCATTTCAACGCTGGACGTGCTTCGTCCAGATCGACTTCGAAAACCTCGACGGATTCGTTGCCACCGTGATTCACCACGTACAGCTCGGCACGACCGTTGGGCCGCAGGCACACGTCGATGCCGTGGGGCCGAAATTTCAACGGGTTGAGATTGGGCTGCTGGATGAATCTTTCGGTGTTCAGAGCAGTAGTGGCGCGATACGGGAAGATCTCATTGCACGCCCCGTTGGCAACGCTCACCGCATACAGCCGGCCGATGGGGGCGGTCGGCCCCGTCATCCCCGACGTCAGCACCCACTCGCCGCCGGGCGCCACCGCCAGATCCTCAGCATTGACCGGACCCGATATGTAACCGGCCAGCTGTTCGTGCATGTCGATAACAATGACGGCAGTGCGGGCGGTCGGCGTACGTATTCGACTACTTCAATCGGCAAACACGCAGGGTCGTCGTGGTGCAGTCTGGGCAAATGGAGGTTGGATGAGCATTCGTCGCCTGGTCGCCGCGCTGGCCGTATTCGCCGTGGTCGCGACCGGCATTGGGGTGTCCTTTGTGATGATCACCGCCGACAAGTCGCGAGCGCCGGCCGCCACGACGCGGCCTCCCTTGCCGACTCCGACGCCGAAAGTGCCTACTCCCGCTGAGTTCCAGATCGGCATCGTCGTGACCGATCAGGACTGCAGCGCACCGACAGGATGCGTCTACAAGTACCGAGTCGAACCGAAATACCTTGGCCTGCACCCGTTGCCGGATACGGCGATCAAGGTGATCTACCAGGTGACCGGGGGCCATCAGCCACAGACCGGTGATTTCACGGTTCAGGACGGCCAGGCGCGGGTGTTGCAGGATGTTCCGTTGGAAGGCCCGCCGGGAGCGCAACTGAAGGCGTCCGTCACGAAGATCGAGGGGTGATCGAGTTGTCGCTTCTACGCGCCGAGGAGGGTCTGCCGCGCGGCGTGCAAGGGGCTGCGGACCCGCGGTTCGCCAACGTCATCCGCATTTTCGCCGGGCTGTTCCCCGGCCGCCGGTTCGGCGGGGGCTCCCTCGTCGTCTACATCGACGGCAAGCCCGTCGTCGACGTCTGGACGGGCTGGTCTGACCGGGACGGCACGGTGCCCTGGTCGGCCAATACCGGGGCGATGGTGTTCTCGGCGACGAAGGGTGTCGCCGCCACGGTGGTCCATCGGCTCGTCGACCGCGGGCTCCTGGACTACGACACCCCTGTCGCCGAGTACTGGCCCGAGTTCGGGGCCAACGGCAAGGAGGACATCACCGTCCGTGACGTGCTTCGGCACCGGGCGGGCCTTTCGCACCTGAAGGGTGTCACCAAAGACGACCTGCTCGACCACCGCCTGATGGAAGAGCGACTGGCCGCAGCGTCGGTAGATCATCTGCGAGGGATGCCCGCGTATCACGCCCTGACGTACGGATGGCTGGTGTCGGGCGTGTGCCGAGCCGCCACCGGCATGGGCATGCGCGAACTGATCCGCGACGAGGTGGCCCGTCCGCTCAACACCGACGGTCTGCACCTTGGCCGCCCGCCCGCCGGTTCGCCGACCAAAGTGGCGCAGATCATGATCCCGCAGAATGCGAGGCCCAACCCGGTGTTCGACTTCGTCGCACCCAAGGTGGCGGGCCTGCCGTTCTCCGGAGCGTTCGGCGCGATGTACTTCCCCGGTATCAGATCCTTTGTCCAGGGCGATATTCCGTTCCTCGACGGTGAGGTCCCAGCCGCGAACGGCCTCGTCACCGGCCGCGGCCTTGCCAAGATGTACGCCGCGATCGCCAACGGAGGTGTGATCGAGGGAAAGCAGTTTCTGTCACCGGAGATGGTCGACGGCCTGATCGGTAAGCCCAAAGTGCGGCCCGACCTCAACATGTTGGTGCCGATGCCGTTCCACCTCGGCTATCACGAATCGCCGATTCCCGGTTTACTGAAGGGATTCGGTCACATCGGCCTCGGTGGAACGCTCGGCTGGGCCGACCCCACGACCGGCAGCGCATTCGGATTCGTGCACAACAGGTTGCTCACGGCGATGGTGTTCGACATGGGGGCGTTCGCGGGAATTGCGCGGCCGATGCGCAGTGCGATCACCGGCGCCCGTCACAGCGGCGCGATGACGGTGCCGCGGTACGGCGCGAATTTCCGGGAGAGCGACGAACACAGCGATGCACCCAAGAAGCGGGTAGCAGGCAGGCGCTAGGTCAGAGCAAACCAACGCACGCGTAAGCCGCCGGGCTGCTTTCGCGCGTGGTCGGAGCGAGCGCTATAGTGATCTTCGGACGCCGGAAGATGTGGATTTCCAACCTCTTTGGCCGACGGGGCGCGCCAAACGGTATCCGGCACCGTGCACCGTACGACAGATTGCCGAGGGGATTTTTAGCATGATTGATGTGAAAGCACTTGCTGCAGGCCTTGTCCTCAGCGCGGGTTTGGCGCTGGGTGGGGCCGGTTTGAGCACGGGCGTTGCCAACGCTGCGCCGGCCGCACCGGCGCTGTCCGGACCGCAGTACATCTCAGAGAACGGCCCAGGCCGTGGACACGGTCATGGGCATGACGATGACTGGTGGTGGGACGGCCGCGGGCACGGCCCGAAGCGCTGGGATCCGGTGGACGCCTGCGTCGGTTTCGAGGGACCGTTCGGTTACGTCCAGGGTGGTGCTTGCGTCTAGCCGTTCGTCGGTACTGTGCCGCGCGCCTGGGGTAGCGGAAGATCGTTGTAGGTCGCTATCCCAGGCGCCGCGGCGACGACGGCCGGAATCGCGTGGATCGGTGGCAGCGCCGTCATGATGTGGCCGATGACGAAGAGATCTTCGATCGACTTCATGTTCTCGATCATGTCCGGCGGCGGCAGGAAGCCGACCTGCATGTTGACCGTTGGGCGTCCCTCGACGGTGATCTTCCAGCCGTCGGCGTCGAGCTTCCAGTCGGGGTCGAGCGTCTGACCCTTGCGCCACCGCACGTTCAGGTCGACGACCGTCTTGCCGCCGACGCGGCCCTGCCAGCTGGCGAAGACGCCTGCAACATGGCCGGCGGGGATGGTCCACGAGGCCATCTCGAGGTCCTCGGTCGTCTGCGCGTACTCGGTTTCGCACACCACCTCGTCGAGCTCGACGCCGAGTGAATCGGCCACCAGCCGAACCGCCTCTTCGAACACGGCCGTGCCCTTCGCGGCCATCGGCCCGAGGTTGGGGTCGTCGATCGGGACACCGAAACCCGCGGGACGCTCCGTATCGGGCGAGTCATACAGCGTCGTATCGGCGGATTCGGCGACGATGACCTTGTCGACCCGATCGCACGCCGACGCGGCGACGATCGCCAGCAGGTCAGCGAAACCGGGGCTCACGCCGGATCCGAACATCGTGGCGTTGCCTTCCTTACAGGCTGCCTCGATGCGGTCGCGGCCGTCGCCCAGATTGTGTCCGGTGATGAACGATGCGGACGTCACGACGTTCACCCCGGCGGAGAGAATGCGCACCAGTTCGTCGACGTCGATCCACATCGGGTTGTAGACGACGCAGTCGGGCTTCAGTGCCAGCAGCGCGTCCACGTCGCTCGTCGCCTTTACGCCGAGTGGCTCGATCCCGACCAGCTCGCCGACGTCGACGCCGTCCTTGTCTTTCGACCAGGCGTAGCACCCGACGAGTTCATAGGTCGGATTCTTGGCGAGCGCCTCTACCGAGCTCTTTCCGACATTTCCCGTCGTCCATTGGACGACCCGATACGAGGTGTTGTTTGGCACTCGCTCAGCATAGGGAAAGCGCCGCGAGGACAACGGCGCCTTTCGGCCACAAAATTGACGGTTGCGGTCAGGAAGCCAGCGTGGCCTTGCCGGTGCGCTGCTGACCGCTCTTGTCGATCCAGGTCAGGTCGACGACGTCGCCTGGGTAGTGCCGGTCGAGCGTCTGCGTCAGCGTCGTCGCCGAATCCAGCGGCGCACCGTCGATGCTCGTGAGGAGGTCCCCGGTGACAAGGCCAGCTGCTTCGGCGGGACCGCCGCGCAATGCCTCGCGGATGATGACGCCGGGCACCCCTTCGTGCTGATCGCCTGCGGCGACACCGACGCCGAGCAGGGTGGGTGGACCGATGTGGATGGTGTCGGACGGTGCACGCGACCGAATCTGGTCGGCGATGGCGAGCGCCTGGTTGATCGGGATGGCGAAGCCCTTACCGCCCGGCGCGAACCGGTAATTCACTGTTGCGGCCGTGGTCATCCCGATCACCTGACCGGCGCCGTTGACGAGCGGCCCGCCGGAGTCACCCGCGCGGACATTGGCCGCTACCTCGATCAGGCCGGTCAACTCGTCGGAGGCACCGGTCAGCGCGTCCTTGGCGTCGATCGTCCGGTCGAGGCTGGTGATGGTGCCTGCCTCACGGGTCGGCGGGCTGCCCGGATTGGCATTGCCGATCGCCACAGCGGGTTCGCCGATGACGACGGAGGACGAATTGCCCAGCGGTGCGACAGGCAGCCCGGAGGCGCCTCGTAGCTGCAGTAGAGCGATGTCGTGGGTGCGGTCATAGCCGACAAGGTCGGCGCCGAATGACTGGCTCGTGCCGACGTTGAAAGCAGTGACGACGTCGGCGCCCTGTACCACGTGGAAATTGGTGAGCACTTCGCCGTTGGGGTTCAGCAGAAAGCCAGTGCCCGCGCCGATGGCGTGCTGGTAGTCGATCGTGGTGTCGATCTGCACGACGGCAGGCTCGACAGCCGCGATGGCGGTGTCCAGCGGCGCCGCTGACGCGATCGCCGGGCGGATCGGCGCTACCAGCGCCATCACTGCAGCGAGCGCGATCAGCAGGCGATAAGGGGTCGAGCGGGCCATATGGGGACTTTCGGCTGGAAGCGGGTTCTCATTACATCGTGGCAATGAGTAGTTCCCCTGTCGATGTGGGGCTAATCGTCAACGGCAACGCCGCCGCGTGACCTTTTACGCTTACGCAAGGAGATCTTGCCTGATTGGCGCCGGTTTCGCAGGCCGCCATTGGTCGGTTCGGAGCCAGCGACGTCGTCTGTGTCGTCGGCCGTATCGGCTTCGGCGTCGGCAGCTTCCGGTTCGGTTGCGGTATCCGTCGCCGTCGCCTCCGCGACGTCTTCGGATTCCTCGGCGGTGACCTCGGCAGGCTCCTCGATGGCTTCGGTGGGTGCGTCGGTCTCAGCAGGCTCGTCGGTGGCCTCGTCCTCGTCCTCGTCGGCGGCTGATTCCTCGGCATCCGCCTGCTTGGCAGCCTTGCGACCCCGGCGACCCTGCTTTTCCTTCTTCGGCTTGAGGGGTTTGGGCGGCGGAGGCGGCAGCTCGGCGACGAACGACAGATAGAACGCGAAGACGCCGAGCAACGCGACGGCCGCCGCGGCGCCGTAAATGCCGAACAGCCAGCGCCCGGCGCTATCAAGGGTGAGCCAGATCTCGCTGATCGCGGTGCCGATGATCAGCACGCCCGCAAGTACGTGCAGGCCGATCGACGCGGTCCGAAGGGTCAGCGCCAGCTGCGGGGTGCCGAGCTCGGGCTTGCGGGTCCGCTGCAGTGTGAAGACCACGGGCAGCGCCGCAAGGCCGATCAGCGCACCGGTGACGATGCGCAGCACCGTGCCGAGCGTGTGGGAGGTGCTGCCCATCAGCTCCGGCCAGCGCGGCAGCACGAAAAAGAAGTACAAGACGCCGGCTGCGATCGAGAACGACGCGTGCCAAGCCACCGCAACTTTGCGGCCCATACTCCTCCTCAGATTTTGGGCCGGGGAGCGACCAGCTCATCACTGCCCACTGGTCGCCCCTCGGACCGAGTGCGGAGGATAGGGGATTTGAACCCCTGAGGGCTATTAACCCAACCCGCGTTCCAGGCGAGCGCCATAGGCCACTAGGCGAATCCTCCGCGGGCCATGGTAACCGACCTGCCTTATAGCTCCGTCCAGCCCGTTGTCGACGAGGTACTACACTCGCCGTGGACCCCGCGCGGCGTCTATCCTGTGAACTCCCCCAGGGCCGGAAGGCAGCAAGGGTCAATGGGCTCTGTCGGGTGCGCGGGGTCCCCCTTTTTCCGACATCTGAGGAAGCATCGTGTCGTTTCACTCGCTCGGCCGTGAGGAATTGCAGGCGCAGCACGAAAAGCAGAAGGCGGGTTATGCCGACCTGAAGGCCAAACAGCTCAAACTGGACCTGACTCGCGGCAAGCCGTCGCCGGCTCAGCTCGACTTGTCCAATGCGCTGTTGAAGCTGCCGGGCGACGACTACCGCGACGGCGAGGGCACCGACACCCGTAACTACGGCGGCCTGCACGGCCTGCCCGAACTGCGGGCCATCTTCGGCGAGCTGCTCGGCATCCCGGTGCAGAACCTGATCGCAGGCGACAACTCCAGCCTCTCGCTCATGCATGACGTGGTGGTGTACTCGCTACTCCACGGCGGGGTGGATTCGGCAAGGCCTTGGAAAGACGAACCGGCGATCAAGTTCCTGTGCCCGGCGCCTGGCTACGACCGGCACTTCGCGATCACCGAGAGCCTCGGCATCGAGATGGTCAACATCCCGATGCTCGAGGACGGCCCCGATCTCGACCTGATCGAGGAGCTCGTCGCCGCCGATCCTGCGATCAAGGGCATGTGGTGTGTGCCGGTGTTCTCCAACCCGACAGGCGTCACGTTCTCCTGGGAGAAGGTGCGGCGGTTGGTGCAGATGCGCACGGCCGCACCAGATTTCCGGTTGATCTGGGATAACGCCTATGCGGTGCACACGCTCACCCACGACACCGTGCAGCAGATCGACGTGCTTGGCCTGGCCGCCGCCGCGGGCAACCAGAACCGACCGCTGGTGTTCGCGTCCACCTCCAAGATCACCTTCGCGGGCGCCGGGGTGAGCTTCTTCGGCGGATCGCTTGCCAACATCGCGTGGTACCTGCAGCACGCCGGCAAGAGGTCGATCGGGCCGGACAAGATCAACCACCTGCGCCATCTGCGCTTCTTCAAGGACGCAGACGGGGTGCGGCTGCAGATGCAGCGCCATCAGCAGCAACTCGCCCCGAAGTTCGCGCTCGTTCAGGAGATCCTCGAAGACCGTCTCGGCGAGTCGAAGATCGCGTCATGGACGGACCCGAAGGGCGGCTACTTCGTCAACCTCGACGTGTGGCCCGGCACTGCCAAGCGCACCGTGTCGCTGGCCAAGGATGCGGGCATCGCGGTCACCGAGGCGGGTGCGTCCTTCCCGTATCGAAAAGACCCGGAGGACCGCAACATTCGGGTCGCGCCGACCTTCCCGTCGCTGCCGGACCTGCGGGAGGCCATCCACGGCCTCGCCACCTGCGCGCTGCTTGCCGCGACCGAAGCCCTGCTCAAGGACTGAGCCCGGCTCGTTGGTGAATCTGACGACAAAAATCGCCGAATATCGTCGTCAGATTCACCAACGAAGGCCGCGCGAGCGCAGCGCGTCCTTGACTCTGGCGACATAGGTAGCACGGCGGTAGCGCAGCAGGTCCCTGCTGACGCGGATGATCAACCAGCCCAGCTCGTTGAGCGCGAACTGTTTGTCGATATCGCGTTGTCGCACCGCGGGATCGGTCCAGTGTTGCGGCCCGTCGTATTCGATCCCGACCAACACTTCGTCGTATGCCATATCGAGGCGTGCGACGAACTGCCCGTACTCGTCGAACACTCGGAACTGTGTCTTCGGTGGCAGCAATCCGGCGTCGATCAGCACCAGCCGAGCGACGGTCTCCTGCGGCGACTCCGCTCCAGAATCCATCAAGGGAAGGACGCTTCGCAGTCGTGGGATGTCTCGGGCGCCGGGGTGGGCGGCGATGATCGCCTCGATCTCCTCGCGCTTGACATCGGTTGCATTGGCCAGCGCGTCAAGACGCTGGACCGCAATGATCCGGGATTTGATGTGACGTCCCAGGTCGAAGGCGGTGCGGGCCGCGGTCGTCACTGGCATACCGCCGATCTCGACGACTTCCTCCGGCAGCACCCGGTGATTCCTGACGACGAGATTGGGCGGCGGCCTGCGGTTGTCATGAATCAGTTCCGCAGGCTCGGACGGGTCGATCCACTTGGCGCCAAGCACTGCCGACGCCCGACAGACCCGCAACGATGCCTCGGCGCTTCGACCAGAGCCATGCTGCCTGTGCTCGCTCCTGGGCCGACAGCGTGACGCCGCGCTGCGCGCAAACTCCTGGATAGACGAGCTCGTACTCCCGGCGCAATGCGCGTTCGGAGACGAGGCCTTCCGACAATGCCTCGCTTCCGATGAACGGCGACTTGATCACGGGCCTACGGTGCGCGCGGGGTCCGACGGATAAGGCGTCGCGGGATGGAGTTGTCCACAGGCCGAGCGAGCGAAGCGTCACCGCGCCTCGGTAGCCTGCTGAGCGTGGCGCTCTACCGCAAGTACCGGCCGTCGACCTTCGCCGACGTTGTCGGCCAGGAGCACGTCACCGAACCGCTGTCCACCGCGCTGACGGCGGGCCGCATCAACCACGCGTATCTGTTCTCGGGCCCGCGGGGCTGCGGCAAGACCTCGTCGGCGCGGATCCTGGCCCGCTCACTGAACTGCGAGCAGGGGCCGACCGCGACACCGTGCGGTGTCTGCGACTCGTGCGTCGCGCTTGCCCCCAACGGACCTGGCAGCGTGGACGTCGTCGAACTCGACGCGGCGAGCCACGGCGGCGTCGACGACACCCGCGAACTCCGCGACCGCGCGTTCTACGCGCCTGCGCAGTCCCGCTACCGCATCTTCATCGTCGACGAAGCACACATGGTGACCACGGCGGGCTTCAACGCGCTGCTCAAGATCGTCGAGGAGCCGCCCGACCACCTGATCTTCGTGTTCGCGACCACCGAACCCGAGAAGGTGCTTCCGACCATCCGCTCGCGAACCCACCATTACCCGTTCCGGCTGCTGGCGCCGCGCACCATGCGGTTGCTGCTGGAGCGAATCTGCGAGCAGGAGGGGGTCGAGGTCGACGAGACCGTCTACCCGCTGGTGATCCGGGCAGGCGGCGGGTCACCCCGCGACACCCTTTCGGTGCTCGACCAGCTGCTGGCGGGCGCCGACGGTAACCGGGTGCTGTATCCGCGGGCGCTGGCGCTGCTTGGCGCCACCGATGTCGCGCTGATCGACGACGCCATCGATGCGCTGGCCGCAGGAGACGCAGCGGCGCTGTTCGGCGCGGTCGAAGGCGTCATCGACGCGGGTCACGATCCGCGCAGGTTCGCGACCGATCTGCTGGAACGCTTCCGCGACCTGATCGTGCTGCAGGCGGTGCCCGATGCCGCCGCCCGAGGCGTGGTCGACGCACCCGGCGACGTACTGGAGCGGATGCGCGATCAGGCCGCACGCATCGGTGCAGGCACGCTGACCCGTTACGCAGAGGTCGTGCATGCCGGTCTCGGCGAGATGCGGGGAGCCACCGCACCGCGGCTATTGCTGGAAGTGGTGTGTGCGCGGCTGCTGCTGCCGTCGGCCAGCGATACGGAATCGGCTCTGCTGCAACGGATCGAGCGCGTCGAGACGCGGCTTGACATGTCGATCCCCGCCGACAGTTCAGCCGCGGCACCCGGGGGTGCGCCTGCCAAGCAGTTCACCCGCAAGAGCAAGGCGCCAGAGCCCGCGCAGGCGAAGCAGGCGCCGGAGGCACCAGAGCCGGCCGAGCCTCCTCCGCCGTCGCCGCCGCCCGTGCAGCCGCCCGCCGACCCGGTGGTGGAGGCACCCGCCGCGCCTGCTAGCGCCCCGGTCGCAGGTGAACCCGACGCCGCCGCGATACGCAGGCAGTGGTCCACGGTGCTGGACAAGGTGCGCGAACGCAGTCGGTCGCTTGCGGTCATGCTGGCCGGAGCCGTGGTCCGCACCGTCGACGGCGGCGCCCTGCTGCTCAACCACGAGTCGGCGCCGCTGGCGAAGCGACTGAACGAACAGCGCAACGCCGACGTCGTCGAGGAAGCGTTGAAGGATGCGCTTGGCATTGGGCTGAAGGTGCGCTACGAGGTCGGATCACCTTCCGACGCAGGCGCGGTCGACGTTCCCGTCGCGGCGGACGAGGTGGCGCGCGATGAGGAAGACAGCATGCTGGCCGAGGCGGGCAGCGACACTTCCGAGACCGAGCGCCGCGATCCCGAAGAGGCCGCGCTCGAACTCCTGCAGAGCGAACTCGGCGCCCGTCGCATCGACGGCGGCTAAGCCGCTTTCTTTTGCCGGAGCACCAGGACCGGAAGCACCAAAGTCGCCAGCGCGGTGACAAGCCAGACCACCACGGTGGCCGCGATCCACGATCCGATGCCGCGGATGCTCAGCCCGTTGGTCAGCAGCGAGGCCAGGATCAGTGCGGCGAGGGTGGACACCAGGCCGATGCCGCCCAGGAAGGCTGACGCGTACCGGCTGGCCATCTTCAGGAAGAACGGCGACAGGATCGCTTGTGCGACAGTGAAGATCACCACCGCGGTGATGAAGCCAAGCGGCGACACGGAGACGCCAGGCACGAGCCAAGCCGCGACGAGCAAGCCGATCGCCGATGAGCCGAGGAAGACCGCGACGCGAAGCAGAAAGCGAATCACACCACAGACTCTAGGGCGTCCACCATGGTCGCAACGGTAAGCCGCCGTCATTGCCGTCCTCGTCGAGCTTGACCGCCAGAACCTGGTGAAGCTGAACGACATTGGTTTCGAACCCGAGGCGTGAGCCCGCCATGTACATACCCCACACCTTGGCGGTCGGCAGGCCGACCTCCTCGACGGCCTCATCCCAGTGTTCGACGAGGTTGCTGCACCAGTCGCGCAGCGTCAACGCGTAGTGGTTGCGCAGGTTCTCCTCGTGCACGACCTCGAGGCCGACGTCCTGTGCCTCACTGATGATGCGGCCTGACCCGGTCAGCTCTCCGTCGGGAAACACGTAGCGGTCGATGAACGCGTCCGCGGCCGGGGTGGCCCGGTTGTCCGGCCGGGTGATGCAGTGATTGAGCAGCAGCGCACCCGTGCGCATCTTCGACTGAAGGAAGTCGAAGTACGCCGGGTAGTTGTGCACACCGATGTGCTCGGTCAGCCCAATCGACGACACTGCGTCGAAGCCGGTTTCGACGATGTTGCGGTAGTCGTCGTGGCGCACCTCGGCGAGGTCGGTCAGACCTTCCTCGGCGATGGCTTTCTGCGCCCAGGTCGCCTGCTCTTTGGACAGCGTGACACCGATTGCCTTGACGCCCTGCTTCGCCGCGTAGCGGACCATGCCGCCCCAGCCGCAGCCGACATCCAGCAGTCGGTCGCCCGGATTGAGCCGCAGTTTCTCGAACACCAGCCGATACTTATTCTCCTGCGCCTCTTCCAGCGTGGCGTCGGCATCCGGATAGCAGGCGCAGGTGTAGGTCATCGACGGCCCGAGCACCCACTCGTAGAACCTGTTCGACACGTCGTAGTGGTGGTGGATCGCCTCTGCATCGCGGGTCTTGCTGTGCCGCAACCCTTCTGCGATGCGCCGCCAGCGGGGCATCGCCTCCTGCGGCGGCGGCGCGATCGGCTTGAGGTGTTCGATCCCGATGGACCGGACGATGTTGGCCAGCACGCGGGCAGGAGGCCGCTTGATGTCCACCTTGTCGGAGAGCGCCCGAAGCACCTCGTAGGGGTCGCCGGGATGCACGCCGAGAAGTTCGACGTCACCGGAGACGTAGGCCCTCGCCATCCCGAGTTCGCCCGGCGCCGTCGCGAGATAGGTTGTGCCGCGCGGTGTCAGCAGGTCCAGGCCAACGGCAGCGTCCGCGGGTCCTGCGGTGCTCCCGTCGTAGGCGCTGAACCTCAGCGGCAGCCGACCGCCTCCTGCGAAGATCTCCAGGATCTCGGCAAGTGTCAGCTTCGTGGGCGGCGCGTTGGTCGCGTGGTTCTTGTACGTCGTCATTTCCGTTGCACCGCCTTTGCGTATAGGTCGAGGAGCCGTGAATCGGGATCGTATGTCTTCTTTACGGTTTTATACGCTTCCCCGCCGTAGAGTTCGTCGAACTCTTCCTGTGAATAAAAGGCGTCCGAGTACAGCGACTTGTGTCCGTGCAGCGTGCTGATCTTGCGTTCTATCAGCTTGTTCGTGTGGCCCTCCTCGGGACCGACCGGGACCGACGACCAAAAGCCCACGTTGACGTACGTGTGGTGCGGCCGGATCGGGTAGAGCGGCCAACCTCCCTCGTCGCGCAACCGCAGCGGGCACAACCAGATCGGTTCGATCGGCACGTTCTCCAGGAACCAGTCCAGGAACTCGACACACCGTTCGATCGGCACCTCGACATCCTGCACGACGCGCTCGAGGGGCGGCCTGCCGTTGCGCTTCTCGATCCGGTCGGCGATGTTGAAGCGCTGGTCATAGCCGATCAACTTCCAGTAGAAGCTGCTGCGCCGGTAGCGGCGCGGCCAGAACCGTCGGATCGTCGGGTTCTGCGCGCCGAATGCGCGTGAACACCAGAACCAGTCGGTATCCCAACGCCACAGGTAGTCGTGGATGGTCAGCCGGTCGTGCTTTTCGGCTCCGTCCGCGCCCCCGGGGTGCTGGATCGACCTGTAGTAAATGCTCCTGCCGGTGTAGTCGCTGACGGGGCCAGGCGTCGAGTTCTGCACGCCGACAGTCAGATAGCTCTCGTCGGCACTGAACACCACGCCGTCGAGATAGTGCACCGGGGTGCCGTCGATGCCGCCGGTTTCGATGATCCGGTCCATCGCCTCGATCAGCTCCCGCAGCGAGTGGAATCGCAGGTGCCTCAGCGCGACGAACGGTTTGACCGGTTCCAGCTCGATCTTCAGCCGGACCGAATAGCCCAATGTGCCATATGAATTCGGGAAGGCATGGAAGAGATCGGAGCACAGGTCGCGTCTTGCGGTGACGACGTCGCCGGTGCCGGTGAGGATGTCCATCTCGAGCACCGACTCGTGCGGCAGGCCGTTTCGGAATGACGCAGACTCGATGCCCAGCCCGGTGACGGCACCGCCGAGCGTGATGGTCTTCAGCTGCGGGACGACGAGCGGCGACAATCCGTGCGGGAGCGTCGCAGCGACGAGGTCCTCATAGGTGCACATGCCCGCGACGTCGGCCGTCTGTGCGTCCGGGTCCACCGAAATCACACCCGTCAGGCCGGACGTATCAAGGCCCTTGGCGTCGCTCTTCGCGCGGGCACGAAACAGGTTGGACGTCGGCTTGGCCAGGCGGACGGTCGCAGAAGGAGGGATCGCCCGATAGCTGGCGAGGAGTCGCTGCACGCCTGCGGCATGGGCAGCACGTGCGTCGGTTGCCGAAACTGACACGCATATACGCTAGTCCGCGGTTGCGGCCGATGCGACCGCACCACGATGAGGGGAGTCATAGGACATGGGACAGGTCAGCGCGTCGAGCAGCGTCTTGATCGACGCCGCGCCGGAGAAGGTGTTGGCGGCTGTGTCGGATTACACAACGGTTCGCCCGAAGATCCTGTCGGCGCACTACCGCGACTACGCCGTTCTCGAAGGCGGTCAGGGTGCGGGCACCGTCGCGACCTGGAAGTTGCAGGCGACCAAGTCGCGGGTTCGCGACGTCAAGGCCGACGTCGACGTCGCGGGGCACACGGTGATCGAGAAGGACGCCAACAGCTCCATGGTCACCAACTGGACCGTCGCTCCGTCAGGGCCCGGCTCTTCGGTCACGGTCAAGACGTCGTGGCAGGGCGCAGGAGGGATCGGCGGCTTCTTCGAGAAGACGTTCGCACCCTTGGGGCTGAAGAAGATCCAGGCCGAGGTGCTCCAGAATCTGAAGACGGCGGTCGAGAGTAGCTAGACGCGCGGCTGCGCGCCGAGGAAGCCCGCGATACCGCGGACGACGGCGTCGGCGTACTTCTGCCTGCCCTCGGGTGTGGTGATCAGACCCGCGTCGGCGGGGTTCTTCATGTTGCCCAGCTCGATGAGGATCGAAGGGTACTGAGCCAGATTCAGGCCCGCAATGTCGGAGCGGGGATTGAGCCCGCCGGTGCCGACGTAGGTCGATGGCACAAGGCCTGAGGCCTGCAGTTGGTCACGCATGGTCTGCGCGAACTGCACCGACGGGCCCGCCTGCGCCTGGTTGAGCGGCGGCGACGAGTACAGCACGTGGAATCCGCGCCCGGTCGGCGGACCGCCGTCGCCGTGAATGCTGACGATCGCGTTGGGTTTCAGGGCGTTGGCCATCGCCGCGCGCTCGTCGACACACGGTCCGAGGCCGGTGTCATTGCCGCGTGACATCGCCGTCCGCACGCCCAGCGCCGTCAACTCCTTGCGGATCCGCAGCGTGGTTTCCCAGGTGAAGCTGTGCTCGGGATAGCCGTCGTTGGTCGACGTGCCGCTTTCCTGGCAGTTCTTGGTGCCGCCGCGGCCGGTGGGCACCTGGCGGCTGATCGAGCTGTCGTTGGAGCCGTTGTGGCCGGGGTCGAGGAACACGATCATGCCCGCGATGTTGGCGGGCGCGGCGGATGCGGGGCTGGCAAGCGTCGACGCAGCGACGACCAGGCAGGCGGCCGCTGTCGCGCCGACACGCAGGGTTGCTGACACGTGCACGGCGCCAAGGTAGCCCCTCGCCGTCTAGGCTTGAAAGGCCAAAACGCCGCGTGCCAGCGAGCGCAACCAAGTCGAGACCGCAGAGTTATCAGAAGTTACCGATACGCATAGGGGACAGTCATGCAACCCGGAGGCCAGCCCGACATGTCGGCGCTCCTCGCTCAGGCGCAACAGGTGCAGCAGAAGCTGATGGAGGCCCAGGAGCAACTCGCTAACACCGAGGTGCACGGGCAGGCAGGCGGCGGTCTGGTCCAGGTCACCATGAAGGGCAGCGGCGAGGTCGTTGGCGTGTCGATCGATCCGAAGGTCGTCGACCCCGAGGACATCGAAACGCTGCAGGATCTGCTCGTCGGCGCGCACGCCGACGCGGCCAGGCAAGTCACCCTGCTGGCCCAGGAGCGGCTCGGTCCGCTGGCCGGCGGCATGGGCGATCTGGGCCTACCCGGGCTCTAGATTTGAAACGCAATGTTTGAGGGACCGGTCCAGGACCTCATCGACGAGCTGGGCAAGCTGCCGGGCATCGGCCCGAAGAGTGCGCAGCGAATCGCGTTTCATCTGTTGTCGGTCGAGCCGCCGGATATCGACAGGCTGACCGCGGTGCTGGGCAAGGTGCGCGACGGGGTCAAGTTCTGCGAGGTATGCGGAAATGTCTCCGATGAAGACCGCTGCCGAATCTGCTCGGATTCGCGCAGGGATGCGTCGCTTGTGTGCGTCGTGGAGGAGCCGAAGGACGTGGCTGCGGTGGAGCGGACGCGCGAGTTCCGCGGCCGCTACCACGTATTGGGCGGCGCGCTGGATCCGTTGTCCGGTGTCGGTCCTGATCAACTGCGAATTCGCGAGCTGCTCAACAGGATTGGCGAGCGCGTCGACGGGGTGGATGTCGCTGAGGTGATCATCGCGACCGACCCCAACACCGAAGGCGAGGCGACGGCGACCTACCTCGTCCGGATGCTGCGCGATATCCCGGGTCTGGCCGTCACGCGAATCGCATCGGGCCTGCCGATGGGCGGCGACCTGGAGTTCGCCGACGAGGTGACGCTCGGCCGCGCCCTCGCAGGCCGTCGCGCGTTGACCTGAGTCACAACGATCAACGCTTCGCAGACGACTTCTCGCACTTCCCCTGCAGAACGTCGATCGCTGTGACATGTCGGTGTCCGAGTGCAGGATGCCGGTATGACAGAGGTGTTCATCGGTAGTGAAGAAGTCGCCGCGGGTCGGGTAACGCGTCATGAGCTCCGGCGCTGGTACGCGCCCATGTACCGAGGCGTCTACACCCGCAAGGGCGTCGAACTGTCCCTACGGGATCGCGCCATCGGCGCGTGGCTGGCGTCGGGCAGGAAAGGCGTGGTGGCCGGCGTCGCCGCGTCGGCCCTGCACGGTGCGCCGTGGGTCGACCCTGACGTACCCATCGAACTCGTCGGCGCCAAGATGCGCCAACAGCCCGGACTGGTCCCGAGGGCTGACCGCATCATCGAAGACGAGATCACCCTGGTATCGGGCCTACCTGTGACGTCCAGGGTCCGAACGGCTTTCGACATGGGGCGTCACCTCGAGCGTGGCGAGGCGCTGGCTCGCCTCGACGCGTTGATGTGGAACCAGAAGTTCAACCGCGCCGACGTACTGGCTCTCGGTGATCGTCATCCACGGGCCCCCGGCCTACGCAGGCTGCTCGAACTGCTGCCGCTCGTCGACGGTGGCGCGGACTCTCCCCGCGAAAGCCGGACTCGGTTGTGGCTTCTGGACGGAGGCCTCCCACCGCCCGAAACTCAGATCCCGGTTCTGCAGAGCGGTACACAACCGGTGGCGTGGCTGGACATGGGTTGGCGCGACTACAAGGTCGCAGTCGAGTACGACGGCGATCACCATCGGAAAGACCGACGTCAGTACGTGAAGGACATCGCGAGGCTGCGAATGCTCGAAGCGTTGGGCTGGATCGTTATTCGGGTCATTGCCGAGGACAAACCGAGCGATGTCATCGCGAGGGTCGAGGATGCCCTTATCCGTCGCGGATGCTGTGTCGAGATCGATGACCTACACCGCTTTACCCGCACGTTCGCGGCTTAGCCGTCCTACACGCGGCGGGGTGCGGCGAGGCGTTCGCGGCGTAGCAGGTCCACCTCGGGCAGGTCCAGCGGTGGTAGCTCCCCGACGACCTGCGCCAACAGATGGTCAGCGAGCTGCGGATTGCGGGCCAGGCACGGGCCGTGCAGATACGTCGCGATGACGCTGCCCTGTACGGCCCCGTCGACGCCGTCGCCATCGCGGTTGCCCGCACCCGAGATCACCTTGGCCAGCGGCTGCGCATCCGGCCCAAGAACCGTTCCGCCGCGGTGATTCTCGAAGCCCGTGAGCCGATCGGTCAGACCGGGCAGCAGCGGCTCGCTCACCACCTCGCCGATGGTCCGCTTCGGCTGCGGCGACGTCGTCAGGTCGAGTAGCCCCACACCGTCGACCCGCTCACCCGCTGACGTCTCATACCAATGGCCGAGCACCTGGATCGCCGCGCAGATCGCCAGCACCGGCGCACCTCTCGCGGCGGCCTCCTGCAGGCCGGGGTAGCGGGTCAGGTGTCGGGTTGCGAGCCGCTGCGCGTAGTCCTCCGCACCGCCAAGCGTATACAGGTCAAGGGTCGACGGCACCGGGTCGTCCAGCGTGATGTTGACGATCTCCGCGTCGAAGCCTCTGCGCCGCAACCGCTGCCGCATCACCACGGAGTTACCGCCGTCGCCGTAGGTGCCCATCACGTCGGGAAGCACCAACCCGATCCGCACCGTCGACTCAGCCACGAGACAGCGCTCGATTCAAAGCCAGGAACGCGGTGTAGTTCGCGACCACCTCGACGTGACCGGGCGGACACGATGTGATGGCCTCAACGGTGTTGTGCACCAACGTGTGCTCGACGCCCGCGTACCCAAGGCGCACAGCCAGATCGGTTCCGCGTTCGCCCGCGGCAACCACAGGATGAGTCACGAAATGCTCGAAGTTGACGTCCCACAGCCACGACAGATCCTCGCCGTCGGGCACCTGGCCGTTGACCGAGATCACCACCGAGCCCGCGTCGGTGTCGACCATCGACAGCGCTTCCTGCCAGCCTGCCGGGTTCTTGGCCAGCAGCATCCGCACGGTATGCGCGCCGAGTTGCACTGTGCTGTACCGCCCGGCAACCTCGTCGACCCTCGATGCCGCCTCCACTGCGGCTGCAGGCGCGGCACCGAGCGCAACGGCCGCGGCCACCGCCTGAGTCGCGTTGCCGCGGTTGACCGTTCCCGGCAGTGCGAGCCGCATCGGAATCGAGAACCCGTCGGGGCCGTAGATATTCGCGTCGTCGTACCACCACTGCGGGGTCGGCCGTTTGAAATCCGTCCCGGTCGAATACCAGTGGGCGCCGTCGCGGACGATGATCTCGCCGCTGCGCGGACAGCTCACCGAGTCGTTCGCCCAGCCGCCGCCCGCGGCGACCCAGACGACGTTGGGACTGTCGTAGGCCGCCGACGTCATCAGCACGTCGTCACAGTTGGCGACGACGACGGTGTCGGGGTGACGCGCGAGCCCGGCCCGCAGCGTGCGCTCGATGTGGTTGATCTCACCGACCCGGTCGAGCTGATCGCGGGAGAGGTTCAGCAGCACGATCACTTTCGGATTCACCGCGTCAGCGACGTGCGGCACGTGCATCTCGTCGACCTCGAGGGCCGCAAGGCCGGCGTCGCGCGCACCCGCGAGCGCGGCGACAAGGCCGGCATCCATATTGGCGCCCTCGGCGTTGGTCGCGACGGGACCGCGCGTGCCGAGCGCGGCTGCCGTCATGCGGGTGGTGGTGGACTTGCCGTTGGTGCCGGTCACGATCACCGTCGAGCGGCCTTCGCCGAGCTGGCGGAGGATCGATTTGTCCAGCGTCATCGACACCAGGCCGCCGATCATCGCGCCTGCACCGCGGCCGGTCACCCGCGACGACCAGCGTGCGGCGGATCCGGCCGCAAGCGCGATACGTCCACGAGCGGTGACCATTCCCGGCATTTTAGGTGCCCGACACGCGGGATCACCGGGCGAGGCTTGTCGGATCGCCATGCCATCCTGGCCTTGTGAGCCACATCTGGGGCCGGCCGTCCGCCGAACCCGGCGCAGGCTGGGCTGTCGTCGACGTCGAGACGTCCGGCTTCCGGCCGGGGCAGGCCCGTATCGTCAGCGTCGCCGCGCTGGCCGTCGGCGACGACGGAAGCGTCGAGCACAGCGTCTCGAGCCTGCTCAATCCCGGTGTCGATCCCGGGCCCACCCATGTACACGGCCTGACCGCGGAGATGCTCGCCGGTCAGCCGACATTCGCCGATGTGGCCCCGGAGCTCATCGAGGTACTGCGCGGCCGCACGCTGGTCGCCCACAACGTCGGCTTCGACTACGCGTTCCTGGCTGCAGAGGCCGAGTTGGCCGCGGTCGAGCTGCCCATCGACAGCGTCATGTGCACGGTCGAACTGGCCCGCCGGCTCGACCTCGACTGCGACAACATGCGGCTGGAGACGCTCGCGTCGCACTGGGGCGTCAGCCAGATGAAGCCCCACGATGCTCTCGACGACGCGCTGGTGCTCGCCCAGATCCTCAAACCCGCGCTGGTGCGCGCCCGCGAGCGGAAGGTCTGGCTGCCGCTGCGCCCCGTGGAGCGGCGCGAATGGCCAAGCGGCCTTGTCACCCACGAAGAGCTGCGCCCGCTCAAGATGATCGCGTCGCGGATGCCGTGCACGTATCTCAACCCTGGCCGCTTCGTCCGTGGCCGCCCTCTCGTGCAGGGCATGAGGGTTGGCCTGTCGGCTGAGGTGTCGCGCACCCATGAGGAACTCGTCGAGCGCATCCTGCACGCAGGGCTGTCCTACACCGACGCGATCGACCCGGAAACATCCCTGGTGATCTGCAACGAGCCAGAACCTGTGCAGGGCAAGGGTTATCAGGCGAACGAACTCGGCGTCCCGCTGGTCTCCGACGAAGACTTCATGGCCTGCCTCGACGCCGTGATCGGCGGAACCGACATCGAGGAGTTCACCGACCACACCCTCGACGGCGGCCAGTTCGCGCTTTTCTAGGCGATACTTCGGCAATGCCCAATCACCGAACGGTTTTCAACCATGTCGGCCTGTGCGTCGCCGACCGCGATCGGTCGCTGCGGTTCTACACCGAACTGCTCGGGTTTACGTTCTGGCGGGATATGGAGCTCGCCGACCAGGGCACGGCCAAGCTTCTACAACTGGACGGGCCGATCGGCGTCCGCGCGACCTACCTTGTCAGTGACGGATTCGTGCTGGAGCTCATCGACTACTCCAAGCGTGACGTGCAGACCGGGTCACAGCGTGCGATGGACGAGCTCGGACTCACGCATCTGTCGCTCTCGGTGTCCGACCTCGCCGGCGTACTGGCACAGGTGGCGAGCTACGGCGGCTCGGTCGTCGACCAGACGGTGACCGAGCATTTCGCGATGATCCGCGACCCGGATGGGCAGCTGATCGAATTGCTTCCGGACACCTACCTGGCCAACCTGCCGCCGCGGCCCTGAACTCAAGGCGGCCGCGCTCCTCGATTAGGCGAGTGCTTTGGCCTTGAGGCCGTCGAACTCGGCCTGCGAGATCGTGCCCGCCTCCAGGAGCGCCTTGGCGTCGGCGATCTCCTGCGCGGGCGAACGCCCCGCCGCGTCGCGGATGTAGTCGTCGGTCTGCTGCTTGGCCGCTGCCGCCGCCTCGCGTGCCCGCGCGGTCATGTCCCGACCGCGGACGACGAGATACACCAGCGCGGTGAACCAGGGCAGCACGAGCAGGAAGACCACCCAGACCGCCTTCGCCAGACCCGACGTCTTGTGGTCGCGCCAGAGAAGGTCGGTGAGGATCTGGAAGAGCACAAGCAGGTACGCGATCCACGCGAAGATGATCAGGAAATGCCAGAGAAAATCCCAGGTTGAGCCCCAGTTCACGTCCAGCTCCTTGTTTGACTGAATGTAGAGAGCGCGCAGGATTTGCGCGCCCGTCAGTTAACCACGCGCCGCCGCACGGTTGACCGCCGACACCACAGCGCGAAGCGATGCGGTGGTGATCGACGTGGCGATCCCGACGCCCCACACAGTCTTGCCGCCGACGGACGCCTCGACGTACGCGGCGGCCTTCGCCTCCTCGCCTGCCGACATCGCGTGCTCGGAGTAGTCGAGCACCGAGACGTCGAAGCCGATCGCGCCCAGCGCATCGACGAACGCCGCGAGCGGGCCGTTGCCTGCGCCGACGATCTCCTGCTCGACACCGTCCACCAAGACGGCGGCCTCGATGGTGTCGGTGCCGCCGTCGACCTCCGAGGCGGTCACCTTCTGCCGGATCCGCTCCAGCGGTCGCACCGGCGCCAGGTATTCGTCGGCGAAGACGTCCCACATCTCCTTCGGCGAGACCTCGCCGCCCTCGCCGTCGGTGATCTTCTGGATCGCCTGGCTGAACTCGATCTGCAGCCGCCGCGGCAGCGCCAGCCCGTGGTCGGCCTTCATGATGTAGGCCACACCGCCCTTGCCGGACTGGGAGTTCACCCGGATCACGGCCTCGTAGGTGCGTCCGACGTCACGCGGATCGATCGGCAGATACGGCACCTGCCACAGGATGTCGTCGACATCGGCGTCCTGCGCGTCGGCTGACACCTTCATCGCGTCGAGACCCTTGTTGATGGCGTCCTGGTGGCTGCCCGAGAACGCGGTGTACACCAGATCGCCGCCGTAGGGATGGCGTTCGGGTACCGGCAGTTGGTTGCAGTACTCGACGGTGCGCCGGATCTCGTCGATGTTGGAGAAGTCGATCTGCGGATCGACGCCGCGGGAGAACAGGTTCAGTCCCAGCGTGACGATGCAGACGTTGCCGGTGCGCTCGCCGTTGCCGAACAGGCAGCCCTCGATTCGGTCAGCCCCGGCCTGATAGCCCAATTCGGCTGCGGCGACGGCTGTTCCGCGGTCATTGTGCGGATGCAGGCTCAGGATGATCGAATCACGCGGGTTCAGGTGCCGGTGCATCCACTCGATCGAGTCGGCGTAGACGTTCGGCGTCGCCATCTCGACGGTGGCTGGCAGGTTCACGATCAGCGGCACATCGGGAGTCGGCTTGATGATGTCGGCGACAGAGTTGCAGACGTCGACGGCGTACTCCAGCTCGGTGCCGGTGTAGGACTCCGGGCTGTACTCGTAGCGCCACAGCGTGCCGGGGTACTTCTTCGCCTCCTCGACGCACTTGCGCGCACCGTCGGTGGCGATGGCCTTCACCGCATCCCGGTCGGCGCGAAACACCACGCGGCGCTGCAGGATCGACGTCGAGTTGTAGAAGTGCACGATCGCGCGCGGCGCACCTTCGCACGCCAGGAACGTCCGCTCGATCAGCTCGGGCCGACACTGCGTCAGCACCTGGATGGTGACGTCGTCGGGAATGGCGCCCCCGGTGATGATTTCGCGGACGAAGTCGAAGTCGGTCTGGCTGGCCGACGGGAAGCCGACCTCGATCTCCTTGTAGCCCATCCGGACCAGGAGGTCGAACATGCGTCGCTTGCGCTGCGGGCTCATCGGGTCGATCAGCGCCTGGTTGCCATCGCGCAGGTCGACAGCGCACCACATGGGGGAGCGGTCGATGATCTTGTCGGGCCAGGTGCGGTCAAAAGGAACCGACGCTGTGCCCGATGCCGGGCTCCCGCCCGGGATCTCGTCGGCGAAACTGCGGTACCGGCCGACCGGCATCGCCGATCCGCGCTGGGTGTTCCATGCCGGCTGGCCCGCGTTGGGCTCACCGGCCGGTTTGGTGATCTGTCGTACCGACGCGAAGGCGTCAGGGGAATCTGGTGTGGATTTCGAGAAGGTAGTCACGGTGATTGCTCCGGGAGTAAAAGGGACTCGACCGGCGCATCGCGACTACCCGCGACGGGAAGCCAGTCTGGTTAGACCCCGTCGCGGCTGCCGAGAAGGAGCACCCGCTGCACCAAAATCATGGTGAGGCCACTGTAACCCACCAATCTCCTTCGCCAAAACCCCCTGTCACAGGCCCGCCAGCTGAGGCAGCGTGGCGTGGGCGATGACGAAGTAGATCATCAGACCGGTGCCGTCGACGATGGTGGCGATCATCGGTGCCGACACCACAGCGGGGTCGATCCGAATTTTCTTCAGGACAAGCGGCAGGATCGATGCCGCCAACGCCGACCACATCACGATGGCCGCGACCGTCAGGGTCACCGTCAGCGCGATCTGCGGACCGACGCCGAGCGTCCACGCGCGGATCATCGCGGCGGTCGCCATCGCCACCGAGATCAGCGTGCCCGTCGTCATCTCCTTGGCCACGACGGCGGGCAGGTCGCGGAACCTGACCTGGCCGGTGCCCATCGCGCGCACCAGCGTCGTGGTGATCTGGGTGCCCGTGTTGCCGCCGGTGCCGATCAGCAGGGGGATGAAGAACGCCAGCGCGACCACGGCCTCCATCTCGTCCTCGAAGGCGCGCAGCACGGTGCCCGTGTAGGCCTCGGCGACGAACAGCACAAGCAGCCAGATGATGCGCTTGCGCCACAGCAGCCACGGCGAAGCGCGAAGATACGGCACCTCGAGAGGCTCTGAGCCACCCTGCTTCTCGGCGTCCTCGGTATTCTCCTCCTGGATGATGCCAACGGCCTGGTCCTCGGTGAGGATGCCGAGGAGTCGACGATCACCGTCCACGACAGCAAGCTCCTCGACCCGACGGTTGATGCAAAGCCGTGCGCCCTTTTCGGCTTCGGTGAGCGGGCCGACGGTCACGACATCGGTCTCCATCAGTTCGGTGACGACCCGATCGGCCTGTGCGAGCACCAAGCTGCGGAACGGTACGGCGCCGAGTAGCTCGCCTTCGTCGTCCGTCACGTAGACGCAGTTACCCGCATGGCCTTCCATCCGCGGATCGGAGATTCGGTCGCGGATCTGTGCGACAGCCTCCTCGGCGGTGGCTGCCGGACCTACCGTCAGCGTCTCGGTCGTCATATGCGCCGCGACGGAATCGGGTCGCCACAACAACATCCCGCGCAACGTCTTCGCTCGTTCGATCGGCACCGCGGTGAGCAGGGTGTCGCGAAAGTCGGGTTGGTAGCGCCGCAGAATCTTCACCGCATGCTGCGGGTCAAGTGCGGCAAGCAGTTCCGCGGCGCGCGGCGCAGGCTGGCCCTTGATGATCCGGGCGGCGAGGTGGACGTCGACGGCCTCCAGCAGTTTCGGGGCGACGTCAGCAGTCAGCATGTCGCCGAGGCGGTGCCGGTCGGACGAAGAGAGGCGGGACAGCTGATACGTTCGCTCGGCCTGGTCGTCGACCACGTCCAGCCACAGCTCGATGGCCTTCACGTTCTCCATCTGAATGGCCTGCGGCAGGGTGATTGCGGCGTCGCGAGCAACGTCGGCTGAACTCACTGGGCACTCCTTCTGGCGGGGGTCAGCTAATCGTCCACCGCCAGACCGGCGCTACACCTGCGAATCGATGCAACACAGCATGAATGCTGTAGTTCCTGTATCCACGTCCAGCCGGGTTCAGGTTGTTGCGTGCGCGAGGAGCAAGGATCGAACGCCGGTTAAGGTTGCTGCAATGAAACTCGCTCGCCGGTGGATGTTCACGATCGGCGCCGTGGTGATCGCGGTGATCGCGCTGGCGGTGTCCCGGCTCGGTCTGTTCGGCGCCTCGTCGGAAGAATGCCGACCCGTCAAGGATCTGCTCGCGTTCAACAAAACGCAGGCCGAGCAGATCGCGTCGAAGACCGCTGACTCCAAGGGAATCCCGACGGTGGCCGAGGAGGGCGCCTACCAGGCATGGGCCGATGGCCTCGCCGAGCGTGCCCAGAACGTTCACGAGCCCGACCTGGCGCGGGACGCCACCCAGCTCGCCAGCCTCGCGAGCGAGTTCGTCGGAAAGTTCAGCGAGGTGCGCACCGCGGCCAACTCACGCGCGCCAGGCGCGCCCGCCCCTCCCGCGGTGTTCCAGATGGAGTTGTTGAACTCCCAGATCTCCGACTCGATCAAGAAGCTGTCCGACGCCTGCGGCTGATCCCTGAGCCTAAGGTGGCAGGCGTGTGCACACGCGTCGTATACCTCGGCACCGGTGAGCGGATCGTCACAGGGCGGTCGATGGACTGGAAGTCGGAGATCGGCACGAACCTGTGGGTGTTCCCGAGGGGCGTGAAGCGAACCGGCGAGGCGGGCCCCGACTCGGCGACGTGGACGTCGAAGTACGGCAGCGTTGTCGCCTCCGGCTACGACATCAGCACCACCGACGGGCTCAACGAGGCAGGCCTCGCGGCGAACCTGCTGTGGCTGGCCGAATCCGAGTACCCGGCCAACACCGGCGACCGGCCCGCGATGTCACTGGCGTTGTGGGCGCAATACGTGCTCGACAGTTTCGCGACGGTGGCCGAGGCGGTGGCCGCGCTGACGGCCGCACCGCTGCGTGTGGTCTCGGCGCAGGTGCCCGGCGAGGACCGGCTGGCCACCGTGCACCTGGCGCTGTCCGATGCGAGCGGTGACAGTGCCATCGTCGAGTACATCGGCGGCGAGCAGGTGATCCACCACGGCCGCGAGTACCAGGTCATGACGAACTCGCCGATCTTCGAAAAGCAGCTCGCGATCACCGAGTACTGGGAGGAGATCGGGGGCGAGGTGATGCTGCCAGGCACCAACCGGGCGGCGGACCGATTCGTGCGCGCGTCGTTCTACGTCAACGCAGTGCCCAAGACGGCCGACCCGATGCTGGCCGCGGCGGTGGTGTTCTCCGTGATGCGCAACGCGTCGGTCCCCTACGGCATCTCGACTCCGGACGAACCGAACATCTCGACCACGCGCTGGCGGACCGTCATCGATCACACGTCGAAGCGCTACTTCTTCGAATCGGCGTTGTCGCCCAACACATTCTGGGTGGAGCTGGCCAACCTCGACTTCGCCGAGGGCGCGCCAACGAAACGGCTGACTCTCGGCGAGGGCGAGAAGACCGTCTATGCGGGCGATGCCAGCGCGCAGTTCGAGAACACCGAACCGTTCACCTTCCTCGGTGTGCCCGCGTCATAGCGAGAGCGGTCTGCCCCAGCTCCCCGAGAACGCGACCTCATCAAGCGGAAGCCGCTGCCGGCCCTGTGCGTCGCGCTCGACGATCTCCGGCGGCGCGTTGCCGTAGTCGCCGAGTGACCCGACCGCGACCACCGCGATCGGCTGCACGCCCATCGGGATACCGAACACCTCGCGCGCACCGTCGACGTTGAAGCCGGCCATCGGATGGGCGATCAGGCCGCGCGACACCGCCTCGATGGTCAGCTGCGCGATCGCCGCACCCGCGTCGACCGCCGCGTAGCGGGCCGTCCGCTCGTCCTCGCCCTCGTCGACGCAGACCATGAGCAGTGCTCCCGCGGAGTGCGCGTACCGGTTCCCGCGCTTGAGCAGTTCGGTGATCGCACCGAAGGTGGCGTCTCCTCGCAGGCCGACAATGAACCGGACCGGTTGCCGGTGGCCCCATGTGGCGGCCCACCTCGCCGCCTCGAGGACGGCGACCACCTGCTCGGTGTCGAGGGTGGCGTCCGCGTCGAACATCCGCGGGCTCCACCGCGCGGCGAGGTCGGGATGGATCGGCCCCCGGGTGTCCGCTCGCATGTCGGCAGGGTCATGGCCCATGGCCCGACGCTACCGGCGCGGGAAAATGAGGTGCGCCAACCCCTTATCCTTGGTGGGATCTTCCAAACGTCCGAAAGGTATGGCAGTGGCGCTCGTCGTGCAGAAATACGGCGGATCCTCGGTATCTGACGCCGAGCGGATCCGTCGCGTCGCTGAGCGCATCGTCGAGACCAAGAAGCAGGGCAACGACGTCGTCGTGGTGGTCTCGGCCATGGGCGACACCACCGATGAACTGCTCGACCTGGCCAGACAGGTCAGCCCGGCGCCGCCCGCGCGCGAGATGGACATGCTGCTCACGGCGGGTGAGCGAATCTCCAACGCGCTGGTCGCGATGGCCATCGAGTCGCTCGGCGCGCAGGCAAGGTCCTTCACCGGATCGCAGGCAGGTGTGATCACCACCGGCACGCATGGCAACGCCAAGATCATCGACGTCACGCCGGGCCGGCTACGGTCGGCGCTCGACGAGGGCCTGATCGTGCTGGTCGCCGGCTTCCAGGGCGTCAGCCAGGACAGCAAGGACGTCACCACGCTGGGCCGGGGCGGATCGGACACCACCGCTGTCGCGCTTGCCGCCGCGCTGAAGGCCGACGTTTGCGAGATCTATACGGATGTGGACGGCATCTTCACCGCCGATCCGCGCATCGTGCCGAACGCGCGGCACCTCGACGCCGTGTCTTTCGAGGAGATGCTCGAGATGGCAGCCGCAGGGGCGAAGGTGCTGATGCTGCGCTGCGTGGAATACGCCCGCAGGTACGACGTTCCGATTCACGTCCGGTCGTCGTACACGGACAAACCGGGCACGATAGTCAAAGGATCGATGGAGGACATCCCGATGGAAGACGCCATCCTCACTGGAGTCGCCCACGACCGCAGCGAAGCCAAGGTCACCGTGGTCGGGCTGCCCGACGTTCCCGGCTACGCGGCGCAGGTGTTCCGCGCCGTCGCCGACGCCGATGTGAACATCGACATGGTGCTGCAGAACATCTCCAAGGTGGAGGACGGCAAGACCGACATCACCTTCACCTGCTCACGCGACAGCGGGCCCGGTGCGGTGGAGAAGCTCACCTCCCTGCAGGACGAGATCGGCTTCACCAAGGTGCTCTACGACGACCACATCGGCAAGGTGTCGCTGATCGGCGCGGGCATGCGCAGCCACCCTGGCGTCACGGCGACGTTCTGCGAGGCGCTGGCAGGTGTCGGGGTGAACATCGACCTGATCTCGACCTCAGAGATCAGGATCTCGGTGCTGGTCAAGGACACCGAGCTGGACAAGGCCGTCTCGGCGCTGCACGAGGCATTCGGCCTCGGCGGTGACGAGGAGGTAGTGGTGTACGCGGGAACGGGACGTTGAGCCTCAGGGCGAGCGAAACGACGGGATAGAACAGTGGTCAATATCGGTGTAGTCGGCGCGACCGGACAGGTCGGCCAGGTGATGCGCACGCTGCTCGAGGAAAGGAACTTCCCGCCTCTGTCTTCTGGGTCGGTGCGGTTCTTCGCCTCCGCGCGCTCGCAGGGCAAGAAGCTGGAGTACCGCGGCCAGCAGATCGAGGTCGAGGACGCCGAGACCGCCGACCCGAGCGGTATCGACATCGCGCTGTTCTCCGCGGGCGCGACGATGTCACGCGTGCAGGCACCACGGTTCGCCGCGGCGGGCGCCATCGTCATCGACAACTCGTCGGCGTTCCGCAAGGACCCCGATGTGCCGCTTGTCGTCAGCGAAGTCAACTTCGACAGAGATGTGGCCAACCGGGCTCGATCTCTCAAGCGGGGCATCATCGCCAACCCGAACTGCACCACGATGGCCGCGATGCCCGTGCTCAAGCCGCTGCACGACGAGGCCGGGCTGCTGCGCATGATCGCGTCGACGTACCAAGCGGTCTCAGGCAGCGGACTGGCGGGTGTTCAGGAGCTCTTCGATCAGGCCCGTGCGGTCGTCGACGACAGCGAGAAGCTGGTGCACGACGGTGGCGCGCTGGAGTTCCCGCCGCCGAACAAGTACGTCGCACCGATCGCGTTCAACGTTGTGCCGCTTGCCGGTTCGCTCGTCGACGACGGCTCCGGCGAAACCGACGAGGATCAGAAACTGCGCACCGAAAGCCGCAAGATCCTCGGTATTCCTGATCTTCTTGTCAGCGGCACCTGCGTGCGGGTGCCGGTTTACACGGGACACTCGCTTTCGATCAACGCCGAGTTCGCCGAGCCGATCTCGCCCGAGCGTGCCAGCGAAGTGCTCGCCGCCGCAGCGGGTGTGACGCTCGTCGACGTGCCGACGCCGCTGGCCGCCGCGGGTGTCGACGATTCGCTGGTCGGCCGGATCCGCCAAGATCCCGGTGTACCGGACGGACGTGGACTGGCATTGTTCGTGTCCGGCGACAACCTTCGAAAAGGTGCGGCGCTGAACACGATTCAGATCGCCGAGCTGCTGGCCGCCGAGCTCTAACACATACCCTTGCCGCGAAACGGAATCTGCGCACCGCGCTACTCGTACTTTCGGTGCTGGAATATCGTTTCGGCGATGGTTGCCGGTTGTTTGTGGCTGACGGTTGCGCCCGCGCAGGCCGACCCGGCGGCCCCGATTCCGGAACCGGTGCTACCTCCATTGGCGCCCGGCCAAGTGTTGCGCATCGGACCAACCGCGGGAACCGGCACGCCGACAAGCGATTACGGTATCGGCGCCACCGACCTCTGCGAGTTCGTGGAGTTCCCGAGCGGCATCCTGCAGGTGTGCGGCGACAGCTTCGCCGGTCAGGGCGTCGGCTTCGGTGGCTGGTTTTCGCCGATTGCACTGCATGTGGAGACCGACTCGATCGGCGACCCCGCCGGGGTGCGGTACGACGGCGTCACCGGCACCGACAAGCCGCTGCTGGCCGATCGGACCAAGCCGGGAGAGTCGCAGCTGCCCGCGGGCGTCGTGCAGATCAACCGCGACAACTACATGATGGTGACCACCGCGAAGGATCTGCGGCCGCAGTCCTCACGGTTGGTGAAAGCCGATCCGGCGCGCGGGAATTGGCCGACTCTGCCGGGCTCGGAAAGAGACGCCGGATACCAGGGCGGCAGGCAGAGCCAGATCAGCGGCTACTACGACCCGATCCCGACGGCGGACTCACAGACCGGATGGGTCTACATCGTCGCCAACAACTTCGACCGCACCGGCCCGATGGTTCTGTACCGCGCGAAGAGGGAGACCTTCGCCGACAGGGCGAGCTGGCAGGGCTGGTCTGCGGACGGCGGCTGGGGTAAGCCGCCCACACCGCTGTGGCCTGATCGCGTCGGCGAGATGAGCATCCGCCAGATCGACGGCAAGACGGTGCTGTCGTACTTCAACGCCAGCAACGGAAACATGGAGGTGCGGGTCGCCGACGATCCGACCACGCTGGGTACCGCGCCGGTGACGACGGTGGTGTTCGCGGGCGACTGGCCGAATCCTGCAGAGGTCCTGCCCCCGCCCGAGGTGAATCAGTTGGCCCAGCCGTACGGCGGCTACATCTCGCCAGGCTCCACGCTCGACGAGGTGAGGGTGTTCATCAGCCAGTGGAATACGCTGCCGCGCGCTCAAGCGCCGTACCGCGTCATCCAGTTCGCGGTGAACCCGTTGAAGCCGTGGGATCCGCTGCCGCCAGGCTGACTGTGCGTCATCGCGCCGACGGCCTCCTGAGCCAGGCGCAACCATTCGCCGTAGTCGTCGGTTCCTGAGTCGTTCATGGAGTAATCGTGGTGCCTACGTCGTCCCGGGGTAATAGCCCGGAAGCGACCTCAACCGGCCGCGGAGGTAGGTTTTTCTATCCGTCCGGTTAGGGGTCACCGATAGGAGGCGGGCATTTCGCAGGGTCGTGCACGCGCGGTGGTACGTGAAAACGGTTTACTTTTAGCCTGTTTGGGGCTGTTCGGGATCTTCTTTCTGGGAATGATCGTTCGAGAACTGGGAGTCCGAGTTCCTGCAGATGGGCATGTACGTCGTCCTGACCGCATTTCTGTATCAAAAGGGCTCGTCGGAGTCGAAGCCGCTCAATGAGCAGGCCCCGCAGGACCAGGATCCGCGCGACGCCACACCGAACCGGTGGACGCCATGGCCGGTGCGTAGGGGCGGCTGGGCATTACGCATCTATGAACACTCGTTGGCGATCGCGTTCTTCATATTGTTCTTCGGCTCGTTCGCGTTGCACGCCGTTGGCGGCGCGAAGGCATTCAGAGAAGAACAGCTTCAGCACGGCGAGGCCGCCGTCGCCGCAATCGTCGGCCTGTCAATCTTCCTGCGGCAGCGTGGTTCTGCCGAATCGAAGCCGGTCGCCGAGTCGCACCGGCATACCGGCGAGTGACCTCATGGGTGCTTGCCTGCGGCCTTCGCCCTGACACGCTTGTGCACGGTCAGCAGCAACCGGTCGAATGCCGGTCGCGGCGGGACGGTTTCGTCGTATTCGAGGGCGCGCACATCGGCTATCAACTGTTCAGCCAACGCCCGCAGCTTGACGTTGGTCTCCTGGGAGCGCCACTTCAGCAGGTCGAACGCGGCGTCGGCCTGAATGCGATACACCAGCATCAGGATGCCCTTCGCCTGCTCGATCGCGGCCCGGTGCTCCGCGATCTCGGCGACCGCCTCGGTGATGACCGCCGCCGGAATCCCATCGGAAGGCGTGACGTCGATGTAGAACCCCTGCGTACCGACCACCCGGCCGGCGTTGTCGTGCATGCGCTCCCCGATGACGACGACTTCGCGCGTGGCACCGTCGACGGTGATGATGCGGTGACGGGTGCTGAACGGCTTGTGCGTCTGGCGAATGTCCTCGAGCGTCGCGGCGACGTATTCGTGGTCGTCCGGGTGCTTGTGCGACAGCACCAGCTGCGTCGTCGGTACCACCGCGTCGGGCTCATAGCCGTGAATACGCGCCACCTCCGGCGACCACTCCCACCGCTCGTCGGCGAAGTAGAAGCGATACCAACCGAACTGCTGCGGAGCGCCGCCCGCCAAGGCTCGCTCGACAGAGGTGTCTTGGCTCATTTCTCAACCAGACCGCTGGCCATGATCAATTCTAAGGCGACGGTGCCATTCACAGCAGACTCATATGTATTTCAAGTCGGGCACATCGCCAGCCTCTGCAAGCTCGACGTCATGAGCGAAACACCGTCAACACCTGAACCGGCGACAACGCCCGTGGCAACCCCAACGCCGCCCCAGCCTGCCTACGTCGAGCGCGAGCCGCGCCGTTCGCGACTCCCCGCGATCGCCGCAGGGGTCGGCATCGTGGCCGGCGTCGTCTTCATCGTCGCGGTCATCTTCTTCAGCGGCTTCATCCTCGGTGCGCATTCGGGCGGCCATCGCGGCGGTCACCACGGCCAAGGGGATCGCGGCTTCGCCGAGTTCCACCGCGGCGGACCGCCGCCGATGTTCCAGATGGGGCCGATGGGCCCGCCACGGTTCGAGCGGCCTCCGTTCGGGCCAGGTGGACCTGGCGGTCCCGGTGGGCCGGGCGCCCGGTCGCCGGAGTCCCCGCAACCGCCGACATCGGCACCAGCCCGCCCCTGATCCACGCTCCGACTTCGCCGGGTGTGCGGTGTTGTACGCCCGAGCCGCGTAGTAAGAGCCGTATGCGTGTCGATGAGAATGAAAAAGACGTCCTCCTGATG
>CADEGF010000032.1:0-16582 GCA_902826815.1 uncultured Mycobacteriaceae bacterium
TAGCTGAGCTTCAACGAGCACGACGAATTTCACGATCTTCAACCGATGATTCACTTGCATATGAGGCAGAGAGCTTATTTAAGCAGTGCGCAGACGAGGCTGACATTCTATTGAAAAACCGTGGCCTAATCCACAGCGATTTCCGCGCCGGGAACATTGTGATCAGGAGTGGCGGGACACCCGTGATTCTCGACTGGGAAAAGGCTACCATTGGGCCAACTTACTTCGATCTGGGTTTGTCCTTGTTCCATATAATGACCACGGAAAGCGAGGAAGACGCCGCCGCAAGGCTTGAGGCTTTCATCTCCGGGTACAGCCGATCACATTTCCTAACCCGTGAGACGGTCTCCAATCTTGCATCTGTGTCGACATTCGCAGCGTCCACCTTCTATCTAGTGGATCATGAGATTGCGAACAGACCAGAGCGTATCCATCGGAGTAATCCGGTCGATGATTTGCATTACCACTATTATGTGAATTATTGTCAGCCCCGATTTCGCGCCTATCTGCAAAGGCGTAGCTGGCTAACCTGAATCCACCTGAGTTAGGACATTTGGCTTAGTGCCCCGGTTCGGGATGTTGAGGCTGGTCAGTTCTCTCTTTTGGGGGTCTAGGACTTGGGGCGAGAAGGTCTTCGGTGGCGCCGTTGATCGCAATGGTCTCCGAGCGCAGCGGTCGCAGTTGCTTGATGACATTGGCGATCGCCAGGCCGGTGCGGTCCTGGATGTTGTGAGCGACGGCCAGGGCGGTGGGCATCCGCGCCCGCAGGGCGCGACGGTCCTAAAGGGCGAGAAGAGAACACCGCCGAAAACCAGTTCAGGTGTGCAGGGGCGCCGATTCGCCGTTGAACGAAGCCTCGGCAACCCCCTAGAAAAACGGCGCGCCCCGCGATTGCGGGGCGCGCCTCTGATTTTTGTGCTACAGGCCGAACAGGATCTTCAGGCCTTCAATGATCGGCTCTTGATGTTCTTGAAGGAATGGCCAGATGACATCTCTGACTACCTCGTGCAGTAGGGCGCGTCCGACGTTGCGGGCGCTGAAAATGGCGAGCTTTTTGAGCCGCCGTCGTGGAGCGCTTGGAGCTAAATCTCCTGCGCGGGTCGGAACATAATTCAGCATTCCTCCACGGATCGGGGACAGGGCCCGTCGAATGCCCGGCGCCTTGCCCAGCCTCGTGGCCATCGGCCAGTGACCACGGGGTCACGCTGCTGGATTGAAGCGTCGACCTGCAGTCCACTCTAATGGGCGGAGCGACTGAGTGCCCCGCCTGGCGCTGGGGTGCGTTGGAGTCGGGAGGCGATGCGCGCCCCCAAGGGGCGACCGGAGGAAAAAGGGGGCCCGCTCAAGAAAAACCCCGAGCTGGGCATCGGTGTGGGCAGAGCCGACATGCGTCAAGATCGTTGCGCTGACCGCGATGTTTTACGCACATCCTGCACTGCCACCGCACCCAAGGCCGTCCGCACCTTCCGCACGCAGGCCACGGCCCGAACCTACCCTTAGCTTTAGTGCCCCAACCAGGGCACTAAAGCTACAGAATCCGCAGTCAACCGATCGCCAGCCAAAAAATCGACCCGTGATGTCCTAATTCAGGTGAGATTGCGAACAGACCAGAGCGTATCCATCGGAGTAATCCGTTCGATGATTTGCATTACCACTATTACGTGAATTATTGTCAGCCCCGATTTCGCGCCTATCTGCAAAGGCGTAGCTGGCTAACCTGAATCCATACCTCCGCCGATTGAAAGGCATAAGGTCCATCGGTCGCTATGTACATCTCTCCGGTTCATAGAATGCTGAACGGCTACGGTCTGCATACCCATGGCATCGGCGTGGCGCAGATACATTGCATTATCTTCCAGCACCATAAACGGTCTCTCGAAAGACGACGCGACGTATTCTAAACGAGCGATTTTAGTGGGGAATCTGGGATATTCCGGCCATCCGTTGCAAAAGACAGCGTCATATTCGTTCAGTATTCTCCAGTGCTCCAATAATGTACTGACGTGACGTGCACGCCCAGAGCTAACGACAATATTCGGCTTCATTCTCCTATTTGCAAACTTCAACAGCGGCTTCACGTACCAAGCCGGTTCCAGTTTTCGCGCGCCTCGCATGTAGATGGCTGATCGCGATTCCATAAGGTCTCGGATCGACGTTGCGCGCAGCGAGTACCGCTCGATCAGTTCCAACCAGATTCTTTCTTCGGGCCTGCCAACAAATTCGTCGAAGAAATCTTCGCTCGGCTCCACGCCAACGGTAGCCAATACTTCAGCAAATGCTGCCCGCTGAACCGGCTCGGTGTCCGCTACCACACCATCAAAATCCCACACGATTGTCGCGCAACGTTCTGCTACGGCGAGTAGCCGAGCAGTACGCGAGTCGGCCTCCATGGCAATAGCTTAGGGCTCACATAACGCGTCGCTTGGTCATCTCGACCTACTCAACGCACCCTAGAACGAAATGGGTGATGGCCCACTTGACCCCCCAGATGGAGGCAAGTGGATCGGCGTCGGGCAGAAATTCGTATGATCCGGACATGGACGGGGTGCATGACCTCGGCGGGCTGGACGGCTTCGGCCCCATCGAGCACGAGAGCGTCGAGCCGTTCTTCGCCGCCGACTGGGAGCGGCGCACTTTTCGGATGATGATCGGCTCGCTCGGCCCGCTGCACATCAACGACGCCATGTTCCGTCATTCGATTGAGCGGATGGATCCAGCGCATTACCTCTCGTCGTCCTACTGGGAGCACTGGCTCACCGGTGTCACGACACTCGCCGTCGAGGCGGGCGTGACGACCCCGGAGGAGCTTGACCGCCGCGCGGGCGGCCACTTCCCGCTGTCGACGCCGGACCGCGGTGTGCTGCCCGACGACCTCGTGTCAAGGACAACCCCGAGGTTCGCGATCGGCGAGGCGGTTCGGGTGCGCGAGCGACACCCTCCCGGCCACACTCGCGCGCCGCGCTACGCCCAGGGCAAGCGCGGGACGATCGCGCGGGTCGATGAGGCGGCCGAGGTCGACGACATCGAGGCGCACGGCGGCGGATCCGTCACCGACCCCCTGTATTCGGTGCGCTTCACGTCCCGCGAATTGTGGGGCGAGGCAGGCACAGACGGCGACTTCGTGCACATCGATATGTTCGAGAGATACCTGCAGGAGGCGTGATGGCAGATCATCACCATCCCGAAGATCTCGCACCCGTTGAGGCGCGCATCGCCGCGATCGAAGCGGTGCTCGTCGAAAAGGGGGTGCTCGACGTGGCTGCGGTGGACCAGATCGTCGCGCATTTCGAGGACAACCTCGGGCCGATGAACGGTGCAAGGGTCGTCGCGCGCGCGTGGACCGATCCCGAGTACAAGGCGCGACTCTTGAAAGACGGCACCGCGGCCGTCGCGGAACTCGGCTTCGGCGGCCCGGAGGGCGAACACATCGTCGTGCTGGAGAACAGCCCCGAGGTGCACAACCTGGTCGTGTGCACGCTGTGCTCGTGCTATCCGTGGCCGATCCTCGGGCTGCCGCCGAAGTGGTACAAGGCACCCGCCTACCGGTCGCGTGCGGTGCGGGAGCCCCGCATGGTGCTCGCCGAGCTGGGCACCGTGATCGCCGATGACGTCGAGGTCCGGGTCTGGGACTCCAGCGCGGAGGCGCGTTACCTCGTCTTGCCGATGCGCCCCGCGGGCACCGACGGCCTGTCCGAGGAGCAGCTCGCGGGCGTCGTCACGCGCGACTCGATGATCGGGGTGCAACGGCTGTGACCGCCGCACCGTTCGACGACGAGTCGCTGCCCCGCGACAACGGTGAACTGGTGTTCGACGCGCCATGGCAGGCTCGCGCATTGGCGATCGCCGTCGCGCTCGTGGAGCGGCTCGGCCTGCCGTGGGACGCCTTCCGCCACCGCCTGATGGCGAACATCGCCGAGGACCCGCATCGCCCCTACTACGAGTCGTGGGCGAAGGCACTCGAGTCGCTTGTCGTTGCCGAGGACCTCGCCACCGCCGCCGCACTGGACGAGGCGATGCCGACGACGCGTGCGCCGCTGTAGCCCGGCCGTCGCCGGAACGATGCGCAACGCGAGGGAGGCCCTCCCCGGAGTTGACCGCGCCGGGGAGGGCCTCTGTTGGAGGTGGATCTATTTGGTTGTGGGCTTACTGGTTGAACACCGCGAGGCGGCCGATGCCGTGGTGGTAGTACCAGCCGGGCATCGCGTTCGGCGCAGGCTTGGCGAACGTGTCGGGCGTGGCCACGATCGAGACGCCGCTGCCGTTCTGGGTGACCGTGGTCGCGGCGCTGGCCATGCCGGCCAAGCCGAGGGCGGCGCCACCGAGGATGCCTGCCGAGACGATCGGGAGGGCGATGTAGCGGGCGATGTTGGTAGTCATTTCTATCTCCTTGTGTGAGTTGACTTTTCAGTTCGTCAACCGGTTGTTTCCGGTGATGAGATAACTGTGCCTCGGCAGCATGGAGATGTATGTCGGCCAACCGGCCGCAGGAACGGATGAACCGGGTGTCCCCCGATCGGGGGACCTAGTCGGCGGTTTCGCGGGGATGAACAGCGTTCATCGTGCGGTGGACGATACTGGCCACGATCCGCCGGCCTGCGGGTACGTGGTGGCTGTTCGTCGCGGACTCTTGGGCGGATGAGCACCTACGGTCGGGAACGGATTGCGCAGTGAGCTGCGAATATGGCTCGCCGCCGTGTTGACGGAATCGGTCAACGTCCGGCCCGCGGGTTGAACGCCGGCCGAAATCGGGCGTCAACCGCCCCAGCCGTCGCTTCGCCAACACACCCAGTCGATCTCGACGAGGGCGCCGACCGCCAGCCCGGTGGTGCCGACGCAGGTGCGGCTGGGCAGCCGGTCGGGGAACCACTGCGCATAGGCGGCGTTGAAGGCGCCGTAGTCATCCCAGTCGAGCAGGAACGCGCGCACCGAGACCACATCGGCCAGTCCGCCGCCGCACAGTTGGGTGACACGCAGCAGGTTGCCGAGAACCTGATCGGTCTGGGTTGCGACGTCGTCGCCGACAACGGTGCCCGTCACATCGGTGGGCATCTGTCCCGTCACATACAGCGTCTGACCCGCGGACGTGGCGTGGGAGAAGGGCGCGACGCCTGGGGGTACGCCGTCGTCGGGCGTGAACGTGAATGCTCGTATTCCACCGGTGCTCATCGTCGTCGATCATCGCACCGAACTATGGTCTTGGGACATGAGCACACCCCACCGGCCGTTCCGGGTGATCCAGTGGACGACGGGAAACATCGGTAAGCGTTCACTGCACGCCATCATCGGCAGGCCCGATATGGAACTGGTTGGGGTGTATGCGCACGGCGCCGACAAGGTCGGGCTGGATGCCGCCGAGCTCGCGAGCTGGCCCGAGCCGACCGGCGTGACGGCCACCAATGACATCGAGGCGTTGATCGCGCTGCAGCCGGACGCCTGCTGTTACAACCCGCTGTGGCCCGACATCGACGAATTGACCAGGCTGCTGGAGGCCGGCGTCAACGTCTGTTCCAGCGCCGCATGGATCACCGGAGGCAAGCAGCAGCCCGAGGATCTCGATCGCATCCGAAAGGCTTGCGAGAAGGGCGATTCGACGATCTTCGGCAGCGGCGCCCACCCCGGTATGACGAATATGGTCGGCATGGTGCTCAGCGGATCGTGCGAGCGGGTGGACGAGATCAGGATCACCGAATCGGTCGACTGCTCCACCTACGAGTCGGCGGGAACGCAGACCGCCATGGGCTTTTCGCAGGACCCGCAGACCCCTGGCCTTGCCGAGAACGTGCGCCGCGAGAGCGAGGTCTTCGCCGAATCCGCGGCGATGATGGCCGACGCGATCGGGGCAAAGCTGGACCGGATGACCTTTGACGTCACCTTCACGGCAGCCACCGGCGACAGCGATCTCGGTTTCATGCAGATCCCGAAGGACACCGTGGGCGGTGTGATGGGTTACCACCGCGGCTGGGTCGGCGACAAGAACGTCGTCAGCGTCGGATTCAACTGGGTCATGGGCGATCACGTGACACCACCCAAGCCGCTTGAGCACGGGCATGTCATCCAGGTTTTCGGGCTGCCCAACATGCGCACGGTTCTTCATTGCCTGCCGCCGAAGGATTGGACCGAGCCCGGCTTCATGGGCCTCGGCATGATCTACACCGCTCTGCCCGTGACGAATGCGGTGCCTGCCGTCGTCGCGGCCCCGGCCGGCATCGTCACGCTCAAGGATCTGCCGCCGGTGACGGGGCGAGCCTCGGTCTAGCCGGTATTGACCTCAAGTCGAGTTCAGGTTGCACAGTGACTGTGTGAAAACAGAATCAACTCAGTCAACCGATGCGAAGGGGTGGCCGGCCGGACTCTCAGTCGCCCAGGTTCGCGTGGCCCGCCCCACCGATCGACTTGCGTCGCTCGAGAAGTTCTACTCCGTCGACCTCGGCCTGCCTGTCCTGTACCGATTCGAAAATCACGCCGGATACGACGGGGTGATGCTCGGTCTGCCCGGAACCGGCTATCACCTCGAGTTCACGTCCCACGTCGATGGCAGTGCGTGTCCCGCTCCCACCCGCGACAACCTTCTCGTTCTCTACTTCCACAACGATGCGCAGATGTATGACGCGGTCGAGCGACTCGCGGCGGCGGGCAATGAACCCGTTGAGGCCGAAAATCCCTATTGGGCGGCCGCAGGCGCGATGACCTTCGAAGACCCCGACGGTTGGCGAGTAGTGCTGGTTCCGAGACCGGTGTTCTGAACAGGCGCCGACGCCCTGAGCTATCTAGTTGGCGATTTCCACACAGACGCCGACCGCACCGGCACCGACATGTACGGCAAGCACCGGGCCCATGTCCGTGACAGTCGGCGGCGCGATCTGCGGCAGCCGTACCGTCAGCGTCTTGGCGATGTCGTCGGCGGTGTCGGGATTGTCGACGTGGTGGACGGCGATTCTGGCGCCACCCTCGCCGACCACCTCGACGACCTGATCGATCATCGCGGCGTGGGCCTTTGTGGCCGTCCGGATCCGTTGGCCCAAGATGAGCCTGCCGTCGACATCGATACACAGCAGCGGCTTCAGCGACAGCGCGGATCCCAGCAGCGACGCGGCTCTGCGTATCCTGCCGCTGCGCCGCAGGTTGTCGAGGCGATGCACGACGATGAACGCATGGCCAAGCGGAACGGCCGAACGCGCGGCGTTCTCAACGGCATCGAGATCGGCCCCGGCCGCGGCCTGTTCTGCGGCGGCCAATGCGACGAACCCGACCCCCATGGCCGCCGACCTGGAGTTGACCACGCGAACGGCAGGACCGAACTCACGTGCCGTCGATACCGCGGAACTGTATGTGCTGGAGAGCGCGGCCGATATGTGCACGGCCACCACGCCGTCGCCGTCGCTGTGTTTCAGCGCCTCCCGGTACGCGTCGGCGAGTTCGGCAGGCGTCGCGCCGGCGGTGGTGGCGTGGTGTTGATGGACGTCGGGAGGCACCTCGTCGACGCCGTCACGGAAATCCTTGCCGTCCAGAAGGATATGCAAAGGCACCTGCCGAATACCGCACCGCTCCAGCTCCTCGTGCTGTAGGCGCGAAGACGAATCGGTGACGACGACGACGGCCATGTCAGGACGCATCCTCTTGGGCCACACCGGCTTCCTGCAGCCCCTTCAACATCAGCTCGGCAACAGCCTGATGCGCCTCGAAGTTCCAATGGATGCCATCGGGATTACCCCGGCCGCCCATGATGTGTTCGGCGACGGCGGCCTTCAGGTCGACCAGTGGCACGTCGTGCTGTTGGGCCCACTCGGTGATCGCCTTGACGGTACCCGGCCTGCCGCGGTGCGCCTTGCCATACGTCTCGGCGATGTGCACCGATGGCAACGAGGCGACGATCGGAATTCCAGGGCGATTGAAATCGATTGCGCCGCGGGTCATCTCCAGATATTCGACGGAGACGTGCGGCGGCAGGGCGGCTCGAGCGACCGGGGACAGCCTTGGCTGCACCCAGCCGTAACCGTCGCGCACCCACCGTCGAAGCCACGAGGGCCGCACATAGCGGATGGATTCGCGCAGCGCGGTCGGCAGTGGTGACGGCAGCGAGTCCATTCCGCAGGTCGCGAAGATGACCGCGCCCGCGCGGGGCAGCGCGGCCCATGCGCGCGGGTCCTGGGTGGCGGCCCACCACACGTCGCGACACGTCCAGCCGATCCTGCCGATCAGCTCGACATCCCAGCCGAGATGGGAGGCAACGATATTGGGCCAGATCCGCGGGTCATCGGCGGGCAGTCCGCCGGTCGGTCCGTAGTACGACAGCGAGTCGCAGAAGACAAGCAGCGTGCGCGTGTCAGAGGACATCGTTGGCGACCTGTGCCGAAGCGTTCCACACGTCCAGACGCCACCGGATGTCGTCGAATACAGGGTCTTCGTCGGACTCGTCGTCATTGCCGGAGAGCTGTACCCAACTGGCGTTGCCCATCCCGCCGAGCGCGGGCCAGTTGTCCACCGGCAGCTTCAGCAGTGCCGCCGTCAGCGCGGCGATCAACCCGCCGTGCGCGACCAGCACCACCGGCCGCTCGGGTTCGTCTGTCCCCCACTCGGTCTGCTCGGCGACGAGCTCGGAGACCAGAGGCACCGAGCGGGCTGCCACGTCGACTCTGCTCTCGCCGCCGTGTGGCGCCCACCGTGCGTCGTTGCGCCACGCCAGTCGCGCACCCGGCCATGACGCGTCCACCTCGAGATGCGTCAGGTCCTGCCAGTCGCCGAGATGCGTTTCCCGCAACCGGGTATCGGCACGGACCGGAACCCCCGCACGTTCGCCCAGCGCCTCCGCGGTTTCCAACGCGCGTCGCAGGTCCGAGGAGACCACGACAAGCGGTTGGCGCTTGGCCAACACCCCGGCGGCAGCCGCGGCCTGCTCACGGCCGAGTTCGCTGAGATCGGTGTCGAGCTGACCCTGCATGCGGTTACCCGCGTTGTACTCGGTCTGACCGTGCCGCAGCATCACCAGCCGACGGACCCTCACGGCTCCGTCTCCAGATCCATCGGAATGATCGGGCAGTCTCGCCAAAGCCGGTCCAGCGAATAGAAATTGCGTTCGTCCTGATGCTGGATGTGCACGACGATGTCGACGAAGTCCAGCAGCGTCCAGCGGCCCTCGCGGGCCCCCTCCCGGCGCGCCGGTTTGTAGCCGGCCAGCCGCATCTTCTCCTCGACCTCGTCGACGACCGCATTGACCTGGCGTTCGTTCGCCGCCGATGCGATCACGAAGCAGTCGGTGATCACCAGCTGACCGGACACGTCGATGACCACGACGTCGTCGGCCAGTTTCGACGAGGCGGCCCGTGCCGCGACCGTCGCCATCTCGATGGCTTCGTCGGAAGCACTCACTTCGGCTGCTCCTGTGTGGCGAGGGCGGGCGAACGATAGAGGTTGCGTTTGGACACGTACTGCACGACGCCGTCGGGGACCAGATACCAGATCGGCCTGCCCACCTCGGCGCGCTTGCGGCAGTCGGTCGACGAGATCGCCAGCGCTGGCACCTCGACAAGCGTCAGCGCATCGGGGGGCATCTCCTTCAGCGCCTTCTGGATGTGGTCGCCGTCGAGTTCGTAGCCGGGCCTGCTGACCCCAACGAACTTGGCGAGCGCGAACATCTCCTCCCAGTCCTGCCACGACAGGATCGAAGCCAGCGCGTCCGCGCCGGTGATGAAGTAGAGGTCCGCATCGGGATTGAGCCGCCGAAGATCACGCAGGGTGTCGCGGGTGTAGGTCGCGCCGCCCCTGGCGATGTCCACCCGGCTCACCGAGAACCGTGGATTGGACGCGGTTGCGATGACGGTCATCAGGTAGCGGTCCTCGGCGGGCGTGACGTCGCGGCTCTTCTGCCACGGCTGCCCCGTCGGCACGAACACCACCTCGTCGAGATCGAACAGGTCGGTAACCTCGCTGGCGGCAACCAGGTGCCCGTTGTGGACAGGATCGAACGTCCCGCCCATCACGCCCAGCCTGCGTCGAGATGCCACGTTTAGGCAGCTTACGGCAGTGGCGCAGGCCGCTAGACGGTCGAGAGGCGATGCGACCCGAGCAGTTCGGACACCTCGAACGAGGCCCGGTCGGCGCGGTACACGTCGCGGGCGTACTCCACGCACCGTCCCGTGCTGTCCTCGGTTCGGCGAGTGAGCAGGGTGCCTGCCGATCCCGCGCGCACGCCGAGCTGCGCGCTGGAGGCATCGTCGAGCACGATCGACTCCAGCACGGCAGTCGAGCGCGCGAGGTCAACGCCGTAGCGGCTGCGCAGGATCGCCCACAGCGACCCGTCGTCGGGCTCGTCGAGGATGCCCGGCGTCAGGTCGGCCGGCAGGAACGTCGTCTCAAGCGCGAACGGCACGTCGTCGACGGTGCGCAGCCGGTGAAACACGTTGACCATCGCGGCATCGTCGAGATCGAGCGCCAACCGCACAGCGGGCGTGGGGTGTTGGTGTTCGGCCCACAGCAGACGGGCGGCGGGCCTGCGCCCCAGCCGGGAGACTTCCTCGGAGAAGCTGCCGATGTGAAAGGCCACCCGCGGCTCGGCGACGAAGGTGCCGCGCGGCGGCTTGCGATAAACCACGCCCTCGCTTTCGAGAAGGGACAGCGCCTGGCGTGCGGTCATCCGGCTGACACCGTGCTGTTCGGCCAGTTCCCGCTCCGATGGAAGCAGGGTGTGCGGTCCGAGCTGCTCGGTGGCGATGCGGTCGCGCACCACCGCCGCGATCGCGATGTACCTCGGGGTGGCCGGCGTCCCGCCACGGGTTGCCTGCGGCTGGTTCCTGGCGGCGCGGGGCATCTCTGCAGAGTAACCGGGCGCGTCAACCACCTGGTCTAGGCCATCGATTTGTAAACCTTTCGCAATCTCCCGCGATTGGGCTTGACGGTGGCCTTAGTCACACCCATACTACGGTTCGACCACATGGTCTATACCAAGATGCTCGGATGGAGAACCTCATGACGAGTCCGGAGCCCTCAGCCACCGGCGATGCCGCTGACCTGGCCAAGTTCGGCTACAAGCAGTCCATGGAGCGGCGCACCGGGCGATTCGCGTCGTTCGCCGTGGCGTTCGCGTTCGTATCCATCGCCACCGGCATCTTCACCACCTACGGGGCGGTGCTGAACTCGTCGGGACCGATGGGAATCTGGACCTGGCCGATCGCCACCATCGGCCAGTTGGCCGTTGCGTTCGTCCTCGGCGCGCTCGCCGCGCGGATTCCGGTGACCGGCTACCACTACCAATGGATGTCGCGGCTGGCCAACCCCGTCCTCGGCTGGATCCTCGGCTGGATCTCGTTCACATTCCTGGCCATCGTGGTGGTCGCGGTGGACTACACGATCGCGTCGACGATCTTCCCTGTGCTGCTGAACTACGAGGGCACCGCGACGATCGCCTGGCTGGTGACCGGCCTCGTGCTGTTGGTCCAGGCGCTGCTCGTCGGTTTCTCGACGCCGTGGGCGGAGCGGGTGAACAACACCTTCGTCTCGCTCGAGCTCATCGGCATGGTCACGCTGACGGTGCTGTTGCTCATCGTGGCCGTCGTGCGCGGACAGTCCGACGTCTCGAATCTGTTCAGCTTGGGCGCAATCCCCGCCGAGGGGTACTGGAGCTTCGGTGAACTGACCACGGCGGGCCCGTGGATGCTCGGCTTCCTGCTCGGCGCGTTCACCATCGTCGGCTTCGAGTCGGCCGCCAACCTCGCCGAGGAGACCAACGACCCCGAACGGGTTGTGCCCCGGGCCATGTGGCAGGCCGTGCTGGCCTCCGGTGTGCTCGGTTTCCTGTTCATCATCGCGGTCACCCTTGCCGCCGGTGACCCCGTTGCGCTGGCCGAATCCGGAACGCCGATCGCCGACGTCATCGACAAGACGCTCGGCTCGGCCGTCGCCACGCTCCTGCTACTGATGGTCGTGCTGGCGATCTTCGCCTGCGGTCTGGTGATCATGATGACGGGCGTGCGGCTGACATGGGCGATGTCGCGCGACGAGCGTTTCCCGGGCTGGCAGCAGTGGAGCGAGATCTCCCAGAAGTTCCACACTCCGCTGAAGGCCACGATCCTCTATGTCGTTCTGGCCGAACTGATCCTGGCGATCTTCTCTCATTCGGAGACGGCGCTGTTCACGTTGTTCGGCGCTGCGACGCTGCTTCCCGCGGTGATGTACGCCTCGACGGTCGTGCTCTACCTGATCAAGCGCAAGTCCCTGCCGGTGAGCGACAAGTTCAACCTGGGCGCGTGGGAGATACCGATTCTGGTGGTCGCCGTCGTGTGGTTGGTGTTCGAGCTCGCGCTGTTCAGGGACTCGAGTTTCAAACAGGCATGGGCGTACGTCATCGTGATGTTGTTGATCGGCGCCTGCTATCTCGGCTACCTGCTTGTCACCCGCGGCAAGAGCGGGCTGACGATGCCGGGGATGGCTTCGATCGATGCCGCGATCGACGCTGAGGCCGCAAAGGACTGACGATGCACCACTTCCTGGCGATCGACCAGGGGACTTCGGGGACGAAGGCCGTGGTCGTCGGCATCGACGAAGACGGAGCCGGGCATGTCGTGTCGATCGCCGAGGTCGCGGTGCGGCCGGAGTACCTGGCAGGTGGCGGGGTCGAGCAGGATCCTGAGGCGCTGTTCGACTCGGTCGTCGGCGCGGGCCGGAAGGCCTTGGCGCAGGCCGGTGTTCCGGTCGCGGCGGTAGCGCTGGCCAACCAGGGCGAGACCGTCCTGGCGTGGGATCGGCGAACCGGTGACCCGCTGACACCCGCCGTGGTGTGGCAGGATCGCCGCGCCGAGTCGGTCTGTGCACCGCTGTCAGCGTCGGCGGACACCGTCGCGCAGCGCACCGGCCTGGTGCTCGACCCGTACTTCTCCGCACCGAAGATGGCGTGGATCCGGGCGAACATGACGTCGGAGGGCGTCGTCACCACCACCGACACGTGGCTGGTGCACCGGTTGTGCGGCGCGTTCGTGACCGACGCCTCGACGGCAAGCAGGTCGCTGCTGATCTCGCTGGATTCCGTCGCGTGGGACGACGATTTGGTCGGTCTGTTCGGGCTATCAGGCGAGGAACTGCCCGAGATCGTCGGCTGCGACCAGATAGTGGGCAGCACAGATGTTTTCGGGCTGTCGATCCCCGTGGCCGGCCTGATCGTCGACCAGCAGGCCGCACTGCTGGCCGAAAGCTGTCTGTCACCGGGCGATGCCAAATGCACGTTCGGCACCGGCGCTTTCCTGCTGGCGCAACTCGGCGCGAACGCGGCGCGGTCGACGTCGGGGCTGACCACCTCGGTGGCGTGGCGGCTGCGCGACCACACGTCCTACTGTGTCGACGGACAGGTCTATACGGCGGCATCCGCGGTGCGCTGGGCCGTCGACCTTGGGCTGGTACCTGCAGCCGATCAGATCGATTCCGTCGCAGCCGAATCCAGCGACGGAGTGCTGTGTGTGCCCGCGCTGGCCGGGTTAGCGGCGCCGTGGTGGGACTCTTCTGCCACGGCGGCGTTCACCGGAATGTCGCTCAGCAGCGGTCGCGGCCAGTTGGTCCGTGCGCTGCTGGAGGGCATCGCCGCTCAGGTCGCAGCCCTTGCCGACTCCGTCGCAGGCGATCTCGGGCAGCCGCTGACCCGGCTGCGCGTCGACGGCGGGCTCACCCAGTCCGCGGTGCTCATGCAGGCGCAGGCCGATCTGGCGCGCATCCCCGTCGACATCTACCCGTCATTGCACGCCACCGCGCTCGGTGCCGCGGCCTGCGCGCGACTCGCGCTGGACACCGGCCTTGACACCGCCGATGCCGTCGGCGCCTGGACACCGGAGCACACCTACGAACCCGAGTGGTCAGCGGATCGCACAGAAGAGTTCATGTCGCGATGGATGCGTGCCGCCGAATCGGTTCTGGTGCAGAAGAACACGCCATGAGCGTCAGCGACGTCCTAGTGGTCGGCGGCGGCATCGTCGGCTGTGCGATCGCACGCGCCCTCGCAGGCACGAACCTCACGGTGACCCTCATCGAAGCGCGTGACGATGTCGGCGACGGCACCAGCAAGGCCAACACCGCGTTGTTGCACACCGGGTATGACGCGAAGCCGGGCACGCTCGAGTCGCGGTTGGTGGCGCGCGGCTACGGTCTGCTCGGTGAGTACGCCGAGCAGACCGGCATCCCCGTCGAGCGCACGGGTGCGCTGCTGGTGGCATGGACCGCCGAGGAACTCGATGCTCTGCCAGGCCTGAAGGACAAGGCCGAACGAAACTTCTACCACAGCTGCGAAATCATCGGTGCCGACGAGGTTTACCGGCGAGTGCCCGACCTCGGAGCGGGCGTCCTCGGTGGGCTGACCGTACCCGGCGAGTCGATCATCTGCACATGGACCACGAACCTCGCGCTGGCCTCCGACGCCGTCGCGCGCGGTGCGCGGCTGATGCGCGGTACCCGCGTCACCGGCGCGGTCGTCAGCGATGAGCACACCACGCTGCAGACCACCCGCGGCGATGTGTCCGGCCGCTGGGTCGTCAATGCGGCGGGCCTCGGCTCCGACTACCTCGACGCTGAGTTCTGCCACGATCGCTTCACCGTCACCCCGCGACGCGGTGAGCTGCTGGTGTTCGACAAACTGACCAGGTCCATGGTGCCGTGCATCGTGCTCGCGGTGCCGTCCTCGCGCGGTAAAGGCGTGCTGGTCAGCCCGACCATCTACGGCAACGTGATGGTCGGCCCGACGTCAGAGAACCTCGAGGACCGCAGCGCCACAGGCACTTCGGAGGACGGCTTCGAGTTTCTGGTGTCCAAGGGCCGCGCGCTGATGCCGTCGCTGTTCGACGAGGAGATCACCGCCACCTACGCAGGCCTGCGGGCCGCCACCGAACACGACGACTATCTGATCGACGTCGACGCGCAGAGGCGCTACCTGCTCGTCGGCTCCATCCGGTCCACGGGGCTGACGTCGGGGATGGCCATCGCCGAATACGTCCTCGGCTTGCTCGGCGACGCAGGCCTCGACGTCGTCGAACGGCCTGACCTGCCCGCACCGCCGAAGATGCCGAACCTCGGCGAGGCCTATGTGCGGCCGTTCCAGGACGCCGAGCGGATCGCCGCCGATCCCGAATACGGCCGCATCGTCTGCTTCTGCGAACGGGTCACCGCGGGCGAGATCCGCGATGCGTTCGAATCCACCATTCCGCCTGTCGATCTCGACGGACTTCGGCGCCGCACCCGGGTGATGAATGGCCGCTGCCAAGGTTTCTACTGCGGCGCGCACACGAGGGCGCAACTCGACGCCAACGGTGCGGCGCGATGACCGATCAGCACGTGGCGGTCGCGATCGTCGGGGGCGGACCGTCGGGCCTGACCGCCGCCGTCGCGCTCGCCGGTCAGGTCGGGGGCAAGGTGCTCGTCATCGAACGCGAAGCCGAGACAGGCGGAATCCCGCGCCACAGCGACCATCCCGGCTACGGTATGCGCGATCTCAAGCGGTTCATCTCCGGCCCGGCCTACGCCAGACGGCTCACCGCGATGGCGCAGCAGGCAGGCGCGACGCTGGAGACCGAGGCGATGGTCACGGGCTGGGCAGGCGATCGGCGGCTGCAGATCACCTCGCCGCGCGGACTGCGCACCGTGACAGCGGACGCGGTGGTGCTGGCGACAGGCGCGCGGGAACGGCCGAGGCCCGCGCGGCTTGTCCCCGGCGACCGGCCCGACGGCGTCTACACCACAGGGCAGCTGCAGAACCTCGTGCATGTTCACCATGCGAAGGTCGGCAGCCGCGCGTTGATCGTCGGCGCCGAGCTGGTGAGCTGGTCGGCGGTACTGACGCTGCGCGAAGCCGGTTGCGCCACAGTCGGAATGGTCAGCGGCTATCCGCGCTCAGAGGCGTATGCGATATTCCGGGTGCCCGGCAGAGCGTTGACCAGAGGGCCGGTGTTCACCCGCAGCCGGATTGTCGGTATCCAGGGCAAGAACCGGGTGCGCGCCGCGGTCGTGGAGAACATCGACACCGGTTCGAGGACAAGCGTCGACTGCGACACGGTGGTGTTCACCGGCGATTGGATCCCCGACCACGAACTCGCCCGCACCGGTGGCCTCGCGATGGACCCTGCGACGCGCGGGCCACTGGTCGACGCGGGCCTGCGCACCAGCAGCCCCGGCGTATTCGCGGTCGGCAACCTGCTGCATCCCGTCGACACCGCTGACGGCGCCGCTCTGGATGGCAGGCATGTGGCCGCCGCCGTCGGCGGTTGGTTGGCACGCCGCGACGAGCCGCCCAAGGCTGTCCGGATCCGCACCGACGGGCCTTTCAGATGGGTTGCACCGCAGCTGGTCTCACCGGAGGGCGGCGTCGCGGCCAGAGGTGATCTGCTGTTCTGGGTCGACGAATACCGCAGGCTGCCGAAACTGCGCGCCGTTCAGGACGGCAGAACGCTGGCGACGCGACGCACGCCGTGGCCCGCCGCACCAGGGCGGGTGTACCGGGCGCCGTGGTCGCTGGTGGCAGGCGCCGACCCGGCAGGCGGCGACGTCACCGTCTCCTTCGCCTGACGTTCTCCTCGCGCGTTCTCCCCGCGTTCTCCTCGCGTGGGCCCCCGCGTTCTCC
>CADEGF010000032.1:16682-77644 GCA_902826815.1 uncultured Mycobacteriaceae bacterium
CGTTCTCCTCGCGCGTTCTCCCCGCGTTCTCCTCGCGTGGGCCCCCGCGTTCTCCCGCGAGCAGACGCAAATGCACGCGACACGCCGCTCAAAGTGATGCATTTGCGTCTGCTCGCGGGAGAAACGGGAGGGAAACTAGACCGGCAGGAGGGCGTCGATGACGCTTGCCAGCTGTTTGGCCGACCGGCATTCATGCATGGCGATGACTTCCTCGTAGCGGGGCACCGCCGAATCGCCACTGCCCCACAGGTGCTTGGGCTCGGGGTTGAGCCAGTGCGCGTGCCTGCTCGCGTCGACCATATGGGTCAGCAGGTCGGTCTCGGGGCTGCGGTAGTTGTTCCTGCCGTCGCCGAGGATGAGCAGTGAGCTCCGCGGCGAGAGCACGTTGGGGTACTTGTCCAGGAACGATACGAACGCATGCCCGTAATCGGAGTGGCCGTCGCGGGTGTAGACGCCCGCCTCCCGTGTGATGCGCTGCACGGCAACGGCCAGGTCGGCGTCGGGCCCGAACAACTCGGTGACCTCGTCGGTGGTATCGATGAACGCGAACACGCGCACGCGTGAGAACTGTTGCCGCAGAGCATGAACCAGCAGCAGCGTGAAGTGGCTGAAGCCCGCGACAGAACCGGACACGTCGCACAGCACCACCAGCTCAGGGCGGGCCGGATGCGGCTTGCGCAGCACCACATCGATCGGCACCCCGCCGGTCGACATCGACTTGCGCAGCGTCTTTCGCAGATCGATCTCCCCCGCGCGCGAACGGCGCCGACGGGCGGCGAGCCTGGTCGCGAGCGTGCGGGCCAGCGGCGCCACCACGCGTCGCATCTGACGCAGCTGCTCGCCGGATGCGCGGAGGAACTCGACGTTCTCCGCCAACTGCGGGACGCCGTACATCTGCACATGGTCACGGCCCAGCTGTTCGGCCGTCCGCCGCTTCGTCTCACCTTCGACCATCTTGCGCAGCTGCGCGATCCTTTGCGCTGCAATGGACTTGGCAATCTGTTCCTGTGTCGGCGTCGGCTCGTCACCGTAGGGCGCCAGCAGGCCTGCCAGCAGCCGGCCCTCGAGGTCGTCGAGGTTCATCGCCTTGAGTGCTTGATACGACGAGTACGACGGACCCCGGCTCGAGTTGTAACGGCCGTACGCCTCGACGATCTGCGCGATCATCGCAGCCAGCCGCTCGTCCATGTTGGCCAGCTCTTCGTTGTCGGTCAGCATGTCGAGCAGCATCTGCCGCATCGCCTCGACGTCATCGGGCGGCAGACCGTCGGCATTCGAGTCGTCGTCGTCGGCAAAGGTTCTCGAACCCAGCGCGGCCGGGAAGTACAGATCGAACATGGCGTCGTAGGTGTCGCGGTGGTCCGATCGGCGCAGCACCGCGCATGCCAGACCTTCGCGCAGCGCATCTCGATCGCCCAGCCCGAGCACGCCCATCACCCGGCCCGCGTCGACGGTCTCCGACGGACCCACCGCAATCCCTTGTCCGCGTAGGGCTTCCACGAACTCCACCAGGTGGCCGGGAATGCCGTGCGGGGCAAGCGGCTGCGGCGGACGGGTGCGTCGGACGGCCATCAGTGCTCTCCTAGTTGAGCCGGAGCTCGCCGCTTGCCTTGATCTGGTCTGACTGGTGCTTGAGCACCACACCCAGCGTGGCAGCGATCAGCTCGTCATCGATGGTGTCAAGGCCCAGCGCGAGAATCGTGCGTCCCCAGTCAATGGTCTCGGCCACCGACGGCACCTTCTTGAGCTGCATGCTGCGCAGCACGCCGATGATCTTCACCAGCTCCTCTGCCAGGTGTCCAGGCAGCTCAGGCACCCGCGACAGCAGAATGCGCCGCTCGAGGTCGGGATCGGGGAAGTCGATGTGAAGGAACAGGCAGCGACGTTTGAGCGCCTCGGAGAGCTCGCGGGTGGCGTTGCTTGTCAGCAATACGAACGGTGCGCGCTCGGCCTTGATCGTGCCGAGCTCCGGCACGGTGACGGCGAAGTCGGACAGCACCTCGAGCAGCAGCCCCTCGATCTCGATGTCGGCCTTGTCGGTCTCGTCGATCAGCAGCACGGTCGGATCGGTCCGACGGATCGCCGTCAGCAGCGGCCGAGTCAGCAGGAACTCCTCGCTGAACACGTCCATCTTGGTCTGATCCCAGTCCCCGCTACCCGCCTGGATGCGCAGAATCTGCTTGGCGTGGTTCCACTCGTAGAGCGCGCGGGCCTCGTCGACGCCCTCGTAGCACTGCAGCCGGACCAGCTCCGAACCCGTGCACTCCGCGACGGCGCGCGCGAGCTCGGTCTTGCCGACACCCGCAGGCCCCTCGACCAACAACGGCTTACCCAGCCGGTCGGCGAGGAAAACCGCTGTCGCCGTTGCGGTGTCGGGCAGGTATCCGGTCTCGGCGAGCTTCTTCGCGACATCATCGATGTCGGCGAAAAGCGGCGCCGGGCGTGCGGGGACGCTCACAGAGGTACTCCTAGTTCAGGCAGGGCGGGTGTGGCCGTCTCCCCACACAATCCACTTGGTCGAGGTCAGTTCGGGTAGGCCCATCGGCCCGCGGGCGTGCAGTTTCTGGGTGGAGATGCCAATCTCGGCGCCGAAGCCGAACTGCTCGCCGTCGGTGAACGCCGTCGACGCGTTCACCATCACGGCCGCCGCATCGACACGCTCGGTGAACCGTTGCGCGGCAGCGAGTTCCGTCGCCACGATGGCCTCGGTGTGCCCGCTGCCGTACTCGTTGATGTGGGCGATGGCGGCATCGACACCGTCGACCACCGCCAGCGAGATGTCCATCGACAGGAACTCCGTGCGCAACTCCTCGTCGGAGGGGTCGGCGTGCACCGTGACGCCCGCGTCCTGCAGGGCCTTGGTCAGCCGCGGCACCGCACGGTCGGCGATGGCGCTGTCGACCAACACCGACTCGGCCGCGTTGCAGACGCTGGGCCGCCGCGTCTTGGCGTTGAGAAGGATGCGCTCGGCCACGTCGAGGTCGGCCGATTCGTGAACGTAGACATGGCAATTGCCGACACCAGTCTCGATGGTCGGTACCTGCGCATCGCGGACGACGGCGTCGATAAGGCCCGCTCCCCCGCGTGGGATCACGAGATCGACCAGACCGCGGGCCTGGATCAGGTGGGTGACGCTGGCGCGGTTCTCGCTCGGGAGCAACTGCACCGCGTCGGGGTTGAGGTTCTCGATCTGCAGCGCGTCGCGCAGCGCGGTGACCAGCGCCTGGTTCGACCGCGCCGCCGACGAGCTGCCGCGCAGGAGCGCCGCGCTGCCCGCCTTCAGCGTCAAGCCGAATGCGTCGACAGTGACGTTGGGGCGGCCCTCGTAAACCATTCCGATCACGCCGATCGGGACCCGCTGCTGACGCAGCGAAAGACCGTTGGGCAGCGTCTGCCCGCGCAGCACCTCGCCGATCGGGTCCGGCAGCCCGGCGACCTGACGCAGTCCGGCGGCGATGCCGTCGATCCGCTGCGGGTTGAGTGCGAGGCGGTCCAGCATCGCGTCCGGGGTGCCCGCGGCCTTGGCGACAGCCAGATCCTCTTTATTCGCCTCGAGCACACGCGATGCCTCGCGCAGCACGTTGTCGGCTGCGGCGTGCAGAGCCGAGTTCTTCGCTTCCGTGCTCAACGTCGCCAGCTCGCGGGCGGCCACCCTTGCCCGCCGTGCCGCGTCGTGCACCTGCTGGCGCAAGTCAGGCACCGACGGTGCGTGCAGACTCATCGCCCCAGCGTATCGGAGCTGAATCCAGCGCTCACCGGGACGTTGGTCTAATTTCTACGACATGGCGGCGCGGGTGTGCGTAGTGGGCAGCGTCAACATGGACCACGTCTTCACCGTCGCGTCGCTGCCGCATCCCGGCGAGACGGTGATGGCGTCCTCAGTGCGCCTGATTCCCGGCGGGAAGGGTGGCAATCAAGCGATCGCGGCCGCCCGCGCCGGAGCAGATGTGCGACTCGTCGCGACTCTCGGCACCGACCCGACCGGCGACCAACTCCGCGCCCACCTGCAGGCCAACGGCGTCGACCTGGACGGCGTCACGGCCGTCACGGGCCCGAGCGGATCGGCGGTCATCGCGGTCGACTCCGCAGGCGAGAACACGATCGTCGTCGCACCCGGAGCCAACGCACACCTGACCGTCGACGCCGGCCGGGCACGCGCCGCCATCGCCGAAAGCGACGTCCTGCTGTTGCAGCTGGAGATTCCGGTCACCACCGCCGTGGACGCCGCGCGGGTCGCGCGCGACAACGGCACGGTGGTGGTCGTCAACGCGTCCCCGTCGGGGGCGGCGCCTCACGACCTGCTCGCCCTCGCCCAGCTTGCCGACGTCGTCGTCGTCAACGAGACCGAGGCCCGTGACTGGCATTGGCCGGTAGCGCATCTGGTGATCACCCGCGGTAGGCGCGGCGCGAGCTACCTCGGCGAGGACGAACGGTTCGACGTGCCCACGCCCGCGGTGAGGGCGGTCGACACCACCGGCGCGGGCGATGTGTTCGCAGGTGTGCTGGCGGCCGAGTGGACGTCGGGCCACGAGGAAGCGTTGCGGCGCGCGTGCGCCGCGGCGGCGCTGGCGACGACGGTGCGGGGCGCGGGCGACTGCGCGCCGTTTGCCGAGGCGATTGACGGGGCGGTTGCCACCGGGTAGGCGTAAAGCCCATGTCGACAACCAAAACCGGTCCGCGCCCGCCCGACGGCGATTGGCTGGGCACGCGCTTTCTGAGCTTCCGCCGCGAGGGCCCGTTTGCGGTCTGCACGCTCGACCGGCCCGAGGCGCGGAACGCGATGACGCCCGCGATGTACTTCGGCATCAAATACGCGATCGGCCATGTCGAGGCCGACCCCGACCTCGCCGGCCTGCTGATCACCGGCACCGGCGACGTCTTCGCCCCCGGCGGCGATCTCGGCGGAGCGGGTGACGACAACTGGCTGACGTTCGGCGCCGCACTCGGGATGGATGTCACGCCCTTCGAGAAGCTGCGCCAGTCGACGAAGCCGGTGGTTTCCGCGGTCAACGGCCTGTGCCAGGGCGGCGGCCTGCAGATCGCGCTCTGCAGCGATATGGCAGTCGTCAGCGACCGGGCCACGTTCCGCGTGCCGGAGTTGTTCCGCGGTATCGCCGATACCTACTACAGCCAGATACTGGCGCGCGTGATCGGACCGGTCCGCACCCGCGACCTGATGCTCACCGGTCGCACGCTGACCGCGGCCGAGGCCGAGGGCTGGGGCATGGTGTCGCGGGTGGTGCCGCATGAGGAGCTGATGGCCGCGGCCCGCGACGTGCTCGCGCAGTGCTGCCGGACGGCTCCTGCGGCCAGGCGGGTCGTGAAGTCCAGCCTGGACAACTACATGGGGCTGTTCGACCGCATCGGGATGCAGGCCAGCTACAGCGGTGACGAGGCGGTCGAGGGGTTCATGGCCTTCAAGGAACGCCGGTCGCCCAGCTGGGTGCACCCGGACCTGAGGGTGGATGGCCGCATCTGACACCGCTATGGATCAGCGTTTGGCGCTCGCCAACAATTCGGCGCACGCCTGCCCCAACAGCGCGACACCGGGCTCGATCGAACGCGGGTTGATCGCGCCGTAGCCGATTCGGAAACTGTTCCGCGGGGGGTCGTCCTGCATATAGAAGATGTCACCCCGCTCGATGAGCACCCCGCGGCTCTCCGCTGCGGGGACCAGCCTGCGACAGTCGAGCTCTTCCGGCCCGGTCACCCACAGGCTGACACCACCCGGTGGAAAGGGCCCGGTGGGAAACGGCAGATACTTGTTGACCGCCGCGACGAGCCGCTCCCATTTGCGCTTCATCTGGGTCCGGTGGTGGCGCAGCGCGCTGTGGTAGTTGCCGCTGTCGATGAGGAGGGCGAGTGCGCGCTGGGTGTGTCCGGGCGGGTGGCGAAGCACGTAGCGACGCACGTCGCGCAGCTCACGCACCACGTCGGCAGGCCCGACGAGATAACCGAGCCGAAGTCCCGGCGCGAGGAATTTCGAGAACGTGCCAAGGTAGATGGCGTCGCCGCTGGTGTCGAAGGCTTTGAGCGAGGGGCTCGGGCTGCCTTGATAGCGGAACTCGCTGTCGTAGTCGTCCTCGACGACGACCGTCCCGGCCTCGGCCGCCAGCGCCAGCAGGCGGCGCCGACGGTCGACGCCGAGCGTGACGTTGGTCGGATGGTGGTGGCTCGGCGTCAGGTAAATCAGCTGCGTCCCGGCGAGGGTCTCCGGCGGCCGCATCCCGTGCTCGTCGACGTCGATCCCGGACACGGTCGCGCCCGCGCGGACGAAGATGTGGCGGGCGTCCAGATAGCCCGGGTTCTCTATCGCCACCCGGTGGCCGGGCCCGAGTAGGAGCCGGCCCACCAGGTCGAGGCCCTGCTGCGAGCCGACGGTGATGAGGATTTCATCTGGTCCCGCCTCGATGCCCCGGTGCGGCAGCAACTGTTGGCGGAGCATGTCGATCAGCATCGGATCGTCGGCGGCCACGCTGTCCTGGAGGCTCGCGTAGGCGTGGGGTTGGTAGAGCGCGTCGCGCAGACATCGAACCCACGCGCGTGCCGGGAAACTGCGGGTGTCGATCTGGCCGGCGAGGAACGGATACGGGTAGCGATGCCAATCGCCGGTCTTCTCGATCTCCGGGATGCCTGCATCGGGTTGACGCCGGATCCGGGTCGCCCATTCGATGCGTGGAACAGTCGCGCGGGTTTCGGATGCGGCGGCGTCGAGCATTTCGGGATTGACGAACATGCCGGAGCGTTCGTGGCTGCGCACATACCCCTCGGCGATCAGCTCCTGGTAGGCGAGGTTGATCGTGTTGCGAGACACCGCCAGGTCGGTCGCCAGCTCGCGCGAACTCGGCAACCGATGATGAATATCGAAGACGCCACTGGCGATGCCATGCTCGATGGCCCGTCGAACCTGCCGGTAGAGCGGCTCGGCGGAGCTCCGATCGATTTCGATGAGAGTTCTTGGCAACCTACCCCTTCTATCTGCACAGGCCACAGTCGTAATCAGTATGCGCCGAACGGAATTCTCTCAAACCGGACTGGACCCATTGAATGCTTCATTTCTGGCTCTGACCAGTGGGTCGAATAGCCGATATGTTCGAGCCATCCGGTGAGAAACGCGAAGGAGACAGCTGTGAACGGAAACGAGTTGCGGGCGCGTGCCCGTCGTCACCTCGGTCCCCACTTCACCCGTAAGCCCGCCTGGGACAGCGATTTTCCCGTCTTCGTCCGCGGCGACGGGAGCTATCTGATCGACACGGAGGGCGACCGCTATCTCGACGGCCTCGCAGGTCTCTTCTGCGTCAATATGGGCCACGGTCGAAGCGACATCGCCGCGGCCGCCGCCGATCAGATCGGCACGCTGGCCTACGCTTCCAACTGGGGCATGGCTCATCCGCCTGCGATCGAGGCGGCCAGCCTGATCGCGGAACTCGCACCGGGCGACCTCGGCACCACATTCTTCGTCAACTCCGGTTCGGAGGCGGTCGAGACCGCGGTGAAGTTCGCCCGCCAGTATCACCGGAGCCAGGGTCAGCCGGAGCGCACCAAGATCATCAGCCGGGAAATGGCGTACCACGGAACGACCTTGGGCGCATTGTCGATAACCCAGCTGCCGAAGATCAAGGAACCGTTCGGCCCCCTGCTTCCCGGCGTGCGCAGCGTGCCCAACACCTTGGGCTATCTCGGCGACTGCGGGCCCGCGGGTCAACTGCCGTGCGTGCAGGCGATCGAGCAAGTCATCGCCGAGGAAGGCCCCGAAACTATCGCGGCGCTGTTCGCCGAGCCCGTGCAGAACGGCCGAGGCGCGCTGGTGCCCCCCGACGGCTATTGGCAGGAGCTTCGCGCCATCTGCGACAAGTACGGCATCCTGCTCGTCTCCGACGAGGTCATCTGCTCGTTCGGGCGGTTGGGCCACTGGTTCGGCCACGGCCTCACCGGCGTCGTGCCGGACCTCATCACCTTCGCCAAGGGTTCGACATCCGGCTACGCGCCGCTCGGCGGCATGATCGCGCGTGAGCAACTGGTGCAGGATCTTTTCGAATCGTCGGCGGGCGGCACCTTCACCCACGGCGCGACGTGGGGCGGCCACCCCGTCTCGACCGCCGTCGCGACCGCCAACATCACCGCGATGCGCGACGAGAAGGCACTGGAGAATGTGGCCGACCGCGCCCCGAAGGTGAAGGCGGCACTGAACTCTCTTCAGCAGTCCCACCGGTGTGTGAAAGATATTCGGGGAACAGGGTTCTTCTACGCCATCGAGTTGATGGCCGACCACAACAGTGGCCGCGAACTCACCGAGCAAGAATCGCTGTCCGTCCTGCGCGAGGTGCTACCCGAGTCATTCAAGCGCACCAAGGTCATTCTGCGCGGAGACGACCGCGGCGCCACGATGATCATGGTGTCGCCACCACTGGTGGCCGACGACGACGTGCTCGACGAACTCCTGCACGGTATCGACGGCATGCTGACCGACATCGAGAAGGCCGTGCAACCTTAAGGCGCGTCACCGCACCGCTTGTACGGCGCTCAGCAGAGACATCACCTCGATGTCTCTGCTGCTGCATCCGCGGGAAAGGTCGTTCAGCGGAGCCGAAAGTCCCTGCAGAATAGGGCCAAGCGCCATGGCGCCGCCCAGCCGCTCGGCCAGCTTGTAGCCAATGTTGCCCGCCCCGAGATTGGGGAAGACCAGGACGTTGGCCTCGCCTGCCGCATCGGAATGCGGCGCCTTGGCGGCGGCCACCGAGGCGACGAGGGCGGCATCCAGCTGCAGCTCACCGTCGATCCGCAACTCCGGGGCACGCTCGCGCACCAGCGCTGTCGCGGCGTTGACCGTATCGACGTCGGGATGGTCTGCGCTGCCCTTGGTGGAGAACGACAGCATCGCGATCACCGGCTCGAGACCGGTGAGGCTGAGATGGGTGGCCGCGGCCGCAATGGCGATGTCCGCCAACTCATCAGCGGACGGGGCGGGGACGACGGCGCAGTCGGAGAACGTCAACTGTCGGCCGTCGGGCAGCACCATCAAGAAGGCACTGCTCAGTGTCTTGATACCGGGAGCGAGCCCAACGACGCGCAGGCCCGCCCGCAATACGTCCGGCGTAGGACGGGTCGCTCCCGCGACGCAGGCATGTACGCGCCCCGCGCGCACCGCGGCCGCGGCCACGAAGACCGGGTCGGTCGTAGCCTCGTCGATGCGCTCTGGGTGTCGCGCGAAGCCGGCCTCGAGGGTGGCCCGGACATTGTCGTCAGATACCGCGTCGGCCATATCGACGATGGTCTCGTCGGGAAGGTCCACCCCGTGCGTCCTCGCCGCCGCGCGGATTCGGTTCGCGTCCCCGAACAGTCGAGGGGCGATGAGGCCGTCGACGGTGAGCTTGGCCGCGGCGTGCAGGACACGGCCATCCTCCGCATCGGTTAGAGCTACGGTCAGACCTGCACCGCCCACGGTGGCGCGCCATCGGTCGATGATCTCGCTTTGACCGACCGGCACAGCGCCATCGGCGCGAGTCGTCAAGAAATTACCTCTCAGAACAGCTAGTGGTCTGCGGACTCGTAGATTTTCCGGCTGACTTTGTCTCGGAGAGCGATGAATTCGGGCAGTGTGCGTAGTTCGGCGCCCAACCGCTTGCCGACTTCCCTGGAGAAGTCGACCTGTTCGTCGAACACGATTCGCCCGGGGCGGGCGCTCATCACGATCACCCGGCTGCCGAGAAAGATGGCCTCTTCCACGCTGTGGGTGATGAAGAAGATGGTCTTCTTCGTCTCCCGCCAGATGTTGAGCAACTCGAGCTGCAGGCGCTCGCGGGTGAGAGCGTCAAGCGCACCGAACGGCTCGTCCATCAGCACGATCTGAGGGTCGTTGGCGAGCACCCGCGCGATCTGGCAGCGCTGCTGCATACCGCCGGAGAGCTCGTACGGGCGGCGTTGCACGAAGTCGCGCAGCCCCACCAATTCCAGGTAACGGTGGGCATCGGCACGGCGCGTCGCCTTGTCAACGCCACGCAGTCGCGGACCGAACTCGACGTTACCCAGCACCGACAGCCACGGGTAGAGGTTGGACTGCTGGAACACCACACCCCGCTCGCAGCCGGGGGCGGCGATCTTCTCGCCGTCGATGGTGATCGAACCTTCAGTGGGGGTGATGAACCCTGCCAGCAGCTGCAGCAAGGTCGTCTTACCGCACCCCGAAGGCCCAGCGACGCAAACGAATTCGCCCGGCTCGATGACCAGGTCGATCTCGGAAAGGGCGTGCACCTGGGTGCCCTTGCTGAGGTAACGCTGGGTGACGTGATCGACCACCAGCCGCTGGGTGTCGGTAGCGGTCGTCGCCGACTTGGTCATTGCGCTGCCGCCTCCGCAGGCTTGGCGTCGACGCCGCCCGCATAGACCGCTGGAGGGCTGACGGCGGTGATCCCGCCCTGCTGGAGAAGGAAGCCCGCGGTGTCCTGCAGATCGGTCGCCATCTTGCCGCCCAGGTAGTCGGCGCTGGCCTGCTCCTTCGCCGGGAGGTACTCGTAACCGTCAAACTGGGTCTTGACGGTGTCGGGGTTGATGCCCATCACCGCGCCGATGCTCACCGACGCCTCGTCGGGCTTGTCGAGGATCTGTTGCACTGCCGCGTTCTGCGCCTTGGCCCACCCGGTCATGAAGGCGGGGTTGGCGTCGATGAAGCTGGTCGTCGCGGCGCCGAGGTCGTAGGTGGGCTTACCGGCTTTTGCGGTGTCCGCGCTGGACAATATGATGTGGCCGCCGCTCTTGAGGAGCTCCGACAGCGTCGGATCCCACACCCAGGCGGCGTCGATCTGGCCGCCCTCCCAGGCCGAGGGTTGCTTGTCCGGCGACAGGTTGACGATCGAGACGTCGGTGGCCGGATTCATTCCGGCGTCCTGCAGTGCCTGTAGCAGGCTGTAGTGCGCGGTGGAACTGAACGCGACGGCGATGGTCTTGCCCTTGAGTTGCTTGATGTCGGTGATCGCCGCGTCCTTCACCGCCAGGGACTCGGCCTTGCCGATGACGTCATGCACCCAGATCACCTTCATCGGGATGTTCAGCGGCGCGGACAGTGCCTTGGTGGCAGGGCTCGAGCCGATCAGCCCGACGTCGGCGCTGTTGGAACCGAAGGCCTGGATGACGTCGCCGCCGGAGTCGAACTTGTTCCAGGTGATCTTCGCGTTCGGCATGCACTTCTCCAACATCTGCTGGTCCTTCACGACCAGGTCACCGTTGGGGATGTTCTGGTAGGCGATGCGCACGGATGACGTCACCGACGGGTCGGCCTCGAACGGGCACTCACTGCCGCCGGCCGCTTCCTCGGCGGGCCGATTGGATTCGACGCAGCCGCTGAGTGCCGTCGCTCCGACGACGGCGACCGCTGCCGCAAGGACACGAACAGAAGGGCGGTGGGCCTTGATCATGAATACTCCCGAGGTTGGTGGGACAGGTCGGCGCTCATGCTTTTCCGCGCCAGGGAACAAGTACCTTCTCGACACCCTTGATGGCCAGGTCGAGCAGGATCGCGGCGATACCGATCACAATGATGCAGGCGATTGTGAGCGGTGTCTTGAGTTCGGTACCGGACAGGTAGGCAAGCCCACCGATCCCTGGAATACCGTTGTTGAGCTCCGCCGCGACCACGGTGGTCCAGGCGAAACCGACGGCGATCCGGATACCGCTGATCACCTCGGGCAGCGTGGAGGGCAAGACGACATGGGTAATCGTCTGTAACCGGCTGGCCCCGAGCGACAGTGCCCCGTTGATGCGTTCCTCTCTGACGCCGCGGACGCCGTTGATGGTCGCGATCGTGATGGGCGGGAACGCGGCGAGGAACAGCAGCCACATCTTGGAGGTGTCGCCGATGCCGAACCACACGATCAAGATGCCGATGTAGCCAAGAGGCGGCAGAGCCCGGAGGAAGTTGAGGTAGGGCTCGATGATGGTGGCGATCGGCTTGTAGCTGGCCATGGCGAAACCGAGAATCGGGCCGAAAATGACGGCCCAACCGACGCCGACGCCGATTCGCTGCAGGCTGGCGATGAGGTGTTCCCATAGGTAATAGTTCTGCTCACCCTTGACCATCCTGTCGACGCCAGGGGCGATCGGATGGTCGGTGTTGGCCAGCACGAACGCGTGCCAGACAGACGCAGGCGATGGCAGGTACAACGGCTTGATCAGCTGCAACGACGTGATCAGCCACCACACCCCGAGGAAGACGACGAGCGCGATGATCCGGACCAGAGTCCGCCGCAACAGCTGGCGCCTGCGCTCCTGGGTGTCGCGACGCTGCGCCTCGCGGGCGCCCAACTCCGGGTCGGTGGCCGCGCCGGCGGCGGGAGAACCGGCGGCGGCAGAAGTGGTGCTCCTAGTCATTGAGAGTCCTTCGTAGGGCCGCGCGGGCGCCCTCGTGACGAGGGCCCAGTGCCATAGTGGCGGAGGTCACAGGACCAGAAAAGGTCCACATCTGTGCGTTTCGGGGGTACCAGAAGCGCAGAATCACGACGTCACCGGCTCTCGCAATCCGAGGACTTCGGGAAGTGTCGCCGCACTGGTCAGGATGTGGGTGTGCGGTTCGGGCCGCAGCGTCTCGGCGTCGTGGGCGCCGGTCAGCACCCCGGCGACATACCTTGCGCCTGCGTTGGCTCCTGCGCGTAGGTCGTTGGGTGTGTCGCCGGCGACGAGAACCTCCGAAACGCTCTGCACTCCAACGGTTTCCATCGCATGAAAGATCAGGTACGGTGCTGGCCGGCTTTCCCGAACCTGATCGCTGGTGATCACCGCGTCGATATCGCGCCCGACCCGCCAGCCGACCTGCTCGAGGAGCGGGCCCGCGATCGCACCCGAATAGCCCGTCTGCAGAGCGATCTTGACGTCGTGCTCGCGCAGCACGGCGAACGCGTCCACGATGCCCGGCAGCGGCGCAGGCGGCGTCGAGCGGTAAGCATCGAGAAGTTGGCGGGTGAATTCGGATTCGACGGCATCGATCTCGTCGACGGTCGCATCTGGAAGCAGCCCTGCGATCGCCTGCCGCTTGCCTGCGCCCTTCCACCGGTCGAACTGATCGGAGGGAATCGGCTTGCCGGTGTGTGCCTCGACCGCGCTGCGCAACGCCACGTACACCGCCCCGCCCTCGTCGATGCTGGTGCCTGCGATGTCCAACGCAACCATCGCGATCCGCTCGTGAGTCACCGGTACTGCCCCGCTTTGCTCAGTGATGCGATGGCCGTCAACACGTCGGCCATGACTCGGCGCGTCGCCCCTTCGGTGAGGTCGAGGGTCGTGCAGCGGTCGTAGTAGATAGTGAGATCCAGTCCAACACCGACGGCGCAGACGTCGACATCCGATGTGGCGGCGAGGACATCGCGCAGATGGTGGTCGAGGTATTCCCGGGCGTTGGCGAGGCTCGTCGCGCCGTCCATCGGGCTGCCGTCGGAGATGACGACGAGAATTCGGCGCTTTTCGTCACGCGCTTCCAGCCGGCTGCGGGCCCACTCAACGGCCTCGCCGTCGATCCCCTCCTTGTAGAGGTCGAGCTTCATGAGACCGGCCATCGCGGTGCGGGCCGCCCGGTAAGGCGTGTCGGCACTCTTGATCACCAGGTGGCGAACTTCGTTGAGGCGTCCCGGGTTACGGGGTCGCCCGCAGCGAATCCAGTCACGGCGGGCGCGCCCACCGTTCCAGGAGGCTGTCGTGAAGCCGAGTACCTCGCAGCCCACCCCTGCGAGTTCCAGCGCACGGGCGAACACGTCCACCAGCACGGTCACCGGTTCGCTGACTGCCTTCATCGACCCGGAGCAGTCGACGAGAAACGACACGATGGCGTCGGTGCGGGGTGCGTGGGCTGGGGCCAGGAAGATGTTGCGCTCATTGGGCGTGACGATGAGCTGGGCCAGGCTGCGGCCGTCGATGTATCCGGAGTCGTGGCCACCCTCCCAGCCGTCGTGGTGCGGTTCGGCGAACATCTGCGTGAGACGGCGGCCGAGGGCCCGCGCGCTCACCCCGCCCGATTGAACCGCCCGGTCGACGCGCTCACGGTATTCGCGCAGCTCGGCCTGTCGCACCAGCGTCGCCAGGTTGCGCGTCTCGTCGTAGTCCCTGGTGAACACCCGGTACCCGGCGCTCTCCCCTCGCAGCGTCCGGCCTGCGCCGCCACGTGCGTCGGGCAATGCGTCGTCGTCGGATTCGAAGTCGAGAAGCCACTCGAACGCCTCCAAGCCCGGATCCTGCTCACCCTGCTCGATGTTCAGCTGCGGGAGGTCGGCGACGCGCTCTGCGATGGCGCGCGCGAGCATTCCGAAATCCCTCTGGGAGTTCCGGTTTCGGCGAAGCTGCGGGAGCTCACGGCCAATCGCCGGTGACAGTCCGAACCGGGTTACCTCGATCAGATCCTGCGTCCAGTCGGCGATCGGCTCCGCGGTGATCCGGGAGCGGCAGACCTGCGCAATGGTGTACAGCAGCAGGCCGGAGTCGGTTTCGACCGAGTTCGACGCCTCGAATTCCCGCGACCACGCACCGAATCGATCGGCGAGGTTGCGGCGCACACCGGGCCAGGCGGCCGGTGCCAGCGACTCCACCCGGAACTGTTCGAGCATTTCGAAGACCAGGCGGCTCGCGGTGCCGTCCGGCCGCAACTCGGCATGCACACCGGGGTCGTTGTACCGCAACCGAAGTGCCATCCCGTCGGCGGCGCCGCGATCGGTCGGCGGATGCAGGTGAGGCACCGGCATCGGCACCGAACGCGCGCCCCGGTACAGGGTCGAGCCGCGGAAGTGCAGGCCACGCTGGCGGCTCAGGGCGCGGATGGACGCGGCGCGCAGCTCGCGGATGCCCTGCTCACGTCGGATCGCGGCCTGTTCGTTCATGCGACCCTGACCGGCGCCCCGTCGAGCTCGCGATCGAAGCATCGCTGGAAGTACTCGGCCACGATCGGCCTTTCCGCGTCATCACACTTGTTGACGAACGAAAACCGGAAGGCCATGCCGACATCGCCGAAGATCTCGAGGTTCTCCGCCCACGTGATCACCGTGCGCGGTGACATCAACGTCGACAGGTCACCGACGCGGAAGCCGCTTCGGGTGAGGTCCGCGACGGCGACCATCGAGGCAACGATGTCACGATCGACCTCGGGCACCTTCGACGCGACGATGTCGGCCTCCACCTGTGCCGGAAGGTGATCGAGCGACGCCACGATGTTCCATCGGTCGATCTGCGCGTGGTTGAGCCGCTGCACACCGTGATAGAGGCCGTTGAGATTGCCCAGCCCGACGGTGTTCGCGGTTGCGAACAGCCGGAAGCCCGGGTGCGGTGTGATCACCCGATTCTGGTCAAGCAGGGTCAACTTCCCGTCCTGCTCGAGCAACCGTTGGATCACGAACATGACGTCGGGCCTGCCTGCATCGTATTCGTCGAGCACCAGAGCGACCGGTCGCTGGATCGCCCACGGAAGGATGCCTTCGGCGAACTCGGTGACCTGCTTGCCATCTCGCAGTGTCACCGAATCGCGGCCGATCAGGTCCATCCGGCTGAGCTGGCCGTCGAGGTTCACCCGCACACATGGCCAGTTGAGCCGTGCGGCGACCTGTTCGATGTGTGTGGACTTACCCGTGCCGTGCAGGCCTTGGATCAAGACCCGACGGTTGCGCGCGAAGCCGGCGAGCAACGCCAGCGTGACCGACTCCTCGAAGCGGTAGGCGGGGTCGGTGTCGGGGACGTGCTCGTCATACTCGGTGAGCGCGGGCACCTGCAGGTCCGAGTCGATGCCGAAGACGTCTCGCGCCGATACGAGGCGGGTCATGAGCTCTCCTGTGACGGCTCGCCTGCGGCAACTTCTGCCTCGATCTCGCCGATGGCGTCCGCAGCGCGGCGCAGCGCGGGCAGCAGCCGCAATGCCCTTTCGGGCGTCAGCCGCATCACCGGCGCCTGAACTGCGATGCCCAGGTTGGAGATTCCCGTGGCCGACGGAACAAGGACCGCCGCGCACACGAGGCCGGGCAGGAACTCCTCGGCGTCGATCGCGTATCCGTCGCGGCGAATCTGTTTCAGCTCCTCCTCGATCTGGTCGACGTCGGTGACCGTGTTTGGCGTGAGCTGCTTCAACGGTGCAGCTTCCAACAGCCGGCGGCGCTGCGCGGGTGCCAGCTGCGACATGATGATCTTTCCGCTCGCCGAACAATGTGCCGGTACGCGCGAACCCGCATGCAAGGTGAACCGCAGCGGCTCAGGCGTTTCCACGCGGTCGAGGTAGAGGATCTCGTTGCCGGACAGCGTTGTCAGGTTGCAGCTCTCGCCGAGCTCTTCCACCAGGTCCCGCAGAACCGCATGACGCGCCCCGTGGTGGGTGTCGTTGAGAAGCAGGCTTTCGGCCATCCGGCGCAGTCGGGCGCCCGTCCGGTAGTGGCGGCCGCTGTTCTCCCGGATCAGCAGTCCGGCCCCTTCGAGCTGTTGCAGCATGCGATGCAGGGTGGGCTTGGCCATCCCGGTGGTCTCGACCAGTCCCTGCAGCGTGAACAACTGGTCCTTCGATGCGATCAGCTCGAGCAGCGAGAACAACCGCAGCATCGGAGTCTCCCCGGTCAGCTCGGCGGTCGCACCCGCCTCATCGATCCTGCGGACCTCACCCATGGCCCCTCCTTCACATCGCCGTCTCCATAAAACCGGAACGTGTTCCGAAAAACAACATACTCCGTTCCAAATTCAGAGATCTGCGTTGACTCTTTACGCAATGGGTCGTAGCCTGACATCGGATCACAGAATAAGGAACATTTTGTTCCAAATTTTCCAAAATGTGGAAAACCATTCGAACCGAGGAGGACGACTCAGATGACCCAGGCACCAGACCGCGCCGCCGTATCGGGTGTGCAGCGGATGACCCCATCCGAGGCGTTCGTCGAGACGATGGTGGCCAACGACGTCACCGACATCTTCGGCATCATGGGTTCGGCCTTCATGGATGCGATGGACATCTTCGCGCCCGCAGGCATCAGGCTCGTCCCGGTAGTGCACGAGCAGGGTGCGGCCCATATGGCCGACGGGTACGCCAGGGTCAGCAATCGGCACGGTGTGGTGATCGGCCAGAACGGCCCGGGGATCAGCAACTGTGTCACCGCCATCGCTGCGGCGTTCTGGGCGCACAGCCCCGTCGTCATCGTCACCCCTGAGGCAGGCACGATGGGTACCGGCCTCGGCGGATTCCAGGAAGCCAACCAGCTGCCGATGTTCCAGGAATTCACCAAATATCAAGGGCACGTGAACAACCCGAAGCGGATGGCCGAGTACACCGGACGCTGCTTCGATCGTGCGATGTCAGAGATGGGCCCGACGCAGCTCAACATTCCACGCGACTACTTCTACGGCGAGATCGAAACCGAGATCCCGCAGCCGAGCAGGCTCGACCGTGGGCCAGGCGGCGCGAAGAGCCTCGACGAAGCCGCCGAGCTGATCGCGCAGGCCGAGTTCCCCGTGATTATTTCGGGCGGCGGCGTCGTGATGGCCGATGGCGTCGAGGAATGCAAAGCCCTCGCAGAACGACTCGGCGCACCGGTGGTGAACAGCTACCTGCACAACGACTCATTCCCCGCCAGCCACCCGTTGTGGACCGGCCCGCTTGGCTACCAGGGCTCCAAAGCCGCGATGAAGCTGATCTCGAAAGCCGACGTCGTGATCGCGCTCGGCACCCGCCTCGGCCCGTTCGGCACCCTGCCGCAGCACGGCCTCGAGTACTGGCCAAAGGATGCCAAGATCATCCAGATCGACGCCGACCACAAAATGTTGGGCCTGGTCAAGAAGATCAGCGTCGGCATCTGCGGCGATGCAAAAGCGGCGGCCGTCGCACTCGTCGAGCGACTCGACGGCAAGAAGCTGGCCGCCGACTCCACCCGCGAGTCGCGTGCCGGTCAGATCAAGGCCGAAAAGGACGCCTGGGAATCCGAACTCGACGAGTGGACCCACGAGCGCGACCCGTACAGCCTCGACATGATCGCCGAGCAGGAAGCCGAGGAAGGTAACTGGCTTCACCCCCGGCAGGTGCTGCGCGAGCTCGAGAAGGCGATGCCAGACGACGTGATGGTGTCCACCGATATCGGCAATATCAACTCGGTGGCCAACAGCTACCTGCGGTTCGAGAGGCCACGCAGCTTCCTGGCCCCGATGAGCTTCGGCAACTGCGGCTACGCACTCCCGACGATCATCGGAGCGAAGGCCGCAGCGCCGGAACGTCCCGCAATCGCGTACGCGGGCGACGGCGCATGGGGTATGAGCATGGGCGAGATCATGACCGCCGTTCGGCACGACATCCCTGTCACCGCAGTCGTTTTCCACAACCGACAGTGGGGTGCGGAGAAAAAGAACCAGGTCGACTTCTACAACCGCAGGTTCGTCGCGGGCGAGCTGGAGAGCGAGTCGTTCGCCGGTATCGCCGAGGCCATGGGCGCCGAAGGCATCGTGGTCGAGAAGCTCGACGAGGTGGGGCCCGCGCTGGAGCGCGCGGTCGCCGCTCAGATGAACGAAGGCAAGACGACGGTCGTTGAGATCATGTGCACCCGCGAGCTGGGCGACCCGTTCCGCCGCGACGCGCTCTCCAAGCCGGTCCGGTTGCTGGACAAGTACAAGGACTACGTCTAGGTCCGTTCGAGGGCGGCGTCGTCGTGAGTCATCACGGCGGCGCCGTTCTTGCTTGCTATGCCGTCAGCGCCGTCAAAGCGCCTGCGACGATCACCAACCCGATGACCGCCAACCGGAACGCGCGCTCCGGCAGACGATGGGCGATCCACAGGCCCGCGCCGGTTCCGAGAAGTGATGCCACGACATATGTCGGAAGGGCAGGCCACAGTATCGAGTGCGGGATCTGGCCGCGCGCGCCGAGGACGATCAGAGACACCGCGCTGACGACGGTGAAGTACCCGGCCATGTCAGCGATGAAGACCATCGGCGGGATACCCGCCCTGGTCAGCAGCAGAGCCGGGGGTGGGCCGTTCAGGGCGGTGGTGGTGCTGAGAAAGCCACCGACAGCGCCCGTGGCCGCCGCGGCGGCCGGCGAGGGTGAGCGCGGCTCGTCGGGGGTCGAAACAACCACCATGCTGACGCCACACAGCACCGCAAGTACGCCCGCCGCGATCTTCAGGTAGTGCACCGAAACCACATGTAGGACTGCGGCACCGGCCCAGGCGCCCGGAATGCTGCCGAGCGCCAGAAGACTTGCTCGCGACCACACGATGTGTGCCCGCAACCTGATCATCACCGCACAACGGGTCACCAGCCCGACGACGAGAATGACCGAAACCGTCTCGGGCACACTGATTCCCACCAGCAGCATCAGAGGTGTCGCAACGAGAGCGGTTCCGAACCCCGTTGCCCCGCCGACGATTGAAGCGAAAGCAATGCAGACGCAGCCGAGCGCGAGCGTCAAGACATCCTCAGAGCTGGTAGCCCGAGGGCATGATTGCGGCGATCGCCTCGGCTGTGTCGATCACGAGCTTTCCCAGTTCGGCGATGCGTTCCTCGGCGATCCGGATGTCGGGACCCTGCACGGCAAGTGCGGTGGAGGCGATCCCGTCGGTGGTCAGCACGGGAGCGGCAACGCCGTAGACGCCGGGGATCCGCTCTCCGCGGTTGATGCTGTAGCCGCGTTTGCGGATCTCTTCGAGGTCACTGAGGAGGTCGCGCGGCGAGGTGATCGTCGTCGGGGTCAGCCTGTTCAGCTCGCCGAGCCTGGCCACCTCTTCGTGCAGATCGCCCGCGAACGCAAGGAGAACCTTGCCGGTACTGGTGCAGTACAACGGGATTCGCGCTCCGACAGGTTGGATGAACCGCAACGGGTGCTCGGACTCGACGCGCAGCACGACCACCCCCTCGTCGCCGTCGCGGATCACCAGGTTGACCGACTCCCCCGTGGCCGCCGCCAACCGCTCCAGCAGCGGCATCGCCTCGTCGAAGCCGAGCGTGCGTTCCGCGGCGCGCCCGAGCAGAAAGGCCGCAGGCCCAAGGCGATACCGCTCGGTCTGCGGATTCTGCACCACGTAGCCAGCGGCGACCAGCGCCCGAAGGATTCGGTGCGCGGTGCTCGCGTGTAGGTCGAGTGCCCGCGACAACTCGATGACCCCGACGTCGCTGCCTGCGTCGCGCAAGACCGCGAGCACGGCCAGTGCACGTGCGATTGTCTGGGTGCCCGCGACCTGCTCGTTTCGGGACGGTTCCGCCGCCGTGCGCACGCCCGCCCCTTTCCCTGGTGGTCACCGCAATGTAACAAGCGCGGTATGCAATATCCGGGAGCCTCGGGTCAGCTGTTGACGCCGGCGCCGACCGGCGCCACCCCGAAGCTCTGCAGGGCCGCTGCCACCTGGCTGGGGACGTCGATCACGGCGACTCCAGCCTGGGTCAGTGCGTCGACCTTGGACTGGCCGCTGCCGCGGTTGCCGGTGACGATGGCACCGGCGTGACCCATGCGGCGGTCCGGTGGAGCGCTACGGCCCGCGATGAACGACACCACGGGTTTGCCGATGCCCGCGATCAGCTCGGCGGCGTCCTCTTCCATGGTCCCGCCGATCTCGCCCACCAGCACAATCGCGTCTGTGCGTGGGTCAGCGTCGAGTATCCGAACCGCATCCAGTGTGGTGGTGCCCAGGATCGGGTCACCGCCGATGCCGATGAACGCCGACTGCCCGTAGCCTGCGGTGACCAGGTTGAGCGCGAGCAGGGTGCCGAGGCTGCCGCTGCGCGACACGACTCCGATGTTGCCCGGCTGGAAGATGTTCTTTGCGAACCCCGGCATGATGCCCACCGACGCCTCGCCCGGCACCACGAGCCCCGCGGTGTTCGGTCCGAGTATCTGGACCCCGCGATCGCGCGCTTCGGCCAGCACATGCATCACGTCGTGATACGGCACGTGTTCGGTGAGGAAGACGACCTTGTGGACGCCTGCGTTGATGGCGTCGAGAACCGCGGTCTTAGCGGCCAGCGGCGGGACGAACAGCACCGCGACGTCGAGGCGGTGGGCTTCCGACGCTTCCACGACCGAGTTGTAAACCGGAATCCCGGCCACTGTCCGACCGCCCTTGTTGGGCGTCGCACCGGCGACCACGTTGGTGCCGCATTCAATCATCCGCTCGGTCCAGAATGATCCCTGCTTGCCCGTGATCCCCTGTACTACGACGGCCTCGGTTCCGGTGACCAGCATCAGCGCACTCCCTCGTTGACTAGGACGTTCTCGTGTCCGGCGGCTGCCACTGCGGCCTGCACCGCGTCGTCCATCAGGTCGTATGGCTGCAGCCCGAGCCGATCCTTGACAAGGGCGATGGCTTCGTCTTCGCCGGTGCCGTGGATGGAGAAGAACACCGGAACGTCGGGTCGAAGCGCCTCGATCGCGTTGACCACGCCTTCGGTCATGACGTCGGTTCGCGCGAACGCCCCGCAGAAGTTGACCAGCAGGCTGCGGACGTTCGGGTTCTTCAGCACCAGTGCGAGTGCAGGGGTGGCCTTGGTGTAGGCGTCGCCGCCGATCTCCAGGAAGTTGGCCGGGCTGCCGCCGTAGTGGTTGACGGCGTCGAGGGTGGCCATCGTCAGCCCCGCGCCGTTGGCGAGCACCCCGACGGTGCCGTCGAGCTCGATGAATTGCAGACCAAGTTGCGCGCCCTCGTCTTCGAGGATCGACTCTTCCTCGGCGGGCGCGCTCTCCAGGCTTCGCACGAAGTCGGCGGGTTGGCGCGCCAGCGCGCCGGGGTCCAGTGACACCTTCGCGTCGAGTGCGACCACGCGCGCATCCTCGGTGAGGATCAGCGGATTGACCTCGACCAGGTCGGCCTCCACATGGCGGTACACCGCGTAGAGCTGGATGAGCGCGGCGGCGACGGAGGCCTGCTCGGCACCGGTTAGGTCGGTGCCGGACAGCAGCGCTGCGGCGTCGGCTTCCGCGAGGCCTGCCCTGATGTCTATCGGCAGCCGCAGCACCTTCTCGGGGGCGGTGGCGTTGACCTCCTCGATGTCCATGCCACCCTCGACCGAGAACAGCACGAGCGGTCCCTTGCTGGCCGGGTCGTTGAGGACGGCGGCGTAGAGCTCGCGGGCGATCGGCATCGCCTGCTCGACGAGCACGGCGGTCACCGGGAAGCCGTTGATCGACGTCCCAATGAGGTCCGCCGCGACCTGTTGCGCCTGCGCCGAGGTCTCGGCGAACCGGATGGCGCCGGATTTGCCGCGCTTGCCCGCAGGGATCTGCGCCTTGATGACGACCCGGCCGCCCAGGGCGCTCGCAATCGTCGCGGCCTCGATGGCGTCCCGTGCGACGGCACCGTCGGGGGTGACGAGCCCTCCGCGCGAGAGCAGGCTCTTTCCTTGGTACTCAAGAAGTTTCATGGTTCACCGTCCGTAGGTCTCGAAGTAGTGGCCCCACAGTTGCTCCTCGGTGGGAACTCGTGGCGGGATGACCCGCGCAACTCTGGTGATGTTCAGGAAGTGCCGGTAGGACAGGTTGTCGCTGATGCTGTTGCCTGCCCATGTGCCCGCGCCCATCGTCAGCGTGAAGCCAAGGCCGTTGTCGAAGCCGCCTCCGGTACCGAAGCAGTGCGCCTGGTTGACGAGCACCCTGGCCACCCGCAGCCGCTCCGCGACGGCGCCGATGAGTTCGTCGTCGAACGTGTGGATGCCACACGAGTGCCCTGCGCCCTGAAAGTCGAGCAGCTGCTGGATCCGCTCCAGCCCCGCGTCGAAGTCCTGATAGCGGTAGACGGTGAGCACCACCGACAACTTCTCGCCACTGAACGGATACTCCGGACCGACGCCGTCCTCTTCGACCATGAAGAAGTCGGCGTCGCGAGCCTCGGGCGCGTCCAGCCCGGCGAGCGCGGCGATCTTCTCCGGCGGTTGGGCCGTGATCGCGGTGTTGAGCTTGCCGTCCGGCCACATCACGGCCTGCAGCCTCGCCTTCTCCGGCGCCGTCAGCAGGTAGCCGCGCTGGGAACGTAAGTGGTTGAGCGCATCGTCGTAGACGGCGGCGTCGATGTGCACTGAGTTTTCGGAAGAGCAGCTCGTCGCGTAGTCGAACACCTTGCTGCGCTTGATCTTGTCTGCGGCGTCGGCGAGGTTCGCGTCCGCGGCGATGATCACCGGAGCATTGCCCGCTCCCACCCCGATCGCCGGGGTGCCACTGGAGTACGCCGCCCGCACGTTGCGCTGAGAACCAGTGACCACGACGAGATCTGCCTGCTTCATCAACTCGTTCGTCAACGCCTTGCTGGGCTCCGCGATGAACTGCACGAGGTCGCGCGGTGCACCCACTTTGTCGAGTTCCGCATGGATGTAGCCCACCAGCATCGCGCAGGTGGAGGCACCCTTGGGCGACGGCGAAAGGATCACGGCGTTGCCGCCCTTGAGTGCCATCATGGTCTTGTTCGCCGGAGTGGCTGCTGGGTTGGTGGACGGGCACACCGCCGCCACCACACCGACCGGCTTGGCGTATTCGGTGATGCCGAGCGTGGTGTCCTCGCCGATGACACCGACCGACGGCGCTCCGGTCAGGTCACGCAGGGTGCCGATGGTCTTGCGCTGGTTCTTGGTGATCTTGTCCGCGACGGAGCCCAGGCCGGTGGCCTGCACGCTGAGCTCGGCCAACTCCTTGGCACGCTCGGGCTCATAGATCGCCCAGGCGGCCGCGGCCACGACGTCGTCGACCCGCTGCTGGGAAAAGGTTTGCAGCACCGCCTGCGCGACTCGCGCCTTGGCGATGAGCTGACCGATCTCCGCGGCGACATCCGCCGCGTCGGTCGAGTTTTGCTTCTCCGACATATCGATCCTTCCGAGACGATGTCGACGACGGTGACGACTGAACACCCGGGGCCGCAGCCTGCAAATGCCTGTTCAGGGTGCCCATGTCGGTAATTCCACATTATGGTAACAGGTTCCACTTAATGCTGGGAACCACTGTCTTAAATGTGGTGGCAATCACTTTTTGCTGCCTACTTGAGCGTTGACACACTATCTCGTCCGGTTCTACCGTCGTCGTTGGTACTCGATTCCATATTTTGGAAGGGCTTTTGAGATGGCGAATGCAGTCAACGAAGACGGGCCAGCCCAGGGCAGCACCACCACTGCCTCTATCGCGCCAGATCCGCAGACCCGGACCGTCCGGCCCTCGCCGCCGCGACGCACCTTCCTCGACTCATTCCGCCACCGAGTACGAACCAAGATTCTGGTGTTGTTGTGCCTGATGTACCTGATCACCTACATGGATCGGGTCAACATCTCCACGGCGGCCCCGTTCATCAAGGAGGACCTGGGGCTCGACAACACCAAACTGGGCCTGGCGCTCGCCGCGTTCTCGATTCCGTACGCGTTCTTCCAGATCTTCGGCGGAATCCTCGGCGACAAGTTCGGCCCGAGGAAGGTCCTCTTCGGTGTCGGCCTGGTATGGGCACTGGCCACGATGTGCACCGGCTTCGCGGTGGGCCTGGTCTCGCTGTTCGCCGCCCGGCTGGCACTCGGGTTCGGGGAGGGGGCGTCCTTCCCGACGGCCACCAGCGCGATGGCCAAATGGCTGCCTCTCGAACGAAGAGCGTTCGGGCAGGGCATTACCCATGCCTTCGCGCGAATCGGCAACGCCATCGCCCCGCTGGCGGTGGCTGGGCTGATCGCACTGTGGAACTGGCGGCTGGCGTTCTTCGTCTTCGGCGTCATCAGCTTGCTCTGGGCGTTCGCCTGGGTAGGTCTCTACCGGGACCGGCCCGCCGACCATCCGAAGATGACCGAGGGAGAACTCGCGGAGCTGACCACCGATCAGCAACGAGACACTCGCCCGCCGGTGCCGTGGAAAATGATGTTCGCCCGGATCCTGCCGGTGACGTTCGTCGACTTCTGTTACGGGTGGATGCTGTGGGTCTACCTGACCTGGATCCCGTCCTTCTTCCACGAGAGCTACGGCCTCGAGCTCAAGAAGTTCGCGCTGTTCTCGGCGCTGGTGCTCGTCGGTGGCGTGGTCGGCGACATGGTCGGCGGCATCCTCTCCGACTACCTGCTCCGCCGCACCGGAAGCCTCAAAATCGCTCGCCGCGCTGTGCTCGTCGTCGGGCTGTTGGGCTCGTTCCTGCTCATCCTGCCGACACTTTTCATCCACCAACTCGCGTTAACCACGGTGTGCCTGGGCGTGGCGTTCTTCCTGCTTGAGCTGACCAATCCGGTGCTCTGGTCGATCCCGATGGACATCGCGCCGAATCACGCCGGCACCGCGGGCGGGCTGATGAACACCGGATTCGGCATCGCGGGCATCGTCTCGCCGATTGTCTTCGGCCATCTCATCGATGCCACCGGCACCTTCGTTGCATCGTTCACGCTCTCCGCTGCCCTGCTGGTCATCGGCGGTATTGCGGCGTTGTGGATCGATCCCACCAAGCGGTTGCCCGATGTGTCGGCCAGCGTGCGCGCAAAGGTCGACTGAGGATACGAGGGCCAGGTAGCGCACAGCGACCGGCCGCCAGTGTCAACCAGACACCTCAGAGTTGGAAGCCCGAGGGCATGATGGCGGCGATCGCATCGGCCGTCTCGATCACGAGCCGTCCCAGCTCCGGGACGCGTTCATCGGGTATCCGGACCTCCGGTCCCTGGACCGCCAGCGCCGTGGTGGCGACACCGTCGTTGGTCAAAACGGGAGCCGCGACGCCATAGACGCCCGGGATTCGCTCCCCCCTGTTGAGGCCGTACCCGCGCTCCCGAATCGCTTCCAGGTCGCGCAGCAGTTCGCGCGGCGAGGTGATCGTCCTCGGTGTCAGACGGTTCAACTCCCCGAGCCGCGCCACCTCCTCATGCAGGTCGCCCGCGAACGCCAGCAACACCTTGCCGGTACTGCTGCAATACAACGGGATTCGCGCGCCGACAGGTTGGATGAAACGCAACGGATGCTCGGACTCGACACGCAAGACGACCAGCCCCTCCTCACCGTCGCGGATGACCAAGTTGACCGATTCTTCTGTGGCCGTCGCGAGTTGCTCGAGCAGCGGCATCGCCTCGTCGAATCCCAGGGTGCGCTCAGCGGCCCGCCCCAGCAGAAAAGCCGCAGGCCCCAAGCGATAACGTTCCGTTTGTGCGCTCTGCACGACGTAGTTCGTGGCCACCAGCGCCCGCAGTATCCGGTGAGTCGTGCTTGCGTGCATGCCCAGTGCCCGCGCCAGCTCGATGACTCCGACGTCGCTGCCGGCGTCCCGCAGCACGCCCAGCACGTTCAGTGCGCGAGTGATCGTCTGCGTGCCCGCAACTTGTTCGTTTCGGGGCGGCTCTGCCGTCGTCATCACGCCTCTCCCCTTCCCACCTAGTCACCGCAATCTAACAAGAGCAACATGGGATCGCCGTGACCTTCGCGGCGCCCGGCATGGGCCCGCGTGCGGGACGGCGACCTTTCAAAAGGCCTGTTTAAGGCGCCATAATCGATACTTCCACATTATGATAGCTAGTTCCACTACCTGTTCCGACTCGGCGATGTCGCGTGTCGTGCCGCTCACATCTTGCTGGCAATGTAACCGTTGACACAACAAACCTTAATGCTCTAGCGTCGCAAATGGTATTCAATTCCATATTTTGAAAGAGGACCGGGCACGCGGGAACCGCGCCCGGCAGCGCCGCAGCGAGAGGTTCGCATCTAGTGACTGAGACCACAGTCGCTTCGACCAGCTTCCGTGGCGGTCACCCTCACCCTGTGGAATCAAGGTCGGCGGTCGCCGGTCCCGACGGAGAGGTAGCGCATGCCTAAGACGGATTCGGACGTCTCAGCGCGGCAGAAGTCGGAGCCCCGGGCCTCGGGTGCGGAGTCGAGCAGGTTGTCCCAGTTGCGGCGGTGGACAGTGCTGCTACCGCCGCTCGCCGGGATCGCATTGTGTGTTCCGCTGTGGCTGGCGACCGCAAAGTGGCCCACCTCGGCGGAGGGCCCCGGACCCGCGTTCTACCCGCGATTGTTGATCGGGCTCTTCGCGTTCTCCATGGTGGTCAGGATCGTGCAGGACATCCGCACGGTGCGCCGCGGCGTCGCCGCCGTAAGGGGCGAGGACGAACAGGAGATCCCGGAAGAGGGCGCCGAGCTCGACACGGCATTGATCAGCGGCCGTCGAGTTGCGATCGTCATTGCGATCTCGGTGGCCTACGTCGTCGGCACGATCTACCTGGGATGGGTGGTGGCCACCTTCTTGCTGGTCGTCATCTTTCTGGTGCTGGCCGGCAAGCGGAACCTGTTCATCGTCGTTCCGCTTGCGGCGGCGCTCTCCATCGGCTTCGCCTACATGTTCGTAAAGGTCGTCTACCTGTCCCTGCCGACCGGCGTGGGCTTTTTCGACGAGCTCTCGGTCCGGCTCTTCGAGTTGATCGGCGCCTACTGACCCGCCACCGGTCTGGAGAAACACATGGAAACTTTCACGGGCGTCATGAACGAGCTCACCTCGTTCTCGCCCACGATGTGGATCATCCTCGTACTGGGGGTGGTAACGGGGTTGATCGTGGGGGTGCTGCCGGGCCTCACGTTCGTGATGGGGGTCATTCTGATCCTTCCCTTCACCTACGGCATGGACCCCGAGACCGGCATCGTCTTGATGCTGGCGGTCTATGTCGCAGGCACCTACGGCGGGGCGATCACCTCGATCCTGCTGCATATACCCGGCGAGCCGAACAACGTGCCGTTGCTGTGGGACGGCTACACCATGACCCGGCGGGGCCGCGCCGCGGAGGCGCTCGGCTGGGCGGCTTTCGCGGCCCTCGCGGGGGGCCTGGTGGCGTGGGTGTTGCTCACATTCGCGGCCCGCCCCATCGCGCAGGTCGCCCTGAAGTTCGGCCAGGCGGAGTACTTCGTGATCGTCCTGTTGGGGCTCACGAGTGTGCTGGCCCTGGCCGAGCGCTCGGTTACCAAGTCACTGGCCGCCTTACTGATCGGCATGCTGCTGGCGACGGTCGGCGTGGACGACGTGTACGGAACGGTCCGCTTCGACTTCGGTTCGGAAATGCTCCGGGATGGCGTCGACTACCTCCCGGTCATGGTCGGCATTTACGCGCTGGGACACGTGCTGGTCCGCTTCGGTGAAGGCTTCGCAGCGGAGAACGCCCCGCAGCCGGGTCGGGTGAAGACCAAGATCCCGTCGCTTCGGGAGTTCCGCGAACGCAGCGGCAGCATGGGACGCGGCGTGGTCACCGGCTCCCTTCTCGGCGGCGTGCCCGGCGCAGGCGCGACGGTGGCGTCATTCGTCGCCTACGGCCTGGAGAAGCAGTTCGGCAAGGACCGCGCCCAGGTGGGCAAAGGGTCACCGAACGGCGTCATCGCTCCACAGGCCGCGTCGACCGCGACCGTCGGCGGCGCATTCATTCCGCTGCTGGTGCTGGGTATCCCCGGCAGCGCTGCCACGGCGGTGATCCTCGGCGCGATGTTGCTGCACAACGTACAGCCGGGCCCGCAGATCTTCCAGACCCAGCCGGAACTCGTATACACCATCATCGCCGCTCTGTTGGTCAGCGTGATTCTCATGTTCGTGCTCGGCATCGCAACCAGCGGGCCGATGGTGCGTTTGCTCAAGGTGCCCGAGCAGTACATCGCGGTGATCATCGTCCTGTTCGCCTACATCGGCGCCTTCGCGATCCGCAACTCGCTTTCTGACGTTTGGATCATGACGTTGTTCGCGATTCTCGGATTCTTCCTGCAGAAGTGGGGCTACCCGCTCGCGCCACTCGTGCTCGGCGCCATCCTCGGTCCGCTTGCCGAGCGCTACTTCACCACCGCGATGATCTCGTCGGGCAACGACCCGACGATCTTCATCACCCGTCCGATCTCGGCCGTGCTCATGGTCCTTTGGGTCGCGGTGCTCGGATTCCTCGTCTACCGCAGCGTCGCCCATGCGCGCCGGCAGCGCACCGGCGGTGCCGCGGGACCGCGAGAAGGCGACCCACAGAATTCGACGGCTCTATCAACAGAGGAGACAAAGAATGTCCGTTAAGTCCAGGCGCCGTCAGGCGCTCACGGTGGGGCCGGTCGCGGCACTCGCAATCGTTCTTGCAGGCTGTGGTGACAGCAGCGGCGGAGGCAGCGACGCTGATGGCAACGTTTTCCACAGACCGGTGGACCTTGTCGTGCCGTTCGGGCCCGGCGGTGGCGCCGACCAGGTGGCGCGCGCGGCGGGTGCGGCGATGGAGGACATCATCGGCCAGCAGGTCCCGGTGGTGAACGTGCCGGGCGCGACGGGAAGCACCGGAATGACCAAAATGCTGTCCGGAAGGCCGGGTGAATCGATGGCCATCCTCATCCAGGACACGCTCACCACGGTCCCCGCAGGCACGGCCTCGTTCAAGCTCGATGAGCTCCGGGGCGCCTGCCGGCTGCAATCGATGCCGTCGGCCATCATGGTCCGCAAGGACACCTACGCCGACTGGGCGGCGCTCGCCGCCGCCGCGAAACAGAAGCCCGGGCAGCTGAAGGTCGCGACGGTGGGCACGAACAGCGTCGATGACATCGTCCTGGCTGCTCTGAGGGACAAGCTAGGCACAGAGTTCCGGGCCGTGCCGTTTTCCGAGCCGAGCGAGCGGTACGCCGCCCTCCTGGGTGGCGGGGTCGACGTGTTGTATGAGCAGCTCGGCGACGTCAAGCAGTACTTGGACTCCGGGGACTTCGTGCCGGTCGTCCTGATCGCAGACGAACCGGTCGAGGGCTACGAGAACGTGCCCACCGCCGAAAAACTCGGGCTCCCCAAGGAAGTGGTTCTCCCGCAGTTCCGAGGGATCGTGGTCTCGGCTGACGCCTCCGACAAGGTCGTCCAAGCACTCTCAGATGCCTGTGGCGAGGCCGTCAAGACCCCGAAGATGAAAGAGTTCCAGTCGCAGGTGTTCGCTGCGCCGGACAGCTTCCAACCCGCGGACGAGTTCCAAAGCTTCCTCGACGAACAGCAGTCGCTGATCGCCGACCAGCTCAAGTCCTACAACATCGGGGGCTGATAACTGTTGCGGGTCGAGTGGTCGGTTAAGTTCCTAAACGGAGTCAAGTCGGTAAGCGGGTTTTAATGTGGTGGTGACGGGTCGGTGGATTGGAGCGCTTGGCGACTCCTGTTGTCCCCGGCCCGTCCTGCCTTTGATCCGTTGAGATTGGCGGGTGTTGGCGGCGTTGATCCTGGTCTGGCGATCGACGCGGTGGTGGGCGGTGACGAGCCGGCGGCCTTCGTCGGCGTCGATGGGTCGGCCGTCGGTGTCACGCAGCACGTAGTGCTCGCCGGCGCACCAGCAGGTCGCGATGCGGGTCAGCAGTGCGGTCGCAATATGGCAGGTCGCCGAATCGTGGTGACGTTCAGCCGCATGAGCCGCTTGTATTTCGCCGCCAGCTGCGGGTCGACATTGCGGGGCGTGATCGGCTGCTGCGAAGAGGGCTTCACGCAGTAGCGGATCGCCGGCTTTGGTCAACCCGTGCTGGTGGTGGCTTTGTCCGGACTGATTGAGTTTGGGAACCAGCCCGGAATAGCGGACGCGGATCGTGCTCGCGGACGGCCACTCAAAAATCAGGAATCCGCGAGGTTCCAGTCGGTGGTTCGGCCGTCCGCGAGCACTCACTCAATCTAAAAGTCAGTGGTGTGCTGTAGGAACTGAAGCGTGAATTTGGCGACGTGGGCGGAGGGTATTGGTGTTGCGCGGGTGACCGCGTATCGCTGGTTTCGCGCCGCGGTGTTGCCGGTGCCCGCCCGGAAGGTGGGCCGGCTGATACTCGTCGACGAGTCTGGCAGCGGCGCTGGCCCGCAGCCGAGAACGGCGGTGTATGCGCGGGTGTCGTCGGCCGATCAGAAGGCCGACCTGGATCGGCAGGTAGCGCGGGTGACTGGGTGGGCCACGGCCGAACAGAGTCCTGTCGACGAGGTTGTTGGTGAGGTCGGTTCGGCGCTCGATGGGCATCGCCGCACGTTCCTTGCGCTGCTGGGTGACCTGACGGTGCACCGGATCGTGGTGGAACACCGAGACCGGTTCTGGCGGTTCGGCTCTGAGTACGTCCAAGCCGCTCGTGCCGCCCAGGGTCGTGAGTTGGTGGTGGTCGATTGGGCCGAGGTCGGTGACGACCTGGTGCGGGATATGACCGAGATCCTGACCTCGATGTGCGCCCGGCGCTACGGCAAACGCGCAGCACAAACCGGGCCTGGCGCGCACTGGCGGCTGCCGCGGCGACAGATGATCGGGGTGCGGCCTGATGGCGAAGTTTGATGTCCCTGAAGGCTGGTGTGTGCAGGCGTTCCGGTTCACGCTGGACCCGACCGAGGACCAGGCTCGCGCGTTGGCACGGCATTTCGGCGCCCGCCGCAAGGCCTACAACTGGACCGTCGCCACCTTGAAAACCGACATCGAGGCCTGGCGGGCCACTGGTGTCGCGACGGAGAAGCCCTCGCTGCGGGTGCTGCGCAAACGCTGGAACACGGTCAAAGACGAGGTGTGTGTCAACACTGAGACCGGGGCGATGTGGTGGCCGGAGTGCTCGAAGGAGGCCTACGTCGACGGCATCGCCGGGGCTGTCGACGCGTATTGGAACTGGCAGCAGAGCCGTGCTGGCACGCGTGCCGGTAGGCGCGTTGGATTCCCGCGGTTCAAGAAGAAGGGCCGTGACGCCGATCGGGTGTGTTTTACCACCGGCGCGATGCGGGTCGAGCGCGATCGCCGGCATCTCACACTGCCGGTCATTGGCACCGTCCGCACGCATGAGAACACCCGGCGCATCGAGCGCCTCATCGCGAAAGGCCGGGCGCGGGTGCTGGCGATCAGCGTTCGCCGCAACGGCACCCGGCTGGATGCGAGTGTCCGGGTGCTGGTGCAGCGCCCCCAGCAGGCCGGCGTGGCACTGCCGGAGTCACGGGTCGGTGTCGATGTGGGTGTCCGGCGGCTGGCCACTGTGGCCACCGCTGACGGCGCGGTGATCGAACGTGTCGAAAACCCGCGCCCGCTGGAAACAGCGCTGCGCGAGTTGCGGCACGTTTCGCGTGCGCGCTCCCGCTGTGTGAAAGGTTCACGCCGCCACCGGGAACGCAGCACTAAACTGTCCCGGCTGCATCGCCGGGTCAACGATGTCCGCACCCATCACCTGCACGTCCTGACAACACGATTGGCCAAGACCCACGGCCGCATCGTGGTGGAAGGCTTGGACGCGGCGGGAATGCTGCGGCAAAAAGGGCTGCCCGGTGCCCGCGCCCGGCGGCGCGGACTCTCCGACGCCGCCCTGGGCACACCGCGGCGGCACCTGTCCTACAAGACACGCTGGTACGGGTCACAACTCGTGGTCGCCGACCGGTGGTTTCCGTCGTCGAAAACCTGCCACGTTTGTGGGCATGTTCAGGACATCGGTTGGGCTGAGCACTGGCAATGCGATGGGTGTTCAGCACCCGCCCATCAGCGAGATGACAACGCCGCCATCAACCTCGCACGCTACGAGGAACCCGTTAGCGTCGTCGGCCCAGTTGGGGCCGCCGTCAAGCGTGGAGCCGACCGTAAGACCCGGCCTAGCCGGGCAGGTGGCCATGAAGCGCGGAAGGGACGCAGCCGCAACGCTGCCGAACAACCCCGAGACGGGGTGCGAGTCGCGTGACCACCAAAGATCACTCACTCGCAACGGCTGATTCCGCCGCGCGCGAAGTGACGGACGGCACGCCGCATTTGTGGCGCGCGTTATAGCCCGTTACTTCGTTCTTTCGGATGATGGAAGTCAAATCCATTATCTGAAAGGCTTCGCATGCTCACCCTGCTTCACGAGGAATTCGGTCCCGCATCGGACACGGTTCTGGCCCGGCGCGAGTATGGCGCAGCCGCGGCTGTGCGCCGCGACGAAGCACCGCAGCCCCCCGCCCGGCGCCGGACTCTGGCGGCGTTGACCGAGGCCCTGGCCGCCACCCGCCGCGGGTTCGGCGACTGAAATCGCGTTTGCCAGACGAGTTGCTAGCGCCGAACCCGCAATGGCTGGCTGAGTATGTGGGCGACCAGATCACGGACCGGGCCGGCGGGAGGATTCCGCGGGCCCATCCAGATCACCCGCAGCTCACGCCGGAGGTCGATCCCGCTGACCGGCACGCGGCCGAGCCGATGACTTGCCAGGTCATCGGCGACGGCCAACTCACTCAGCACGGCGGGGCCTGCGCCCGCGAGGACGGCGGCACGGACAGCGGACGTGGTGGACAACACCAGTGCAGGCGCGGCCTGCACGCTGTGCCGTCCCAGCGCAGCTGTCAGCGCGGCGCGCAACACATAGCGGGTCCCCGACCCCTCCTCGCGGCTGACCAACGGGATCTCGTTCAACTCCGCAGCCGACAGCGTCCGCCGCTTGCGCACCCACGGGTGATCCGGCGGCAGCACGACGACGAGCTCGTCGCGCCCGATCACCCGGCTACGCACGCCGCGCGGGATGTAGGGGCCCTCGATGAACCCGACATCGGCCTCACCGCGGCGGACCTGTTCGACGACCGTGTCGCTGTTAGCCGCGGTCAACACCACCTCGGCCGCCTCTTCGCGGCCGTTTGTCAGCGCTTGCAGTGACACCAGCCAGCCGGGCAGCAACTGCTCGGCGATGGTGAGGCTGGAGCTCACCCGGACGTGCATTCGCAGGTCATGCCGCAGCGCTGCCAGTCCGGCGTCCAGCTCCCCTGCCACATCCAGCAGCCGCGCGGACCACTGTGCCACCATCACCCCGGCGGGCGTCAGCGTCGAACCGTGCTTGGTACGCGTCAGCAACTGCACACCGGTCTGCGCCTCGATCGAGGACATGCGTGCCGATACCGCCTGCTGGGTGACGCCGACCTCCCGTGCGGCGGCGTTCAGGCTGCCGGTGTGCGCGACGGCGAGCAGCACCTCCAACGCGCCCAGCTCGGGCATTCGCGGGCTCAGCGTCATCCCACCACCGTAGCGACATACAAGGTGGCTTTGTAGCCGCTAACCGACCGGCTGCACTCCGAGTTCGCGACCGACGAGCGGGCGCCGGGCAGGCCGCAGCGCCCGCGCGACATCGACAAGGGCTCGCGCGGATGAACTTTGCGGCGCTCCCGCGACCACGGGCACGCCGATGTCGCCTGCCTCGCGAAGCGCCGCGTCCAGTGGGATCTGACCCAGCAGCGGCGCCCCGAGGTCGCTCGCAAGGCGCTCCCCGCCGCCGGTGCCGAACAGCGCGGAACGCTCCTCGCAGCGTGGGCAGATCATCTCGGACATGTTCTCCACTACCCCGGCGACCGGCATGCCCACGTCGCGGGCCATCGCGCCGACCCGACTGGCCACGGTCCTGGCCGCCTGCTGCGGCGTCGTGACCACGAGCAGCGATGCCTGCGGCAACAGTTCGAGCACCGACAGCGTCACGTCGCCTGTTCCCGGGGGCAGGTCAAGAAGCAGGACATCGAGCGGTCCCCAGTGCACGTCGTGCACGAACTGTGTCAGCGCCTTGTGCAGCATCGGGCCGCGCCAGACGATGGGCTCGCCTTCGGAGACCAGGAAGCCGAGCGACATCAGCCGCACGCCATGCGCCTGGACCGGCAACATCGTCTCGTACATCGCGATCGGGCTGCGCCGGACGCCGAACAGCTGGGGCACCGAGTATCCCCACACGTCGGCGTCGAGCAGACCGACTGACTTTCCTTGGTTGGCAAGAGCGACGGCCAGGTTGGCTGCCACGCTGGACTTGCCGACGCCTCCCTTGCCGCTGGCGACAGCGACCACCGCGGAGGCCGCCGATGCGCCGAAAGCTGTTCTGCCCGAGAGGAATCGGTCGGCCAGCGCGCGGCGTTCGCCTTCGGTCATCACGGTGAAGTTGACATGCACGTCGCCGTTCGGGATCACTGCCGATGCCGCGGAGGTGACGTCACGGGCCAGCAGCTCGGTCATCGGACAGCCTGCGGTCGTCAGCGCGAGCTCGACCTCCACCCGGCCCCTGCGGCCGGTGGTCACCGCTCGGACCATGTTGAGCTCACCCAGCGAGCGGTGGAGCTCGGGATCCTGCACGGCATCGACCGCACCACGCACGGCGGCGGCGTCGACGAATTCGCGGGAACGGCCTAACACGGTTGCATCTCTCGATCTGAGACCAGCGCCTCGAGAACCCCTGCGGTGTCGGCGGCCCGCCTCGACCACCACTCGCACGGATCGTTGGCCGTGCCCGGCGCCGGCGCGCACCGCTTCGACCACCACCGGGCGCGAGCGCCGAGCCAGGCGAGCGTGCCCGCCGCGTCCTGCTCGAGCATCGCCCGCAGGGCGAACCGCCGCTCACCGCGGCGCAGACCCACCCCGACGTGACGCGCACAGGCCGCGAGGTCTCGGTAGGTGAACACCACGCCCGTGCGGATCGGGGCGACCAGGCCGTCGAGCGTCTCGCCGAGGGAGTCGGCGGCGCTCAGCCCCGGTGGTGCGGCACGCAGAGCCAACGGCAGCATCTCGGGCGCCGCCAGAACTGCCCGCTCGGCGCGCATGGCCTGCTCGGTCAGCCGCGCCCACGACGCGACAGAGGCGATGCCGAGCTCGGCGACGGCGAGCAGGTAGCCCGGCGCCCAACTCCAGATGTGCTCATGGAAGAGGACTGATCTCGCCCGGTGCAACTGCGCGCGGCTGCGCTCGCCGGACGTGTTCTGCTCGGCCTCCGCCAGCTCCGCGTACAACATCAGCAGCGCTCCGAGGTGGTCGGCATCCTCTGGTGCCTGCAGGCCGAGAACGCGCCAATAGCCGGCGATCCGGTCGAGACCTTCACCTCCGAGCTGGCCCTCCGGACCCAGGTGGATCGCCCCGTGCGGAGGGGCGCTGAGCACGAAGGCGTCGGTGTATTCGACGCCTGTGGGAATCGGGAGGTCCAGTGCCTCGCACAGCGCACTGTTTCCCGGCGGCGGCGTCAGGACGACAGCGCCGAGCGAGCGGAACAATTCCGGTGCGACGGTCACGGTCACGGCCCCGGGACGAGGAAGGTTTCGGGACTGGGCTTGAGCGGACGCATCAACCACGAGGGGCGGCGCTTGTGCTCTGGCGAGGACCATCCGGCGGGCCGGGTCATCGCCAGCCACTCGGCGTACACCTTGCGCGCCTTGGAGGTGTCGACGGCGATGTCGCCCGCCTGGTCCTGCGGCTCGGCACGGACGACCCGAACGGCCTGGTGCCAGCAGTGCATGCCGGAGATGGGATCCGGATGCACCGGGAAGGTCAAATTCTGGTGCACCCCGGTGTCGCTCCACCAGATTCGCTGGGTGTCCGGATCGCTGCTGGTGTAGGGCTGCACGCTCTTGACCCGCTTCATCGCCCATTCGTCGCCCTCGTGCTGCAGGTCGACGGTGGCCATCATGCCGCCGACGTGACCCTGCTGCGCTCCGGTGCGCCACCTGCCCATGTGGTGACTGCAGGCCACCACACCGGGTCGGATGCCCTCGGTGATCCACGCCTTGGCGACGAAGTAGCCGATGTCGGTCTGCACCCGGACAAGGTCGCCGGTGTGCTCGACCCCCAGCCGCCGCGCATCGGTGGGGTGAATCCACACCGGGTTGGTGTGGGCGAGTTCGTCGAGCCACTTGGAGTTTGCCGAGCGGGTATGTATCTGCGTCGGCAGCCGGAATGTCGACAACAGCACCATCTGATCGGACGCAAGTGCGTCCGGGTGGACGTGGCTCTTGATGTAGCCGGGCAACGCCTGCTCGGGCCACCCCCAGTTGGCCAGCGTCGACGAGTAGAACTCCAGCTTGCCCGACGGAGTCGGGAAGCCTCGCCGCACAACGCCGTCGACGTCGATACCCACCGGCCGACGCCCGGCGTCGTCGGGGGCAGGCGCGCCCATCGGCACGATGTTGGGGTTAGCGGGTTTAGGCGTCGAGGTGTACACCCGGCCCAGTGGGGTGACGTTGACGTCAGCCAACTCCTCGGCGGGCACCTCGAACGCGTATTGGGCGCCAAGGCCTTTGGTGATCTCGAAGGCACCGTAACGCCGCATGAACTCCAGCGGCGTCAAGCCTTCCTCGGCCGCCCGCTCGGGCAGGCCAGGCACAGAGTTCTCGAACATCCAGCCGTAGTACTCGTCCACCGAGAGCTTCTCGCCGGGGTTGGCCCGAGACTCGTGGTACTGCCGGATGCCAAGGGAGCCGTCGGGATCGATCCGCCAGGACAACTCGATCCACCACTCGTTCTCCTCCCACACCTCGCCGGGGTTCACCTGCCGACTGTCGGTGATCTTCTCGCCGAGACGCTCGCGCGCCGCGCGCAGCACCGGCTGGCGGAAACCGATCCACTGTCCGTCGTACTGTTCGTAGGAGTGGGTGTCGTGCCGCTCGGAACCGTGCCCCATCGGCAGCACGTAGTCGGCCAGATACGCGGACTCGTTCCAGGTCGGCGTCAACGCCACGAAGCAGCCCACCATCTCCTCGTCGGTGAGGACCTCCATCCACGACAGGCCGTCCGGGTTGGTCCACACCGGGTTGTAGACGCGGATGAAATAGGTGTCGAGCTTGCCCCGGCCATCCTTGAGAAAGTCCGGAAGCAGAAACGACATCTCGTTCTGCGCGAGCGGGTACTCGAGCGGCCACGTCAGCTCCTGCCACACCCCAGGGTGCGGCGGGGTGTGAATCGGCTTGGGCACGAACTTGTTCCACGTGTTGGCGAACAGTCCCCCTTCGGTTCCGATGGCGCCGAGCAGGGCTGAGATCAGCACGAGGGTGCGGGCGACCTGCCAGCCACCGAGGTTGGCGGCGGCTGCCGAGCGCCAGCAGTGGGTTGAGAAACGGGTGCCCGCGCCCGCGACCGTCTCGGCGACCTCTTGCAGTGTGGCGGCGTCGATGCCCGACTCGGCTGCGGCGTAGTCGAAGGTGAACTCGTCGTACACCCTGTCCAGTTCGGCCTCGAAAGTCGCGAAGTCCTGCGGCAATTCGGGCCGACACGTTTGCAGGTATTCCTCCCAGTTCCACCACTGCCGCACGAACTCCCGGTTGTAGCGGCCGGTGACGATGAGGTGGCGCGCGATAGCCAGGTTGATGGCCGCTTCGCTGCCCGGCTGCGGGGACAGCCAGTAGTCGGCGTGGGTGGCGGTGTTGGACAACCTCGTGTCCAACACGACGATCTTCGCACCGTTCGCCTTGGCGTCGATGATGCGCTGGGCGTGTGGATTGAAGTAGTGCCCGGTTTCCAGATGCGAGCTGATCAGGTAGATCACCTTCGCGTTCGCATGGTCGGGACTGGGCCGGTCGGCGCCCATCCAGAATTGGAAGCCGGTGCGCCCGCCGCTGGAGCAGACGTTGGTGTGTGAGTTATGGCCGTCCACACCCCAACTCGCAAGAACGCGTTCGGTGTAGCCGTCCTCGCCGGGCCTGCCGATGCTCACCATGATCTCGTTCTGGCGCTCTTCGATGATGGCCGCCCTGATGCGCGCGGCGATGGCGTCGAGCGCCTCGTCCCAGCTCACCCGCTCCCACTGGCCCGAGCCCCGCTCGCCCACCCGGCGCAACGGGTAGAGGATCCGGTCGGGATCGGTCACCTGGTTCAGGGTCGACGGCCCCTTGGCACAGTTGCGTCCGCGCGAACCGGGATGTTCGGGGTTGCCCTCGAACTTCCGCACGTGCAGGTCCTCATGGTCGACGTAGGCCAACAATCCGCATGCCGACTCGCAGTTGAAACACGTTGTGGGCACCAACATGTAGTGGTGCTCCTCCTGCCGCGGCCACGCGCGCGAGCTGACCTCGACCCAGTCGTCCCAGCGCTCCTTGGGCGGGAACGCGGACAGGTGGACCCCGCTCGGACCCTGGTAGAACGTTTCACCTCGGGCTTCGACGTCCTTGCGTGCGGCGGAAACCCGCTTGGCGCGGGCGAAAAGGGACGGTGCCATGCGACCTCCTCAGGCAAGTGGAACGGATTGGCCGGCTTGCACGTAGGCGTGCTCATGCGCCAGCAACCCGATGAGCGCGAAGGGAGCGGCGGCGACGCCGATCCACGGCGCCGCGACGGAAACGGCCACCGCCAGAATGCCGAGCCAGAAAACCCGCGCGTAGCGACCGCGCACCATTTCGTAAGTGGCCAGCCGGGCGTGGGCAGTGACATGCGGCAGGTTGGTCTCGGTCCACACCAGGACGAGATGTACGGCTGCGGCGACCGCGAGCACCACCTCGAGGGCATGGACACCGCGAGCGGATGACAGCCACACGGCGAACGGCAGCAGCGCCGCCGCTCCTGCGAGCACCGCCTGCACGGCCAGGTGCGCGGGTAGCAACGGACTCTGCCAAAGGTCTCTGGCCTTGGCCTGTGCGAACAGGTAGGCGGTGTAGCACGCGGTCGCCAACGCGAGAACAGCCCCGATCACACCCAAGACCTGTTGTGCCACAACACTATCGGCTACCGAGGCCCCGACATAGAGCACAACGATCCCGCCGTATCCGCCGATGATGAAGGCGCCCTTCACCAACCAGCTCGTCCAGTGGTGCTTGGTGAAGATCAGGTAAAAGCGGAACGGATGCTTGAGATCCCAGATCAGCAGGACCCCGGTGACACCGAGGAACACCAACGCCACCGCCGGGGCCACCCAACGCGCGACGGAGTCCGACCAGTCGAGCAGCCCCGTCAAGGCCAGCAGCACAGCCAGCAGAAAGGCGCCGGCTGCGATGCTCTTGGTCCACGTGTAAAGGCTGACCCGCCAGCCCCATGGCGCGTGGTGGGGAATGTCGTAGGACAGCAGTGCGGCCGCCGACGACCTGGCTCCCTGCGGGTGTCCCGCGGTGACGAGCTGAGGATCGGGTGCGCCCTGGGTCGCCCAGGCGTACAGCCCGCCTTCCGGCCTGGCCGCTCCCAACGGGTCAAGCGTGGCCTGGTGCGCGCCCAGGTAGAACACGCCCGGTGCGGTCTCCTTCTCCGGCCGCCGGACGACCGCGGGCCTGCGCGCCACGAGTTGCGAGACCTTCGTTGTCGGGTCGTTGCCGTCGCCGACGATGATCGCTCCGGTCGGACACACCGAAACACATGCCGGCTCGAGACCCGCGTCGATCCGGTGTGCGCACATGTTGCACTTCTCGGCCGAGTGATCCTCGGGGTTGATGAAGATCGCGTCGTAGGGGCAGGCCGCCATGCATGCCTTGCACCCGATGCAGATCTCCTTGTCGAAGTCGACGATGCCGTCGGGACGCTTGTACATCGCTTGAGTCGGACACGCCGTCACGCACGGCGCATCGGTGCACTGATTGCACCGCGTCACCTGGAACGCCCGGCGCGCCTGCGGGAACGTGCCGACGTCGGCGGACTTCACATAGGTGCGGGTGACCCCCACCGGCACCTCGTTCTCGCTTTTGCATGCCGTCGTGCAGGCATGACACCCGATGCATCTGGTCTGGTCGAGCACCTTCAGCCATCGGGTGGGCCGTTGCGCCACCTGCTCCATGCTGTGAAACATAGTCGCAACTATCGGCTGCGGCATCTAAGCCAAACTTGTACCGATACAAGGCTAACTTGTAGGTCATGACCGCGTCACACAGGCCACACTGAGGTACGACACTCCGGGGACGAAGGAGTTCGGAAGTGACCAACAGCCCGTATGGCGACGGCCGGGACGCGCCTACGCTCACCCGCGAGGCGAGCGGCACCGGCGTGATGCACCGAATGCGCACCCGGTGGCCACCGGTGAGCTCGGTGGGACGCGACCCGGACTACCGCTTCTCGCTGGCCAACGAGCGCACATTTCTCGCTTGGATCCGCACGGCACTGGCACTGCTCGCAGGCGGCGTAGCCGCGGTGCAACTGGTCCCCGCGTTCAAACTCCCCGGCGGCAGGCTCATCCTCGGCATCACCCTCGTGCTGCTGGCTGTCATGGTCGCCGCAGGCAGCTATCACCGGTGGTCGGCCAACGAGCGCGCCATGCGGCTCGGCGAATCCCTTCAACCGTCGCTCGTGCCTCGGCTGCTGGCAGGCGGATTGACCTTGATCGCCTTACTGGCCCTGCTCCTGGTGATCGTCAGTGGCTGACGGACCCCGATTCGATCGGCGGCCCGTGCTCGACCCCGGCCTCCAGGCCGAACGCACCCGGCTGGCGTGGTCACGCACCTCATTGTCGTTCGCAGCGGTGGGTGCCCTGCTGTTGCACAACGGCTTGACGACCGGCGACCGGCTGCACGGGCTGCCCGGACTCATCGCGCTCTGCTGTGCGGCAGCCACATATCTGCTCGGTGTCAGCCGCTATCACACCACCACCCGCAAGGTGCCTCGCGAGCAACCGATGACTTCCGTCGGTTCCGTCCGCACCCTGACCGCACTCACCGGCCTCACGGTCGTCCTGGCACTGGTGCTCATCACCACATGACATGGTCTTCCAGACTCACCGCCACTGCCACAGCGCCTGCATGAGCACGGCGAGGGAAAGCGCAGCCAACAGCCACAGCGCATACCGTTGCGAGTTCGCCGACGGTGTTCGCTTGAACAGCAGGCTTCCCGCAGCGACACCGACCAGAGACACCGGGAACAACACGGCGATCTGGCCGAGGAGCGGCGCGGTGATCAACCCACCCACGGCGGCGGCAGCCGCCGCCCAAAGGTCGGTGCCGAGGAAGTACACGATCAGGCTGGCCCTGCCCGCAGCGACGGCGGCGGGGCTGGAGAAATACATCAGGATCGCGGGCGGGCCGCCCATCGCGAAGGCGCCGTTGAGCACACCGGACACGCCCCCGACCGCGAAAGTCCCTGCCGCGCCCGGCAGTGCCGCCGCCCGATATTTCGAGGCCATCGCGACGGCCGCCGCGAGCACCGCGCACGCCAGCAGGATTCGCATCGGCGCGATCGGAAGGATCCGCAACAGCCAGATCCCCACCGGAGTGCCTGCCACGGCGCCGACGAGCAGCCAGCGCAGCGACCTCCAGTGCACATCCCGCCACACGCTGGGCAGCAGCTGCACACTCGCCAGCACCTCCAACACGAACGCAGTCGGAATCGCCGAGGAGGGCGGCAGCACCAGCGACAGCCCGACCACCCACACCATCGAGGCGCCGAAGCCGCCGAAGCCACGCACCGCGCCGCCGAGGACGATCACTATCAGCACCAGCACCCAGGCCAGCGGCGGCAGGCTCCAGACCGTCGAGCCCATGGACCGTCCTCCTCCACCGCCGTGCCGTATGCAACCGTTGTCGGCAGGCCCGCCGACGACAAGCACCAGTACACGATCAACTGAAGGGACCACCACAGATCGCGCGCCACCACGCCGCAGATCTTGATGTGTGACCCACCTCAGGGATGGCTATCCGGCAACAGAGCGGCAAAGGAGCCCACCGATGTACGAAGGACATGCGAACGAGAGCGTCTTCACCTGGGCGGCACCGCCGCTGAAGTTCGGGGTCGGCGCCGTCGACGAGATCGGCGCCGAGGTGGCCGCCATCGGAGCGGGCAGGTGCCTGGTGATCACCGACTCCGGCGTCCGCGAGACCGGCGTACCCGACCGCATTCATGCCCAGCTCGTCGCCGCAGGCATCAAGTCCGAGGTGTTCGACAGGGTGGCGATCGAGCCCACCGACGAAAGCATCAACGAGGCCGTGGGTTGGGCGCGTCAACAAGAGTGGGACTGCTTCATAGCGGTCGGCGGCGGGTCTGCCATCGACACCGCCAAGGCGGTCAACCTGCTGACCACCCATCCCGGCGATCTGCTCGACTTCGTCACGCCACCGATCGGTGCGGGCAAGGCGCCCTGGCTACCGGTGAAACCACTGATCGCAGTGCCGACCACCGCAGGCACCGGCTCGGAGTCGACGACCATCTGCGTCGTCGACTTTCTCGGCCTTCATCTCAAGGCCGGTGTGAGCCACCAGAAACTGCGCCCGACCCTGGCTGTGGTGGATCCGATGACGACCGTGTCGCTGCCTGCGCAGGTGACCGCGGCCAGCGGGATGGACGTGCTCTCGCATGCATTGGAGAGCTACACCTGCGTGCGGTTCGACGCGAAGGCCGCCCCGGAAGATCCGACCAAGCGTCCCGCGTTCTGCGGTTCCAACCCGATCAGCGACGTCTGGTGCGAGCAAGCACTCGAACTGGTCGGACGCTATCTGCGGCGCGCGGTGATGAACGGTCGCGACCTCGACGCCCGCTACCACATGGCGCTGGCATCCACCTCTGCCGGAACGGGATTCGGCAACGCGGGCACCCACCTGCCGCACGCGAACGCCTATCCCGTGGCAGGCGCCGTCGAGAACTACCGGGCCGAGGGCTACCCGGAGATGCCGATGGTGCCGCACGGACAGGCCGTGTCCGCGACCGCTGCCGCTGTGTTCCGCTGGACTTACCCCGGCGATCCCGCGCGCCATCTACGCGCGGCAGAATTGCTCACCGGGCAGACGTTCACCAAAACCGATGGCGCAGAGGCATTGTCCCACGTGCTCAGCGAATTGATGGCCGACATCGGCATGCCCGCGGGGCTGCGCACCTTCGGCTACGACGAGTCGCATCTCGACGTGCTCGTCGAGGGAACCATGAAGCAGACCCGTCAGCTCGCGGTGGTGCCGCGGCCGGTCACGCGCGCGGCGCTGACCGACATCTTCCGGGAGTCGCTGTGACCAACGAGGACAAGGGCGCAAAAACCGAGGAAGTCTCGAAGTCCGAGCTGCGGACCGTCGTCATGTCGAGCCTCGTCGGCACCACCGTCGAGTGGTACGACTTCTTTCTCTACGGCACGGCTGCGGGCATCGTGTTTCCGAAGTTGTTCTTCCCGAGCACAGAGCCGGCCACCGGGACCCTGCTTGCCTTCGCGACCTTCGCCGTCGGCTTCATCGCACGACCGGTGGGCGGCCTGATCTTCGGGCATATCGGCGACCGGATCGGCAGGAAGAACACGCTCGTGGCGACCATGCTGATCATGGGCGTGGCGACGTTCCTGATCGGGGTGATCCCCACCCACGCGGCCATCGGGGTCGCGGCGCCCATCCTTCTCGTGGTGATGCGGCTGGCCCAGGGCATCGCGGTCGGCGGGGAATGGGGCGGCGCGGTGCTGATGGCCGTCGAATACGCCCCGCCAGGAAAGCGCGGGTTCTACGGCAGCATGCCGCAGATCGGCCTCGCAATCGGACTCATGCTCAGCACCGGAGTCTTCGCGCTGCTCGGCTACCTGCTTCCCGACGCGTCGTTCCTCAGTTGGGGCTGGCGCATCGCCTTCATGTTGAGCGCGATCCTGGTCGCCATCGGACTGTACATCCGGCTGAGAGTGATGGAGACCCCCGCCTTCCGCAAGTTGGAGAAGGCGGAAGCGAAGGCCACGATCCCCGCGGCGCAGCTGATCAAGGACAAGCTTTCGCGCCGACATCTGCTGCTGGGCATGGGCAGCCGGTGGGCAGAGGGTGTTGCCTTTAATCTGTGGGCCGTGTTCACGATCTCCTACGCCACAGGCACTTTGGACCTGGGCAAGCAGCCGATCCTGCTGTCGGTGATGGCGGCTGCGGCGGCGATGATCGTGTTCATACCGTTCTTCGGCCGTCTCGCCGACCGCTTCGACCGCCGACACCTCTACACGGTCGGGATCGTTGCGCTTGCCGTGGCCACATTCCCGGCGTTGGCGCTCATGGGTACGGGCAGCACGGCTGTCATCCTCGTGACCATCGTCGTCGTGCTCGGGGTGATCTACCCGATGGTGTACGCGCCCGAGGCTTCGTTGTTCGCAGAACTGTTCCCCACCAGGGTCCGCTACACCGGGATCTCCGTGGTCTATCAGCTCTCGGGCATCGTGGCTTCCGGTCTGACGCCGTTGATCCTGGCCTATCTGTTGAAGACCGCGGGCGGCAGCGTGTCCCTGGTGGTCGCCTACGTCGTGATTGTCAGCGTCATCAGCGCCGTCTCTACGATGGCCATCCGGAAACAGGACCTCTACACCGACACCGTGGACGCCGGCATCACCGAGTCGGCGAAGCCGGTGTCAACTCAGTCCTCTCCGCGGTAGCGCCCGGCTCGGTTGTCCTCCTGGAGCGCAACACCTTCCGGATCTGATAGCTGACGAGGATGAGTAGCAGTGTCAGGCCGCTCATCAGGAATTGGGAGCGGGTGCTCGGCAGCACGGCCATCGCGGCGATCACAATTGCCATCAGTGCGATGGTTGCGTAGCTCAGCCATGGGAACAGCCACATCTTCAGCTGAAGCGACTCCGGATCGGTGCGATCCAGCTTGCGGCGCAACACAACCTGCGAGATGGCGATGATCAGGTAGACGAACAACGCGACGGCGCCGTAGGAGTTGACGAGGAAGTTGAACACCACGTCGCCCCACAGATACGTCGCCGCGACCGATATGTAGCCGACGATGGTGCCGAGCAGAATTGCCCGCCGCGGAACGCCATTGGCGGACAGCTTCGTGAAGAACCTCGGAGCGTCGCCGTTGCGGGTCAGCGCGAACAGCATCCGCGAGGTGGTGTACAGCGCGGAATTGAGGCAGGACAGCACCGCGGTGAGGACGATGAAATTCATCACCGTGCTGACGCCGGGGATGCCGAGCACCGCGAGGACCGATGCGTACGGACTGACGCCGACGCTCGGGGTATCCCATGCCTGGACCGCGACGACGATGAAGATCGATCCCACGTAGAACGTCACGATGCGGACGACGATGGAGCGCATCGCGCGCGAGACCGCACGCTTGGGCTCGTCGGATTCCGCCGCCGCGATCGTGACGATCTCGGCACCGGTGTAAAAGGCGACGCACGGAACGACGGCCGCGAGCACGGCGCCCCACCCCAGCGGGGCGAACCCCCCGTGGGCGAACAGGTTCTGCAGGCCCGGCGTCGACTCTGGCCACAGCCCGGTGAGCCACAGCACACCCATACCGAGGAACAGCGCGATCGCGATCACCTTGATCGACGAAAACCAGTATTCGAACTCGCCGTACGACCGCGCGGAAACCATGTTGGTCGCCGTCAACCCGACCATCAGCGTGAGGCTGAGCAACCACAACGGCGCCATCGGCAGCCACAGGTGCAGTATCCGGCCGCCGGCAACCGCCTCTACCGCGACCACGATGACGAAGAAGTACCAGTACATCCACCCGGTCGCGAAACCTGCACGGCCTCCGAGCGCCTGGCGGGCATAGACGTAGAACGAGCCGACCACCGGACGCGCGACTGCCATTTCGGCGAGCATCCGCATGATCAGCATCGTGATGACTCCGGCGATCAGAAAGGAGATGACCGCGGCCGGACCGGCATCCCCGATGACCACCCCGCTTCCGACGAACAGGCCCGCACCGATGACGCCGCCGAGTGCGATCAGGTTCATATGCCTACGTTTGAGGCCCTTGCCCAGACCGGTCTCATCGGTCCGTTCGGGCGTGGATTCAGCCATAGTCTCCTCCAAGATTGCGCGAAATCAACGCGTTTTCGAATTCGCCGCGCACACGTCGATATTTCGATATAGGGGGTCTGTGATGCGATTCACTCCCCCGGTTACGAATTCACTTTACGATCGCGCTTGATGGGTGGCCTAGAGCCAGATCGGCGAGTTCGAAAGGTGCCAGATATAAACCTTTTCGGCGCGGTTTTAGGCATTCTGAGCTGCAGGTATAGCCAGACGCCTCTTACCCGCCGACGCTAATCGGCGGGTAGGTGGAACTGCACGGTCAGCCGACCAGTAAAACTCCGGTCAGTGCAATCCCGGCCACCCATGCAGTGGAGATCAGGGCAAGCAGAAATGGTCGAATGCCCACTTTTCGCAACGCTGCGATATTCACGCCGGCACCGAGGGCGAACATTGCCGCTGTCAACAGTGCAGTTTGTGCGAGTTTGGCGCCTGCCAGCACGTCGTCGGGTATCGCGCCGGTGGAGCGAAGTGCGATGCAGGCCAGGAACGCCAGCACGAAGAACGGGACCAGGGGCGGGCGCCGGACGTCGTCCCCGTAGCGATTGAGCCGGCGCTGGCGCGCGCTCACGACGGCGATCACGGGGGCGAGCATGATGACCCGCGCAAGCTTGACGACAACCGCTACGGCGAGTGCGCCCCCTCCGATCGCTCCGCCCGCGGCGACCACCTGCGCGACCTCGTGGATCGAACCGCCAGCCCACAATCCCGACTGCACATCGGTGAGGCCGATCATGTTCGACAACAACGGAATGAGCGGGATCATGGCTGTGCCGAAGATGACGACCAGCGCGACGGCGGTGAGCACCTCCTCCTCATCGGCGTCGACGACGCCGTCCACCGCGGCCACCGCGGCTGCCCCGCATATCGAGAAGCCGCAGGCGATCAGGAAGCGCTGCGTCCAGTCGACGCCGAGTAGGTGGCCGACGAGCATCGTGCCGCCGATTCCCAGCACGACGACTGCGATGACCACGGCGATCATTCCCAGGCCGAGTCCGACGACGTCACTGAACACCAGCTGCAGGCCCAGCAGTGCCACGCCGACCCGAAGGAGTTTCTTCGCCGAGAAGGTCATCCCCGGCTTGACCCGCGCGGGTAGCGGGCGGGCGTTCGATACGACCGCGCCGAGCACGATCGCGATCAGGAGCGGACTGACCATCGGCAGGAATCGACCGATCACCAGCACCGCAACCGTCGCACTCGCGGCGATCAACAGTCCGGGCGCCAGGGTGGTGAGCCACTCGACGCGTCGGGGCGACCGCGCTGCGGTGCTATCGACACGGTCTGCCGGGGACAGGCGCAACTGACTCGTCATAGGTAACACTCTGGGTGACTTCCACGCAGGTCAGTAGGCCCCAAAATGGCATCGGGCCATCAGCATTTGATATGGGCTCTATGTCAGGCATATCGTTTTGTGATGAGTCGCCAATGGCCGGAGGTGGCCACGCTCGAGCTGCTGGTCCGCATCGACGAGCGCGGCAGCCTCGGCGCCGCAGGCAGGGCGCTCGGCATGTCGCAACCGAACGCAAGCCGCGCGATCCGCCAGCTCGAGCGCCGTCTCGGAATGGCCCTCGTCGAGCGCGGCCCGAGGGGTTCCACGCTGACCGCACGCGGCACCGTCATCGTGCACTGGGCGCGTCAGGTACTCGCCGATGTGGAACAACTCGTCGAAGCTGCCGCGACGCTGCGTTTCGAACGCGAAGCGCAGTTGACGATCGCCTCGAGCATGACCGTCGCCGAGTATCTGCTGCCCGAGTGGCTTGGAGGCTTTCGCACCCTCAACACCGACGTCCAAATCCATCTGCAGGTGTTGAACTCGATGCAGGTCTTCGAGCGCGTCACCGACGGTTCATGCGACCTCGGGTTTGTCGAAGGACCAACGGTGCCAGATCATTTGAACAAGATCACCGTTGCACGCGACCGGCTGGTGGTCGTCGTGCACCCGTCTCATCCCTGGGCGCGCAAGCGCAGACCGCTCTCCATGACAGAACTCGCCGCTACGCCTCTACTTGTCCGCGAACCCGGTTCGGGCACGCGGAGCACGCTCGATCTGCTGCTGCAGGAATTCGAGCGCCCTGCGCCGCTGCTCGAGCTCGGCAGCAGTGCGGCGATCCGTACCAGCGTGCTCGGCGGCGTCGGCCCTGCGGTGATGAGCACGCTGGCGATCGCCGACGATGTGCAGGCGGGTGCGCTACGTCAGGTCGAGGTGGAAGGGCTCGATATGGAGCGCACGTTGCGGGCCGTCTGGCGCGCACCGAACCTCGACGGCCCTGCGGCGCAACTGCTCAAGCTGGTGCTTCGGCAATCCCGAGGTCGACGCTGAACGTTCGCGGGCAGTAGATAGTTCAGCCTTTGCTGAATACAGATCATGATGTACTGTTGCGCCCATGCAAACGGTCACCCACAGCGACGCGCTGTCGCGGTTCGGATGCGCGCTGTCCGACCCCACCCGAGCCGAGATTCTGCTGCTGCTGCGCCACGCGCCCGGCTACCCCTCCGAACTCGCCGACAAGATCGGCGTGAGCAGGCAGATCTTGTCCAATCACCTGGCCTGTCTTCGCGGCTGTGGGCTGGTGGTGGCCGAACCAGAGGGCAGGCGCACCCGCTACCAACTCACCGACAAGCGGATCGCCCACGCCCTCGACGACCTGGTCGGTCTGGTTCTCGCCGTCGACCCGGCCTGCTGCCCCGCTTCCGAAACCGACGCCTGCTGCTGATGAGTGCGCCCGTCCGATCACGGCGCGACGTGCTCGCGCGACGGATCCGGCTTCTGGTCGCGGCGACGATCACCTACAACATCGTCGAGGCCGTCATCGCGTTGTCCGAGGGCGCACGGGTGTCCTCGTCGGCGCTGTTCGGCTTCGGCCTCGACTCGGTGATCGAGGTGTCGTCGGCGGCGGCCGTCGCGTGGCAGTTCTCCGCCAAGGACCCCGAGACGCGGGAGAAGGTCGCGCTGCGATTCATTGCATTCTCGTTCTTCGCGCTCGCCGCCTATGTGTCCGTCGACGCGGTGTTGTCGCTGGCCGGCTTCGGCGAGCCGCAACCGTCGCTGATCGGAATCGTTCTCGCAACGGCGAGCCTCGTCATCATGCCGGTGCTGTCGCTGGCACAACGACGCGCGGGCAGAGAACTGGGATCGGTGTCGGCAGTGGCGGATTCGAAGCAGACGCTGCTGTGCACATATCTGTCGGCGGCGCTGCTGGCCGGACTTCTGCTCAACGCCGCGCTCGGATGGTCGTGGGCCGACCCCGTCGCCGCATTGGTCATCGCGGTGATCGCGGTTCGCGAAGGCCGCAATGCCTGGCGCGGTGACCCGTGCTGTTAGGGAAAGGGTCCGCCATGCCCGTCGTGGCCCTTGCGTCGGCTTCGCGCTACTGGTCCGCAAATCCCGGACGCATCCAACGTGCATCCACTGCGAAAAAACTCGCGAAATTTCGCAGCCAGCGCACGTTCGGCGATACCGCCACGCATTGTCGCCAGACCTACCTACCCCGTGCAGCAACACGATTGCCGGATGACTCGACGCCATCTGCGAAGTCTGACGTTCGCGCCTGGCGCGATGACCCGTGATACCGCCGGCGGTATCACATTCCGGTGCCCTCTAATCCACCCGTTCTTGTGACAGGAGTGAGGCGGCCAAGGCAAGTCAGCGTCCAGGCGTGGATCTCGGCTTCGTACTCGAGTTGTGAGTAGCGCCCGACCGGGCCGGCGTGTGCGCCAGAACCCGTCTCGGCGCGAAAGAGCACCGTTTGCCGCGACGTCGGCGAGACGGAGTCGACGCCTGCACCGTGCCCGGGATCGGTCGCCCGTAGCGTCGCGACCCACTTCGCAGGCTCCCGGACCAACACCCTGGTGTCGTGGACGGCGCCGGTCACCAGCAGTGCCGGCCTCGCCTGCGCCTGCGGCGGATTGTCGACCGGCGAGTACGACGCCATCACCGCGCGGTCGTCGGCGTCGGCCGGATTGCCCCACTCGTCCCATTCCGTGACCGTCAGCGGCAACGACGGGTCCGACATGGTGGTGACCACGTCGACGAAGGGCACCTCGGCCACGATCCCGGCGAAGCGTTCGGGACGCCGGGAGTACAGCGCACCCTGCAGCAGGCCGCCCGCCGACAACCCGCGGGTCACGATGCGGGTGCCGTCGATCAACCCGTCGGCGAGAAAATCGGCGACGGCCGCCTGGTCGTCGAATGTGTTTGGCTTCGCCCGCAGATGACCGTCGAGCCACCAGCGCCGCCCCTGTTCTCCACCGCCGCGAGGGTGGCCGAACGCGCACACCAACCCCCGGTCGAGCAGCGAAGGCAGCGAGCGCGGCCAGTCGTAACCGAAGTCAGGGTCGGTGCACACTTCGTAGGACCCGTAGCCGTACAGATACAGCGGCGGCCTGCCGTCGAGGTCGACGTCCCGTCGGCGCACGACGACGACCGGCACCCCAACCCCGTCCCCCGCCGTCGCAAGGAATCGCTCCTGGACGTAGGCGTCGGCGTCCACCCCGACGATCTCCTCGACGTGACGCAGGCTGCGCTGCCCGGTCACGACGTCGATATCCACCGAGCGCGTCGGACGGATGAACGACTGCTGCGCGACGGTGACGAAGTCGGCGTCGAACACCTCGTTGCGGCCAAGCGTCACGAGACCACCCGCCTCGTCCGGCCAGATCTCGAACGGTGCACCCCCGTAGGGGTGCACCGTCAGCATCCCGACGCCGTCGCGCCGGGCCGACACCACGACGGCCGTGCGGAACGCGTGCACCCGATAGACGCGCGTCGCTGGATCCTCGGCGGCATAGTCGGTCCACGCCCCCGGCGCATCGACCGGCGCACTGACGATGCGAAACGATTCGGCGTCGAGATTCGTGACGATCAGGAAGCGGTCACCCTGGGGTCCCGGCGCGTGTTCGACCAGGTACTCGACGAGGTCCTCCCTCGGCCGCACGCACACCGGCGCCTGCGCGGGGTCGGCGCACGACAGCATGTGGACCTCCGTGGTGTTACGCGACGTCGCGGTGATCACGAACCACGCCCCGGAGCGGGTGACCTCCAGGCTGACTTCGAACCGCTCGTCGGGTTCGGTGAAGACCAGTCGATCCGCCGCGGAGTCGGTGCCGAGGCGATGCGCCCACACCTGATGCGGGCGGTTGACGGCGTCGGTGCGCAGATACAGATACGTCGTCGCGTCGGCGCTCCATCCGCCACTGGGAAAGGTCGCCTCGATGACGCCGGGCAGATCGTCGCCGGTGGCCAGGTCTCGGAACCGAAGCGCATACCTCTCGTCGCCGACGACATCGGATGACCAGGCCAGAAGCGACCCGTCGGGACTGACCTCACACTCACCGCGGTGGAACTCCGCGCCGGGGTGAGCATCGGCCACCGCCTGCAGGTCGATGACGGTCTCGTCCTTACCATCGGTTGTGCGACGCACTACGGTGGGGAATTCGGCGCCGGCACAGTGGATCTCGCGGTAGGTGAAGTCGCCCGACCGCCAGGGCGCCGACTCCGATGACGCGGGTACCCGCGCTGTCATCTCGGCCGCCAGCGTGGCGCACAGTTCCGCGAGCGGAGCGACCCGCGCCTCGTAGTAGGCGCGTTCGGCATCGAGCAGGTCGACCAGCTCCGCGGTCGGCTCGGCGATCCAGCCGTAGGGGTTGCCGCCGACCGCTTCCCTCGCGACAGGCGGCTCAGACACGGTGGACACCATAACGCCCAATCCGCGACGGATTCGTTCAAGATCTTCGGACTTCCTGCAGGAATCCGTCGTTCGTGGTTTATTTTGTGCGTCCTGATTCGTCAGTCAAACCAGAGGGCACGTGATGGCATACCGACCCGCTCGCCTCATCGCCGCGCTTGCGTGCATCCTGGGGCTAGTTTTTCTCCCGACCGCTCTCTCGAGCGCCGACGAGGCACCGGCCAAGTCGGTGTTCACCGTCGGGGTCGTGCAGGACGTCGACTCGCTCAACCCGTTCATCGGGGTCACGGTCGCCGCCTACGAGATGTTCCAGATGCAGTACCCGACGCTGACCGAGTGGGACGCGAAGAACTTCGCCGTCGTGCCGGGGCTGGCGGAATCGTGGAAAGAGTCTCCGGACAAGTTGTTCTGGACCTACAAGATCAGGCCGGACCTCAAGTGGAGCGACGGCGAGCCGATGACCGCCAAGGACGCCGCGTACACCTTCAACCGCATCATCAACGGGACCTTCGAGAAGACGAACTACGGCAACTACGTCAGCAACATCACCAAGGCCGAGGCCCCCGATGACACCACGCTGATCCTTCACGTCGACAAACCCACCCCGATCATGCAGACGCTCATGGTCTACATCCTGCCCGAGCACGTCTACTCCAAGATCGACGAGACGGCCATCCAGAGTTACAACAACGAACCGGTGGGCGGCAAACCCACTGTCGGGGCCGGGCCGTATCTGGTCACCGAGCGCAAGGTCGGCGAGTTCACCAGGTTGACCTCCAATCCGAACTTCTACCGCGGCAAGCCCGCCGTCGACGAGGTCGTCTTCAAGAACTACGCGAACCCGGACGCGCTCGGCCAGGCGCTCAAGAAGGGCGAAATCGACTACGCCAACGACCTGCAGCCCAACGTCTACGACTCGCTGGCCGATGCGCCCGACATCGAGCGCAAGTCTCAGGTCTACCCGGGGTTCAACGAGCTGGCCTTCAACAACGGCGCCGCGCTGGTCGACGGCAAGCCGATCGGGGACGGCAACCCGCTGCTGAAGGACAAGCGCCTGCGCGAGGCCATCGGCTGGTCGTTGGATCGAAAGACCATTGTGGACAAGGTTATCGGGGGCCACGGCAGCGTAGGCACGACCATCATCACGCCGAACTACGCGAGCCTGCACGTGACACCGCCCAACGAAGTCAGCTATGACCCGAACAAGGCCAGGCAACTTCTGGATGCGGCGGGCTACCGCATGGGCCCGGACGGCGTCCGCCATTCCGCAAATGGCGCGCCGCTCAATTTCCGGCTCTTCGGCCGCACGGACAACCCGTTTTCCAAGAAGGCCGTCGAATACATCAAGCGCTACCTCGCCGATGTCGGCATCACGGCCAATGTCACGCTCATCTCGGAGGACGCACTCACCGAGAAGATCGGTCAGGGCGAGTACGACATGTTCGAATGGGGCTGGGTCGTCGAGCCGGACCCGAACTACCAGCTGTCGACGTTCACCTGCGGCAGCAGATCCTACGAGGAGAACGGCAGCGTGCTTGCCGGCCTCTCCGACTCCTTCTACTGCAATCCCGAGTACGACAAACTCTTCGAGGCTCAGGGCAGTGAGACCGACGTCGCAAAGCGCACCGAGATCGTCAAGCAGATGCAGCAGATCCTCTATGACGACTGGCCATACGCGCTGACCTACTACTACGACAACCTTGTCGCCTACCGCACCGACAGGTTTGAGGGCTTCATCCCGCAGCCGGCTCCCGACGGCTCCTACCTGTTCCAGTACGGGACCTGGACGTATGAGAACCTCAAGCCGGTCGCTGCGGGCGCGGGGAAGTCGAGCGGCCCGTCGCCCGCGCTCATTGGCGGCGTCGTCGCGGCTGTCGTGGTCCTCGGTGGTGCGGCCCTCCTCTTGCTCAGACGGCGTCGCGCCGGAGCGGCCGACGACCGGGAGTGACTAGCGCATGGCGCTGATCAGCGCACCGGATGTCGCGCCCATCCCACCGGCCGCCGGCCGGGGACGCATCCTAGGGCCGGGTGCCCGTTTCGCCCTGTCACGCGTGCTGTCGTCGTTGGGCACGTTGGTCTTCGTCATCCTGTTCAACTTCTTTCTCTTTCGACTACTGCCCGGTGATCCCATCGCGCTCTACACCCGCGGGCGGGATGTGGATCCGGAGATCAGACGGCAGATGCAGGCCAAGTTCCATGCTCCGATCGCAGAGCAGTTCATCCAGTACATCAAGAACCCGTTCGTTCCCGAACTGCCCAGCCAGCAGTTCAGCGCGCCGGTCTGGGACGTGATCGTCCCTCGCATCGGTCCGACTCTGTTGCTGGTCGGCACGGCGACCGTGCTGGCGACGATCTTCGGCGTATGGCTCGGTGTTCGCAGCGCATGGAAGCGCGGCGAGCGCTTCGACAAGGTCGCCACCACAACGACTCTCGTGCTCTACTCGATGCCGGAGTTCTGGTTCGGGATGATCCTGTTGATCGTGTTCGCGGTGGGCGTATTCGGGTTCCCGGGGATCTTTCCCGTCGGCGGGCTGTCCACGCCGGGCGTCGAGGGCGGGAGTTTCGCCGGAATACTCGATACGACCTGGCATCTCGTCCTTCCGGTGTTCACCCTCACCGTCGTCTATCTCGCCGAGTACGCCTTGGTCATGCGCGCCTCGCTGATCGACGAGATGGGCCAGGACTACCTGCAGACCGCCCGCGCGAAGGGTCTGCGCGACGACGACGTGCGCCGCAAGCACGCGGTACCCAACGCCATGCTGCCGACGACCACGCTGATCTTTCTCAACCTCGGCTTCGTCATCGGCGGGGCTATCACCATCGAGTACGTGTTCTCGCTGTCGGGTCTCGGCTCGCTGACGGTACAAGCCCTGCGCGGGCCGGACATCCCCCTGCTGCAGACGCTGTTCCTGTTGTTCTCCGCGGCTGTGATTCTCGCCAACCTCGCGGCCGATCTGCTCTATGCCCGGCTCGATCCGCGGGTGCGCACATGACGACTCAGAAGGCTGCCGTTTCGGCCCGCTCGATCGTGTGGAAGCGGCGACGCCGGTCGTGGAACATGGTGATGGCCCAGTTCCGCCGCTCGCGCCAGGGCATGCTCGGGCTGACGATCTTCGTCTTCTTCGCCGCGATCGCACTGCTCGCGCCGGTCATGTTCGACGAGTCCCAACTCGACGTCACCAAAGCGACCGGCGCCGTCTATGAACCCCCGTCGGGGCAGTTCTGGCTCGGCACCGACGCCGCCGGTCGCAACGTGCTGGCTCTCGTGGTGTGGGGCGCCCGCATCTCGCTGCTAGTCGGGTTGTGCGCCACCGTGCTTGCGATGGTCATCGGCACCTCCGTCGGCATCGCGTCGGGGCATTACCGCGGACTAGCCGCCGGAATCCTGAACCGGATCACCGACTGGTTCCTGGTGATCCCGTTCCTGCCGCTGGCGATCGTGCTGGCGACCGTTCTCGGCAAGAGCCTGCTCAACATCATCATCGTGATCGGCGTGACCTCGTGGCCCGCCACCGCCCGGTTGATCCGGGCGCAGACACTCTCCGTCGAGGGCAGGCCCTACCTGGAGCGCGCCAAGGCGCTCGGCGCAGGCGATGTGCACCAGATGACGCGCCACGTGCTGCCCAACGTCATGCCGCTGGTCCTCGCGAATACCACGCTCGCCGTGTCGATCTCGATCCTGTCGGAGACGACGTTGTCCTTCCTCGGCCTCGGCGATCCGACCGCGGTGTCATGGGGAACGATCCTCGACGATGCCTTCGCAGGCGGTGCCATCTCCTCGGGCGCATGGTGGTATCTGGGTCCGCCAGGTATCTGCGTGGTGCTTGTCGTGCTGGCCTTCAATCTCATCGGGCGAACGCTCGAGGACATCCTCGATCCGCGCGGAGCCCACGAATGACCCTTCTCGAGTTCGACGATATCAGCGTCACCTACCAGTCCAGGCAGGGCCCGGTCCCCGCGGTCCGCAATGTGTCGTTGTCCGTGAAACAAGGGGAAACCCTCGGCATCGCCGGTGAATCCGGCTGCGGGAAAACTACATTGACGAGCTCCGTGTTGCGCCTGCTGCCGAAGACGGCGAAGGTGACCGGCGAGATCCGGCTCAACGGCGAGGACGTCATGGGGATGACGTTCGGCCAGTTGCGCGCCGTCAGATGGGCCCAGGCCGCCGTGGTGTTCCAGGGCGCGATGCACGCGCTGAACCCGGTCCAGCGCATCGAAACCCAACTCGCCGAACCGATCCTGCTGCATGACGACGTCGGAACCGGTGCGGCACGGAAGAGGGTGGGAGAACTCCTCGAACAGGTCGGCCTGCCCGCCAGCCGGGCCCGCGCCTACCCCCACCAACTCTCCGGCGGGCAGAAGCAACGCGTCATGATCGCCATGGCGCTGGCCTGCCGACCGAAGCTGCTCATCGCCGACGAACCCACCACCGCACTCGATGTGATGGTTCAGGCGCAGGTTCTCGATCTGCTGTCGTCGCTGGTCGCCGATCTCGGTCTCGGCGTGGTTTTCATCAGCCACGACTTGTCCGTCCTCGCCGCGACGTGCGACCGAGTGGCCGTCATGTACGCGGGCCGGCTCGTCGAACAGGGCAGGGCGAGCGACGTTTTCACCAAACCGCTGCACCCCTATGCCCGTGCCCTCGCCGCGGCATTCCCCCGCATCGGCGACGCTCAGTTCCGGTATGCGCCCGCCGGTGTGCCCGGTGACCCGCCCTTCCCTGGGGACCTGCCAACGGGCTGTCCGTTCCACCCGCGCTGCCCGATGGCCGAAGACGTGTGCACGACGACGGAGCCCTTGCTCGAGGAACACGGCGAACGGGATGCCGCCTGCCATCGCGCAGGGGAGGTACTCGTATGACGGCGGCGACAACAGAAGCCAGCACGACGGTGCTCGAAACGCGTGGCCTCGGAGTCGAGTTCGGGATTCGGGGTGGTGGGGTGGCACGTGCGGTCGACGGCGTCGACCTCGCCGTCCGCCGAGGCGAGATCATCGCCCTTGTCGGCGAAAGCGGCTCAGGGAAAACCACATTGGCGCGCACAATTCTCGGCCTGCAACGGCCGACCTCGGGCGGCGTCTACGTGGCGGGCGAGGCGCTCTCCTACAAGGCCCGCGCCCTGAAGGCCTACCGCAGGCGGGCGCAGTTGATCCTGCAGGACCCGTCGGGTGCGCTCAACCCGCGGCACACCGTCTACGAGGCGGTGGCCGAGGGCCTTCGGGTGCACGGCCTGCACGACGGCGAGGAGGCCAAGGTGGCCGACGCGCTCTCACGAGCCGGACTGCGGCCGCCGGAGCGCTTCTACCTCCGCTACCCACACGAACTGTCCGGCGGCCAACGTCAGCGGGTGGTGATCGCAGGAGCGCTGGTCCTCGACCCCGACATCATCGTCGCCGACGAGCCGGTGTCGAGCCTCGACGCCTCGGTCCGCGGCGAGATCCTCGCGTTGCTGTTGCGCCTGCGCGACGAACTCGGTCTGACGCTGGTTGTCGTCACCCATGACCTCGGCCTGGCCTGGAACATCGCCGACCGGGTGGCGGTGATGTACCTCGGTCGCATTCTGGAGATCGGGCCGACCGAGGAGATACTGTCCTCGCCGCAGCATCCCTACACCAAGGCGCTGCTCTCGGTGGTCCCCGAGACTGAGCGCCTCGAGCCGATCGTGCTGAAAGGCGAGACACCGGACCCCACCCGGATCCCGGCCGGCTGCCGGTTCCACACCCGCTGCCCCGCACTGGCCGACGGCACAGCCGCCGAGGCAGGCGTCGACGGGAACTGCCGATCCGTCGCGCTGCCCGTGCTCAATCCCGAGACGAGCGCCGAGGCCCATTCGAGCGCCTGCTATCTCGTCGCGGCGGGCACGGGGTCGTAGCGGTGTCTCCGACATCGCCGCGAGAGCTCCAGCCTGCGCTCGATCGCCATCACTACACCGACGCAGCGTCGTTCCGGCGCGAAGAGGACATGCTGCGGCGGGAGTGGACGTGCGTCGGCCGTCTGGACGACCTCGGCCTTGCCGCGTCGGGCAAGGTGATCGCGAATCGTCGCGCAGTGGTGGCATATCTGGGTGAGCCGGTCATCGTCACCGCCGACGCCGCCGGATCGCTGCACGCGTTCGCAAACGTGTGCAGGCACCGCGGTTCCCAGGTCGTACCCGTCGAGCCGGGTGTGCCGCTCGAGCCGTGCGACGCGAAGTCGTTGCGGTGCCCCTATCACTCCTGGACGTACGGGCTCGACGGCCGCCTCTTGCATGCCCCGCACACCGAGGGCGTCGATCTGGACACCTCGACATTCGGGCTGACGGCATTGGGTGCCGCGGCCTGGGGTGGATTCCTCTGGCTCACCGAGGATTTGGCGGCACCGGCCGTCGTCGACGCACTGAGTCCGGTACCTGAGCGGGTGAGACGCTACCCGCTCGACACCCTCGTGCTGGGGATGCGGCTGACCTATTCGGTCGCGGCGAACTGGAAAGTCATCGCCGAGAACTACAACGAGTGCTACCACTGTGGCCCGGTTCACCCGGAGCTCACCCGGTTGGTGCCCGCATTCGGTGGCGGCGGTGCCGCCAACCTCGCCTGGGATGACGGAATCCCCCACCGCGACGGCGCGTGGACGTTCACCGTGTCCGGCACGTCCGACCGCGCGCCGTTCCCCGACCTCGACGACGCCGAGCGGGTACGGCACAAGGGCGAGCTGGTTTACCCGAACCTGCTGCTGTCGCTGGCGGCAGAGCACGTCGCGGCGTTCATGCTTCGGCCCACAGCGGTCGATCGCACCGAGATCACCTGCGATCTGCTGTTCGCACCCGATGAGGCGGCGAAGCCCGGATTCGATCCGAGCGACGCGGGCGATCTCTGGGATTCGGTCAACCGGCAGGACTGGGGAATCTGCGAATCGGTGCAGCGCGGAATGACGTCGCGGTACTACACGCAGGGATGGTTCGCACCGATGGAGGACGCCTCGGTGGACATCCGGCGGTGGCTGCTCCCCCGGCTCGAACGGCACGGTTTTCATGACTGAGACATGTGACCTCGCGGTCATCGGCCTTGGGGCGCTTGGCAGTTCGACGGCCTGGCATGCCGCGAGCCGCGGCCTCGGCGTGGTCGGAATCGAGGCATTCGGGTTCGGCCATGACCGCGGCGCGTCCCACGACACGTCGCGGATCATCCGGCACAGCTACCACACCCCCGCCTACGTCGCCCTGACCTTCGGCGCCTACGACGACTGGGCACGTCTGGAGGAGGAGACCGGCGAACAGTTCGTGACGGTGACGGGCGGGCTCGACCTCTACCCGGAGGGCGCCGCGATCTGCGTGCACGACTACACGTCGTCGATGGACGCCCACGACATCGCCTACGACGTGCTTGACGTCGACGCCGTCAAGCAGCGATGGCCCGCCTTCGACCTACCCGACGGAACCGTCGCTATCCATCAGGCCCGCACCGGAATCGTGCCCGCGGCCAAGGGGACTGCCGCGATGGCACAGCGTGCACAGGACCTCGGCGCGGTGCTGCACTACGACACCCGCGTCGAGGCGATAGTGCCGGGCGCCGACGCAGCCGACGTGGTGACCGCCGACGGTGTGGTCAGCGCGGCACGCGTGGTCGTCACGGCGGACGCGTGGACCAACGATCTGCTCGGCCCGCTCGGCGTCGACCTGCCGCTGACCGTCACCGAGGAGCAGGTCACCTACTTCTCTCCGGCCCGGCCCACGGACTTCAGCCCCGACCTCTTCCCGGTGTGGATCTGGATGGACGAGCCGTCCTACTACGGCTTCCCCACCTACGGTGAGGCGACCGTGAAGGCCGCGCAGGATTGCGGCGGCCCCACGGTGACCGGCGATGACCGCAGCTTCGCGTTGGATGAGGCGATGCGGGAACGCCTTTCGGAGTTCATGCGCCGAACGATTCCCGGTTCGGGCGCGCCTGTGCGGTCCAAGCGCTGCCTGTACACGTTGACACCGGACCGCGACTTCGTCATCGATCGACTCCCCGGCCATCCCGGCATCACGGTCGGACTTGCCGCCGGGCACGGGTTCAAGTTCGCCGCTCTCTCCGGACGGCTGCTCACCGACGTTGCCGTCGACGGCGAAAGCGGCTACGACCTCTCAGCTTTCCGGTTCGACCGCCCGGCCCTCACCGACCCGTCCTATGTCGCAAACTGGATGGTATGAACGTGGACTACGTGAAGGTCAATCGGCTCAACTGGGACGAGCGCGCCCCAGCGCACGCCGCCTCACCCGACTACCACGTTGCGGAATTCGCTTCTGACCCCGAATTCTTGAGTCCCGTCGTCAGGTTCGACAGGCCGCGCCTCGGAGACATCGCCGGGCTTCGCGGTGTCCATCTGCAGTGCCACATCGGCACCGACACCATCTCGCTCGCCCGCCTCGGCGCACACATGACCGGACTCGACTTCTCACCCGCAGCGCTGACCGAGGCGAGGCGGATAGCGGCGCTGGTCGGTGCGGAAGTGGATTACGTCGAGGCCGAACTGTACGACGCCGTCTCGGTTCTCGGTGCGGAGGCATTCGACCTCGTCTACACCGGTGTCGGTGCCCTCGGCTGGCTTCCGGATATCCGCCGGTGGGCACAGACGGTCGCAGATCTGCTTCGGCCGGGCGGACGGCTGTTCATCCGGGAGGCGCATCCGATGATGTGGAGCCTGGACGAGGAGCGCACCGACGATGTGCTCGCCGTTGACTACCCGTACTTCGAGACGCCCGAACCGCTGGTTTTCGAAGACGAAGGCACCTATGCCGAGACGGATGTGGTCTTCTCGCACAGCACGACGCACAGCTGGAATCACGGACTCGGCGAAACCGTCACCGCAGTGCTCGATGCGGGCATGGAACTCACTGCCCTGGATGAGCATCGCAGCGTCCCGTGGGAGGGGCTGCCCGGCCACATGGTGCGCGACGAGAACGAGGAGTGGCACCTGGTGGAGCGACCGGAGCGAGTGCCGTTGACCTTTACGCTGCAGGCGCGCAAGCGAAATTAGCCCGGATTTTTCGCGAAACTTGCGTTCGGCGGTGTGTAGATATGCGAAAGC
>CADEGF010000033.1 GCA_902826815.1 uncultured Mycobacteriaceae bacterium
CGGGCATCTACTTCTGGTTCCCGAAGATGACGGGCCGACTGCTCGACGAGCGGCTTGGCAAGCTGCACTTCTGGCTGACGTTCATCGGCTTCCACCTGACGTTCCTGGTGCAGCACTGGGTCGGCGACGAGGGCATGCCGCGCCGGTACGCCGACTACCTGCCGTCTGACGGGTTCACCACGCTGAACGTGATCTCGACCATTGGCGCGTTCACGCTCGGCGTCTCAATGGTTCCGTTCGTCTGGAACGTGTTCAAGAGCTGGCGCTACGGCGAGCCGGTGACCGTCGACGACCCGTGGGGCTACGGCAACTCGCTCGAGTGGGCCACCAGCTGCCCGCCGCCGCGGCACAACTTCACCGAGCTGCCGCGCATCCGTTCGGAGCGGCCGGCGTTCGAGCTGCACTACCCCCACATGGTCGATCGAATGCGAGCTGAGGCGCACATCGGGCGCAGTCACGGTCCTGAGGACGGCGATGTGACGCGGTTGGACGACGAGAACGTCAGAACCTGATTCCTTGGCGGGCGGGCCAGCAGGGGTGGATAGTCGAAAGGTCGCTTCACCAATCGGCTCTTCGCGCGAGCGCTCATCGCTCCTGATCACCGTCACCGGAGTCGATCAACCGGGCGTGACTTCTGCGCTGTTCGAGGTGCTTTCGCGGCACAAGGTGGAACTGCTCAACGTCGAACAGGTCGTCATCCGGGGCCGGCTGACGCTCGGTGTGCTGGTCTCCGGGTCGCCCGATATCGCGGGCGGGCAGGCGTTGCGCGACGAGGTCGAGTCCGCGATCCACGGCGTCGGGCTCGATGTGACAATCGAGCGCAGCGACGAAATGCCGGTGATGCGGCAGCCGTCCACCCACACCATCGTCGTCCTTGGTCGGCCGATCACCGCCGAGGCGTTCGGGGTGGTGGCGCGCGAGGTGGCGGCGCTCGGCGTCAACATCGACACCATCCGCGGCGTCTCCGACTATCCGGTGACGGGTCTGGAGCTGCGGGTGTCGGTGCCCGCGGGCGACGCCTTGACGCAGTTGCAGGCCGCGATGGCGCGGGTCGCGGTCAACGAGGCCGTGGACATCGCGCTGGAGGACTACAGCCTGGCGCGGCGCGGTAAGCGGCTCATCGTCTTCGACGTCGACTCCACGCTGATCCAGGGCGAGGTCATCGAGATGCTCGCCGACCGGGTCGGTGCGCACGCGGCGGTCGCCGAGATCACCGAAGCCGCGATGCGGGGGGACCTGGACTTCGCCGAATCGCTGAATCGTCGCGTCGCGACACTCGCTGGTCTTCCGGCCGAGGTGCTCGAGGAGGTCGGCGAGCAGATCGAGCTGACACCAGGTGCGCGCACGACGATCCGGACGCTGCGGCGCTTGGGTTTTCACTGCGGCATCGTGTCCGGCGGCTTCCGCCAGGTGATCGAGCCACTGGCGCACGAACTGGAGATGGATTTCGTCGCCGCCAACCAGCTGGAGATCGCCGATGGGAAACTGACCGGCCGGGTCATCGGGCAGATCATCGACCGGCCGGGAAAAGCCAAGGCGCTGAGGGATTTCGCGCAGCAGGCAGGTGTGCCGATGGAGCAGACGGTCGCCGTCGGTGACGGTGCCAACGACATCGACATGCTGGCCGCGGCAGGCCTCGGCGTGGCGTTCAACGCCAAACCGGCGCTGCGCGAGGTGGCTGATGCGTCGCTGAGCAACCCGTACCTGGACACCGTGCTGTTCATCCTCGGCATCACGCGAGGCGAGATCGAGGCCGCCGACAGCATCGACGGCACGCTGCGCCGGGTCGAGATCCCCGACGACTAACTTTTCCCCGCGTGGGCCCACACGAAGTAGGGGACAGACGCGAAAGCCCCCAAAATGCCAAGGAATAGGGGGTTTTCGTGTCTGCTCGCGAGGAAAGGTGGCCTCTCACACGACGATGGTGGTCGGCTCCGGTGCGGTGGAACCGGTGACGCTGTGCCATGCACGCGCCAGCAGTTCGATCGCCGCTGACAGTTCGTCCTCCGGTAGCGCATAGGGCACCCGCACAAAGCGTTCCAGTGTCCCGTCGACGCCGAATCGCGGTCCCGACGGCAGCTCGAGGCCCATCCGGGACGCGGCAGCCGACAGCGCCGTGCTCATCGGCGCGGGCAACCGCACCCACAACGACATGCCGCCGTGGCCGCCGCCGGGTTCCCAGTCGGGAAGGTGCCGGTCGAGCAGCTCAAGCAGGTATGTGCGCCGGGCCCGCAGAATGTCCCGCCGCTCGGGCAGGAGGACGTCGCGCTGCCCGAGAAGCCTTGCCGCGGCGAATTGTTCGAGAACAGGCGTGCCCATGTCGATCGACGGGCGCAGCGCCGCGATGGTGGCGATGGTGGCCCGCTCGGCGCGGATCCAGCCGATCCGCAAACCGCCCCAGAACGACTTCGACATCGAGCCGATCGTCAGCACAAGGTCGCGTCGCGTGGTCATCGACGCCGCCATCGGCTCGGGCACCTCGTCGTCCAGCCACATGTCGAGAATCGTCTCGTCGATCACGGTGCGGGTGCGCGTCTCGGCGATGATGGCCGCCAACCGCTTTCGGTCGTGCGCAGGCATCGTCAGCCCGGTGGGGTTCTGGTTGTCCGGGATCAGATAGGCCAGGCTCGGCGACAGTTGGTGCACCGCGGCCTGCAGCGCTTCGAGCTCCCAACCGTCGTCGGTCATCGCCACCGGAACGGGACGTGCCCCCGCGGTGGTGATGGACGTCAACGCACCGTGGTACGTGGGCTGTTCGACGAGGACACGGTCACCGGGCTGCACATACGTCGTCAGGACAAGGTTGAAGGCGTGCAGGGCGCCTGTGGTCACCAGCACCTCGTCGCGCTCGGTGGGAAGCCCACGCTCGCAATATCTTTCGGCGATGGCATCCCGCAACACGTCGACGCCGACCAGCTCGTGACCCACCTTGTGCAGATATGGCGTCACATCGTGGACCGCGTCGACGAACGCTTCGCTCACCGACGCCGCCGGGGCGGACAACGCGGCGGCGGCGAGGCTCATCGACGGTGCGGTGGGCTCGTTGCGCGCGGCCGGTGTCACGGGTAGCGCCGTCGTGCTGCGTGCCCCGCGCCGGGCATTGAGATAGCCGTCCTCGCCCAACTGGGCGTATGCGGCGGTCACCGTGGTACGGGACACCCGCAGCGCATCGGCCATCGCACGCTCGCTGGGCAGGCGCGCGCCGACGGGGATGCGGCCGTCCACGATCAGCAGCCGGATGGCATCGGATAGGCCGTGGTAGGCGGGGCCGCTGCGACTGGACGTCCGCCAGTTGCCAAGTTCGCGGGCCAGAAGGTCCACATCGAGCGCTCGTGCGTGCATTTCGATGGTCATTGCAAGCCAGTATGCGCTAACTGGATATGGAATAACAAGCCAGTAGCTCGCATTATTTGGGCATGAGCACAAATTGGACGTCCAGAGTGGCCCGCACCTGGGACCGGTTCTTCCATCCGATCGAGCGCATACCCGCCGAGTTCCTCGACCGCGACGCCGAACGGATGCGCAACGAGCTCGAGCTGATCCGGATCCGCTTCCCCCACCATGCGTAGCGCGACCACCCGGGGCGGCGCGCTGCTGCTCGGGCTGATCGGCTACGGCTTCTCGATGGCGATGATGGTGCGCGCAGGCCTCGGGCTCGACCCGTGGGACGTGTTCCATCAGGGCCTGGCGTTTCGAACGCCGATGACCATCGGCATCGCGTCCGCCGTCGTCGGAGTGGCGGTGCTGCTGGCCTGGATCCCGCTGCGCAACCGTCCCGGCATCGGCACCATCGCCAACGTCATCGTCATCGCGGTGACGGTGGACGTGTCGCTCGCGCTACTGCCAACGCCTGCAGCACTTCCGGTGCGCATCGCGATGATGATCGGCGCTGTCGTGCTCAATGCGATGAGCACCGTCCTCTACATCGGCGCGGGCCTTGGCCCCGGGCCGCGCGACGGCCTGATGACCGGGCTGGTCGTCCGCACCGGGCTGTCGGTCCGGCTGGTCCGTACCTCGATCGAGGCCACGGTGTTGACCATCGGCTGGCTGCTTGGCGGAACCGTCGGTGTCGGCACCGTTCTGTATGCGTTGGGGATCGGTCCGCTCGTGCAGTTCATCGTCTCGATCACGCCGAAGAAAGTACTGGCTCGCAGCGGCTGGTCGTCGGTCGCCGATGCCAGCTTCACTACGATGAGCGAGTGCCCGACTCCGAAAGCGACAGCGTCGACCCAGACCTGCTGATCGACTTCGCCAGGGTCACCCTCCGCCGCGGTGGCCAGGTTCTCGTCGGGCCGGTCACCTGGTCGGTCGAGCTCGACGAACGCTGGGTGGTCATCGGACCCAACGGCGCGGGCAAGACGTCACTGCTGCGCATCGCCGCAGCCATGGAGCATCCGTCCTCTGGTACCGCCTTCGTGTTGGGCGAACGTCTCGGCCGCACCGACATGTCCGAGCTGCGCGCACGCGTCGGCCTGAGCAGCTCGGCGCTGTCGCAACGCGTCCCCGAGGGGGAAGTGGTACGCGACCTGGTGGTGTCTGCCGGATATGCGGTGCTTGGCCGGTGGCGGGAGCGCTACGAGGACGTCGACTACACCCAGGCCGTCGACATGCTGGAGAGTGTCGGCGCCGAACACCTCGCCGAGCGCACCTACGAGACGCTGTCTGAAGGCGAACGCAAGCGCGTACTGATCGCCCGCTCCCTGATGACCGACCCCGAGCTGCTGCTGCTCGACGAACCGGCGGCCGGACTCGACCTCGGCGGTCGCGAGGAACTGGTCGCCCGGCTGGCGGATCTGGCAGCCGATGCCGACGCACCGGCGATCGTGCTCGTCACCCACCATGTCGAGGAGATCCCGCAGGGCTTCAGCCACGCCCTGATCCTCTCCGAAGGCCACATCGTCGACGCAGGTTTGCTGACCGAAGTATTGACCGCGGAGAACCTGTCGAAGGCGTTCGGCCAATCCATTGCCCTCGACGTCATCGACGGCCGTTATTTCGCCAGGCGCACCAGGAGCCGGGCTGCCCACAGGAGGCGTTGATGGGGTCTTTTCCGGAGGGTTGGGCGCACGCCCGAAGGGCAGGGGAGAGCGAAGCGACTGGGGAATCGGTTTCAGACCCACTGGTCCCGCGGCCCGCCGCGACGGTGATGCTGATCCGGGACAAACGCCTGGCCCTCGCTCGGGAAATTGAAGTGTTCCTGATGCGACGGCACCGGGGGATGGACTTCGTCGGGGGAGTGATGGTGTTTCCCGGCGGCGGAGTCGACGACCGCGACCGCAACGCCGACATCGCGTGGCACGGGCCCGACAAGAACTGGTGGGCCGACCGACTGGGAACCGACGCCGATCTCGCCGAGGCGCTTGTGTGCGCAGCCGCCAGGGAGACGTTCGAGGAGTGCGGCGTGCTCTTTGCAGGCGCGGCCGACGACCCGGACCTGCTGGTCGACGACGCGGCGAGCTATCGCGACTACCGTGCCGCGCTGGTCAGCAAGGAGCTGTCCTTCGCGGAGTTCCTGCACAAGGAGAAGCTGATGCTGCGCTCCGATCTGCTGCGACCGTGGGCGAACTGGGTGACGCCGAAAGAGGAGCGCACCCGCCGCTACGACACCTACTTCTTCGTCGGTGCCTTGCCGCAGGGTCAGCGTGCCGACGGCGAGAACACCGAAGCCGACCAGGTTGCCTGGATCACGCCGGAAGCCGGCCTCGAGGACTTCGCGGCGCACCGCACCTTCCTGCTGCCGCCGACCTGGACTCAGCTCGACGCCCTGGCAGGCCACACCGTCGCCGAGATACTCGCCGTCGAACGCACGATCGTCCCCGTCTCGCCGAACATGAGCATGACCAACGGCAACCTGGAGTTCGAATTCTTCGACGGCGAGCGCTACAACCAAGCGCTCGGAGGACGCACCCCGTGAGGGAATTCGTCAGCATTCACACCCTCGACGAGCACCCTGGCATCGCCACCGTGCTTCTGTCGAGGCCACCGACCAACGCGCTGACCCGGCAAATGTGTCGCGAGATCAGCGACGCCGCAGCCGAACTCGGTGTCCGCGACGATATCTCGGCGGTGATCCTGTTCGGCGGGCACGAGATCTTCTGCGCGGGCGATGACGTGACGGTGTTGCAGACCCTCACCGCGGATGAGGCCGCAGGTGCCGCCGCGGCGGGCCGGGACGCCTTCGACGCGCTCGGCGCGATTCGGCAGCCGACCGTCGCGGCGATCACCGGTTACGCGCTTGGCAGCGGGCTGACGCTGGCCCTTGCCGCGGACTGGCGGGTGGCCGGAGACAACATCAAGGTCGGCGCCACCGAAATCCTGTCGGGCTTTTCGCCCGGTGACACGGCCAGGTTGGCCCGCGCGATCGGGGAGAGCAAGGCCAAGGATCTGGTGTTCACCGGCCGGTTCGTCGACGCCAAGGAGGCGCTGGCCCTCGGCCTGATCGACGAGATGGTGGCGCCCGACGCGGTGTACGACTCGGCGATGGCCTGGGCCCAGCGCCTGGTGGAGCATCCGGCGCAGGTCCTGGCTGCCGCCAAAGCCTCATTTGGCGGCGGCCGTTAGGCTGCCCTGCATGAGTTTCGATCCATCGCCGAACCCGCACGCCACCGAAGAGCAGGTGGAGGCGGCCCGCCACGACTCCAAGCTGGCCCAGGTGCTCTACCACGACTGGGAGGCCGAGAGCTACGACGAGAAGTGGTCGATCTCGTACGACAAGCGCTGCATCGACTACGCGCGCGGCCGTTTCGACGCCATCGTTCCCGACGAAGAGCAGCGCAAGCTGCCCTATGAGAACGCCCTGGAATTGGGTTGCGGCAGCGGATTCTTCCTGCTCAACCTGATCCAGTCCGGCGTGGCCCGGCGTGGTTCGGTCACCGACCTGTCGCCGGGGATGGTCAAGGTGGCCACCCGCAACGGCCAGAATCTTGGCCTCGACGTCGACGGCCGGGTCGCCGACGCGGAAGGCATCCCGTACGACGACGACACCTTCGACCTGGTGGTCGGGCACGCCGTCCTGCATCACATCCCCGACGTCGAGCTCTCCCTGCGCGAGGTCGTCCGGGTGCTCAAGCCGGGTGGGCGATTCGTGTTCGCCGGTGAGCCGACCACTGTCGGCAACGGCTATGCGCGAACACTCGCCAACTTGACCTGGAACGTCACGATCCGTGCCATGAAGTTGCCGGGGCTCGGTAGCTGGCGGCGCCCACAGGCCGAACTCGACGAGAACTCGCGGGCCGCGGCACTGGAGTGGATCGTCGACCTGCACACCTTCGATCCGGCCAACCTGGAGAAGATGGCGACCAACGCCGGCGCCGTCGAGGTGAGCACCGAGACCGACGAGTTCACCGCCGCGATGCTGGGATGGCCGGTACGCACGTTCGAGTCGACGGTGCCACCAGGCAAGCTCGGCTGGGGCTGGGCCAAATTCGCGTTCGGCAGTTGGACGACGTTGTCGTGGGTGGACGAGAACGTCTGGCGCCATGTCGTACCCAAGGGCTGGTTCTACAACGTCATGCTGACCGGGGTTAAGCCGTCGTAGATTTCGACCTCGGCGCGGTCGCCTACCTACGTAGCGAGGCCGGAGCGCAGGCGCTGCGCGATGTCGACGGCAACCCGCTGACCGACGCGACCCGTATCGCCGATATCGACTCGATACGAAGTCAATTCGGCGACCGTTCACCGCTTCTCGTGGAGACGGTGTTACTGCGCAGAAGGGCGACAGCCAAATTCGATGACCCGTCGCACTGGTTGTTCACCGACGATGCGCTGCAGCAGGCGACGGCGCAACGGGTTGCCGAACACCGGGCACGGCGGCTCGCGGGTGCCACCGTGCACGATGTCACCTGTTCGGTCGGCACAGAGCTTGCGGCACTGCGGAATTCGGCCCGCTACGTGGTGGGCAGCGACAAGGATCCGGTACGGCTTGCGATGGCCCGGCACAACGTCGGCGACGTGGCGCTGTGTCGCGCCGACGCTCTGCGGCCCGTCTCCCGCGACAGTGTCGTGCTCGCCGACCCGGCGCGCAGGGGTTCCGGGCGGCGACGGTTCGACCCGCTCGACTACGCCCCACCGCTGGACCGGCTGTTCGAGGTCTACGGTGGCCGAGATCTCGTCGTGAAGTGTGCGCCAGGAATCGATTTCGGCGAGCTCGAGCGGCTCGGCTTCGAAGGCGAGATCGAGGTCACGTCACTGCACGGCAGTGTCCGCGAGGCGTGCCTGTGGCCGGCAGCGCTCGCCGAGTCGGGTGTGCGACGGCGCGCCACCGTACTGGATGCTGCCGAGCAGATCACCGATGCCGAACCCGACGACTGCCAGGTGGCGCCTGCAGGCAGATGGATCGTCGACCCCGACGGTGCGGTGGTGCGTGCCGGACTGGTCCGGCACTACGCCGCCAGGCACGGGCTCTGGCAGCTCGATCCCGACATCGCCTACCTGTCCGGCGACCGGCTGCCCGACGGCGTGCGCGGTTTCGAGGTGCTCGAGGAGATCGGCTACAGCGAGAAGAGGTTGCGTCAGGTGCTCTCGGCACACGATGCGGGCGCCGTCGAGATCCTGGTGCGCGGCGTCGCCGTCGATCCGGACACGCTGCGCAAGCGGCTGAAGTTGCGTGGCTCACACCAGGTGTCGGTGGTGGTCACCCGAATCGGCCCCGGCGCGGCAAGCCGGGCGAGGGCATTCATCTGCCGACCCTCACGCTGAAACCTGCTTTGCTGCCCGCCGTATATTGTGGCGTCTGGCGGCTACGGTGCCGCTCTGGCCCGAAGAGGATTCATCCATGCGTCTGTCCACGTCGATTCTCGCTGCCACGGCGGCTGTGCTCGTCGGTTTCTCCACCGTCGCCGCGGTCCCGGCGTCGGCCGCACCGCCGAAGTGCTCCGACCTCAAGGGCGGCCTCGTCGGGCAGAACTGCGTGATCGAGGAAGCCGATACCGGCTACCACCTGAGCATCGCCTACCCGGCGAACTATCCGGACGTGCAGGCCGTCTTCGACTGGGTCAAGCAGACCCGCGACGGCTTCGTCAACGTCGCCAAGGGCCCCGACTCGCGCAGCACGCCCTACCAGCTGGAAGTCACCCCGACCGAGTACAACTCCGCGGTTCCGCCACGTGGCACGCAGTCGGTGGTCTTCAAGGTCTACCAGGACGTCGGCGGGACCAGGCCGCAGACCTACTACAAGGCGTTCAACTGGGACCAGACCCTTCGCTGGCCCATCGTGCTCGACACCGGTGGCCGTGAGAAGACGCAGCCGCTGTTCCAGCCAGGGGCCAACCCGTGGCCGATCATCTTCCCGCTGGTGGAGGCGGAGCTGGAGAAGCAGCTTGGCACCAAGCCCGCGATCTCACCCGCGGTCGGGCTGAACCCGGCGACCTACGAGAACTTCGCGATCCAGAACGACAACCTGGTCTTCTTCTTCGGGCAGGGTGCGATCCTGCCGGAGTCGGCGGGTGCGCTTGCGGTGTCGATCCCGCGCGGTCCTGTCGACCCGATGATCGCCTAGCTGCTAGGGGCGAACCCGTAGACCTGGCCGTCGCTGGTCGCGGCGACGACGCGGCCGTCGTGGGCGATCGACACCCCGACCGGGAACCCCGTCGCATCGGGTAGCGGATAGCTGTTCACCGTGTGGCCGTCGGCGGGGTCGAACACCAGCAGCGACTGGCCGTTCTCGCCGTCTTCGACCACCGTGTAGCCGACGTGTTCGCCCGCACGGCTGGATGTGGTCAACGGCGAGACGTCGTCGCGGGTCCAGATCACATCGGCGTGGTCACCGCGGTCCCTGATCGCGACCAGCCGGGTGTCGGGGCCGCCGCCTGCGATGATGTCGTCGTCCGGGGTCACCGACGGTGGGGTCTGCGACAGGAACTTCAGCGGCGTCGACCACTTGGACTTGCCGTTCTCCGTGTCGATGGCCCACAGCCTGTTGTCGCGGCCGCTGACGTAGATCGTCGATCCGTCCGCAGAGGCGACCGGGCTGGCGATCGTGCCTGCCTTGACCGCGTCGCTTGTCCACGCAGGAGACAGCATCGGATTGCGGTCGGGGTTGTACTTCAGGCCGACGAGCACCGACGCGGGGGCGCCGGGCTGCCACACCGGCACCACCACCATGCCTGCCTTGGCGGCGAACGCGGGCGCGGCCGCGACGGGACAGCGGGGCCGTGCCGACGCGCAGTCGGTCAGCCCGCGCGCAGAGTCTGTCGGGTCAATCCCTTCGACGAGATCCAGCGGGGAGCCGATGACGGTGCCCCGGTGGGCGTCGAACAGTAGAACCTGGCCGAGATGTGTCACGACGAGGAGGTGGCCCGGCGCCAGAATCCTTGCGGTGGTTGGCATGCCGATGACAGGTTGCCGCCACCGGATCCACTGCGTCGGCGGGAACGAGAGCATCGCACCGGGCTGGCCGATGTAGAGGTTGTCGAAGCCGTCCCACAGCGGGCTCGACGCACCGCCGCCCTGCCACAGCCGGGTGCACCAGCGCTGCCGTCCGTTGTTGTCGGATTCCCACACCATCAGCGAGCAGCCGGCCTTGGTCTGCGCGTTGGCCGCAAGATAACGAGCCGATCCCAGGGCCACCGTGGCGCCGAGGCTGCCCTTGACCGAGCGGCTCCACTCCAGCTCGAGCGTGTCGGCTCCGGCCACATCGGTGTAGCTGCTGTTGGCGGCGTCGCCGTATTGGGCAGGCCAGCCGTCGGAGGCGTGCGCCTCGACCCAGGAGTCGGTGTTACCGCAACCGGCAAGAGCAACCGTGATCAGCGCTGTTGACGCCAGCGCGGTGAGTCGCCGGAACACTCGGTCCTTTCCCGTTCCTATTCGTAAGCCCACGTGAGGGTAACCGTTCGGGGCCCAAGCGCTCGCGTAGGCTTTCCGGCCATGACGACGATGTGGGGTGCGCCGTTGCACAAGCGCTGGCGGGGGTCCCGGCTCCGCGACCCGCGACAGGCCAATTTCGTCACGGTGGCCTCCCTGAAATGGGTGATCAAGAACAAGGCCTACTCTCCGTGGTATCTGGTGCGGTACTGGCGGCTGCTGAAGTTCAAGCTGGCGAACCCGCACATCATCACAAGGGGCATGGTTTTCCTCGGTAAGGGCGTGGAGATCCAGGCCACCCCCGAGCTGTCGACGATGGAGATCGGTCGCTGGGTACACATCGGCGACAAGAACACGATCCGTTGCCACGAGGGTTCGCTTCGCTTCGGCGACAAGGTGGTGCTGGGCCGCGATAACGTCATCAACACCTACATCGACATCGAGCTCGGCGATTCGGTGCTGATGGCCGACTGGGTATACGTCTGCGACTTCGACCACCGGATGGACGACATCAACGTGCCGATCAAGGATCAGGGCATTCTCAAGGGCCCCGTCCGGATCGGACCCGACACCTGGATCGCGACCAAGGTCACCATCCTGCGCAACACCACCATCGGGCGGGGCTGCGTGCTCGGCTCGCACGCGGTGGTGAAGGGCGACATCCCGGACTTTTCGATCGCGGTCGGTGCGCCCGCCAAGATCGTCAAGAACCGCAAACATGCCTGGGACACCTCGGCCGCCGAGCGCGCGAAGCTGGCAGCCGCGTTGGCCGATATCGAACGCAAGAAGGCCTCCCGCTAACGTCTCGGGCCCTTCCCGGGTGCCCTCGCACCGCGAGCGTGCGTGTCTGACCATCGCCACGCCGCAAATGGGTGTGCAAAAGCGGTCGCTCGCGCCGTCATGCGCGCGACGATATTGATGTGAGCGACAGCTGTGCGGCCTGCGGTACCAAGCTGCGCGCGAATGCGCGGTTCTGCGACTCGTGTGGTTCGCCCGTTGCTGCGCCCAATGGGTCCGCGGAGTTCAAGCAAGTCACCGTGCTCTTCGCCGACGTCGTCCGTTCGATGGACATCGCAGCTGCCGTGGGTCCAGAGCGGTTGCGTGAAATCATGGCCGAGCTGTTCGACCGTTCGTCGGCGGTGGTCCGGAGGTACTGCGGAACAGTCGACAAGTTCACCGGCGACGGGATCATGGCGGTTTTCGGCGCCCCGATGACTCTGGAGGATCACGCGATTCGCGCGTGCATTGCCGCGTTGGAGATTCAGAACCAGACAGCAGATCTCGCGACCGACGTACTGGACCGTGACGGCATCGAGTTGCAATTGCGTGTCGGGCTGAACTCAGGACAGGTCATCGCCGGCGAGATCGGTTCTCGCGAGCCCGGTTACACGGCCGTCGGTGAGCAGGTCGGGATGGCCCAACGAATGGAATCGCTGGCGACGCCCGGCGGGGTCATGCTCAGCGAATCGACCGCCCGACTGGTAGAGGACGCCGCGCTGCTTGGCGAGAACGAAACGCATCCGATCAAGGGCGCACGCACTCAGGTTCGAGTGAGACAGTTGCTGGCCATCGACGAACACCACCGGCGACATCGCAGCGAGTCGACATTGGTGGGGCGCGGCCGCGAATTGAACTTTCTCAGCGCGCTTCTGGAGGATGCCGTCGCGGGCGTCGGTTGCGTCGTCAACATCGTCGGACCTCCCGGGATCGGTAAGAGCCGGTTGGCGCGTGAGGTAGCCGCGCTCGCCGCGGCTAGCGGAATAGCTGTTGTCTCCGCGCACTGCGAATCGCATACGAGCGACGTTCCGTTCGGCGTGCTCGCGCGACTCTTTCGCGCGAGCATGGGGATCGACGATCTCGACGACGCAGCAGCGCGAATTCAGGTTCGTGCCCGGTTTGGCGACGCCGATGACGGTGACCTTCCGCTGCTCGAGGATCTGCTGGGGATCGCCGACGCAGAGCGTCCAGTTTCCGATGTCTCGGCCGATGCACGAAGGCGGCGGCTTGCAGCACTGATCAATGCGGCGGCACTCGCCCAGAGCGAGCCCGCGGTCTATGTGGTCGAAGATGTGCACTGGATCGATGAGACCAGCGAATCGATGCTGGCACAGATGATTTCGGTGATCCCGCAGACCCACACGCTTGTGCTCATCACATCTCGTCCTGAGTATCAGGGAACACTGAGTCGGATATCCGGCGCCCAAACGATCGGCCTGCGACCACTCACCGCGGAGCAGGGTTCCTCGCTAGCTGCGGAGCTACTTGGTACCGACCCGTCGCTGCCGGAATTGTCCGCCCAGGTTTCGGCACGGGCTGCGGGTAACCCATTCTTCGCCGAGGAGATGGTGCGAGACTTGGCGGAACGGGGAGTGCTCGAAGGGGCGCCCGGAGCTTATGTACTGCAGGGTGATGCGGATGGTGTCGACGTGCCCGCGACACTGCAGGCAACCATCGGCGCCCGCATCGACCGACTGACCGCCGCAGCCAAGCGCACGCTCAGTGCCGCAGCCGTGATCGGGTCGCGGTTCGACGCGGTGCTCTTGGCGGACGTAGTGGAAACCGTAGAGGTCGCGCCGCTTATCGCGGCGGAACTCGTCGACCAGGTGAAGTTCGGGCGGGGCGAGGAGTATGCGTTTCGCCATCCGCTGATTCGCGCGGTCGCGTACGAAACGCAGCTCAAGTCGGACCGCGCAGAACTGCATCGACGATTGGCCGCCGCGATCGAGAGTCATGACCCGGCAGCGGCCGACGAGAATGCGGCGCTTATCGCCGAGCACTTCGAGGTGGCTGGCGACCGACACTCGGCCTTCAGCTGGCATCTGCGCGCCGGAACCTGGCTGGCCAATCGCGATTTCGCGGCAGCACGCAGCAGCTGGCGGCGTGCACAGCGGATCGCCGATGCGCTGCCGGACGATGATCCGAACCGAGAATCGATGCGCATCGCACCGCGCGCATTGCTGTGCGGAACGGCGCACCGGTTAGGCAGGGGAACGGAGACCGGATACCAAGAGTTGCGTGAACTGTGCATGGCTTCGGGTGACCTGCGGTCGCTGGCGATCGGTTTGAACGGCCATCTCACGGTGGCACTCTTCGAGGCAAGAAGGCGGGACGCATCCCGCCTTGCAGACGAACTGGTCACCCTGCTCGAATCGATCGATGACCCCGCGTTGACGACTGCACTGTCCCTGTCGGCGTCGACGGTCAAGATCGAGACGCGCGAGATGGACGAGGTTCTCCGGTTGACGGAGCGGATAATCAACTTGGCAGATGAAAGGTCAAGCAAAAACACGCTTTTTGTGGAATCTCCGGTGGCTCTGGCGTATGCGTTGCGTGGCGGAGCGAGAGTTTGCCATGGTATCGACGGCTGGCGAGGGGACTTTCGCCAAGCCGCAGCCATCGCGCAGAACCACAACCCGCTCACCCGACAAGCGGTGACTTTCTACACATACGTTTTCGGACTTCCATTCGGGGTTTTGCTTGCCGATGACACGGCTCTGCGGGAGACCGAGGAAACGGTCGCGATGGCCGAACACGCCGCTGATAACGCCACGCTGTTCCTCGCGCGCCTGGCGCGGGGGGTCGCACTCGTCCACCACGGCGGCCCGGAAGGTGCAGTCGGTCTGGACATGATCGTGTCGACGCGCGAGACAGAGAGGTTTTCGGGATTCTCGGCCTTGACGAGTCCGATCGCCGACGTCCATATCGCGAAAGAGAAAATGCGGGTGGGCGATTGCGACGGTGCTGTCGAAGCAGGACGGACAGCGGTTGAGGGCTTGCATGAATGGGGCGAGTCGATCTGGTGCGCACTAGCCACGACGGCCTTCGTCGAAGCGCTGATGCAGCGCAACCACGATGGAGATCTTGACGCCGCAGAGGCGTTGATAGGCCGATTGGCGACAGTGCCCACGCAACCCGGCTTTGTTCTGCACGACATCACGCTGCTGCGGCTGCGCACGTTGATGGCGCGATCCCGGGGCGATGAAGACGGATACCGAGAACTTCGTGACCGGTACCGCACACAGGCACAATCGCTCGGATTCGACGGCCATATCGCCTGGTCTCAGGCGATGCCCTGAGCGGGGTCGGTCAGTGCCAGTCGATGCCGAACGTGTCGGCCAGCGCGCTCTTGCCTCGGGCGGTGACCGTCACCGCGCGGCCGCGCGGCACGCGCTTGACCCAACCGGCAGACAGCGTGCGGTCGAGCACGGCCCGGCCCAACGCTCCAGACAGGTGGTGGCGCTGCTCGGTCCAGTCGACGCAGTAGCGCACCAGCGGCCTCTTGCCCGTTGGCAATTCAACACCGATGCCGTCGAGGAAGTCCCGACCGCCATCGGTCAGCTCGTACTGGACGTCGTGGCCCGCGCTGCTCAGCGCGTCATGGTTATCGCGGCGCGGATCGTAGCGCCCGTCGCCGCCGACGAGCACCTGACGGTCCAGCAGACAGCCCATGATCTGTACTCCCAGACAACCCGCAAGGTGGTCGTAACACGTACGCGCGGAGCGCAACCGGGCGGCGCGCGTGCCTTCGCGCAGCGACCGGACCGGATGCGGAGGCGCAAGCCGGACCAGATGTTCGAGCAGTTCGCCGACCTCGGGACCGGCAAGTCGGTAGTAACGATGCCTACCGTGCGTCTCCACCGACAGCAGGCCGGCTTCGGTCAGCTTGCCGAGATGACTGCTTGCCGTGGACCGGCTGACGCCCGCTTCGTCGGCGAGCACACTCGCAGGCAGCGCGCGGCCGTCGTCGAGGGCGAGCAGCACCTTGCACCGCGCCTGATCGGCGAGCAGTGAGGCCACTGCGGCGATGTCGGCGTCGCCGCGTGTCGGCAGTTCGGCGACCTCATACATGGCAGACCTCCTTCGTCGTCGACGCGCTTTTCTCGTCGCGCGCCCATCTCAGTGCCACCACGGCGCCCACCAGCTGGACGGCACCACCCACCACCATCGCAAGCTGCGCGCCGACGGCTGCCATGGCACTACCCAACACCGCCACACCGACAGTGATACCCGTCAGCCGGGCCAGGTTCACCACGCCGGAGGCCAACCCGGCGCGCTGCAGCGGAACGGCGGCCATCGCCAGCCCCACCGCCGGGCCCGTGTTCAGCGCAAGGCCCGCACCCGCGAGGACGAACGACATTTCCAGCAGCCACAGCTCTGCGTGTGGCCCCACGCCGGCGTACAGGAACAGGCCCGCGGCCATCAGGATGAGGCCTGCCGTCATCGGCGGCCGTGGACCGATCCGGTGGGCCAGCGCCGTGACACACGGTATGAGCACCAGATACGTCAGCGGCATCGGAATGAACCAGACCGCGGTCACCAATGCGCTCGCACCCCGTTGCTGTTGAAACACAAAGCTGTTCACCAACAACAGCCCGTAGATGCCGAAAGTCATCGCGAACGTCGCGACGAGCGCGGCGCTCAGCGGGCGGCTGCGGAACAGATCGAGCGGCAGCATCGGTCGCGAGGCGCGATGCTGTGAGACCAGGAACGCCGCGATGGCTGCGACGGCGACCAGGGTCAACGCCGCCACCCGCATCGGAGAGGCGGAGCGTCCTTCGACGAGCACCACCGTCAACGCGGCAAGACCGATGACCGCCAGTGTCTGACCTCGCAGGTCGATGTGGGCGGCATCGTCATCCCGGGATTCTGGCAGGTAACGGATGGTCATCAGCAGCGACAGCAGTGCAAGGGGAATGTTGAGCCAGAAGATGAAGCGCCATCCGACCGTATCGGTGAGCACCCCGCCAAGAATCGGCCCGATCGCGGTGCTCATCGCCGCTGCCATCGCCCACGCGGCGGTGGTCCGCCCACGCTGGATCGGATCGGGGAACGCCGCCGCCGCGATGGCCAGGCCCTGCGGCAGCATCAATGCGGCGCCGACACCCTGCAGTCCACGCGCCGCCAGCAGTACAGGAAGCGACGGGGCAACCGCGCACGCCAGCGACGCGGCGAGGAACACCACCAGCCCGGCGCGCAGCACCCGTCTCCTGCCGAACCGGTCGCCGAGTGTGCCGGACGTCAGCAGCAGGGCCGCGAACGCGATGTTGTAGGCGTCGATCGCCCACTGCGCGCCCGCGATGCCGCCGCCGAGGTCGTTGCGCACGGCGGGCAGCGCGAGGTTGATCGCATTGGCGTCGATGAGGCCGACGAAAAGTCCCAGGTAGGCCGCGACCAGGGTGAGGGCCGTGTCGAGGGAGAACCTTCTGGTGTCCATACCCGCACGCTAGATGCGGAACGATTCGATGCCGATCGAACCGTCAGCGGTCGGGCAATGCGTGTTCGACGATCATCCGGCGCGGATGCGGTTGACGTACCCCGCGTTTGGCGGCGAGGTAGACCTGAGCGGTTTCGCTTGCCACGGTGTCCCAGTCGAAGTCCGACGTCAATCGTTCCCGGGCAGCGGTCGCCCACCGTTGCGCCGCCTGCGGATCGTCGAGCACCACACGTACCGCGGCGGCAAGGGCAGCGATATCGCGCGGCGGGAAGGAGATTCCGGTCTGGCCATCGATCACCGCTTCGCCGAGACCGCCCACATTGGAGGTGACAAGCGGTGTGCCCGTCGCCGCCGCTTCCAGTGCCACGATGCCGAACGGTTCGTAGTGGCTTGGCAGCACCGCCGCGTCGGCGGCGTGCAGCAATTGCACGAGTCCCTCGTGATCAACGCGGCCGACGAACGTTACGGCCTTGAGCACCTTGTGCTTTCGTGCCTGCTCGACGAGCCACTCGTATTGGGTGCCGTCGCCTGCGATGGTCAGGGTCGTACCGGGATGGGTGCGTCTGATGCGCGGTAGCGCGGCGATCGCGTCGTGAATGCCCTTCTCGTACTCGAGCCGACCGAGATAGAGCAACTGCGCGGGTCCGTTTCGGGGTGTTCGCCGCGCGAACGGCCACAGACCCGCGTCGATTCCATTGCGGATGACCCGGATCTCGGACAGGCCGGGGCCGAAGAGTTCGGTGATCTCGTCGCTCATCGACCTCGAACACGTGATGAGCGAATCGGATTCGCGCACCAGCCACGACTCCACGGCGTGCACCTGCCGACTGATGCGGCCAGACACCCAGCCCGAGTGCCGACCCGCCTCGGTAGCGTGAATGGTGGAAACCAGTGGCACGTCGAAGAAATCGGCAAGGGCAACAGCGGGGTGGGCGACCAGCCAGTCGTGTGCGTGCACCACGTCGGGGCGCCACGGCTTGGGTCGCCTGCCCGCCGACTTGATGGCCAGCCCGGCCCGCGTCATCGAGTGGCCCATCGCCAGCGTCCAGGCCATCATGTCGGACCCGAAATCGAACTCGTGCGGGTCGTGCGCGGCGGCGACGACCCGGACACCTTCGCTGACCTCGTCGGTCGAGGGGTGGGTGCTCGGGTCGGTGTTCGACGGGCGGCGGCTGAGCACGACGATCTCGTGTCCGGCTTCGGCCAACGCGGTCGCAAGTTGGTAAACGTGCCGCCCGAGTCCGCCGATGACCACCGGCGGGTACTCCCACGACACCATCAGGATCTTCACCGGTCGCTCGCTCTCCGCGAGCATGCGCAGACTGCCACTGATTTGCGGCGTGTCGGCGCACAGACACGCACGTCCCCTACTTGCGTGTGGGCCCACGCGGGGCAAGTCGAAGTCATGCGCGCGGGAGCCTTCGTGCGTCGAGCGCGCCGAACAGTCCGTCCGCGCGGTTCCAACCCGCAGCCAACCGTTCAGCCTGCTCGCGCCGTCCCGTCGCGAGCGCTCCCGCGATCTCCCGGGTGGCGTGCGCGTGCAGGTGTGCGCGGTAGCGGGCGTAGTCGGCAGCGGAGTCCTTGCTGACCATGAACGGCCAGTCGCTGGACACCGTCAGCAGCGTCTCACGCAGGATCTGATCGGCGACCATGTCGCGTGCGACAGGAGCGCCGACCGACGCGTTCTGCTCGAACGCCTTGTCCACGGTGCTCAGCGCGGTGTCGACGACTTCGGTGTTCAGCTGAACCAGATCGGCGACCTTCTCGCCCGACCAGACCGACCAGTCCTTCCCGGAACCCCAAGAGCTGGGCGGCAATTCGACCGCCGCACCGGTGAATCCGTCGGCAACCGCGTCGGACAGCGTGCCGACGCGGATGCCCGCAGCGGGCAGTTCCCGCAGAACACGCTCCAGCCACAGCGGCCCCTCGTACCACCAGTGCCCGAAGAGTTCGGTGTCGAACGCGGCGATCACATGCGCGGGCCGACCGATCCGCTCGCTCTCGGTGACGAGGCGTCGCCGCACCACGTCGACGAAATCGGCGACGTGTCCGTCGACGGCCCGGTCGGCGCGTTCGGGGTCATAGGGCGCCTTGGCATCAGAGGGAACGTTGCGACCGGTCACGCGGGCCGGCTTGAGGCCGGTGATGTGGTCGTAGGTGTGGAAGTCGCGATAGGCCGCATGGCCCGGATAACCGGACTTCGGCGACCACACCCGATAGCTGACCGCAAGATCGCGACCGAACGCGACGACATCGGTATCGCCGACCGGTCGTCCCAACGCGGTGTCTCCGTGCAGCGACGGACCGTCGACCATGAAATGCCCGACACCGGCTGCGGCGTAATCGAATTCCATGCCAGGCGCGTACGCGCACTCCGGCGCCCAGATGCCTTTCGGTGTGTGCGCCAGCCGTTGGTGTGCGTCGGCGAGGCCTTCGCGCAGCGCGAACTCGCGCAGTCGCGTGTTCAGCAGAGGCTGGAACGGATGCGACAGCGGTCCGCCGAGCAACTCGATGGTGGTTCCGTCGATCAACTCGCGCAGCAGGGGGCTGGCGCCGTGCCGCCACAGCGTGGTGAACTCGTCGAGCTCACGATCGGCTTCGGCGACCTCGCGAATGCCGAACTCCCGCAATGGTTCCGGCAGGGTGGTGGCCTCCTTGGCGCGCAGCCGCCAGTTGGCCAGCCAGTGATGCATACCCGTCAGCGAATACGGGTCGTCGAGTTGCGCGGTGACCACGGGAGTCATCCCGAGCGTGAGTAAGTGGCCGCGGTCCTCGTCGGCCAGCTTGCGCAGCACCCGCATCAACGGCAGGTAGGCCGCCGACCACGACTGATAGAGCCATTCCTCGCCGACCGGCCAGCGACCGTGATGGGCCAGCCACGGCAGATGGGTGTGCAGGACCAGGGTGAATAGCCCCGGTACCGGCTCACTCATGGCCGCACCGCGATGGCGACGAGATCGAGGCTGTCATCGATATCGCGGTCGTCCGCGTCGGTCAGGTCGAAATCGTCTGCGGTGACCGAGGCGACGTCGGCCAGCAGGTCGTCGGGCCATGGCGCGTCGGCGAGCGCGCGGGCGACCTGTGCCTCGATGATCGAGCCGCCGTGCCTGTCGTCCAGCTCGGCCAGGCCGCGGCCGTGGAAGACACCGTGGATGGCTTCGAGAGTGAAGCCTGCGGTCTCCAGCAGCTCGGTCAGTTCGCCGGCGTTCAGCTCGCGGGTGTGGAACGGGTTGATCGGGGTGTCGCGGCCGGGGGAGAAGGTCACCCGGTTGGGCGTCGACATCAGCAGAACGCCTGATGGCCGCAGTACCCGCAGGCATTCGGCCACGAACTGTGGCTGATCCCACAAATGCTCGATCACTTGGAAGTTCACCACTACATCGACCGAGCCGTCGGCCAGCGGAAGCTCAGCCAGATTGCCGTGGCGCATGTCCACCCGCGGATAGCGGGCACGCACATGGGCCACGGTGGCCTCGTCGTAATCCAACCCGATCACCTTGCGCGCGACGTCGGCGATGAGGTCGGCGCCGTAGCCCTCGCCACAGCCGGCCTCCAGCACGTCGCGACCGGTGCAGCGGTCGCGTAATCGCTGGTAGACCACCTCGTGGCGGCGGAACCAGTAGTTTTCCTCGGCCAACCCGGGAATCGTGCGTTCTCCGGTCAGCGGCAGGGCACCCTCGGGCCCGGCCGGACCGTCGGTAACAAATGAGCTCATCGCAAAAGGCAGGCTAACCCAGGAGGGGGGTCGGTGGCCGCTTCGCGAGCGGTTGGGCCGATCTCCAGCGACTCAGGGGAAGTCGGAGAACAAACTTCGACCAGCTATGGTGTTCGTGCGAACCACCTTAAGTTACCGACGAGTAACATGGTGGCGGATGCTTTGACCGTGGTAGTGGGGACCGACCGCCGGTCTCCTTCGAGGAGGACGAACCAGACTCATGACGAACATCGTGGTCCTGATCAAGCAGGTCCCTGACACGTGGTCGGAGCGCAAGCTGTCCGACGGCGACTTCACCCTTGACCGCGAGGCCGCCGACGCCGTGCTCGACGAGATCAACGAGCGCGCCGTCGAAGAGGCGTTGCTGATCAAGGAGAAGGAAGGCGGCGAGTCGACCGTGACGGTGCTGACCGCCGGTCCCGAGCGCGCCACCGAGGCGATCCGCAAAGCCCTGTCGATGGGCGCCGACAAGGCCGTCCATGTGCTCGACGACGGCCTGCACGGCTCCGACATGGTCCAGACCGGATGGACGCTGGCGCGCGCACTCGGCACCGTCGAGGGCACCGAGCTGGTCATCGCGGGCAACGAGGCCACCGACGGTGTCGGTGGGGCCGTACCCGCCATCATCGCCGAATACCTCGGCCTGCCCCAGCTGACGCACCTGCGCAAGGTGACCGTCGAGGGCGGCAAGGTGACCGGCGAGCGCGAGACTGACGACGGCGTGTTCACCGTCGAGGCTCCGCTGCCCGCCGTGGTGAGCGTCACCGAGAAGATCAACGAGCCCCGCTTCCCGTCCTTCAAGGGCATCATGGCCGCCAAGAAGAAGGAAGTGACCACGCTGACGCTGGCCGAGATCGGCGTCGAGGGGGACGAGGTCGGCGTGGCCAACGCCGGTACCAAGGTGACCTCGTCGACCCCGAAGCCGCCGAAGACGGCAGGCGAGAAGGTCACCGACGAGGGCGACGGCGGCACGAAGGTCGCCGAGTACCTGGTGGCTCAAAAAATAATCTAAGCAGACCATTACGCCCACCCTCAAAGACTCCCGAAAGATAAGAACTCATGGCTGAAGTACTCGTGCTCGTGGAGCACGCCGATGGTGCCCCGAAGAAGGTCACCGCTGAACTGATCACCGCCGCCCGCGCGCTGGGCGAGCCCTCGGCCGTCGTCGTCGGCAAGCCCGGCTTGTCCGGCGGCCTCACCGACAGCCTGAAGGCCGCCGGTGCCACCAAGATCTACGTCGCAGAGTCCGACGACGCGGACACCTATCTGATCACTCCGTTCGTCGACGTGCTGGCATCGCTGGTGGAATCCGCTACGCCCGCCGGTGTGGTGCTCGCCGCCTCGGCGGACGGCAAGGAGATCGCGGGCCGGCTGGCGGCGCGCATCGGTTCGGGTGTGCTGACCGACGTCGTCGAGGTCAAGGACGGCGGTAAGGCCGTTCACTCCATCTTCGGTGGCGCTTACACGGTCGACGCCGAGGCCACCGGCGAGGTTCCGGTCATCACCGTGCGTCCCGGTGCGGTCGAGGCCGAGGCCGCCGACGGCGCAGGTGAGGTCGTCACGGTCGAGGTGCCCGCACAGGCCGAGAACGCAACCAAGATCATCAAGCGCGAGCCTGCGGTGGCAGGCGATCGCCCCGAGCTCACCGAGGCCACGGTTGTGGTCTCCGGCGGCCGCGGCGTCGGAAGCGCCGAGAACTTCAACGTGGTCGAGGAATTGGCCGACTCGCTGGGTGCCGCCGTCGGTGCGTCGCGCGCGGCCGTCGACTCCGGCTACTACCCGGGCCAGTTCCAGGTGGGCCAGACCGGTAAGACCGTGTCACCGCAGTTGTACATCGCCCTCGGCATCTCCGGCGCCATCCAGCACCGCGCCGGTATGCAGACGTCCAAGACGATCATCGCGGTCAACAAGGACGAGGAAGCGCCGATCTTCGAGATCGCCGACCTCGGCATCGTCGGTGACCTGTTCAAGGTCGCTCCGCAGCTGACCGAGGCCGTCAAGGCCCGCAAGGGTTAATCCGCGAACAGACGCAAAAACCCCCGGCGCCCCGGCGTGTCGGGGGTTTTTGCGTCTTCTCGCCAGCGACAAATGGTCACCTGGCGCGCGGCGGCGCGTCCGCGCTGACTTGTCGCCCGACGTAGGGTAGCGGCGTGGACGTGCTGCTCGGCATCGATATCGGCACCGGAAGTACCAAAGGCGTGCTGGTCGATACCTCGGGCAACGTCCTGGCGACGGAGACGATTGCGCACGCCATGGACCTGCCTCGGCCCGGGTGGGCGGAGATGGATGCCGAAGCGACGTGGTGGGTAGAGATCTGCGCCATCGCAACGAAGCTGACGGCGCAGATCCCCGCGGGGGCGGCCCTCGCGGCGGCTTGCGTCAGCGGTGTCGGCCCGTGCCTGGTCTTGTGTGACGAGGCACTGCGCCCGGTGCGCCCTGCCATCCTGTACGGCGTCGACACCAGGGCGACTGCCGAAATCGATTCGCTGACTGCCGAGTTCGGTGCCGACGCGATCCTGGAGAAGGCAGGCACGGCACTCTCAAGTCAGGCGGTAGGACCGAAACTGGAGTGGGTTCGCCGCCACGAGCCCGAGGTTTTCGAGAAGGCAACCCGCTGGTATGGGTCGAACGCCTACATCTCAGCCAAACTCACCGGCGAGTACGTGATGGATCATCACACCGCCAGTCAATGCGATCCGCTCTACGCCACCCGCGATTTCGGGTGGAACACCGAATGGGCGCAACGCATCTGCGGCCATCTGCCGCTGCCGAGGTTGGTGTGGCCCGCCGACGTGGTCGGCACGGTGCACGCCGACGCGGCCGCCGCCACCGGCATACCGGCGGGAACCCCGGTCGCAGCGGGGACGGTCGATGCGTACGCTGAGGCGTTTTCGGTCGGCGTTCGTCGTCCCGGCGACCAGATGCTGATGTACGGGTCGACGATGTTCCTCGTGCAGATCATCGACGGCTACTACAGCGACCCGGTCTTCTGGACCACCGCGGGTGTCGAGCGCGACACGTTGGCCCTCGCCGCGGGCACGTCGACTGCGGGAAGCATGATCGGGTGGCTGCAGTCCGTCACCGGGGGTGCGGATTTCAACACGCTGATGGCCGAGGCGGAGGCCGTTCCGCCGGGCAGCGAAGGGCTGCTGGCGTTACCTTATCTCGCCGGTGAGCGCACGCCGGTGTTCGACCCGCAGGCCCGCGGGGTCTTCGCCGGGCTGACGCTGCGCCACGGCCGTGGACATCTGTTCCGGGCCGCCTACGAGGGAATAGCATTCGGGATCCGCGAGATCCTCGAACGTTTCGACGACGCACACGCCGGGCGGCGCACAGTGGCGGTGGGCGGCGGGTTGCGCAGCCCGGTATGGGCGCAGGCCGTCAGCGATGTCACCGGACGCATCCAAGAGGTACCCGAGCAGGCAATCGGCGCCAGTTACGGAGATGCTCTGCTCGCCGCGATCGGTGCCGGCTTGGTGCCCCCCGAGACCGACTGGGCCAAGATATCCCGCGAGATCACGCCTGACGCAAACCAGCGCCACCTATACGACGACCTGTACTCGACGTGGCGACAGCTGTATCCCAATACCCGTGATCTCATGCACCGATTGGCCGATCAACCCATCGTGTAGCCACCGTCGACCGGAACGTCGACGCCGGAAATCATACTGGCCGCGTCGGAGGCCAGCCACAGCACAGTGTCGGATACTTCCCGTGGTATCGCGAAGCGGCCCAACGGAATACGTGCGAGCATCGGGGCGGCTTTCACCTCTTCGCCCCATACCCGTTGACCCATTTCGGTGAGGACCACCGTGGGACACACCGAGTTGGCCCTGATGCCGTGTGCGCCAAGCTCTCGAGCCAGCACCTTGGTTGCCATCACCAGGCCGGCCTTGGACGCGCAGTACGCGTAGTGGTCGGGCAGCGGCGCCAGAGCCGCGGCCGACGCGACGGTGATGATCGAACCGCCGGTGCCCTGCTCGACCATCGACTTGCCCACCGCTGCCGCCAATAGCGCGGGGGCTCGCAGGTTGACCGCAATGGTGGCGTCGAACAGATCGGGATCGGTGTCGACGGCCGGTGCAGGGTGCGAGATCCCCGCGTTGTTGACAAGGACGTCGAGGCCACCGAAGGCTTCGACCGCAGCGCCGGCCAGCTGGTCAGGCCCGTCGGGGTGGGCGAGATCGATCGCTATGGTCTGGACTTTCACGCTGAAGTCGCCGGTGAGTGAACTGCGCACGGCAGCCAAGTCCGATTCATCTCGCCCGCTGAGAACCAGGGTTGCGCCCGCGGCTGCAAAGGTCCTCGCGATGTCGGCACCGATTCCCTTGGTGGCGCCCGTTATCAGCGCTCGTTTGCCATCGAGGACGGCCGCCATGTCAGGACGCAGCCTCGGTGAGGGATGGGCTGGCCAGGATGTCGGCCGCGGTCGGCGAATCGGTGACGAGACGGTTGAAATAGCCGCCACGTGTGGCTGCGATGATCGACTCCACTTTTTCCTTGCCGACGGCGACCCCGATGGTTACCGGAATGTGCCGCAGCGCTTCGAGTTCCACCGCGATCAACCGTTCACCACCTTCGAAGGTGACCGGGTCGCCGCCGCGGTCGAAGAACCGTGAGCAGACGTCGCCGACCGCGGTTCGCAGCGACGACGACGCGGTCGGCACGAACCCTGGGATGTCAGAACGGATCAGCGGTGGCGCGCCTACCCCCATCAGCGCACAGCGCGCCTGCGGCCACAGGTCGAGCACGCGCTGGATGCTGGGGTCGTTGAGCAGCGAACGGTACAGCTCGGGTCCGGGCAACGCAGGAGCGAAGAGGTAATTTGCCCTGCCCCCAACACGATTGGCGACCAACCGGGTGATCTCGTTGGTCTGATACCAGTCCTCGGCCTGATCGTTGCCGCCGACCGTCGGGGCGATGACGACACCTGGCAGCGGAGTCAGGTCGTGCTGGGCGACCTCGTAGACGGTGCGACCCGACGACACCAGAAGCACGTCGCCGGGCAGCAACCCGGCTTCGCTGAGCGCACGACCCACGGCGGGAGCCAGCGGTCCGCCCATCACATCGACCGTCGAGCGGCCCGGCCCCGGCGTGGGAAGGGGAGGCGCGAGGTAGACATTCTCCAGGTTCAACGCCCTGGCCAGCTGATCGGCGAGATCGCCCGGGCGTGCCTCGGCCGGAGGAACCACCTCGATCCGAACGATGCCCTGCCGTTTGGCCTCCGCGAGGAGCCGGCTGACGGTTGCCCGGCTGGTCCCCAGCTGCGCGGCCACCTCGGCCTGGGTGGCGTCGTCCTCGTAGTACAGCCGTGCCGCCGTGTAGAGCTGCGAGGCAGGAAAATGGCTGCCTTCCAGTTCAACGGCAGTGCTGTCGGCGGTTTGCTCAGCCGGAGCCGATCGAGGCATGACGTCGAGTATCGCACTGAACATCCGTTCTGTGAAGATTTTTGCTGAACATTCGTTCTGGACAAATGTGCAGCGACTCGATACTGTGACCACAGCCACAGTCGAAGGAGCTTCAGATGACCGACCAGATCCCCGAGAAGATGCAGGCCGTGGTCTGTCACGGGCCCGAGGATTACCGCCTCGAGGAGGTGGCCGTACCCGTGCGCAAACCGGGCGAGGCATTGATCAGGGTCGAAGCCGTCGGCATCTGTGCCAGCGACCTGAAGTGCTACCACGGGGCGGCGAAGTTCTGGGGCGACGAGAGCCGGCCCGCGTGGGCGGAGACGATGGTGATCCCTGGCCACGAATTCGCCGGGCGCGTCGTCGAGCTCGATGACGAGGCCGCATCCCGGTGGGGTATCGCCGTCGGTGACAGGGTGGTGTCCGAGCAGATCGTGCCGTGCTGGGAGTGCCGCTTCTGCAAACGCGGGCAGTACCACATGTGCCAGCCGCATGACCTCTACGGTTTCAAGCGGCGCACGCCAGGCGGCATGGCCAGCTACATGACCTATCCAACCGAAGCTCTGGTGCACAAAGTCTCCGCCGACATCCCGCCGGCGCACGCCGCGTTCGCGGAGCCGCTGTCCTGCTCGTTGCACGCCGTCGAGCGGGCGATGATCACGTTCGAGGACACGGTGGTGGTGGCCGGTTGCGGTCCGATCGGACTCGGCATGATCGCGGGCGCACGGGCCAAAAGCCCAATGCACGTGGTGGCACTCGACATGGCCCCCGAGAAATTGGAACTGGCCAAGGGTTGCGGCGCGGACATCGCGATCAACATCGCCGAACAGGACGCCGTGGCGATCATCAAGGACTTGACCGCCGGCTACGGTGCGGACGTCTACCTGGAAGGTACTGGCCACCCGTCGGCGGTTCCACAGGGCCTCAACGCATTACGCAAGCTCGGCCGCTATGTCGAGTACGGCGTCTTCGGCAGTGACGTCTCGGTCGACTGGAGCATCATCAGTGACGACAAGGAACTCGATGTCCTCGGCGCCCATCTGGGCCCGTACTGCTGGCCCGCGGCCATCAAGATGATCGAGTCCGGCGTGCTGCCGATGGACAAGATCTGTACCCACCAGCTTCCGCTCACCGAATTCCAGCAGGGCCTCGATCTGGTGGCCAGCGGCAAGGAATCGGTCAAGGTCTCGCTGATCCCGGCGTGACCCCCGACACGAAGGGCATCAGCAGATGAGTCGACACTTCTCCGGACCGCAGATGTCACGGCGAAACATGCTGGCGGCGTTGGGCCTTGCCGGTGCAGCCGCGGCGAGCGCACCGATCCTGAGCTCCTGCGGCGTCGGCGGGAAAGCCAGTCTGCCCAACGGTGCCGACGCCGTCACCGGCGGATTCGACTGGAAAAAGGCGTCGGGGTCGACGATCAACATCCTGCAGACCCCGCACCCGTACCAGCTGTCGTATCAGCCGCTGCTCAAGGAGTTCACCGAGCTCACGGGCATTACGGTCAACGTCGATCTGGTTCCGGAGGCTGACTACTTCACCAAGCTCAACACCGAGTTGGCCGGCGGATCGGGCAAGCACGACGCCTTCATGCTCGGCGCCTACTTCATCTGGCAGTACGGCCCGCCTGGCTGGATCGAGAACCTCGACCCATGGCTCAAGAACAGCGCTGCGACCAACGCCGACTACGACTTCGACGACATCTTCGACGGCCTACGTACCTCCACGCGTTGGGATTTCACCCTCGGCAACCCACTGGGCACCGGCGGTCAGTGGGCGATCCCATGGGGTTTCGAGAACAACGTGGTGGCCTACAACAAGAGGATCTTCGACGAGAAGGGCATCACCAAGCTGCCCGACAAACTCGACGACTTCATCCAGCTGGCCGTGGACCTGACCGATCGTTCGCAGAACCGGTATGGCATCTCGACCCGCGGATCCAAATCGTGGGCCACCATTCACCCCGGGTTCATGACGCAGTACACCCGTGAGGGAGCTGTGGATTACAAGTTCAACGGATCCGATCTGATCGCCGAGATGGACAGCGACAAGGCGATCGCGTTCACCGAGAAGTGGATCGAGATGCAACACAAGGCGGGCCCGACGTCGTGGACCACCTACGACTATCCCAACGCCACAGGCGATCTCGGAGACGGCAAGGCGATGATGGTGTATGACGCCGACAGCGCCACCTACCCGAAGAACAAGCCCGGCGCCAGCAAGGAAGCCGGCAACCTCGCCTGGTACCCGGGGCCCGCTGGACCGGACGGCAACTACAAGACCAACCTGTGGACATGGAGCTGGGCGATGAGCGCCAACTCGCGCAACAAGCTCCCCGCATGGCTGTTCATCCAATGGGCCACCGGCAAGGAGTCGATGAACAAGGCCGTCCAGGGTGGCACCTACGCCGACCCGGTGCGGAAGTCGGTGTTCGACACCACCTTCAAGAAGGTCGCTGCCGATCAGTTCGGCTACCTGGAGACGTTCGAGACCGTCATCGGTCAGTCGAAGATTCAGTTCACACCGCAGAAGAAGTTCTTCGACACCACGCAGAACTGGGCCGTCGCCCTGCAGGACATCTACGGCGGAGACGACGCCGCCTCGCGCCTGCGCAGTCTCGCGAAAACCAACACCTCCAAGGTCAACCTGTAGGAGCTCTGGCACACATGACGACTCAGACCGATAAGGCGACGGCGACCGCTTCGGACCAGCAGCCGAAAGCGCCCCGCCGCACGCTGCCCGAGGTGCCGAGCTGGCGGCGCAAGCTGCGGCCCTATCTACTGTCCATCCCCGCGCTGGTGATCGTGATCGGGATTCTGTACCCGTTCTTCGTGGGCGCGTACTACGCGTTCCTCAACTACGCGGCGGTGAACCCGGACCCGCACTTCGTGTGGTTCGAGAACTTCAAGTCCGTCCTCGGTGACCAGGTCTTCTGGCAGAGCGTCAAGGTCACCGCCCTCTTTGCGGTGTTGGCGACTGCGGTGGAGACAGCCCTCGGCGTCGGGCTGGCGCTGCTACTGAACAGATCGTCCATCGTCGGCAAGATCTTCGAGAAGGTCCTGATCCTTCCCCTGATGATCGCGCCGGTGATCGCGGGCGTGATCTGGAAGCTGATGTTCAACCCGCAATTCGGGATCCTCAATCACGTGCTGGGACTGGGCAACACCTTCGACTGGCTGTCCAGCAGTCACGCGTTGTTCTCAGTGATCCTGGTCGACATCTGGATTTTCACGCCGTTCGTCGCGATCCTGGTGCTGGCAGGCATGCGCTCGCTGCCGAGGGAGCCTTTCGAGGCTTCCGAGGTCGACGGTGCGAGCTGGTTCTACATGTTCCGCAAGCTGATGCTGCCGATGCTCTGGCCCTACATCCTGGTGGCGGTCATTTTCCGGTTCATGGACAACCTCAAGGTCTTCGACCACATCTACGTCCTGACCGCCGGTGGTCCCGGCGTGGCCACCAGGACGCTGCAGATCGGCGCCTTCGAGGACTCGATCATCAACCTGGACTACTCACGGGGCAGCACCTACATGCTGCTGCTCTGGATCATCGTGTTCATCACCGCGCGCTACCTGGTGAGCGTGCTCGGCAAGGCGCAGCGTCGTGCTGCCGGAGCGGAGTCATAGGTCATGGCATTCACATTGCGCAGAAGCGAGCTTCTACCGGGACAGCGAAGGCTGGGCATCGGGCCACTGGCCGCAGACATCGGACTGATCGGCTGGTTCATCTTCTCCCTGTTCCCGATCGTGTGGATGGTGATCCTGGCGCTCAAGAACGCCGAGGAGCAGACAACCACCTACTTCCAATTCAGTCCGACATGGTCGAACTTCGCGACCGTGGTGTCCGATAAGGGCACTCAGATGACGAGCGTCGACTTCAAGACCTCTCTGCTGACGAGCCTGATCAATTGCGGCGGCGCGGTGATCGTCTCGCTGCTGATCGGCATCCCCGCCGCCTACGCAGCCGGCCGCTGGAAGTACAAGGGCAGCAACGATCTGATGTTCCAGATGCTGTCGTTCCGATTCGCGCCCGAGTTGATGGTGATCGTGCCGCTGTTCGTGATTTACAACCAGATCGGGCTCTTCGACACCAAGGTCGGGATGATCTGGGTGCTCCAACTGGTCACCATGCCGCTGGTGGTCTGGATCCTGCGCTCGTACTTCGAGGACCTACCTGAAGATCTGGAGCAGGCCGCGCTACTCGACGGCTACACCCGCAGAAAGGCTTTCGTGATGGTGGCGCTGCCCATCGTGCGTCCCGGTATCGCGGCAGCGGCGCTGCTGGCCTTCATCTTCGCCTGGAACAACTACGTGTTCCCCCTGATTCTGGCCGACAGCAATGCGGGCACGGTCACCGTCGCAATCACCAAGTTCCTCGGCGGTGGCGGCCAGGCGTACTACAACCTGACCGCCGCAGCGGCGATCATAGCTGCCCTGCCACCACTGATACTGGCGCTGACCATTCAGCGGTATCTGGTCCGGGGTCTTTCCTTTGGGGCGGTGAAAGCCTGATGGCGACAGTATCCCTTGCCAACTTGCGCAAGACATTCGGTAAGACGGTCGCGGTCGACGACCTGTCGGTCGACATCGCCGATGGCGAGTTCTTCGTCATCCTCGGCCCCAGCGGCGCAGGCAAGACGACGACCCTGAAGTCGGTTGCCGGCCTGGTGGACATCGACGGGGGAGCGGTGCACATCGGTGGTGTCGACATGACCCTCGTCGAGCCGTATCACCGCAACGTGGCGATGGCGTTCGAGAGTTACGCGCTGTACCCACAGAAGACCGTCAGCGAGAACCTGGCCTCGCCGCTGAAGTCGGGGAGGACCGGCAAGTACTCAGAGGCGCAGCGTGCCGAGCGCATCGACCAGGTCACCACCACACTCGGAATCAATCACTTGCTCAAGCGTTTTCCGCGTGAGCTGTCCAACGGGCAGCGGCAGCGGGTAGCGCTGGGCAGGGTCTTGGTGCGACCCGCCGACATCTATCTGCTCGACGAACCGCTAAGCCACCTCGACGCCAAGCTGCGCGCCGCGATGCGCGCCGAGCTGAAACAGCTCAGCGCAATGTCGAGCACGACCACCATCTACGTCACGCACGACTACCAGGAGGCGTTGGCACTCGGCGATCGAATCGCGGTGCTCAGGCACGGCCAGCTCGTTCAGATCGGCACGCCGAACGACATCTGGCGACGCCCAGCCGACACGTTCGTCGCCCGTTCCCTGGGACAACCCGAGATCAATATCCTCGACGGCGTGGTCGACGACGGCCGTATTCGCCTCGGAGACGGGTCGCTGGACGTACCCATTCCCGCTGGCACCCCGTGCGATACCGGCGACCGTGTGCGAGTTGGCCTGCGGCCCTGCGATATTCACGTAGGGACCGGCGCTGGCTCGGCTCAGATGTCCGGCGCCGTGATGCTCGCGGAGCGGCTCGGGCGCAACGTCGAGCTGACCGTGAAGGCCGGCGGCGAGCAGGTGATCGTGCTCGCGTCGGGCCGTGAAGGCGTCGGCGAAGGCGCCGATGTCACCCTCAGCATCGCCGATTCCGACGTGCATGTCTTCGCCGCAGGTGACGGCGACACCGAGCGGCTTGGCGATCCGTCCGATTCGACTCTGGAGGCTGCACGGTGACCACGACAACGGAAGCTCCCCGCTCGGCAACCGCCACTGCGCAGAGCCTGACGCTGACCGACCTGGTGAAGACCTACGCGTCGAGCGGTCGTGAGAAGGTGACGGCGGTCAAAGGGATCGACCTCGCCATCGAACCGGGTGAGTTGGTCGCGCTGCTCGGCCCGTCCGGCTGCGGCAAGACCACCACACTGCGGATGATCGCCGGACTCGAAACGGTGACAGGCGGTTCGATCAAGATCGGCGACCGCGAGGTTTCGCAGCTTCCCGCGTCCAAGCGCGGAATCGGGGTCGGGTTCGAGAGCTATGCGCTGTACCCGCCGATGTCGGTGCGCGACAATCTGCTCTACGGCCTGAAAGCCCGCAAGGTCAAGGGTGCCGAGCAGATGGTGGCCTCGATCTGCGACCGCCTCGAGATGAATGACATGCTCGAGCTTCGGCCCGCTGGCCTCTCCAGCGGACAGAAGCAACGAGTGGCGTTGGCGCGTGCTCTGGTTCGCAATCCACCGGTGCTCCTTCTGGACGAACCGCTGAGTCACCTCGACGCCTCGGCCCGGCAGCGGGTACGGCGCGAATTGAAGGTCCTGCAACGCGAATTCGGTTACACCACCATCGTCGTCACCCACGACCAGGTTGAGGCGCTTTCGTTGGCCGACCGTCTCGCCGTGATGGATGCCGGTATCGTGCAGCAGTTCGGCACGCCCGACGAGGTGTTCGACGACCCGGCCAACCTGTTCGTCGCAGAGTTCGTCGGCGAACCCCAGATCAACACCATTCGCGGCACCGCAAAGGTGTCCGACGGCAAGACCCGCGTCGAAATCGGTTCAGGAGCTGGGCATCTGGAGACGACGGCCACCTCGGTGGCCGACGGCACCCGCGTCGTCGTCGGCATCCGGCCGCAGGACTGCGCGCTGCGGACCAGCGGCGAGGGAATCACGACGACCGTCGCGTACTTCGAACACCTGCTTGAGTTCGGTCTCGCGACAAGCACCGTTGCGGGCATGGAAGAGGGAATCGTCGTCCAGACACCGGCGCAGGAGAGCTACGAACCCGAACAGAAGGTCGTCGTCACGGCTCCCGCAGAGCGGGTCTACCTCTTCGACGCCGACACGGGGGAGAGGCTGCGATGACACGGCTGTTCAACGATCCGGCCCGATTCACCGAGGACATGCTCGTCGGCTTTCTCGACGCCAACGCCGACTACGTCGTCGGCGTGCCCGGTGGGGTGGTTCGCGCGAACAAGACACTCCCTGGGAAGGTCGCCGTGGTCATCGGAGGAGGGTCAGGACACTATCCCGCCTTCTGCGGAACGGTCGGAGCCGGCTTCGCCGACGGGGCTGTCGTCGGCAATATCTTCACCTCGCCGTCGGCGGAGGAGGCCGCATCGGTGGCGCGTGCCGCCCACGGTGATGCGGGCGTACTGCTGACCACCGGCAACTACGCGGGCGACGTGATGAACTTCGGCCTTGCCGTGACACAACTTCGCAGCGAAGGCATCGAAGCCCACTACTTCGCCGTCACCGATGACATCGCCAGTGCGCCGAAGGGCGAGGAAGCCAAACGCCGCGGTATTGCAGGCGATTTCACCGTATTCAAATGCGCCAGTGCCGCTGCGGAAGAGGGCCTCGACTTGTCGGGCGTCGTCCGAGTCGCCGAGGCGGCCAATGCAGCCACCCGCACCCTTGGTGTCGCGTTCGACGGATGCACGCTGCCAGGTGCGGACGAGCCGTTGTTCACCGTGCCGGACGGCAAGATGGGCCTGGGCCTTGGCATTCATGGCGAGCCCGGCGTCTCCGACGAGGAGATGCCTTCGGCCGACGAGCTGGCGACTGCACTGGTCGACGGCGTCCTCGGTGACAAGCCCCAGACCGCGGGCACCCGGATTGCCGTGATCCTCAACGGGCTTGGCCGCACCAAGTACGAGGAGCTCTTCGTGGTCTGGGGTGTCGCCGCGAAGCTCATCCGGGAGCGCGGGTACGAGATCGTCGAACCCGAAGTGGGTGAACTCGTGACGAGTCTGGATATGTCGGGGTGCTCGCTGACGGTGATGTGGCTCGATGAGGAGCTCGAAAGATATTGGCGGGCACCGGCGGACACCCCCGCTTACCGCAAGGGCGTCACTAGCGGCGCCGCGGCCGGAGACCGCCGAACCGATGCGGCGGCGGAGGCCGCCGCCCCGAAACCTGATGTGGCCGAACTTGCCGACGAGGAAGGCCGCCGCGGTGGACAGCTGGTTGCCCGGGCACTCGAGGCCATGGCCGCGATGCTCGCCGACGTCGAAGACGAGCTGGGCCGGATCGACGCCGTCGCAGGCGATGGAGACCACGGCCGCGGCATGGTCAAGGGCTCCGCGGCGGCACGCGATGCGGCCGCCGGCGCCGTCGACCAGGGTGCGGGACAAGGGTCGGTGCTGACCGCCGCGGGTAAGGAATGGGCGGCCAAGGCGGGCGGCACATCCGGTGTGCTGTGGGGAGCGATGCTCTCGGCGCTCGGCGCCAGACTGGGTGACACCGGAAGGCCCGATTCGGTCACCGTCGCGGCGGCTATGCGCGACGGCTATGGCGCCCTGATCACGCTTGGCGGGGCATCGCCCGGCGATAAGACGATGCTCGACGCGCTGTTGCCGTTCGTCGAGGAGCTGACGACGCGCACCAACGACGGCGAGCCGTGGCAGCACGCCTGGCGGGCTGCCGCCGACGTCGCCACCGATGCCGCCCGTGCGACAGCCGATATGCGGCCCAAGGTCGGCCGCGCACGACCACTTGCCGAGCGCAGTGTCGGCACACCCGATGCGGGCGCCACCTCGTTGGCGATGTGCGCGCACACCGTGGCCGACTGCTTCACGTTGACGGCGAAAGGAGACTGAGCCATGGCTCGCCCAGAGAACGGGTTGCGAATCGTCGTCGGGTCCGACGACGCCGGCTACGAGTACAAAGAAGCGCTGAAGGGCGACCTGCACGGTGATTCCCGGGTGGCCGAGGTCACCGACGTCGGTGTCGGCGCCGACGAGGACACCGCGTACCCGCACGTCGCCGTCGCGGCGGCGAGGATGGTCGCCGAAGGCAAGGCGGACCGCGCGCTGCTGGTCTGCGGCACCGGGCTCGGTGTGGCGATCAGCGCGAACAAGGTTCCTGGTATCCGCGCCGTGACCGCCCACGACAGCTTCTCTGTCGAACGGTCTGTGCTGTCCAACGACGCCCAAGTGCTCTGCCTCGGGCAACGAGTGATTGGGCTTGAGCTGGCCCGACGGCTTGCACGCGAGTGGTTGGGCTACGAATTCGACCCGGCAGGCAAGTCCGCCGACAATGTCGAGGCCATCCGCGGATACGACCCGGTCGCCCCGTAACGCACAATTCGTCACCTAGCGTGCACGGACACGTCACCATCGCGATGCCGTTTCGAGAGGCGGGCACGCGACCGTGCTGTCGTGAGCACCGCTTCAGTTCTGATAGCCGCTGACCAACCGAGCGGTCCGACCACCTATTCGTCGGCGCCGCGTTACACCCTGCTGCTGTCCACCGACCCCACCCTCATCGAGGCCGCGCAGCGACTTCGACACGACGTGTTCACCTCCGAGCCGGGCTTCACGCTCGGCGGGGCAACCGATGGCCGCGACGCCGACCGTTTCGACGAGTTCTGTGACCACCTTCTGGTCCGTGAGGAGAACACCGGCGAGCTCGTCGGCTGCTACCGGATGCTTCCTCCGCCGGGTGCCATCGCCGCCGGAGGCCTCTACACCGCAACCGAATTCGACGTCACCGGCCTTGATCTGCTGCGGCCGTCGCTGGTGGAGATGGGCCGCGCGGTGGTGCGCGACGACCACCGCAACGGCGGCGTGGTGCTGCTCATGTGGGCAGGCATCCTGGCCTACCTCGACCGGTGCGGCTACGACTACGTCGCGGGCTGCGTCTCGGTGCCCGTTGACGATTCGGATGCGGCACCTGGCAGCCAGATCCGCGGCGTCAGGGACTTCGTGCTGCGCAGGCACGCCGCCCCGGACGAGTACACCGTGTACCCGCACCGGCCCGTGACCGTCGACGGCAGGGGACTCGACGCCATCGATCCGCCCGCGCGGGTCTCCGTTCCGCCGCTGATGCGCGGATACCTGCGCCTCGGCGCCGAGGTGTGCGGAGAACCCGCCCACGACCAGGACTTCGGCGTCGGCGACTTTCCGGCACTGCTCGACAAACGCAAGGCCGACACCAGATATCTGAAACGGCTGAGGTCGGTCACGGCGGCGAGTGAGATGGCCGACGGGATGGCGTCGTGAGCACCGACAGCCCCTGGGTTCCGCGCGCCACGTGCGACGCGACCTGTGTGGCCGCGGGCAGCGCACCCAGCGGCAAGCCGGTCGTGGTCGCGGTACGGGTCGCGGTCCGGGTGACACTCGCGGTGGTAATGCTGTCCGCGGTTCCGCTGCTGGCGATCCCGCTGCCCGGCCGCTCGCACGTCCAACGCGGTTACTGCCGGCTGATGCTGCGCGCCCTCGGAATGCGAATCACGGTGTCGGGCGGGCCGATCCGCAACATTCGCGGGGTTCTGGTCGTCAGCGGCCACGTGTCATGGGTCGACATCTTCTCGATAGGCGCAGTGATGCCGGGGTCGTTCGTCGCCAAGGCCGAGATGATCAGCTGGCCCGGTCTCGGTATCGCCGCCCGCCTGATGAAAGTCATCCCGATCGAGCGGGCGAGCCTGCGTCGGCTGCCCGACGTCGTCGGGATGGTCGCCGCGCGGCTGCGCGCGGGCCAGACCGTGGTCGCGTTCCCCGAAGGCACCACGTGGTGCGGCCTGGCATACGGCGAGTTCCGGCCCGCGATGTTCCAGGCAGCCGTCGATGCGAGCAGGCCGGTGCAGCCGCTGCGGCTTCGGTACCACCACCGTGACGGCACACCGTCGACCGTGGCGGCCTATGTCGGCGACGACACCCTCATCGCGTCGATCCGCCGCCTGGTCACGGCCCGCCGCACGATCGTGGGTGTCCAGGTCGAGTCGCTGCAGCTGCCGGGAACCGACCGGCGCGACCTGGCCTCACGCTGCGAGGCGGCGGTCCGCGGGGACCAGGAACGACGAGCACACGGGCCCGCGCTGGTCGCCTGACCGGGGATTCAGGGCGGCCGCGCGCCGGCGGCTAAGATTGAACGGTTATGACGACTGACGCTCGGTCCGATGCTCTTCGCGCAAGCGACTCATCGCCGGTCTACCTGGATCACGCCGCCACCACCCCGATGCATCCCGCTGCCATCGAGGCGATGACGACTGTGCTGGCCACGGTCGGTAACGCGTCGTCGCTTCACGGCACCGGACGCGTGGCGCGTCGCCGCATGGAGGAGGCGCGGGAGACGCTGGCCAAGCTGCTCGGCGCGCGTCCGTCCGAGGTGGTCTTCACGGCGGGCGGCACCGAGAGCGACAACCTTGCCGTCAAAGGCATCTACTGGGCACGCCGAGACGCCGAACCTCGACGGCGGCGCATCATCACCACAGCCGTCGAGCATCATGCTGTGCTCGACTCCGTCGAGTGGCTCGCCGAACACGAAGGCGCCGAGGTGAGCTGGCTGCCGACCGCATCGAACGGGTCGGTCTCGCCCGCCGCGCTGCGCGATGCTCTTCAGGAGCACGACGACGTCGCGCTTGTGTCGGTGATGTGGGCCAACAACGAAGTCGGCACGATCATGCCGCTGGCCGAACTGGCCGCGGTGGCAGCCGAATTCGACGTACCGATGCACAGCGACGCTGTACAGGCGGCCGGGCAGATACCCGTCGACTTCGCCGCGAGCGGGCTGTCGGCGATGAGCATCGCGGCGCACAAATTCGGCGGCCCCACCGGCGCAGGCGCATTGCTGTTGCGCCGAGACACCGCGTGCGTACCGCTGCTGCACGGCGGTGGACAGGAACGTGACGTCCGTTCGGGCACACCGGATGTCGCAGGCGCAGTGGCGATGGCCACCGCCGCGGAAGTGGCGATCGAGGGCATGGAGACCACCGGTGCGCGGGTGGCTGGGCTGCGTGACCGCCTGGTCGACGGTGTGCTGTCGAGCATCGATGACGTCGTGCTCAACGGTGCGACGGGCGCACACCGTCTTCCCGGTAACGCACACTTCACCTTCCGCGGTTGCGAGGGTGACTCGCTGCTGATGCTGCTGGATGCCAGGGGAATCGAGTGCTCGACGGGCTCGGCGTGCACGGCCGGCGTCGCGCAACCCTCGCATGTGCTGATGGCGATGGGCGCCGATCCGGCCAGCGCCCGCGGATCGCTGCGGCTGTCCCTCGGCCACACCAGCGTCGAGGCCGACGTCGACGCAGCCCTCGAGGTGCTGCCCGCCGCGGTGGAACGGGCGCGCCAGGCGGCACTGGCAAGCTCAGGGGCGGTTGAGTCGCGATGAGCGCTTGCGCGAAGAGCAGATAGATATGCGGGTTCTGGTCGCGATGAGCGGGGGCGTCGACTCGTCGGTCGCCGCCGCGCGGATGGTCGACGAAGGACACGACGTCGTCGGCGTGCATCTGGCGCTCTCGGCCGCGCCGGGAACATTGCGCACCGGATCGCGGGGATGCTGCTCGAAGGAGGACGCTGGCGACGCGCGCCGGGTCGCCGATATCCTCGACATCCCGTTCTATGTCTGGGATTTCGCCGACAGATTCGCCGAAGACGTCATCGACGACTTCGTGTCGGCGTATGCCAGGGGTGAAACCCCGAACCCCTGCGTGCGGTGCAACGAGCGGATCAAGTTCTCGGCGCTGTCGGCCCGTGCGCTCGCGCTCGGCTTCGACGCCGTCGCCACCGGCCACTATGCGCGGCTGTCGGACGGTCGGCTGCGACGCGCCGTCGACAGCGACAAGGACCAGTCCTACGTGCTCGGTGTGCTGACCGCAGAGCAACTGAGGCATGCGCTGTTCCCGATCGGCGACACTCCCAAGCCGCAGATCCGCGAGGAGGCGGCCCGCCGCGGCCTGGCTGTCGCCGAGAAACCGGACAGCCATGACATCTGCTTCATCCCGTCCGGTGATACAAGGGCGTTCCTCGGCAGCCGCATCGGTGTACGCCGCGGCACCGTCGTCGATGCGGGCGGGACGGTGCTCGCCGAACACGACGGCGTGCACGGCTTCACCATCGGCCAGCGCAAAGGGCTCGGCATCGCGGGGCCGGGCGCCGACGGCCAGCCGCGCTATGTGACCTCCATCGACGCCGAAACCGCGACCGTGCACGTCGGCTCCGTCGCAGACCTCGAGGTATGGACATTGATCGGCGAAAAGCCCGTGTTCACCTCCGGTGCCGCGCTGCGGGGTCCGGTGGAGTGTGCCGTGCAGGTGCGGGCGCACGGTGGCATCGCCGACGCGGTGGCCGAGGTACGCGACGGATACCTGGTCGCCGATCTGCGGGCGCCGCTGCAGGGTGTCGCTTCGGGCCAGACGATGGTGCTCTACCGTCCCGACGCCGACGGTGACGAAGTCATCGCGAGCGCCACGATCGCACGCAGAACTTAGTGACGACCTAGATCGAGCCAAGGGCAAGGTTGACAATGGTTGACCTGTACGCCTATCAGGCACACAATGGTTGCATGGCTACGAAATCGGAGCGCTTCGCGGTGCGCCTGACTCCCGAGCAGGACGCACTGATTCGTCATGCCGCCGCGGTGGAAGGGACCGACCTCACCACCTTCACCGTGAGCGCCACCGTCGCGCATGCACGGGACGTACTCGCCGACCGCAGGCACTTCCTACTCGATGACGCTGCGTGGACCGAGTTCAACGCCATTCTCGACCGACCTGTCCAGGACAGGCCCGCCTTGGCCAAGCTCTTCGACAAGCCATCGCTGTTCGATCCGGACGAGTGAGCGGTTACAGCGTCCCGCGACCGATCAGCGAGACAGACGACGCGGCCACGTTCGACAGTGGCGAACCGACGCTCGACGAGTACCTCCGCACGCGCGCGCTGGCCAATCACGTCGGTGGTGCATCCCGCTGCTTCGTCACCTGCCGGGACGGCCACATTGCCGGCTACTACGCCCTCGCATCCGGGGCCGTGTCGCAGTCCAACTCGACCGGCAAGTTTCGTCGCAACATGCCCGACCCGATTCCAGTGGTTTTGTTATCCCGACTTGCCGTCGACCGCAAACACCAAGGTTGCGGCCTCGGAGAGAACCTCCTTCGCGACGCCATCGCCAGGGCCGTGCAAGTCGCCGAGCAGATCGGCGTCCGCGCCATCCTCGTGCATGCACTCCACGACCATGCGCGCAGCTTCTACGCCCGATACGACTTCGAACCTTCCCCCACCGACCCACTCCATCTGATGCTGCTGATCAAAGACGCGAAGGCGAGCGTTCCGGGCCAGCGAGACGGGGACCATCGACGCCGACGGTGACGAAGTCATCGCGAGCGCCACCATCGCGCGCAGTTCTTAGTTGGGCACCTTGTTCATGATGTTCGTCATGACGATTCCCGGCACCGACTCGGGGAACGAACAGAACGACACCTCGGCGAGCACGACGTTCTTGATCCGGTAGTCGCGGCCGCAGCTACCCGGCGACCGCATCGTCAGCGTGTCGGCGTCGGCGGTCCACTCGCCGATGAATGTCGACCCGAGTTCTGTTGACCCGCAGTCGTATACCTGGCCGACGAGGTCGGCGAACGCATGCCGGGCGGTCTCCTGGTCACGGTATGCCGCGGCGCCTTCGGAGATCATGCCGGCGTCGGGCGGGTTCTGGAACGTCGTTTTGTGGAACTCCTCGACGTCGGGGCCGAACGTCTGCGTCTCGGCGAAGTACCACTGGCACTCCTGCGGCGTCCCGGTCATCAGGTCGCTGACGTCGACGGGGATCTTGCCGTCCATGCTCGGCACGATCGTCAGGTTTTCGCCCGCACCGGTGATCGCCCGCATCTGGGCCTGGTCGAGGATCACCGATTCGACATCCACCGGCGACTGCGATTCCTCGTCGATTCCGGGTGCGGTCCGCGTCGCCGTGCCCTCGATGGTCTGCGCGCAGCCCGCGACCAGCAGCGCGACGGCGCACAACACCGCCAGCCGGCCAGCCGCTGAGGACATGGTCGCAGACTAACGCGTGTGGCACGTGTGGCGAATAGTGTTGGTGAAGTGAATGACTTCGCCACGGGTACCGGAATCGGGTCCTGGCCGGGGACATCGGCGCGCGAGGCCGCCGAAATCGTCGTCGGTGAACTGCATCGACTACCGCATCTGGCTGAGCTGCCCGCCCGCGGCGTCGGCGCCGACCTCATCGGCCGAGCCGCTGCCTTGCTGGTCGACATCACCTTCGACACCGTGCCTCGCGGGTACCGGATCGCCGCAGGGCGCAGTTCGGTCACCCGTCGCGCGGTGAGCCTGCTCGCCGAGGACGTCGACGCGATCGAGGAGGCGTGGGAGAAGGCGGGCCTGCGCGGGGCGGAGCGGACCGTCAAGGTGCAGGCGCCCGGCCCGATCACGCTCGCGGCGCATGTGGAGCTGTCCAACGGGCATCGGGCGATCACCGATGCCGGCGCCGTGCGCGACCTGGCACGTTCGCTGGCCGAGGGCGTTGCGGCCCATCGCGCCGAGGTTGCTCGAAGGCTGGACTGCCCGGTCGTGGTGCAGTTCGACGAGCCGTCGCTACCCGCCGCGCTGGCGGGGCGGCTGACCGGGGTGAGCAGTCTGTCGCCGGTGCACCCGGTCGACGAGGCGGTGGCTGCGGCTCTGCTCGACGAGTGCGTCGACGTGGTCGGCGGGGCAGTGGCGCTGCACAGCTGCGCGGGTGAACTGCCGTGGCCTCTGCTGCAGCGCAGCAGCCTCAGCGCCGTGTCGTTCGACCTGTCGGCGCTGACGGCGGACTCGCTTGACGGTGTCGGCGAATTCGTAGAATCGGGCCGCACGGTTCTGCTTGGTGTGGTGCCCGTCGCCGCGCCGGAGCGCCGCCTGTCCGCCGAGGAGGTGGCTCGGTCGGTCGTCGACCTGACCGATCGTCTCGGCTTCCCCCGCGGCGTGCTGCCCGAGCGGGTCGGCGTCACTCCGTCCTGCGGTTTGGCGGCCGCGACAACGCAGTGGGCCCGCATCGCGCTCGAACTCGTCCAGAAAGCGGCTGACGCCATCGCCGACGACCCGGCGGCGATCTTGAAATAGTGTTTGCCGGGCAAAGGTTTGTGTAACAATGCATGGGCGGGATCATGGGCTGGCACGCCCGGTTGGTCAGGGAAAGGGATCGTGGCGCATTCAACAGTTCGCATCGCGGCAGGAGCGGGCGTTGTCGCGGCATCTCTGTTGATCGTCGGACCGAACCCGGCTGACGCGGCCGCCGACAGGCACGGTTCGGGACATTCCAACAACGACAACCGGAAGCACGGCTCCGGCGCGCAGGGCGGCTATGCGAAACGCGCCGCGTCGAACTTCGTGAGTGACGTCGTCAACGGCATCAGCAGCATCGCGGGCATCGACAAGAACTCGAAGCCGAATCTGGAACCGCCCAAGATGGACCTCGGAACCAGTAGCAGCGACACCGAGGATCTCTTCGTCGTGCAGAGCTTGGCTCCGGAAGGCCAAATGGCGATGCGGTCGGCGGCGATACCCGAGGCGCCGGTCGGCGACAACGTGTCGGTCGCGGCCGCACCTGGGGGCGGATCTGGCTACTCGGGTCAGCCCACTGCGGCGTTTCGCGCGCCCAATGTGACCTTCGGCAACGGCCGCACACCTGGCGCGAACGTTGGCCGTTCCGGGCGAGAAGCGGTGCTCACGCAGGACGCACTGGCGGCGCCCGCGGTGCCCGCAGCGATCGAGATCAACATCCCGCCCCTTCCGCCGCCGCTACCGCCGGTCGAGCGGATCCGGTCCGCCGACCTGTTGGTGGGTGAGTACGGCACCGGCACGACAGTCACGGTCACCGACCCGCTGGCCGGCGTGGCCGGGTTGATCCTGATACCCGCGATCGGTGCGGTTCTCGGCTACCGGCAGGCGCGTACGGCACAGTCGCTGCGGAATTCACTCCGCACCTGAGCCCTGTCGCAAGTCCTTGCGCAGGATCTTGCCGGCACTCGACTTCGGGATCGCGTCGATGAAGGCCACCTGACGCACCTTCTTGTACGGCGCGACCTCACCGGCGACGAATTCCATCACGTCATCCTCGGTCAGCTCGGCACCGGATTGCTTGACCACGAACGCTTTCGGCACCTCTTCACCCGATTCGGTGTCGCGCACGCCGATCACCGCGGCGTCGGCGATCGCGGGATGGGTGAGCAGCACCGCTTCCAGTTCGGCGGGCGGCACCTGGTAGCCCTTGTACTTGATGAGTTCCTTGAGCCGGTCGACGATGTAGACGCAGCCCGACGAATCGACTCTGGCCAGGTCCCCGGTGCGTAACCAGCCGTCGTCGTCGATGGTCTCCTTGGTGGCCGCCTCGTTGCCGAGGTAACCGGCCATCACGTTCGGGCCCTTGAACCACAACTCGCCGGTCTCGCTGAGACCCTTTGCGGGAATGCCGATTTCGTCGCCGGTCTCAGGGTCGATCAGTCTTGAGGCCGAGTTGGCCGCCGTCCAGCCCGCGGCGCCGATGGGAGCGACCGACCCGACCAGGTGCTTGCCGCCGTCCAACGGCGTGCAATGGCTGACTGGGCTGAGCTCGGTCATACCGTATCCCTGGACGACGCTACATCCGATCCGGTCGGCGACTGCGTGGCCGAGATCTTCGTCCAGCGGTGCCGCGCCCGACAGCACGGCCCGAAGCGTCGACATGTCGTAGGCGTCGACCAGGGGGTGCTTGGCCAACGCCACCGCGACGGGCGGCGCAATGTAGGCCACCGTCACTTTGTGGTTCGCGATGTTGGCGAGGAACTCCTCGAGATCGAAGCTTCCCATCATCACCAGCCGCGCCCGCGCATGCAGAACGGCGTTGAGTAACACGGTCATTCCGTAGATGTGGAAGAACGGCATGATCGCGATGACGACGTCGTCGGGTTGCACATTTTGGATCGGACGGGTCTGCGCGACGTTGGCGACCAGGTTGCGATGGGTCAGCATCACGCCTTTGGGGTTGCCGGTCGTACCCGAGCTGTAGGGCAGCACAGCCAGGTGGGTAGCGGGGTCGAAACTGACGTCAGGGGCTGCGGCCCCTGCACCGAGCAGATCGGCGGCGCTGGGGTGGCCGTCCGCGCCGTCGAGCACCACCAACTGGTCGTCGGGTATGCCTACCGCCTCAGCGGCCTCCTTGGCCTGGGGCAGTAGCGCGCCGACGGTGATGAGCATCTTGGCCTTCGCGTCCGTCAGCTGCTTGACGATGTCCTTGGCGGTGAACAAGACGTTGATGGTGGTGGCCGTCGCCCCTGCGCGCAGAATCCCGTGGAAGGCGATCGCGAACGCGGTGCTGTTGGGCGCCAGCAGGCCGACCACGTCGCCGACGCCGATGCCGCGGTCGGCCAGCGCTCCGGCGAATGAATCGATTTTGCCGACGGTCTCGCGATAGCTGGTTTCACCACCCTGCTTCGCATCTACCAGTGCGATGCGGTCGCCGTCGGCATCGTCGAGGTTGCCGAACAGATAGTCGTAGACGCTGGTGTCAGGAATGTCGACGTCTGGGAATGGGCTGTTGAAGCTCATGACGTCGATAGAACCACGTCGGCCTCGGCAGGGTTCAGGCTTCGTCGAGCTGCTCGATCAGCTTCTTCGGCGCGACCAACCGGTACGACGCGTCGACGAGTTCGCCGACCTCGCCCCAGTCGACCTTGCGCTTGGCGGCGAGATCCAGCCCGAGCCAGCCCGACGGGCCCATATAGGCGGGGTAGAAGAAGCGAGTGTCCTGCTCGAGCGCCCTGCGGTCGCTTTCGTCGACCTTGACGAGGATCGAATGCGAGTACTGGATGTAGTCGCCCTTGCCCTCGGGTTTCACACTGCCGCCGTACATCACGAAGATCTTCGGCGCGCAGAACACCGGTCTGCCCCACGACACCTTCTCGAACGCCTCTGGAAAGCCGAGAGCGATCGTGCGCATCTTCGCGAGCACGGGGTCGTCGTCGCGGAACATGATCGGGTGCGGCATGTCGCCAAGCTACCCGTTTCGCGACATCTGCTGTGCGCGTAGTTCGGCGTGCATCTCCCATGGCGCCTGCGGCAACACGTGCCCGGTTTCCAACAGCGACTTCAGATTCGACATGACTGCCGCCCACCCCGCGGCCGCCGCCTGGTAATCCGATGCATCGCGGATGTCGGTGTGCGTCACCGTCAGTCGGACGATGTCGTGGTGCGGTTCGATGTCGAAGCGCACCACGGATGGCAGGCCCGCCTCGTTGGCGCCGCCGAACGTGATGACAAGCCGACGCGGCAGCACTGCCTCGATCACCTCGCCCTCGACATCGGCGATCCCCGACCCGTCTGTCCGCAGGTGCTGCCAGCGTGAGCCCGGTTGCCAGTCAGACACATTGCTGTGGCCCCAGTACTCGGCGGTGAGGTTGGCGTCGGTGAGCGCCTTCCATACCTTCTCCGGCGTGCTGTGGATGTAGGTCACGTACACAAACGATGGTTTACCGTCCGTCGCGGTCATGTCCGCCTTCTCTGCCTCTTGCTTCAGCGCGTGCAGCGCGTGAAGACGCGAATATTCGAACTCCTGAATCCAGCGATGCACAATCTCGTGCAGCGGAACGGGATTCAGGTAATGCAGCTTGAGCCGCCCATGTCGCACGGTGCTGATGAGATTGGCCGCCTCGAGCATCGACAGGTGCTGGCTGACCGACTGCCGCGCCATCTCGAGGTACTCGCACAACTGGCCAAGGGTCTGGCCGTTGTCCTGTCGCAGCCGATCCAGCAGCAGTCGACGGCCGGGGTCGGCCAGTGCCTTGAACACCATGTCCATCGGGTCGTCCGCCACCCGACCATTATGCAGGCATCTACCTGCATATCGTCAAACGTGCATGTCTTTGCATGTCATGGTCCTCGGATAGCCTGCGGGGGTGAGCCCGAAGGCAACCAAGGCGCAGAAGGCGCTCGCCGAACAATCCGAAGACGCCCCCGACGCCGACCTCCGTCGCCGCTGGCAGGAACTGGCCGAGGAGGTGCGTGAGCATCAGTTCCGCTACTACGTCCGCGACGCCCCTGTCATCTCCGACTCCGAGTTCGACACGCTGCTGCGCGAGCTGCAGGCGCTCGAGGACGACCACCCCGAACTGCGGACGCCCGACTCGCCGACGCAGCTCGTCGGCGGCGCGGGGTTCGCGACCGACTTCACCTCCGCTGAACATCTCGAGCGGATGCTGAGCCTCGACAACTGCTTCACACCCGAGGAACTGGCGGCGTGGGCCAGCCGCATCAAGGGCGAGATCGGTGACAACGCGCACTATCTCTGCGAGCTGAAGATCGACGGTGTCGCACTCGCGCTGGTGTACCGCGACGGAAAGCTGACGCGCGCTGCGACACGGGGCGACGGCCGAACCGGCGAGGACGTGACGCTCAATGCGCGCACGATCGAGGACATTCCCCAAAAGCTCACCGGGTCAAAAGAGTTCCCGGTGCCCAAGGTGCTGGAAGTGCGCGGCGAGGTGTTCTTCAGGGTCGCCGATTTCGAGGACCTCAATGCCGGGCTGGTGGCCGAGGGCAAGCCGCCGTTCGCCAACCCGCGCAACAGCGCTGCCGGTTCGCTTCGGCAGAAGAACCCCGCCGTCACCGCGCGCCGCAAGCTGCGGATGATCTGCCACGGCCTCGGCCGGGCGGAGGGCTTCAGCCCGAAGACCCTGCACGACGCCTACCTCGCGCTCAAGTCCTGGGGTCTGCCCGTCTCCGAACACACCACAAAGGTGCAGGGCATCGATGCGGCCACCGAACGCATCGCCTACTGGGGCGAACACCGCCACGACGTCGAACACGAAATCGACGGTCTGGTCGTCAAAGTCGACGAGGTGGCGCTGCAGCGCAGGCTCGGGTCGACGTCCCGCGCGCCACGATGGGCGATCGCCTACAAGTACCCGCCGGAGGAAGCGACGACCAAGCTGCTCGACATCAAGGTCAACGTCGGGCGCACCGGTCGGGTCACCCCGTTCGCATTCATGGAGCCCGTGAAGGTCGCAGGCTCGACGGTCAGCCAGGCCACGCTGCACAACGCCTCCGAGGTGAAGCGCAAGGGCGTATTCATCGGCGATACGGTCGTCATTCGCAAGGCGGGCGACGTCATTCCCGAAGTCCTCGGACCTGTCGTCGATCTGCGCGACGGCTCCGAACACGAATTCGTCATGCCGACAACATGTCCCGAATGCGGAACGACGCTGGCGCCCGCGAAGGAGGGCGATGCCGACATCCGCTGCCCGAACACAAGGTCGTGCCCCGCGCAGCTGCGCGAGCGGGTGTTCCACGTGTCCGGGCGCGGTGCGTTCGACATCGAAGGGCTTGGCTACGAAGCCGCGGTCGCGCTTCTGCAGGCCGGTGTGATCATCGACGAGGGCGATCTGTTCACACTCGGCAGCGAGGATCTGCTACGCACCGAGCTGTTCACGACCAAGGCAGGCGAGCTGTCGGCCAACGGCAAGCGGTTACTGGTGAACCTGCACGATGCCAAGGCGCAACCGCTGTGGCGCGTACTCGTCGCGCTGTCGATCCGCCACGTCGGCCCGACCGCCGCGCGCGCGCTGGCCACCGAATACGGCGACCTCGAGGCAATCATGGCGGCCTCCGAGGAGGAACTATCGGTCGTCGAGGGTGTCGGGCCGACCATCGCGGCCGCGGTCACCGAGTGGTTCACCGTCGACTGGCACCGCGCGATCATCGACAAGTGGCGCGCTGCGGGCGTGCGGATGGCCGACGAACGCGATGCCACCATCGAACGCACGCTGGAGGGTCTGTCCATCGTGGTGACCGGGTCGTTGCCCGGGTTCTCCCGCGACGACGCCAAGGAGGCCATCGTCGCGCGCGGCGGCAAGGCCGCAGGCTCGGTGTCGAAGAAGACGGCGTATGTGGTGGCGGGCGATGCGCCGGGCAGCAAGTACGACAAGGCCGTCGAGCTGGGGGTGCCGATCCTCGACGAGGACGGCTTCAGGAGATTGCTGGAGAACGGGCCCGAAGCAGGCTGACAAGTCAGCGCAGGATCGTCGCCACGATTCCGGCGAGGTAGCCAAGCCGCGCCACTTCCGACGGCCGGAACTCCGGGCCGCCGGGACGGCCCAGCACCACCGCCGTGTTTGGACCGCCCAACGGGGCGGCAGCCAGCGCGGTGTCCATGTCCTGCCACACCTGAGGCACCCAGTCCGCCTTGCCGTCAAGGGCTTTCGCCGAATCGATCGGCAGCCAGGGCAGCTCGTTCATATGTGTTTCGGGGGCGCCATGGCTGCCGACGATGCGGGTGATGCCGGACTCGGTGAGACGCGTGACGGTGCACCAGCCGACGCGCAGCACGCGCGGCGCTTCGTCGGCGAGCACCTGAAGCTTCGCCGGTTTGTCCGGTGCGGCGGCGATGTGGTCGACCAACTCCAGTTCTCGATGCGCCTCGAGCAGCCCGGTGTGCGGTCGGATGCTGTCCACCCAGACGCCCTTGAGGTTCTCCGCCGCGGTGATCAACAGGTCGGGCATCGCGCCGGGCGGCAGCTCGACGATCAGGTCGTCGATCGCGTAGCCCGTCCCGCGCTCAACGACGTCGAGGGACAGAATGTCGGCACCCACCGAGCCGAGCGCCACGGCCAATGAGCCGAGGCTGCCTGGCCTGTCTTCCAGCTGGACCCGCAGCATGTACGAAGGCACGCGCAACACCTTTGCACAAGGCCACGGGGTCGGCATGCCAGGCTCAATCGCATGACTAGGCTTTGATGTCGTGTCGCAGATCTCCCGAGATGAGGTAGCCCATCTCGCCCGCCTGGCTCGACTCGCGCTGAGCGACGACGAGCTGGACGGCTTCGCAGGCCAGCTCGGAGCCATCATCGAGCACGTCAGCCAGATCCAGGCCGTCGACGTGACCGATGTCGAGGCCACGGACAACCCGTTGACGTCGGTCAACGTCACCCGGCCGGACGTCGTCGAACCCGGGTTGACCCAGGAGCAGGCGCTCGCGCAGGCGCCGAAATCGGCCGACGGCCGGTTCGCGGTGCCGCGGATCCTTGGGGAGCCGGAATGAGCGCCGATCTGACCAGGCTGGACGGCGCGACGCTCGGCGCCAGGATCGCGGCCAAGGAGGTGTCGTCGACCGAGGTCACCCGCGCCTGCCTTGACCGGATCGCCGAAACCGACGGCGAGTACAAGGCGTTCCTGCACGTCGCGGAGGAGCAGGCGCTTGCGGCCGCCGCGCGCGTGGATGCCGCCGTCGAAGCAGGCGAGACGCTGCCGTCGCCGCTCGCCGGTGTCCCGTTGGCGCTCAAGGACGTGTTCACCACCACGGACATGCCGACCACCTGCGGCTCGAAGATCCTCGAGGGTTGGACATCGCCCTACGACTCGACGGTCGTGGGGCGGCTGCGCGCCGCGGGAATCCCGATCCTCGGCAAGACGAATATGGATGAGTTCGCGATGGGTTCCTCCACCGAGAACTCGGCGTTCGGCCCGACGCGCAACCCGTGGGATGTCGAGCGGGTACCGGGCGGATCCGGCGGCGGAAGTGCGGCCGCACTGGCCGCGTTCCAGGCACCGCTGGCCATTGGATCGGATACCGGCGGGTCGATCCGGCAGCCCGCCGCGCTCACGGCCACCGTCGGCGTCAAACCCACCTACGGCACCGTGTCCCGTTACGGCCTCATCGCCTGCGCGTCGTCGCTGGATCAGGGCGGGCCATGCGCCCGCACCGTGCTCGATACCGCGCTGCTGCACCGGGTGATCGCGGGCCACGACCCGAAGGATTCGACGTCGATCGATGCCGACGTGCCCGACATCGTCGCCGCGGCGAAGGCAGGCGCCGACGGCGATCTGCGCGGCATCAAGGTCGGTGTGGTCCGCCAGCTGCGCGGTGACGGCTACCAGGAGGGCGTGCTGTCCTCGTTCAACGCGGCGGTGGAGAAGCTGACCGAGCTCGGTGCGGAGGTGTCGGAAGTCGACTGCCCGCACTTCGACTACTCATTGCCCGCGTACTACCTGATCCTGCCGTCGGAGGTGTCGTCGAACCTCGCCCGCTTCGACGGGATGCGGTACGGGCTTCGCGTCGGCGACGACGGGACCCACAGCGCAGAAGAGGTCATGGCGATGACACGCGCCGCCGGATTCGGCCCGGAAGTTAAGCGCCGCATCATGATTGGTACATACGCGCTGTCGGCGGGCTATTACGACGCGTACTACAACCAGGCGCAGAAGGTACGCACGCTGATCGCTCGCGACCTCGACGAGGCGTACCAGAAGGTGGACGTGCTGGTGTCGCCTGCGACGCCGACCACCGCGTTCCCGCTGGGCGAGAAAGTCGACGATCCGCTGGCGATGTACCTGTTCGACCTGTGCACGCTGCCGCTGAACCTGGCCGGACACTGCGGCATGTCGGTGCCGTCGGGGCTTTCTCCCGACGACAACCTGCCGGTCGGACTGCAGATCATGGCTCCCGCACTGGCCGATGACCGGCTCTACCGGGTCGGGGCGGCCTACGAGGCGGCCCGAGGGGCACTGCCGACGGCGGTCTAGCCCGACAAGCCTGCCCGCGAGGGCGACACAGGGGAGGATAGGACGCATGCGCATTGGAACCCTGACCGGTGGCGGCGACTGTCCCGGGCTGAACGCGGTGATCCGGGCGATCGTTCGCACCTGTGACGTGCGATACGGCTCGTCGGTCGTCGGATTTCTGGATGGCTGGCGCGGTCTGCTCGAGGACCGTCGTATCCAGCTGCGCAACGACGACCGCAACGATCGCCTGCTCGCCAAGGGCGGCACCATGCTCGGCACCGCGCGCGTGCATCCGGACAAGCTGAAGGCCGGCCTCGACCAGATCAAGCAGACGCTGGACGACAACGGCATCGACGTGCTCATCCCGATCGGCGGCGAAGGCACCCTGACCGCGGCGCACTGGCTGTCTGAGGAGAACGTTCCCGTCGTTGGGGTGCCCAAGACCATCGACAACGACATCGACTGCACCGACGTCACGTTCGGCCACGACACCGCACTTGGCGTCGCGAGCGAAGCCATCGATCGACTGCACAGCACGGCCGAGTCGCATCAGCGCGTGATGCTCGTCGAGGTGATGGGACGGCACGCAGGCTGGATCGCGCTGAACGCCGGCCTGGCGTCGGGCGCGCATATGACGCTGATCCCTGAGCAGCCGTTCGACGTCGAAGAGGTGTGTCGGCTCATCAAGCAGCGCTTCGTGCGCGGCGATGCGCACTTCATCTGCGTGGTTGCCGAGGGCGCCAAACCTGCCGAGGGTTCGATGCAGTTGCGCGAAGGCGGGATCGACGAGTTCGGGCACGAGAAGTTCACCGGCGTCGCCCAGCAGCTGGCCAGCGAGGTCGAGAAGCGGATCAACAAGGAGGTGCGGGTGACCGTCCTCGGCCACGTGCAGCGCGGCGGTACGCCGACCCCCTATGACCGCGTGCTCGCGACCCGGTTCGGCGTGAACGCCGCCGACGCCGCCCACGCAGGCGAATACGGGACGATGGTTTCACTGCGAGGGCAGGACATCGGCCGCGTGCCGCTGGCCGACGCCGTGCGCCAGCTGAAGCTGGTACCGCAGAGCCGATACGACGACGCCGCCGAATTCTTCGGCTGAGTTTCCTGCGGTCAGATCGGTCGTCACGAGGCGCTGAAGGCTTCGCGACGGACCATCTGCCACATCGTCGGGGTGTCTTTCGTGGTGGAGACGACGACGGTCTTGCCTGCGGTGGAGTTGTCTCCCGCGAGCGCGACGAGGTAGTCCGCCAGGTCGATCCGCGCGGTGTAGCCGCCAACCGGATCAACCTCCCCGGCAACGTAATTCGTTGGCTGCGGCAGGTCGAACAGTCCGGACGGCCGGACGATCGTCGCGTCCAGGCCGCTATCGCGGACGATGTCTTCCATCCGGCGCTGGTCGTCGTAGGTGCTCTTGCCGATCGTGCGGGTGATGACGGGTTCGACGAACCGCAGCGCGGCAGGCGGATCGATGCGGTTCGGATACGGATAGGCGCCGGTGGAACTCACGACCGCCAGGCGTCGCACTCCTGCGTCGCGCATCGCCTCGATGATGTTGGCCACCCCCACCGAGTAGGTGTCGATGCGGCGAAGGCTGAACGGCACGCCGAGGCTGGACAGCACCGCATCCGCGCCGCGCACGACATCGATCAGAGACGAGGGGTCGCGCACGTCGGCGCCCGCCACCGTCAGTCGACGATCGGTGAACGGGAACTCGGGCGGCCGCCGTGTCACGACGACAGCGTGGTGTCCACGTTCCAGGGCCAGCCGCGTCATCAGTCGACCGGTGCGCCCGTTGGCGCCGAAGATCACGATTTGCATGAGATGCCCTCAATTCGTCACTTGATGGTGATTATCACTCTAGATGACTATCACTGGCGGTGCTAGTGTCTGCGGATGGCCGAAGGTTCGACCGGCATCGCCGAGCTGCATCAGCGGATCCCGTTTCTGCTGTCCCAACTGGGTGTCTATCTCGCGGAGGATTTCGTGCACCGGTTGGCGCCATTCGGCGTCGAACCCCGCACGTACGCGGTGCTGAAGGCGCTGGTCGAGGACGACGGTCAATCGCAGCGGCAGCTGTCGACCCAGCTCGGCATCCATCGCAATGTGATGGTCGCGGTCATCGACAAGCTGGAGAGCCAAGGACTGGTCAAGCGGATGCCGCACCCGGACGACCGGCGCGCATTCGCGGTCACCCTGACCGACAAGGCCCGCAAGTTGTTGCCAGATCTCGATGCGCAGGGGCGCGCGCAGGAGGACGCGATCACCGCATCGCTCACCGCCGCCGAGCGCAAGACCGTGCTGCGCGACCTGCAGCGGATGTCCGCGGCCGCGGGGCTGATCCCGGGTGTGCACCCCAAGCTGGCCTAGGTCGTCCCACTAAACTCGCCACCATGACCGCTGCATCCACGGCCGACCTGGTCGACTACGACGACGTCGTCGCCCGTTACGACCCGGTCCTCGGACTCGAGGTGCACGTCGAGCTGTCGACGGCTACCAAGATGTTCTGCGGCTGCGCCAATCGCTTCGGCGCCGAACCCAATACGCAGGTGTGCCCGGTGTGCCTCGGCCTACCAGGCTCTCTGCCGGTGCTCAACCAGGTCGCCGTCGAGTCGGCGATGCGGATCGGGCTGGCGCTGAACTGCGAGATCGTGCCATGGTGCCGGTTCGCCAGGAAGAACTACTTCTATCCGGACATGCCGAAGAACTATCAGATCTCGCAATACGACGAGCCGATCGCGATCAACGGCTACCTCGACGTTCCGCTCGACGACGGCACCACGTGGCGGGTGGAGATCGAGCGCGCACACATGGAGGAAGACACTGGCAAGCTCACCCACCTGGGCAACGAAAGCGGCCGGATCGCGGGCGCAACCACCTCGCTGATCGACTACAACCGCGCCGGGGTACCGCTCATCGAGATCGTCACCCGGCCGGTCGAGGGCACCGGTGAACGCGCACCCGAGATCGCCCGCGCCTATGTGACGGCGCTTCGGGATATGTTGCGGGCCCTCGGCGTTTCCGACGTGCGGATGGATCAGGGCTCGATGCGGTGCGATTCGAACGTCTCCCTCAAACCGACGGGCGCGACCGAATTCGGCACCCGCACCGAAACCAAGAACGTGAACTCTCTGAAGAGCGTCGAGGTCGCCGTTCGCTACGAGATGCGCAGGCAAGCAGCGGTTCTGGACTCCGGCGAACGCGTCCACCAGGAGACCAGGCACTTCCACGAGGACGGCTACACCTCGCCGGGCCGAAGCAAGGAAACCGCGCAGGACTACCGCTATTTCCCCGAACCCGACCTCGAGCCGATCGCACCCGACGCGGAGTTCGTGGAGAAACTGCGGGAGAGCATTCCCGAGTACCCGTGGTTGGCGCGCAAGCGCATACAGCAGGACTGGGGTATCTCCGACGAGGTGATGCGTGACCTCGTCAACATCGGAGCGCTCGACTTGATCGCCGCCACCGTCGCGCAGGGGGCGTCCAGCGAGGGCGCTCGGGCGTGGTGGGGGAGCTTCCTGGTGCAGAAGGCCAACGAGGCCGGCGTCGACCTCGACGCGCTGAACATCACGCCCGCACAGGTTGCCGCCGTCGTCGCCCTTGTCGACGAGGGCAAGCTGTCCAACAAGCTGGCCCGTGGGGTGGTCGAGGGCGTGCTGGCCGGTGAAGGCGAGCCCGCAGACGTGATGAAGGCCCGTGGCCTCGAACTGGTCCGCGACGATTCGCTCATCCAGGCGGCGGTGGACGAAGCACTTGCCGCCAATCCCGATGTGGCAGAGAAGATTCGCGGCGGCAAGATACAGGCCGCCGGTGCCATCGTCGGTGCGGTGATGAAGGCGACGAAGGGTCAGGCCGACGCTGCGCGGGTGCGCGAGTTGGTGCTGGCGGCCTGCACCTAGATGGCGGCGTTGGACGCCGAACTCCTGGCGGTGGTGGAACGCTCACCTGTGGCAACGGCTTCGCACGATAGGGCTGGTTGGGTCGAATTGTTCGCGCTCGACGCATGCGTCGAGGATCCGTACGGCTCCCAGCCGCACGTGGGATACGACGAGATCGGCCGGTTCTACGACACCTTCATCGCACCGCGACAGATCATCTTCCATCGCGACGTCGATGTCTCGGTCGACTCAGCGGTGGTCCGCGACCTGATGCTCGAAATCGTGATGGCGCCAGGCGTGACATTGGATGTTCCCATGCATCTTCGGTATGTCCTTCGAGACTCCGACGGGGACTGGGAGATTGAGCGTCTGCGCGCGCACTGGGAGCTGCCGGCGATGATGGTCCCGATGCTGCGCCACGGCGTGAAGTCGCTGCCGCCGTCTCTGCGGCTGGTCCGTGAACTGGTCGGCAACCAGGGGATCGGTGGCAGCGTGGGGTATCTGAAAGCCTTCAGGCGGCCGGGCAGGCGTGCGAAGCGCAGCGTCGCGACGTTTCTCGACGCGGCCGTCGCCGGCGACCAGATGACCGCACGGCGGGCGTTGGGCGACAGCGCGATCACGTACGGCGAGCAGACCCCGATCTCGTTGGGAGAGTGCGTCGATCGACTGCGCGGTGGCCGATGGACGAAGATGATCGCCACCGGCGACACCGTCAGCGCCTCGGTGCACACACCCGCGGGTCGTGGTGTCGTGTTCTGCGAAATACCCAGCGCGACAAACGCAACCGTTGGCATTCGCTACTTCGGCCCGGCGTAGCTCCCGCCAAGCGACATCGCGGAGCGGGCGAACTCCTCCAGGCGTTCCCGCGGATACGTCTCAGGGTCGGTGATCGCCAACCGGCCCAGCATCTCGGCGAACGACAACATGGTGTGGCCAAGCAGCACGGGGTCAAGCGACGTGAGAGCCGGCGTCAGCGCGATGCCCGCCTTCGCCAGTTCCTCGGCCTGCGCCAGGATCGACGACCTGGCCGTTCGCAGCGCATCGCGATATTCGCGCGGGGCGCTCTCTGGCATGGTCAGAATCAGCCGCCAGCGGGTCGGGTTCTCGAGCACCACCTGCAGAAACGCCGATACGGTCGCCGTGTACGCGCTCGCGGGCCCGTGCACCGTCAGGTCGTCGGGCATCGCGGCGCGCACCTGGTCGATCCCGCGCCGATGCTCGCGTCGCAGCAGAGCCGCGACAAGTTCGCCTCGCGTGCGAAACACGGTGTACAGCACCGGCTTTCCCACGCCCGCCGCCTCGGCGACGGCCTCCATGCTCAGCTCGTGCAACTGGCACCCGCCCAGCACGGTCATCGCCGCGTCGAGAAGCTGTTCGCGGCGCTGCTCGCGCGGCAGCCGCGGGGCGTACTTACGGGCCATGTGATCAATATTACGGCACCGTTGTATTCCTGTCCTGCAATTGCTACGGTGGCGTTGTATTCACGCGGAAGCGGAGGTAGACATGTCTATTCGGCGCGATGACTACGGGTTTTTTGGACCCGGTTCCCCGAGCTGGAAAGTGTGGGCCGCACCTACGGCGCTGATCGGGTTCCAGCGGGCGGTCGTGCTCGAGCACTTCGACCCGTATCTGGCCGCGGCGGTCGCCGACAGCGCGGGCATCTATACCGACCCCTCCGGGAGGCTGGACCGCACTCTGGCCTACTTCCTGACCGTCGCGGTCGCCGACGGGCGCACCGCGATCGAGGTGTCGGATGCCTTGATGCGCGTGCACGCCAAGGCCACGGGCATCGAACCGATCACCGGAACTCGCTACAGCGCCAACAATCCCGACGCCCAGCTCTGGATCCACGTCACCGGATGGCATTCGGTGCTCAAGTGCTACGAGCGATACGGTCCTGGCCCGCTGTCGAAATCCGAGGAGGCCCGGTTCTGGGCTGAATCGCGGATCGCGGCAGAGCTGCAGACCTGCAAACCATCCGAGGTGCCCGTGTCACGCGACGAGGTGCGCCAGTACTTCGCCGACGTCCGCGGCAAGCTGTGCACCTCCGAACACGCCGACCGCGCCATGCGCTATCTGCTCTGGACCCCGCGCGATCGCGGCGTGCGCTTGTGGGCGGGCAGTCGGGTGATGGCGCCCGCGGCCATCGCCACCCTGCCGAAATGGATGAGGCGGATGGGCAACTTCGATCAGCCCGCCGCGGTGGACGCCGCCGTGACGCCCGCAGCCAGGGCGTTCGTGCGGGCTCTTGCCGCCGCCGACCATCGCCCGATGCTGGCGCTGGCGCGACGGATCGCCCCGCACACCGCCGAGATCCTGGCCCAGCACCTGGCGGCGGGACCGCCGGCGTCGCCGACGACGATCACCCCGGCGCAGGCGCGAGAACGGCTGGCTGTGCAGGTCTAGGTGTTATCGGCGTTGCTGCGCGGGAAGCCGCCGCCCGACGGGAAGACCGGGAAAACGACGTCGTCGAGCTTCTCTGGGTCACCCGCGGTCTTGTTCACCGTCGCACCCCAGACGTTCCCGTCCGGCGAGGTCTGCAGAGCCCACGCGTGGCCGTGCACGTCCTGACGGACCACTTCGGGTTCGCCGGTGACCGAGCCGGTGTCGGGAGCCAGCCGCACGGCCACTGTCTGTTTGGGGTTGATCAGGTTGACAAGCACCGTGCCGTCGAGCGCGGCGCACCCGGCCGCGCCGGGCTTATCGGGCCAGGTCCAGACGGTCGAGGTCTTCGAGTCTTTGGTGATGCGCTGCAACCGGTCAGCCGTCGGGGTGCGGTCGACGACGTAGAGCGAGCCGTCCGAGGGATCCATGCACAGGCCGCCGCCCGACCCCAATCCGCTCATCGCGGTGGTCTGGGGGGCCTGGTTGACGGTGGTCGGCTGCTCGATGCGCAGCAACTTGCCCGCGGACGAAGCCGGGTCGGCCGCGAGCGCCGGGTCGCCTGCGTCGCCGGTCATCACCATCAGCGTGGTCTCGCTGGTGAACTGAAGGGCGCCCATGTTGCCGGTCGCACCCTTGGGGATGCCGGTGAGGATCGGCTTCGGGATGTCGCCGTCGGCGATGCGGACGACCCGGTTGTCTTCTGGCGTGCTGATGTAGGCGTACATCAACCGGTCCTGGCCGTACGTCGGCGACAAGACGATGTCCATCAGGCCGCCGTCACCGCTTCCGTCGACCGGAATGACGGTCTTGACCTTAGGTTCTGCCCGAACGGAGACCTCTTTGACGGCGCCGGTCACGCGTTCTGCGACCAACGCGGACTGGCTGTCGGGCAGCATGATCAGCCCGCTCGTGCTCTCCAGGCAGCCCTGCATGACACCCGGTGCCGGGCACTCCTTGGGAAACGGCTTGGCAGGCAGCGGAGGCGGCGGCGGGGGAGACGAACTCGGACCCGGCCGCAACTCGGGTTCTTCGGTGAAAGGCTGCGATTGGGCGCTGTCGAACCGCGCACAGCCGGACAGCGCGAGCAACACGGCGCAGGACAATGCGACGACGCCCCGCAAAGGCCCACGCACACTCATGCCCGCCAGGTTACGGATTGTTCCGCGGTGCGCGCCACGCCGGTGCTCCCGCGCGCCTGCTTCTCACCCGCGAATACGAGGCGAAAAGCGCCGCGCCAATCCTCGATTCACCGATAGTGAGCACTTACCCTGAGCAGGTGAGCAGTAATCCCCAGTGGCAGCGGCCCGACGATATGGGCCGACAGACGTCGGCAAGCCTGGTCGACCCAGAAGACGACCTGCCCTCGTCGAATTACGCGGGCGATTTCGAAACCACCGCCATCCCGAACTACAAGACCGATTCCCAGCCCGGATACGGGCTGATCAGCGACCCCGAGCCGCTGCCGTATTCACAACCGGGCGATAGCCAGCCGATGGCGTCCTACATTCAGCCCGCCGATATCGGGCACGGTTACGACGATCGGCGGACAGACGACCGGCGCGGCACCCAGGACTTCGGCCTGATGCTCCTGCGCTGGGCCGTCGGCGCCCTGTTGATCACCCACGGCCTGCAGAAGGCGTTCGGCTGGTTCGGCGGGCCGGGGCTGAACGGCTTCGAGGACCGGCTGACCGAGGTCGGCTACCAGCACGCCGACATGCTGACCTATATCGGCACCGGAGCCCAGATTCTTGCCGGCCTGTTGCTGATCCTGGGCTTGTTCACCCCGCTGGCCGCCGCAGGCGCACTGGCGTACCTGGTCAACGGCCTACTGGTGGAGGCGATGGCCGCCCACAATGAGGCCAGGCTGCGGGACTTCCTCACCGACGGGCACGAATACAAGGTCATCCTGATCGTCGCGGTCGTCGCGATCATCCTCGCAGGCCCTGGGCGCTACGGATTGGATGCAGGCCGCGGGTGGGCCCGTCGGCCGTTCGTCGGCTCCTTCGCGGCGCTGCTCATCGGTATCGGCGGCGGAATCGCGCTGTGGGTGTTCCTCAACGGCGGCAACCCGCTGTCGTAGCGGCTCAGCCGTAGGGGTTGGGCACTCGACCGGCGCTGGCCTCCGTCAGGCGCGGCAGCGTGGAGAACGTGACGGCGGGAAGTGTCAGCTCGCGGCCGTCCTTTAGTTGGGCCCGCGCCCAGGAGCCCTTGTTGAAGGCGAGGCCGTCGATGTCCCCCCAGCTCACTGTCTCGCTGTGGGCAAGGCTGCGCGCGGTGACGGTGTCGCGGCCCGCGACGGTGCGCAGCCGGGCGATGTAGGTGGACAGCACCGCCGGAATGATCAGCAGCGGCGCAAACCACGGTGATGCCATCACCAGCGACAGGATGCCCAGCACCAGGAAGCCGACGGCGAAGTGCGCCATCGGCGAGATCCTGATGACGACCGGTTCAGCAGGGCCCGGCTGCGGTTGCGAAGTCACGCCTGCCATCGTCCCATTGCGTCGCGCCGGTAAGGAATTTGACGGTTGACCAGTGCGGAGACTACGGTCATTTGTTGTGTCGAACCTTGGCTTGCTCGTAGTAATTGGGTTGCGCGTTGATACCGCGCTAGCCCCGACTCGGGCATAGTCACAAGTATCAACGCGCAACCCTCGTACAGCGGCCTCGCTGACGGGGGTTTTTTGTTGCCCCAGCAGTGATTTGAGAGTCCACAACAATTCCAGACAAATGAGGACATCGTGAGCGCACCAACCACACGACCCCCGGATCGGTCGGCGAACCCGCCGTACGGGGATTTGGCCGAGGCCAACGCTGCGCAATCCGCGGCGAAGGCGAGCGGTCAAGGCCAGTCAAGCCAGCCCAAGAAGGTTGCCCCGCAACAACTCACCGGAGCCCAATCGGTCATCCGGTCGTTGGAGGAGCTCGACGTCGAGGTCATCTTCGGCATTCCCGGCGGAGCCGTGTTGCCGGTCTATGACCCGCTCTTCGACTCGCAGAAGCTCCGTCACGTCCTCGTCCGCCACGAGCAGGGCGCCGGACATGCGGCAAGTGGATACGCTCACGCGACCGGCAAGGTCGGTGTGTGCATGGCGACGTCGGGCCCCGGCGCCACCAACCTGGTGACGCCGCTGGCCGACGCGCACATGGACTCGATCCCGGTGGTCGCCGTGACCGGTCAGGTCGGACGCGCCCTGATCGGTACCGACGCCTTCCAGGAAGCCGACATTTCGGGCATCACGATGCCCATCACCAAGCACAACTTCCTGGTGCGCAACGGCGACGACATTCCGCGGGTGATGGCCGAGGCGTTCCACATCGCGAGGTCGGGCAGGCCCGGTCCGGTGCTGGTCGATATTCCCAAGGACGTGCTGCAGGGGCAGTGCACGTTCAGCTGGCCGCCGAAATTCGAGCTGCCTGGGTACAGGCCGAACACCAAGCCGCACAGCCGCCAGATCCGGGAAGCCGCCAAACTGATCGCGGTGGCGCGCAAACCGGTGCTCTATGTCGGCGGCGGCGTCATCCGCGGCGAAGCGACCGAAGAACTGCGCGATCTCGCCGAGATGACCGGCATCCCGGTGGTGACCACCCTGATGGCGCGCGGCGCCTTCCCGGACAGCCATCCGCAGAACATGGGTATGCCGGGTATGCACGGCACGGTGGCCGCGGTGGCCGCGCTGCAGCGCAGCGATCTGCTGATTGCGCTCGGCACGCGGTTCGATGACCGGGTGACGGGCAAGCTGGACTCGTTCGCGCCCGAGGCCAAGGTCATTCACGCCGACATCGACCCGGCCGAGATCGGCAAGAACCGCAACGCCGACGTGCCGATCGTCGGCGACGTAAAGGCCGTCATCGCGGAACTGATCGAGGCGCTGCGCCGCGACGGCACCTCCGCGATCCAGATGGACAAGTGGTGGGAGTACCTGCGCGGGGTGAAGGCGACATACCCGCTCAGCTATGGACCGCAGAGCGACGGAAGTCTGTCTCCCGAGTACGTGATCGAACAGCTCGGCAAGATTGCGGGCCCCGACGCCGTTTACGTCGCAGGCGTTGGGCAGCACCAGATGTGGGCCGCGCAGTTCATCTCGTATGAGCACCCGAAGACGTGGCTCAACTCCGGCGGACTCGGCACGATGGGCTACGCCGTTCCCGCCGCGATGGGCGCGAAGTTCGCCCGCCCCGACGCCGAGGTTTGGGCCATCGACGGCGACGGCTGCTTCCAGATGACCAACCAGGAGTTGGCCACCTGCGCGGTCGAGGGCGCCCCGATCAAGGTCGCGGTCATCAACAACGGCAACTTGGGCATGGTGCGGCAGTGGCAGACACTGTTCTACGGAGAGCGGTACAGCCAGACGGACCTGTCCACGCACAGCCACCGCATCCCCGACTTCGTCAAGCTCGCAGAGGCGCTCGGCTGCGTCGGACTGCGTTGTGAGCGGGCCGAAGACGTCGTCGACGTGATCAACCAGGCGCGCGCCATCAACGACCGGCCCGTGGTGATCGACTTCGTCGTCGGCGCCGACGCGCAGGTGTGGCCGATGGTGGCCGCAGGCACGAGCAACGACGAGATTCAGGCCGCGCGCGGAATCCGTCCGCTGTTCGACGATCCCGAAGAAGGCCACGCCTGATGAGCGGTTCAGTTCCCACCCACACCCTTTCGGTGCTCGTCGAGGACAAACCGGGCGTGCTCGCCCGCGTGGCGTCGCTCTTCTCCCGGCGCGGCTACAACATTCAGTCGCTTGCGGTCGGTGCCACCGAGCAGAAGGACATGTCGCGGATGACCATCGTGGTCAGCGTCGACGAGTCTCCGCTCGAACAGATCACCAAGCAGCTCAACAAGCTGATCAACGTGATCAAGATCGTCGAGCAGGACGACGACAACTCGGTGGCGCGCGAACTGGCACTGGTCAAGGTGCGCACAGATGCGACCACCCGGGGACAGGTCATCGAAGCGGTGAACCTGTTCCGCGCCAAGGTCGTCGACGTGTCGACAGAGTCGTTGACGATCGAAGCGACCGGAACGCCTGCGAAACTGGAAGCGTTCCTGCGGGTGCTCGAGCCGTACGGAATTCGCGAGCTCGTGCAGTCAGGAGTGGTGTCGCTGTCGCGCGGACCGCGCGGCATCGGCGTCAAGTAAAGCCCCGAACTCAGGCAGAAGAACGAACAGAGAAGGAAATACAGTGGCAGTAGAGATGTTCTATGACGACGACGCAGACCTGTCGGTCATCCAGGGACGCAAGGTCGGCGTCATCGGCTACGGCAGCCAGGGCCATGCGCACTCGTTGAGCCTGCGCGATTCCGGCGTCGAGGTGAAGGTGGGCCTCAAGGAAGGCTCGAAGTCGCGGGCCAAGGTCACCGAGCAGGGGCTCGATGTGGATACCCCCGCCGAGGTCGCCAAATGGGCCGACGTTATCATGCTGCTGGCGCCCGACACCGCACAGGCCGACATCTTCTCCAGCGACATCGAGCCGAATCTCGAGGACGGCAACGCGCTGTTCTTCGGGCACGGCCTCAACATCCACTTCGATCTGATCAAGCCGCCTGCCAACGTCACGATCGGCATGGTCGCTCCGAAGGGCCCCGGTCACCTGGTGCGCAGGCAGTTCGTCGACGGTAAGGGCGTGCCGTGCCTCATCGCCGTCGAGCAGGACCCCAAGGGTGAGGGCCAGGCGCTTGCGCTGTCGTACGCCAAGGGCATCGGCGGCACTCGCGCCGGCGTCATCAAGACCACGTTCAAGGACGAGACCGAGACCGACCTGTTCGGCGAGCAGGCCGTGCTGTGCGGCGGCACAGAGGAATTGGTGAAGACCGGCTTCGACGTGATGGTGGAAGCGGGATACGAGCCGGAGCTGGCCTATTTCGAGGTGCTGCACGAGCTGAAGCTGATCGTCGACCTGATGTACGAGGGCGGCATCGCGCGGATGAACTACTCGGTGTCAGACACCGCCGAGTTCGGCGGCTACCTATCGGGCCCGCGGGTCATCGACGCCGACACCAAGCAGCGGATGAAGGACATCCTCTCCGACATCCAGGACGGCACCTTCGTCAAGAAGCTGGTGGCCAACGTCGAGGGCGGCAACAAGCAACTCGAGGATCTGCGCAAGCAGAACGCCGAGCACTCGATCGAGGTGACCGGCAAGAAGCTGCGCGACCTGATGAGCTGGGTCGACCGCCCCATCACCGAAACCGCCTAGCAGTTCAGCGATTTCGGCGCGCTGGCATGCGCACAACGTCGATGAGCGCGCCGAAATCGCATTTTAGGACGTCGGCGGCGTCATGGCGACAGCCTGGGCAGCGCCTTGATGCCGAACTCCTTGCGCAGCACGGTGCGCGCGGCGTAGTAGCCCGCCATCCCGTGCACACCGGTGCCCGGTGGCGTCGCCGACGAGCACAGGTACGCCTTCGGAATGGGTGTCGTCCACGGGTTGAGCCGAAGCGTCGGGCCGACCATCGCGGCGAACAAGGTGGCTCCACCGACGATGATGTCGCCGCCGACGTAATTCGCGTTGTGGTCCGACATTTGGGCTGCGGGCACGCAATGCGATGACAGCACCAAATCGCGGAAGCCGGGCGCGGCGTCCTCGAACATCCCTGTGATCGTCTCGGTCAGGTCGGCCGCGGAGCCCGCCGGGACGTGCGCATAGGTCCACAACGGTCTGCGGCCCTGCTCGTCGATGCGCGACGGGTCGGCGAGGTGCGGCAGCGCCACCAGCGTCATCGGCCATTCGGCGTGCCGCCCCGCCGCGATCTCGCGCTCGGCAAGGGCCATCTGCGCCCTCGTCCCGCCCAGGTGCACAGTCGGCGCCTGGCCGACCCGCGCGTCACGCCATCCAATCTCGCCCGATAGCACGAAGTCGACCTTGCACACGCCGGGCCCGAATCGGTAGCGGCGCAACGCCTTCGCGTACCGCGACGGAACAGCGTCACCGTAGATGTCGAGAAGGGCCGTCGGTGCGGTGTCGTAGATCGTGACACCGTCGGGCGGGGCGGTGACGCGTTCACCCAGCACCAGTTCGCCGCCGTGAGCTCGCAGATCGGCGATCAACGCGTCGGGGATCATCTGGGTCCCTCCGACCGGCACCGGCCAGCCCACCGCGTGCGCCAACGTCCCGAGCATGACCCCGGCGCCGCTGTTCACCGGTGACGGAATCGTCATGATGGCATGTGCGCCAACGCCGGTGAACAATGCGCGGGCATCCTCGCCGCGCAACAGCCCCCATGCATGGCTGCCCTGGGTCAGCACGCGAAGGCCGGCCCGCACAGTCGTCGGCAGGTCCGCAGGCAGCGACCGCTTGTCGCCCAGGAAGAATCCGAGCACACCGTCGACGTGGTCAGCCAAGGGTCCGAAGAGCCGTCGCCATGACGCGCCGTCGGTGAGCTCCTCACAGGTGCGATCCAGCGAGCGATACGCGACTGCGGCGCGCCTGCCTGGCAGGGGATTGGCGTAGGACACGTCGGGCGCGACGAGCTGCACGCCGCGAGCCGCGAGATCGAACTCGGAGAAAAACGGTGACGCCAGCCCGAGCGGATGAACCGCCGAACAGACGTCGTGCAGCACACCGGGAAACTCGGGGTCCTGCGCACTGCGCGCACCGCCGCCCGCGGTCGGTTGGGCCTCGATCACGCGCACCGCTAGCCCCGCTCGTGCGCAGATGACGGCGGCGGCCAAGCCGTTGGGTCCACTGCCGACGACGGTCACGTCCACGCCTGCAATTGAAGCCCATTAGTCTGTCCGGGTGAGTCTCCCCGTCGTACTTATCGCCGACAAACTGGCCGAATCTACCGTGTCTGCGCTCGGTGACCAGGTAGAGGTCCGCTGGGTGGATGGCCCTGACCGCGAAAAGCTGCTGGCCGCCGTGCCGGAGGCCGACGCGCTGCTGGTCCGCTCCGCTACCACCGTCGACGCCGAGGTGCTGGCCGCCGCGCCAAAGCTGAAGATCGTCGCGCGCGCCGGTGTCGGCCTGGACAACGTCGACGTCGATGCCGCCACCGCCAGAGGCGTGCTGGTGGTCAACGCCCCGACCTCGAACATCCACAGCGCCGCCGAACACGCGCTCGCGCTCATGCTGTCCGCCGCGAGGCAGATCCCGTCAGCCGACGCGTCGTTGCGCGAACACGCCTGGAAGCGGTCGTCGTTCTCCGGTACGGAGATCTACGGCAAGACGGTCGGCGTGGTCGGACTCGGCCGGATCGGCCAGCTCGTCGCGCAGCGGCTCGCCGCGTTCGGCACCCACGTCGTCGCGTATGACCCGTATGTGTCGCCGGCCCGCGCCGCGCAGCTGGGTATCGAGTTGCTGACGCTCGACGAACTGCTGGCCCGGGCCGACTTCATCTCCGTGCACCTGCCGAAGACGCCAGAGACCGCCGGGCTGATCGGTAAGGAGGCGCTGGCCAAGACGAAGCCCGGCGTCATCATCGTCAACGCCGCTCGCGGCGGCCTGATCGTCGAGGAGGCGCTCGCCGAGGCGGTGGCCAGCGGACACGTGCGGGCCGCTGGACTCGACGTGTTCGCCAGCGAACCGACAACCGAAAGCCCGCTGTTCGACCTGCCGCAGGTCGTCGTCACCCCTCACCTCGGTGCATCGACTGCCGAGGCGCAGGATCGCGCGGGTACCGACGTCGCGGAGAGCGTGAAGCTGGCGCTCGCGGGCGAGTTCGTACCCGATGCGGTGAACGTCGGCGGCGGCGTCGTCGGCGAGGAGGTCGCGCCGTGGCTCGACCTGGTCCGCAAGCTCGGGCTGCTGATCGGTGTGATCTCCACCGAGCTTCCGGTGTCCATCTCCGTGCAGGTGCGCGGCGAGCTGGCGTCTGAAGAGGTTGAGGTGCTGCGACTTTCGGCACTGCGGGGGTTGTTCTCCTCGGTGATCGAAGATCCGGTGACATTCGTCAACGCGCCCGCGCTCGCCGCCGAGCGCGGTGTCGAGGCCAGCATCACCACCGCGACCGAAAGCCCCAACCATCGCAGCGTTGTCGACGTGCGCGCGGTGTGCTCCGACGGCCAGGTGGCCAACGTGGCGGGCACACTGTCGGGGCCGCAGCAGGTCGAGAAGGTCGTTCAGATCAACGGCCGCAACTTCGATCTGCGCGCCGAGGGCATCAACCTGATCATCAATTACGCCGACCAGCCGGGAACGCTTGGCAAGATCGGCACACTGCTTGGCTCGGCCGGTATCAACATTCATGCCGCGCAACTCAGCGAGGACGCCGAAGCCGGCAGCGCGACGATCCTGATGCGCATCGACCGTGACGTCCCGCAGGAGCTGCGGGCAGAGATCGCCAAGGCCGTCGGCGCCAACCTGCTGGAAGTGGTGGACCTGGCATGAGATTGGCGGTCATTGCCGGCGACGGAATCGGTCCCGAGGTCGTCGGGGAGGCGCTCAAGGTCCTCGATGCGGTGCTGCCCGGAGTCGAGAAGACGGAGTACGACCTCGGTGCGCGGCGCTATCACGCAACGGGGGAGACACTGCCCGACGGTGTCGTCGACGAACTGAAGGGTCACGACGCGATCCTGTTGGGCGCCATCGGTGATCCATCCGTACCCAGCGGCGTGCTCGAGCGCGGATTGCTGCTGACGTTGCGCTTCCAACTCGACCATCACGTGAATCTCCGGCCGTCACGGCTGTATCCGTCTGTCGACAGCCCGCTGGCCGGTAACCCCCCGATCGACTTCGTCGTCGTCCGCGAGGGAACCGAAGGGCCCTACACCGGCACCGGTGGCGTCATCCGCGCAGGCACACCGCACGAGGTGGCGACCGAGGTCAGCCTGAACACCGCGTTCGGTGTCGAGCGAGTCGTCCGTTACGCATTCGCGCGCGCCGCCGAGCGGCGCAAGCACGTGACGCTGGTGCACAAGACGAACGTGCTGACCTACGCAGGCAGGTTGTGGTCGCGGGTGGTCGACGAGGTCAGCCGGGAGCATCCCGACATCGAGGTCGCCTACCAGCACATCGATGCGGCCACCATCCACATGGTGACCGATCCGGGCCGGTTCGATGTGATCGTGACCGACAACCTGTTCGGTGACATCATCACCGATCTCGCGGCGGCAGTCTCCGGCGGAATCGGGTTGGCGGCCAGCGGCAACATCGATGCGACGCGCACGAATCCGTCGATGTTCGAACCCGTTCACGGCAGCGCACCCGATATCGCGGGTCAGGGGATAGCCGACCCGACGGCGGCGATCATGTCGGTGGCCCTGCTGCTGAACCATCTCGGTGAGGCCGACGCCGCCGCGCGCGTCGACAAGGCCGTCGAGCAGCACCTGGCCACCCGCGGTGATGCGAAGTTGTCGACGACGGAGGTCGGCGAGCGGATCATCGCGAGCCTGTAGCGACGCCTGCACGGCGCGCAGAACTAGCTCTGTCGTTCGTGCACCGACGCGACGGTGTAGATATGCGGGTCGAAGCTGATCGCCAATGCGGCCGCGGCGGCCATGTGCTCACGCGCAGTCGAGTCGGAAAGCATCGCCTGGTATGCCTCTGCGCTGTCCCACTGCGCGTAGTTCATCACCCTGGTGCGGTCGGTGCTGAGATGAATGTTCGCAGAACGGAACCCGGGCTGATGTTGCATCACCTTCTCGGTGGCTGACGTCAAGAGCTCGGCAAGGTCCGCGGCCTTCTCCGGTTCGACGGTGAAGACGTTGATCAGGGTGGCGATTTCGCTGTTCTGTCGGATGGTGGTCACAGTCATGATCCCTCGGGTGTCAGGTTCCTTACAACTCTGACAGTAGCACTGATGTAAGGTTCCTGCCATGGGGATGTCCGATACCGAGGGGGCCGTCGGCTATTTGGTCAAGCGGGTGCAGCAGTCACTGCGCCGTCAGTGTGACGCCGCGCTGCGGACAAGCGGTGTGTCGATGGCGCAGTACGCCGCGATGCGTGCGCTGTCGGATCATCCGGACGCATCGGCATCCGAGTTGGCACGGTTGTGCTTCGTGACGCGCCAGTCGCTTCAAGACCTGCTCGCGGGGTTGAGATCCGCGGGATTCGTCAGAGAGTCCAAAGCGCCGCCTCGCGGGCGCGCGCGTTCGCTGGAGTTGACACCCGCAGGAGTCAGACGGCTTGCGGCGGCACACGCAGCCGTAATGGACATCGATTCGCGGATGCTCGAGGGGGTTTCGGCAAGTTCGCAGCGTCAGTTGGCGGCAATGCTCACCAGATGCGCAGAAAACCTCGAAAACGGCAGCTGAGCTAGCGCTTCACGCGCCGCTGGACTTCCTTGACCTCAGCCCAGTTCACCTGCGGTCGCGGGAGACCGCGTCTGTCGAGGTACTTCTGTGCCGATCGCCGAGCGTTCCTGATGAAGTCGACGACCGCCAACTTCGATGGCGCCTTGAAGCTTTCGGTCCGGAAGATCCATGCATCGTTCCGCTTCGCGAGTGCCCCATTGATCATGATCATCTGGAGGTTCCACAGCTTCTCGTCATGTGAGTGGCACAACAGGCTCGCCGGGCCTGCCGCGCCATCGATGGCGGCAGGCAGCGACACGGCCAGTTCGCCCGACGCCTTGTCGTATCCGCTCGTCGACACCCGAACGCTGGCAGGGTAGCCGTTGCCGTCGATCACCGTGAGGACTGCCTCGGGAAACTTGTTGAGCCACTTGGCCGCTTCATCCCACACGGCGCACCTCACTGACATCGAGTTCCTCTGGCGGGCTAGTGAAATCGCGTGCCGGCCAGAACAGCGCGTGACGGGGGGTTATATAGATGAGCAGGCGGAGGTAGTACGGCCACATCAGCCGTTGGCCAACCCAGGTACTCCAGAATGCGCCCGCGGGTTGCCGTCTGGACACCGTTTCCATCAGCGCCCCCAGGTCCGGGTCTGATGAGACGTCGGTGACGATGCGGTCTTCCGCTATCGCGTCACCCTGAATGAGCACCGCTCCTGGCTGCGCGATGCCGCTGCCCGTCGGCTCCGAGAACAGCAGGCTCACTTTCGGGTTGCGCCGGATGTTGAACGCCTTCTGCGGCATGCCGATGCTGGTGGTCAGCAGGAAACGGCCGTCGGCTTGAAGACGCGGGGAGACGGGCCACGTGACCGGCGAACCGCCGCGCGACAGCGTGGTGAACTCGCACGTGAAATAGCGGTCGATGATGTCCAATGCAGCCGACGTCGACATGACCGGAGCATAAGCCGATCACCGTCGCTGATCGGCTGATCTGCACCAATCTTTACTGCGGCTTGTCGTCGACCTTGAGGTCGAACCTGACGTCGGTGCCCTCGACCTTCGTCACGTTCACGTCGACGCCGTAGGTCTCACCCCCGTCGTTGAGCGTGCACCGGGTCGTCGCGCCGACTTCACCCTTGAGGTCGTCAGGGCATTCGACGGATTCCGGCGCGCGCCCGATCTGATTCTTGTATTGGACCGAGATCTCCTTCGCCAGATCCTTCTTGTCGACGGCGACGCTGGTTCCGACGGAAAAGGAACAGGCCGCCGCGGTCGCGACCGCCGCAGCGGTCCACACCACCGATCCGAAAAGTCGCCGCACAAGGCCACCTCCTATGCCGTGCATTAGCGCAGCAACTGTGGCATACGGTCGCGCGCACTGTCGCAACTTTCGATCATGATTCGGCGCGATCGCTGATCAGCGGGTCCGCCTCGACAGGGACAAGGGGTATCGCGATCAGCGGGAACAGTGCGCACAGCGCAAACGCCGCCGCATAGCCCGCAACGCCGATCAGCGCGCCGAATACTGGTGGCGCGACGCCTGCGGTCAGCAGCTGGCTGGTGTTCTGGGTGCCCAGCGCCCGTCCGCTCCAGAACGGTCCGGCGATCTCCGCGATCGCGGTGAACGCTAATCCGTTGTCGGACACGGTGATTACCGAGGCGATGATCACCATCGCGACACTGATCGGCGAGTCGAGCCAGTCGGTCAGCGCCAACAGTCCCATCGAAGCGGCCGCTGCCAGCGCGATGACGCGGATCGGCCGCAGCCGGGAACCCGCGATGTCCGACCAGCGGCCCGCCGCGATACGGCCCGCGGCACCGAGCACCTGGGCCAGCGTCACCAGCAGACCAGCCGATGCCGCCGACCAGCCGCGGTCGGTCATCAACCACACGAGCGTGAAGGTCCACACCACGACCTGGGGCGCCACCAGCAGTACCGAGACGGCGTGGATACGCCAGAGGGTCGCCGACCCCCGGTAGGGATTGGCGAGATGGTGTTCGGCGGCCTCTGCGCGCAGCGGGCGCGGCGGATCCTTCACCGCCACTGCACAGACAACCGCCGCCACCACGCACAGCGCGGCGGGGAACAACAGCGCCGCGGAAACGCCGTAGTTCTCGGCCAGTCGCGGAATCACCAACGCGCCCAACCCGACTCCCAAAGGCTGGGCCGTCTGCCGGATCCCCATGACCAGGCCGCGCTGATGCGGCGGGAACCACCCCACCACCAGCCTGCCGCTGGCGGAGTTGCTGCTCGCCGCCGCCATTCCGCCGAGCAATAGGAACGCGCCGACTGCGAACAGTGAGTGCGCCGATGCCGCCGCGAATGCAGCGCCCGCCGTCAACGCTGAGCCGACCGCCAACACGATGCGTTCGCCGATGCGGTCGACGACATAGCCCCACGCGATGAGGGTGAAGACCATCCCGAAGCTCGGCATCGACGACAACAGGCCCGCCTCGGCGAGGTCGAGTCCGCGTTCGGTGTGCAGCGTGGGAATGAGGAATGCCGCACCGTTGATGAACACGTTGGCGAACAATGTCGCCGCCAACGCGATCGCGAGCATCGACCAGCGCCGCACGGTGCCGACCGTCCGTTCCGACATGGGGTCATCGTCGCACAGCCGTCTCAGCATATTGAACTTGAATCTCAAATGATGGGAACACCCATGGATGGAGTGGGCTGCCGGTGGCCGCATCGCCGCCATCTAAGCTGGGACGATGCGTCTAGCTCGTATCGCAAGCCCCGATGGGGTTGCTTTCGTCAGTGTCGAGGGCTCTCCCGATGACCCGGCTGCGGTCGTCAGGGAGATCGCCGAGCATCCGTTCGGTACTCCGACCTTCACCGGACGGCAGTGGCCGCTGGCCGATGTCCGCTTGCTTGCGCCGATTCTGGCCAGCAAGGTCGTCTGCATCGGCAAGAACTACGCCGCGCACATCGCGGAAATGGGCGGTGCGGACGTGAGGAGCAATGGTGGGATCGGTGACTTCACCGATCCGATCATCTTCATGAAGCCCAACACGGCGATCGTCGGACCGAATATCCCGATCCAGTTGCCCACGAACGCGGACCCCGTGCATTTCGAGGGCGAGCTGGCCGCCGTGATCGGCAGACCGTGCAAGGACGTCCCCGCGGCGCGGGTGGCCGAGAACATCCTCGGCTACACCGTCGCGAATGACGTCTCCGCACGCGATCAGCAGAAGAAGGACGGGCAGTGGACCCGCGCCAAGGGCCACGACACGTTCTGCCCCGTTGGTCCGTGGATCGTCACCGACGTCGACCCATCCGATCTCGCGATCCGAACCGAGGTCAACGGAGAGGTCAAGCAGGACAGCCGAACGTCGAACATGATCCACGACGTCGGTGCCATCGTGGAATGGATCTCGGCGGTGATGACCCTGTTGCCGGGTGATCTCATTCTGACCGGCACGCCAGACGGAGTAGGCCCGATCGAGAACGGCGATACCGTCAGCATCACCATCGATGGCATTGGCACGTTGACCAATCCTGTTGTGCGTAAAGGAAAGTCATGACGGCCGCGGACGCGAGGAGCAATAAGACGGTCCGGGTGCGGTTCTGCCCGTCGCCGACCGGCACACCGCACGTCGGTCTGATCAGGACGGCGCTGTTCAACTGGGCGTACGCGCGCCACACGGGTGGCGATTTCGTCTTCCGCCTCGAGGACACCGACGCCGAACGCGACAGCGAGGAGAGCTATCTCGCCCTGTTGGACGCGCTGAACTGGCTCGGCCTCAATTACGACGAGGGCCCAGAGGTCGGCGGCCCGTACGCGCCCTATCGCCAGTCGGAGCGCAGCGACGTCTATTCCGACGTGGTAGCGAAGCTGGTGGCTGCGGGAGAGGTGTATGAGGCGTACTCCACACCCGAGGAGGTGGAAGCCCGTCACATCGCTGCGGGCCGGAATCCGAAGCTGGGTTACGACAACTACGACCGGGACCTCACCGACGAACAACGCGACGCCCACCGCAAGGAAGGCCGCAGGCCGGTGTTGCGGCTGCGGATGCCCGACGAGCCGATCACCTGGACCGATCTCGTCCGCGGCGAGACGACGTTCGCGCCGGGCAGCGTGCCGGACTACGCGCTGACCCGCGGGAGCGGAGACCCGTTGTACACGTTGGTCAATCCGGTCGACGACGCACTGATGAAGATCACCCATGTGTTGCGTGGAGAAGACCTGCTGTCGTCCACACCGCGTCAGATCGCCCTGTACCAGGCGTTGATGCGCATCGGAGTCGCCGACCGCATTCCGGAGTTCGGGCATCTGCCCGCCGTGCTCGGCGAGGGCACCAAGAAGCTGTCCAAGCGTGACCCGCAATCCAATCTCTTCCTGCACCGCGACCGCGGCTTCATCCCTGAGGGTCTGCTGAATTACCTGGCGCTGCTTGGCTGGTCGATCGCCGACGACCACGACGTGTTCAGCCTCGACGAGATGGTCGCGGCCTTCGATGTGGTCGACGTCAACTCCAACCCGGCCCGCTTCGACCAGAAGAAAGCCGACGCGTTGAACGCCGATCACATCCGGCTGTTGACCGAGGACGACTTCACCCAACGGCTGCGCGAGTACTTCGTCGCTCATGCCTACGACACCGGCCTCGACGATCAGAAGTTCGCGGAGGCCGCGCGGCTGGTGCAGACCCGCATCGTCGTGCTGGCCGACGCCTGGGACCTGTTGAAGTTCCTCAACAACGACGACTTCGTTCTCGACGAGAAGTCGGCGACAAAGGAACTCGGTGTCGGTGCGGGACCGGCGCTCGCCGCCGCGCTCGGGGCACTCGAAGGCGTCGACGTGTGGACGGCAGAGGGGATCGAGGCGGCACTCAAGGGCGCACTGCTCGATGAGATCGGGCTCAAGCCGCGCAAGGCGTTCGGTCCGATCCGGGTGGCCGCGACGGGATCGACGGTCAGCCCGCCGCTGTTCGAGTCGTTGGAGCTGCTCGGTCGCGATCGCAGCCTTGCGCGGCTGCGTGCCGGCCGCGACCGCGCGACGGCGGCAGCACCCCGCGCGTGAAAGACGGCGCGAAATCTTTGGTAATCTGCACGTCGGCCCGGCATCACAGGCGAGTTGTCCTTTAACTCCCTGCCAGGTCCGAAAACTGTCTGTGACCAGCGGTTACGGGCGGCCGATGGGGTATGGTGTAATTGGCAACACAGCGGTTTCTGGTACCGCCATTCTAGGTTCGAGTCCTGGTACCCCAGCAGTGCGAACGAATTGGGTGGGCACTGGCTCCTGAGCTATGCTGGCCCAACGAAATAGTTCTGGCCCCCGTCGTCTAGCGGCCTAGGACGCCGCCCTCTCACGGCGGTAGCGTGGGTTCGAATCCCATCGGGGGTACCGCGAAGAATCTCGGTCACCGCGGCGAATCGTCGGTGAGGAACTCACGGAGTTGAGTGAAACCGCCGAGTCGTTTGGCCTGATAAGCCCAGATCGCTGCAATAACGGGTAGCGGACCCAGCGCCACCCACCAGCGTGCGTTCGGCGGCACCAACTCGGCGATCAACTGGTTGCGCGGGACTCCATCGACAGCGGCCGGTAGCCATTCGTTCAGCAGGATCGTCAGCATCCGGGTCGCTTCGAAAGGCCCGGCGATTGTGGCCAGCACCCAGCTGACACAGGCGATCAGCAGCGCCCACGGCCACGCCAGCAGCAGCGACTGATCGTCGACGATGTCGGCGGAGGAGCGGATGGCCTCACCGATGAACGCGACGCTGAGCACGGCCAGCAGCACACCGACCTGGGCGGTCAAAAGGTCATCGAGTACCGGATTGGATTGCTCGTCACCGGATCTGGTGGGAAGACCGAATGCCAGCGAGATCAAACCGGCCAGTAGTGCAACCAGCGCAAGCGCAGACGTCGAATCGTCGATGCGCATGAACGAACCGGTCAGGATTCGCACGACGAGCTGCGACGACGCCGCGGGTCCGGTGCGGTAGAGGATCATCACAACGAGGCCGGAGATGACGATGGAGGTCAGCCAGGCGACCACCGCCGCGCAGATGATCACCAGCGCCGTCGACCCGATAATCGGCACCAGTTGGGAATTCTCGTCGGCGCCGTTACGCACGACGAGCAGCGGGACGACTCCGAGAGCCGCCACCCCGGCCGCGCGCACCAGAAGCGGCAGCGTGAAGGAAGTGATGTCGCCCGGGTCCAGATCGTGGTCGCTGCGTCGGATCGCGGCAAGCTCGGCCGCGAACACTGAGCGCGCTCGGTGAAATGACATGCGGTCGCGCACAGCGCGAATCTTAGGAGCTTCCAGGCCGGTTCACCCACACGTTGTACAAGGTCGCGGCCGACCTACAGCCTGCGGGTCATCGCCTCAGAGGCCGCCAACAGGTCTGCTGCCCATCGCGCTCCCGGCCGACGCCCGATCCGGTCGATCGGTCCGGAAACCGATACCGCCGCGATCACCTGGCCTCGCCCGTCGCGCACCGGCGCTGAGACGCTTGCAACGCCCGGCTCGCGTTCCGCGACGCTCTGCGCCCAGCCGCGCTTGCGCACGTCGGCCAGTACGCGGTCGGTGAACTTGGCCGCTGGCAACACCGCCTGTTGGATGGCGGCATCGCTGAACGCCAACAGGATCTTCGCGCCTGAGCCCGCGGTCATCGGAAGATATGTGCCGATGGGGACCGTATCGCGAAGTCCCGCAGGCGGTTCCAAGGCAGCAACGCATATCCGCGACGTGCCCTCGCGCCGGTAGAGCTGCACGCTCTCGCCGGTGATCTCGCGCAGCCTCGGCAATACCACGGCGCCCGCGGCCAGGAGTGGGTCGTTGACCTGTCGGGCCAACTCGACCAGTGCGGGGCCGAGCCGCCAGCGGCCCTCGGCGTCGCGGGCGAGCAGGCGGTGCACCTCCAAGCCCGCGGCGAGCCGGTGGGCGGTGGCCCTGGGCAGGCCGGTCCGTTCGCACAGTTCCGCCAGGCCGCAGGGCGACTCGGAGACCGTGTGTAGTACTCCCACCGCTTTGTCCAGCACGCCGATACCGCTATCCTGTCTCACAAGGAGATACTAGCGTTCCAGATTGTGAGATGGTCAAGCATGAGCACCGACGCGCGGCCGCGCACCATGGCGGAGAAGGTATGGGACGACCATGTCGTCGCTCTCGGCGGAGGCGCCGGCGATGCCAGGGAACCCGACCTGATCTACATCGACCTACATCTCGTGCACGAGGTGACCAGTCCGCAGGCGTTCGACGGGTTGCGGCTCGCGGGCCGCGGCGTCCGGCGACCGGATTTGACCATCGCCACCGAGGACCACAACGTGCCGACGGTCGACGTCGACAAGCCGATCGCCGATCCGGTGTCGCGTACCCAGGTCGAAACATTGCGACGCAACTGCGAGGAGTTCGGTATCCGACTCCATCCGATGGGTGACGCCGAACAGGGCATCGTGCACATCATCGGACCGCAGCTCGGTCTCACACAGCCCGGTATGACGGTCGTCTGCGGCGACAGCCACACGTCCACCCACGGTGCATTCGGTGCCATCGCGATGGGCATCGGCACCTCGGAGGTCGAGCACGTGATGGCGACACAGACTCTGCCGCTCAAGCCGTTCAAGACGATGGCGGTCAACGTCGACGGGGTACTGCCAGAAGGCGTCAGCGCCAAGGACATCATCCTCGCGGTGATCGCGAAGATCGGCACCGGCGGCGGACAGGGGCACGTCATCGAATACCGGGGCAGCGCTATCGAAGCGCTGTCGATGGAAGGCCGGATGACGATCTGCAATATGAGCATCGAGGCGGGCGCTCGGGCAGGCATGGTCGCACCCGATGAGACTACGTATGAATTTCTGCGCGGACGTCCGCACGCTCCGACGGGTGCCGATTGGGATGCGGCGGTCGCGGCCTGGGATCGGTTGCGGACGGATGACGGTGCCGAATTCGACACCGACGTGTACATCGACGCGTCGACGCTGAGCCCGTTCGTGACGTGGGGAACCAACCCGGGACAGGGCGTGCCGCTGTCGGCATCGGTGCCGGATCCGGAGTTGATGGGATCCGATGACGAGCGACAGTCCGCCGAGAAGGCATTGGCCTATATGGATCTTCGACCCGGCACGGCCATGCGAGATGTCGCGGTGAACACCGTTTTCGTGGGTTCGTGCACCAACGGACGCATCGAGGACCTGCGTGTGGTCGCCGACGTCCTGCGCGGGCGTCGGATCGCCGACGATGTGCGGATGCTCGTCGTGCCCGGTTCGATGCGGGTGCGGGCGCAGGCCGAAGCAGAAGGCCTCGGCGACATCTTCACGGCCGCAGGTGCGGAGTGGCGACAGGCAGGCTGCTCGATGTGTCTCGGTATGAATCCCGATCAGCTGGAGCCCGGAGAGCGGTGTGCATCGACGTCCAATCGAAACTTCGAAGGCAGGCAAGGTAAGGGTGGCCGCACACATTTGGTGTCGCCCGCCGTCGCCGCGGCGACCGCTGTGCGCGGCACGTTGTCCTCACCCGCAGACCTGAGCAGCAGTTAGGGGATAAGAATCATGGAGGCATTTCGTACCCATACCGGCATCGGAGTTCCACTGCGACGCTCCAATGTCGACACCGATCAGATCATCCCTGCGGTGTATTTGAAGCGGGTAACACGAACGGGTTTCGAGGACGGACTCTTTGCGTCGTGGCGAAACGATCCGTCGTTTGTCTTGAATCTGAGCCCGTTCGACAGGGGTTCGGTATTGGTGGCCGGACCCGATTTCGGAACGGGTTCGTCGCGCGAACACGCGGTGTGGGCGCTCATGGACTACGGCTTCCGAGTCGTCATCTCGTCTCGCTTCGCCGACATTTTTCGCGGGAATGCGGGCAAGGCGGGCTTACTGGCGGCAGAAGTTTCTCAAGATGATGTGGAACTGCTGTGGAAGCTGATCGAGCAGCAGCCGGGGCTGGAAATCACTGTGAATCTTCAAGATCGGAACGTGGCCGCAGGAACGGTCCTGTTGCCGTTCAAGATTGACGACTACACGGCATGGCGATTGCTCGAAGGACTCGACGATATAGGGCTTACCCTGCGGAAACTCGACGAAATCGAGTTGTATGAATCTAATCGCCCGCAGTGGAAACCGCATACATTGCCCGCGCCCGGATAGCGTGGGAAGCAACCGAAATTAGGGGTCTGCGAACACCTCCTCCGCCCCCCTCGCCAGCGACCATGCGCGGCAACCTGATTCCGGAAAATGGTGCCAGCAACGCCTGAAATTGCGCGTGGCTCTTGGAAATCAGTGGTATCTCGTATTACCGTGTCCTTCTAGTTGGTCCAAGGTGGATCACTGGTGTGGAGGTTTTGCATGAACAAAGCAGAGCTGATCGACGTACTCACGAAGGAACTCGACGTCGACCGCCGCTCGGCAACCGATGCGGTGGAAAGTGTTGTAGACACCATCGTGCGTGCGGTGCATAAGGGTGACAGCGTCACCATTACCGGTTTCGGCGTTTTCGAAAGGCGCCGTCGTGCAGCCCGGGTCGCGCGTAATCCGCGTACCGGCGAGACAGTGAAAGTGAAGCCAACGTCCGTGCCGGCATTCCGGCCCGGCGCTCAGTTCAAAGCGGTTGTCTCTGGCGCACAGCGCCTCCCGGCGGAAGGACCTGCAGTGAAGCGTGGAAGTGGTGCTGGTACGGCTAGGAAGGCGGCGAAAAAGACAGTTCGCAAGGCAGCAGCCAAGAAGGCTGTTCGCAAGGCAGCAGCCAAGAAGACTGTCCGCAAGGCAGCAGCCAAGAAGAC
>CADEGF010000034.1 GCA_902826815.1 uncultured Mycobacteriaceae bacterium
CCACACAACTCTATGGGTGCAGCCCAGCCGAACCCTTTCGGCTAGTCGGTCATGCCGAGCAATTTCGCCGCGTTGAGGCCAGCGACCTTGTCGCGAACCGGGCCAGCATCGATCGCCTCGTGCATCGCGCCGACGGGATCGTCGACGCCCATGTCGAACGGATAGTCGCTGCCGAGCATGACGTGATCTTCACCGATCGTCTCGACGAGGAACTGCAACGCCCGCGGGCTGTGGGTCAACGAGTCCGCATAGAACGAATCCAGGTACGAGTACGGGTTTTTCATCGGCGGATTGCTCGGCGCCAGCCGGGCCTCGTACCCATGCTCCCAGCGGCTGAGGATGTACGGGGCCGCCCCGCCGCCGTGGGCGAAGCACGTCTTGAGATGTCCCACATCCTCGTACACCCCGTCGAACATCAACGACGCAAGCGCGCAGGCGCTCTCGATCGGCAGACCGACGAAGTTGCCCATGTCGTGGCGGTTGATCCGCCCCTCCCGTAGGCCGAGTGGCGGCGGGGACGGATGCAGGAAGATGAACGCGTCCAACTCGGCGACCGCCTCCCAGAACGGCCTCAGGCACTTGTCGCCGAGGTTCTGCCCGTCGACCTGTGTGCTGATCTGGGCGCCCGCGAAGCCCAGTTCGAGCATCGCCCTTCGCAGCTCCTTTGCGGCGGCGTCGGGATCCTGAAGGGGAACGTTGGCCAACGGGCGGAAGCGGTTGGGATGCGGCTCCGTCGCCTCGGCCATCGAGTCGTTCATGGTCTGGCTGATCTTCAGCCCGTCCTCGGCGCCCGCGAGGTACTGCATCAGCGGCGGTGCCACCGAGGCGGCGACGACGTCGAGTCCCACCCGGTCCATGTGTTCGATGGCGGCCTCCACCTCGCAGAGTTCCGGCGGGAGTTCCTGGGTGAACTCGCGGAAGCCGAGGTCGACCTTGATCTCAGGGTCGCCGTTGTCGTCGACCTGATAGCGCCCCTTCAACGGCACCTTGCCGTCAGCCACCGCCTTGACGAACGGTTTGGGGACGTGATGCCAGTGCACGTCGATGTTTTGCGTCATACGAAATTGGCTCCTTCGGGTTTCAGTCAGGACCCGAAACGCCAGCTGCAAACTCTTTCGGATCGCAGATGGTCAACATGTGACCCGACCCGAAGGCTCCTCGGCCGCTTCGATAACGACACCAGCTTCTCCATCGCCGCCACCCGCGTCAAGTCTTGGAGGGCGACGGTTCGAAATCGAAGGACTTTCAAGCGGACTGGGGCACTCACCCGGTCATGAATGGATGCCGTCGTACAGGCCTGCGCCCGCGGTGCGCTCGTATTCGCTTCGCAGTCGACGGGACAACTGGCGCGCCCGATGCACCGGCTCAGGAAGCCTCAGTTGCTCTGTCGTGTGCACGGCGACGTCACGGGCGAGCTCGGGCGTGGTGAGCCAGCCCGCGTGCGCCACGATCGTGTTGCTTCGTTCATGTGTGCGCACCTGATAGCCGACCACCTCGCCGTCAAGCCGGACCGGACCCGCGTCGCCTCGGTTGGCACCGGTTTCCGGTGCGATGCCGACATCGGTCTTGTCCGTGATCCCGATCGTGGGGATGCCAAGTGCACTGCCGAGCTGAATGGCCAGGCCCGCCCTGCGCACATGGTCGCGCCCCGCAGCGTTGACGATGACTACATCCGGGCGCATCGGCAGTGCGTGCACGACGTCTTCGAGGATCGGGCCGACCGCAACCGCCAGGTACCCGGGGTGATACGGGCGGGTCAACCGGCGCGTACAGGTGGCGGTTGCCACCAGCGTGTGGCCCTTCATCACCACGGCTCCGGCCCACGCGATGTTGCGTGGTGCGCCCGCCGTTCTCGTCGTCGGAAGCGATACGAACACACCACCGATCGCAGGATGCGCCCCTTGCGGCCATTGCCACGGGGGTGCACTCTTCGCCTTGCGCGCGAGGTCGTGTTGCAGGTCTTCCAGCTCGGAGTCCGACGATGGCCACATGTTGATCCGGACGAACGCGTCAGATGCTTGCGGCGATGCGGCCGGAACGGTCCAATTTGCGCTGTCGGGATGCGGCAGGCCACTAGTACGACGTCGCGGCGCCGGGTCTTCGTATTCGACCAGCATGCCGCGCATCTCGCGCAACGCGGTGTCGATGTTGTGAAGGTCCGACTCGCCGAAGAGGTCGTGACCCTTCTGCGTGCACGCCGCCATGGCCCGGTTCACCATGTCGAGGCCGAGCGCGGTGAGCACCACCGGCATGTTGCGTCGGTCGGACTGGTCAGCGGTGCGTTCGATGAATCCCTTCGCCTCCAGCCTGCACAGCCGGTTGGTGACCGCGGCCGGCGACAGCAGCAGCAGCCGGTGCAGGTCGCGGGGCAGCATCCGAAACGGCGGCCCTGCGCCGCGCAGCGTCGCAAGCACCAGGAACTGACCCCAGTCGAGGCCGTACACCGAGGAAGCCCGCTCCATGCACTGCTGCAGAACATGCGCCATCCGGGAGAGTCGCGCGGTGACCGCTATCGACTCCACCTCGGTGCGCGCCTCTTCGGAGAACGCCCCGAGGACGGCGTCGACGGGATCGACGCCGAGCGGTTCATGCGTGATGTCGCGCATCGGCGCGAGGGGGTAGACGTTGTCGCGCTGCACGGGTATTCGACGGGCCTGTGTCACGGGTGCCTCCTAGCTTCGCGTCGGCAGGACGACGACGGCACTTCCTGGCGTCGTCACCTCGCCGCGCGAGTTCTCGATCCAGATCTCCAGCTCGACACGGGTTTCACCCGCGACGACCGACGCATCGCGGACCACTCCGCGACAGCGCAGGTCTTCCCCCGGTTCGTCCAACCCCCGATACGAGCAGCGGAACGACACGACGCGACCATCGGGCGCGATCCAGTCGTGTAGTAGCTGACCGAGAAAGGCGTACTTGAGTGCGCCGTGCACGACAAGTCCGGGAAGCCCGGAAGCGCGCGCGAATTCGGCGTCGTAGTGGATCTCGTAAAAATCTGGGGCTGCCCCCGCCCACATGACCAGCTGTCGCGGCGTGCAATTCTTCACCAGCTCGGGCAGTTCATCGCCGGGGTGGACGTCCTCGGCGTAGATCTGCTGGGCTGGTGTCACGCCCCGTCATCTCCTCGGTAGTTGATCACCGTGGCGGTCAATTTGCATACAAGTTCACTGTGCCTGGAGAACCGCACCTCGCGGGTCAAAATCACCATTTGTCCCAAGGATCCCTGCCGTTCCTTGATGTCGACGAGGACCGGGGTGGCCACCAGTTCGTCGCCCGCGAAGACCGTCGCGAGGTACTCCAGCTCGGTGCCACCGTTGACACTGCGGGCCAGACCGGGCAACAGTCCCCGGATGGGTGGACCCGGCTCCGGCTCGCCAGGTCGGAAGCGCGGCACACCGAGGTATCCCGGTGGTGCGGGCAGGCGCGGGTAACCGCGCTCGCGGGCGACGTCCTCGTCGAAGTAGACGGGGTCGTCGTAGCCGACGGCGCGCGCCCATGCCCGGATGCCGGTGCGGTCGACCTCATGGATGATCGCGGGCCAAGGTTTCCCGATCAGCGCCTTGATGTCCTCGGTGAGCAGCGAGGTGGTCAACCGAACGCCCCCGCCGCCGCCAGCTTCTCGATCTGCTCCCTCGTGTAACCGAGCACCCGGCTCAACACGTCCGAGACGTCGCCGCCCAGCGTCGGGGGCGCAGTCGTTTCCGGCTCTGCACCGCCTACGACCTTGATGGCGTTCCCGACGGCGCGCATCTCGCGCCCGTTCTGGACGAACGACTTGATCATCCGGCGAACCTCGATGTGCTTGTCGGAGAACATCTCCGGCATCCTGTTCACCGGTGCGGCGGGAACCCCGCCGTCTTGCAGCATCGCCAGCCACTGTCGGCTCGGGCGTGTCTTGATGATGGACTCCAGCAGCGGCAGCAGCTCGCTGCGGTGTGCCTGACGCGACTTGGCGTCGGCGAACTCGGGTTTGTTCGTGATCTCGTCGACGCCGAGCACCGCGCAGAACTTGGACCAGAAATGCTCCTCGCGCGGAGCGACGACGATGTAGCGGTTGTCACTGCATCGGAATGCCTGCCACGGGGTGATGAACGGGTGCGAGGAGCCCTGCGGTTGCTGGTCGGTTCCGGTGTTGAGGTAGAGGGTGCCGACGTGGGCGAGCATCTCGACCATCACGTCGAACATCGCGATGTCGATGTGCGTGCCCTCGCCGGACTCGCGGCGCGCCTCGACCGCCGCAAGCAAGGCGACCGCGGAGAACACCCCTGCGAGCAGGTCTGCGATCGGAATCCCCATGATGACAGGGGGTCTGCCCTGTTCGCCCATGATGGACATGTGGCCGGTCATCGCCTGCAGGATCAGGTCATACGCCGGCAGGACGCGGTAGGGACTATCCGTGCCGAAGCCCGACACCGACACTAGGACGATGCGCGGATTCACCGCACGTAGGCTGTCGTAATCGATGCCGAGGCGCATCAGCACGTCCGGCCGGAAGTTTTCCACTACCGCGTCCGCCGTGCGCACCAGGTCGAGCAGAACCGCTCTTCCCTCGGTGGTGCGCAGGTCCAGCACGACGCTCTTCTTGTTCCGATTGTTCGTCAGATGGATCGCGCTTTCCTCGCCGATCCCGTAGATGCCCGACCGCCTGCCCGCGTCACCGGTCGGCGGTTCGACCTTGATCACTTCGGCCCCGAGGTCGGCGAGGATCATGTCGCCGAAGGTGCCCGCAATGACCTGACCCAACTCGATGACGCGAAGGTGGCTCAACACTTATTGCTCCTCGCGTGCGCGGGCACTACACCCACCCGCCCGGTTGCGTCATGCAGCACATGGTCTGCCCGAGCATCCGGCCGGGGCAACCTCCACCCACGGATATTTCGACGTCGAATCAAAATTCCGCAACGTTGAGGTACTTCTCAGCCAGGTCCTAGCATCGCGTTTCGTCAAGCAAGCTCGCTGACGCCGAAATCGCTTCTCCGGGAGGTTTTTTGATGTCCATCGAACTGCGGGAGTGGCTGTCCGGACCTGCGGTGCCGACCGCGCCGCCGGAGAGCTCGGATACGAAGGCCGGTCATGTGCCGGACACCGGTGTCGGCACACCGGGATTCCGCGAAGGCATGTGGGCGGTCAGCCCGTACTGCTTCGACGAGAAGATCCGATCGGATATGCACCTACCCGACACCATCCAGCTGATGGACATGACGCTGCGCGAGGGCAGGCAGGTCGCCGGAGTCTCGGTCGGCATCGACGAAGTCCTCGAATTCGCCCGCCGGATCGACGAGGTCGGTGTGCACATCGTCGAGATGCACCACGACTTCATCGACGAAATCAAGCGGACAAAGGCCATGGGGGTCAAGTTCCGCATCCAGGCGCTGGTGCACCCGACGGCGGCACTCAACCCCGCGGCGTGCCGCGAGGAGATCGACCTGTGCCTGGACGCAGGCGCCGACATCATCTGCCCGGCGTTCGCCATCTCCGACTACAACTACAAGCTCGTCGAGTCCATGGGTGGTCTGACGATCACCCGCGAGGAGGCACTCGACCGCGCCTGCGAGGCCATTCAGTACGGCAAAGAGCAAGGCGCGTACATGAATCCGAACCTGATGGACTTCTCGCGGTTGGACCTCGATCGTCTGAAGACCATCGTTTCGCGGCTCAAGGAAGCCGGCATCGACGGTCTGCGCATCGACGACATCTGCGGCGCGTGCATTCCGGCCGTGTACAAGCACCACGCATGGGAGGTAAAGCAGATCCTCGGCCCCAAGATTCCGCTGGCGATCCACAGCCACAACGACTTCGAGCTCGGTACGGCGGGTCAGCTCGCGGCACTCGAGGGTGGCGCGGAGGTGCTCGAGGGCTGCATCAACGGCCTCGGCGAACGCGCGGGCGTGCCCAACCTCGCGGTGATGGCGCCGGTGCTGGAGATGATGTACGGCTACGACACCGGCATGCGGCTCGAGCTGCTGCAGGACCTGTGCGAGTGGGTGGCCGACGTCTGGAACCAGCCGATCCCCGAACATCAGGCCGGCTGCGGGCACACTGCGTTCTCCCACGCCGCCGAGGTGCACTACGCGCTGCCGGACGGCGACGAATGGTCGTTCAACGCCTGGGCGCCGCGCGTCATCGGCAACGACCACTATGTGCCTCTCTGCCACTACTCCGGCGTCGAGGCGATCAAGCGCACGGTGATCGAGCACGGCTGGGACCCCATCGACAGCGACGTCGCGCAACGGGTGCTCGAGCGTGTCCGTACAGAAGTGAGACACCGCAGGCGTGAACCGAGCGACCGCGTCCTTGCACAGATCGTCGAAGAAGAACAGCGGCGCTGAGCCGTCCCAACGAGAAGTAAGGAACATTCATGAGGCAACTGGACGGCAAGAACGTCTTCCTGACCGGCGCAAGCAAGGGGATGGGGCGGGAGATCGCGCGCGGTCTCGCCAAGGAAGGCGCGTCGATCGCGCTGGTGGCCCGCACCGAGTCGGCGCTCAAGGAACTGGCCGAGGAAGTGGCAGGCCTTGGCGGGCGGGCGATCGCGGTGCCGACCGACGTCACCGACAAGGAGCAGATCAAGGAAGCAGTGCGGCGCGCCCGCGACGAATTCGGCCAGATCGACATCCTGATCAACAGCGCGGGTGTGCTCGACAATGAGCCGATCGCCAACCACAGCGACGAGGCGTGGGAATTCCACTACGGCGTCAATGTGAACTCGTACTTCTACACGATCCGCGAGATCATCGGCGAGATGCTGGACCGCCGTTCCGGCCGGATCATCAACATCGCGTCGACGTCGAGCAAGGTACCGATCGGGCCCAACCGTGCTGCCTACGTGTCGTCGAAGCACGCGGTGCTCGGATTAACCAAGGAGGTCGCGTTCGAGGCCGCGCCGTTCGGCGTGACCGTCAACGCCATCTGCCCCGGCTTCGTGTTGACCGACATGGTCGAGGACAGCATGCGCAAATTCGCCCGTGACTCCGGGAAGACTCCGGAGGAGACTCGGGCGATGTGGATCGCCAAGATCCCGATGGGCCGGTTCATCGACCCGACCGAGGTGGTGGGGCTGGTGCTGTTCCTGGTGTCCGACTCCGCAGGCGCGATCACCATGCAGGCCATCAACGTCGACGGCGGCTTCTGCCCCAACTGATTTCGAAAGGACTTCGATGAAGGTCACCAGCATCGGGGACGTGTCCCTGGTCGAGACCGTCTACGAGAAGCGGGACAAGGTCGCCTACATCACGCTCGACCGTGAGAGCGCGGCCAACGCGTTCAACGTGCAGATGTGCAACGAGATGACGGCCATCTGGACCGACTTCAACAACGACCAGGACTCCTGGGTGGCGGTTGTCACCGGGGCAGGGGAGAAGTACTTCTGCTCGGGCGTCGACGTCAAGGAGTCACGCACGAGGCCGATGGGGCACATCTGGCTCCCGGTCGCGCGGATCATGGAGGAGATTCACAAGCCGATCATCTCCGCCGTCAACGGCATCTGCTGCGGAGGCGGGCTGCACTTCCTCTCCGACACCGACATCATCATCGGGTCGACGAACGCGGTGTTCTTCGACTCGCACGTGAACGTCGGCCTGGTCTCCGGCTGGGAGCCGATCGGCCTCAGCCGTCGCATCCCGCTGAACTACGTGCTGCGAATGACATTGCAGGGCCGCAACTACAAGATCGATGCGGCCGAAGCGCTTCGTATCGGGCTGGTCACCGAGATTGTCGAACCAGACCAGTTGCAGGCCAAGGCGGACGAGATCGCGCAGGACATCCTGCAGAACGCGCCGCTGGCCACAAGGTGGTCCAAACACGCGATCATCGAGGGTCTCAACCACGGCATGCGTGACTCCCTCGAGTTGTCGGCGTACATGCTCAAGGAGGTCTGGGACACCGAAGACCGGATGGAAGGCGCCCAGGCGTTCGCCGAGCGACGCAAGCCCGTCTGGAAGGGCAAATAGTCTCTTGTCGAAGGTCATCGACGTTCACTGGCATCACATCCCGAAGGCGTTCGCAGACGCCGTCGTATCCGGGCAGGTTCGGGTGGCGGGCCGGGTCGTGACGAGTGAGGACGGATTGTCGACCGTCCTGCTCGACAACGGCTTCTCCCAGACGCTGCCCGCATCCCTGACGGATCCGGCGACGATCCTCGCCGACATGGATGCCGCGGGAGTGGACGTCGTGGCCGCCTCCATCGCCCCTCCGATGTCGCATTACGACGTCGATCCTGAACTGGGGCTGGCCGTCAGTCGTGTGATCAACGACTCGTTCGCCGAACTCGCCGGCAACTATGGCGGCCGGGTGTTGCCGCTTGGAAACGTGCCCCTGCAGGACGTCAAATCGGCAATCGGCGAATTGCGGCGCATCACAGACGATTACGGATTCAAGGGCATCCAGGTCGGAAGCAACATCGGCGGCAAGAACCTCGGCGACGAGTCACACTTCCCATTCTGGGAAGAGGTCCGCGAACGCGACCTCTTCGTGTTCTCGCACGGCGTGAACCCGCTCGGCGCCGAGCGGCTGAGGGAGAATCAGCTGCACAACTTCGTCGGCCTGCCCATCGATACCGCGGTCTCGGTCGGCTCGATGGTGTTCAACGGTGTCTACGAACGACTCCCCGGTCTCAAGATCTGCTACTCGCACGGCGGCGGTGCCTTTCCGTGTCTTCTCGGTCGCTGGGATCACGGATTCCGTGATCGCCTTTCCAAGCAGACCGAGACGACAATCAAGATGCCGACCGACTACCTCGTCGACATGTACGCCGATTCGCTCACCCACGATGCCGCCTCGCTGCGTTTCCTGGTGGAGCGGCTCGGTGCGAGCCAGGTGTTGCTCGGCAGCGACCATCCCTTCGACATGGGAGAGAGGGATCCCGTGGGCAAGTTAAAGGAAGCCGTCGACGATCCGGATGTGGTGGCAGCCATCGCCGGGGGCACCGCGGCCCGACTGCTCGGCGTGTCCTGACGGCTGGCCAGAAGTGGGTACGCGCCGGCCTCGTGGCACTGGCTGTCGACGCCGTCGGCGTGCTCCCGATCTTCCTCACCGGAGCGATGGCTGTTCAGCTCCGCGCCGACATCGGCCTTTCGTTGGATTCGCTCGGCCTTGTGTTCGCATCGTATTTCGGTGCGGCGGCGCTGTTGTCGATCCCGTTCCGGCACGCCTCGGAACGCATCGGGCTGCGCGCCAGCCTGCGGATCGGGCTGGCCATCTACGCGGCCGCGCTGATCGGGATGGCCGTGTTGGCGTCGTCAACAGTGGAGATGTGTGTACTCGCGGGACTGGCGGGCGTCGGCACAGCGGTGACCCGCACTGCGTCGAGTGTGCTGATCGCGTGGCACTCCGAACCGTCCCGTCAAGGCCTCGCCTTCGGCATCAAGCACGGCTCCATCCCGGTCGCGTACGTGATCGCCGGGCTGTCGGTGCCTGCGCTTGCGCTGACCGTCGGCTGGCGCTGGGCGTACGCGATCGCGGCCGTGATGGCGTTGATCGTCGCAGCTATGGTGCCGCCGTCGAGAGCGCGGCTGGCCCGCGGCGAGTCGCCGGGAAGGCCGAACCTGTCGCGGTGGCAGTTGACAGTGGTGGCGATGAGTTTCGGGCTCGGCTCCGCCGCGGCGGCCTCGCTTGGCGCCTACAGTGTCAGCACCGCGGTGACGGCGGGGCTGAGCGAGGCGGCCGCGGGCGTGCTGGTTGCCATTGGCAGTGTCGTTGGGTTGGCCAGCCGCGTAGTTGTCGGCTACTGGTCGGATCGCCGGGCAGGCAATCAGCTCGACCTTGTTGCGGGAATGATGGCCGCAGGTGTCGTCGGCTTCCTGCTCCTTGCAGTGCCACATCACATCGTGGTCGCCATCGCGGTACCGATCGCCTTCGCGACCGGGTGGGCCTGGATCGGTTCCTACAACTTCGCGATAGCACGGCTGAACCCGGAGGCGCCAGGCGCGGTGATGGGCGTCGTGCAGACAGGCGCGTTCAGCGGCTCCATCGCCGGGCCGATCATCCTGGGCGTCCTGGCGGAAAGGCATTCGCACGCAGCAGCCTGGATCGGTGCGGCGATCGCGGCGTCCCTGGCGACATTGGTCATCCTCGTTCTTCGCAGGAAACTGGCCGACCAGCCGGTGGCCGACGCGAAAAGCATTGAAACACCGCAAAATCTGTGAAGGGAGCAACGCCATGCGAACACTGTTGGCCCGGTACCACGTCGAGCCGGGACGAGGCGACGAGGTCGAGGCGGCATTGCAGAAGATGGCGGCCGCCGTTGCCCGCGACGAGCCGGGGTGCGTGCTGTACCGGGCCGCGCGGTCGGTGGAGGAGCCCGACGCCTTCGTCCTGTACGAGGAGTACGTCGACGAAGACGCGTTGCTCGCCCACAGGGAGACCGCGCATTTCCGTGACCTGATCGAGGGCACGGTGGTCCCCATGCTCACCTCGCGGGAGCGCGAGCTGCTGGTGCCCGTCACGCCGGGTGACGCGTCATGAAGCTCGGCAGGGTCCTGCGGGACACTCCCGACGGGCTGCAGGCGCGTCTGGTTGCCGTCGATGTCGACGCCGCAACGGCGACCGACCTGCGCGTCGCCGAGAGCAGTCGGTTGCGGCGTGCCGGAGCGACAGCCGAAGGTGCGCTGCGGATTTCGAGTGCGTACTTCCCGTCGAGCCTGACGGCGGCCCTCGGTGCGGGACCCGACTTTCTGCATCGCGCAAAGGCGGCCGTCGACGAGCGCGACGACGAGGCGACGCTTTCGCTCGACGGTCTGGCGTGGGCGCCGTCGGTGGACCCGCCTGCGATGCTCGATTTCGCAGCGTTCGAACAGCATCTGGTGAATGCCCATGCGCGCGGGAAGAAAGAGCTGCTCGACGTCTTCTACGAGCGGCCCGTCTATTACAAAATGGATCCGGTCACCGTGATCGGCCACGGGGATACGGTGCGATGGGCGGGCGAAAGCTCGTATATGGACTATGAATTGGAGCTCGGGCTGGTGGTCGGCTCGGCCGGATCCGACCTGCAGCCGGAGTCTGCGCTCGACCACCTTCTCGGGGTTACGGTGCTCAACGATTTCACCGCACGCGACGTGCAGTCACGCGAGATGCCGTCGGGCTTCGGGCCAGCGAAGGGCAAGGACTTCGCAACGGCGCTTGGGCCGTGGGTGACGACGCTGGACGAACTCGACATCGACAATTTGACGATGCTTGCGCGGGTCAACGGCGAAGAATGGTCGCGTGGCTCGTCGTCGACGCTGACGTGGAGCATCGGCGAAATTCTTGCCTACGCGTCGCGCAGCGGCCAGTTGATACCCGGTGAGGTGATCGGCAGCGGCACGGTTGGCCTCGGCTGCGGCCTCGAGCTGTACAAGAGCCTTCAGCCGGGTGACGTCGTTGAGCTCGAGATCGAAGGAGTCGGCGTGCTGCGGAACTCGATCGGCGAGCAGCCTGAACGGTTCTGGCAGCCGCCGACGAAACCACGTAAGGCGTCGGTGACGCTGCCGCCAAGGCCGGCCCGGGCCTAGCTGCGAGGTTGCAACCACGCAGGCGAAGCCCGAGAAGGCGCCTGCTGGAATGCCATTTCGCGCAGATCTCGCTACTTCTTGCCGCCGTTGTACAGGATGCATGCGGTCTGATGATCCAGCCCGACGCCGCTGATTGCCATGTCTTCGACGGGCGAGTACCGCAACCGCACCGAGGTGCCGTCGACCTCGAGGCGCTCGCACGCCTGCCGCATCGCTTCCGGCGTGCGATCGCTGCTCAGTTCTGCCGCAACGGCTTCGGCTTCCTCGGCCGTGTCGAAGGCGAGCTCACCGTCGAACGGGGACGCCTTGTTGACCGCCTTGACGTCGTCGAGCAGATGACTCTGGGTCTCCAGGATGCGTACCGCGTCACCGACGGCCCAGCCGCAGAGTTCCGTCACGACCGGGCATCGCGTGTGGAACCGGCAGCCTTGCGGGGGATCGGCGGGGTCCGGCACCGACCCGGGCAGCCGGATCGCATCGCCGGAGACCTCCAGCGACGGGTTCGCCGCCAGCAGCGCCTGCGTGTACGGGTGGCGCGGAGACTCGAAAATCTCTGAGGAGCGCCCGATCTCGCTGATCCGGCCGAGGTACATCACGATGATGCGGTCGCTCATGTGCTGAACCACGCTGAGATCGTGGCTGATGAACAGGTAGGTCAGCCGATGCTGTTGCTGAAGCTGGTGCAACAGGTTGAGGATCTGGGCCTGCACGGAGACGTCGAGGGCGCTGGTCGGCTCGTCGAGGACGATGAACTCGGGATCCAGAGCCAGCGCACGTGCGATCGAGATGCGCTGCCGCTGACCGCCGGAGAACTGATGCGGGTACCGGTAGAGGTGCTGGCGGCCGAGGCCGACGTTCTCGAGTAGCTCGACGACCCGCTCGATGAGCGCGGGGCCGGATGCCTCCTTGTGGATGCGCAGTGGCCGTCCGACGATGTCGACGACAAGCTGGCGGGGATTCAACGACGAGAACGCGTCCTGGAAGACGACCTGGCAGTTGCGCCGGTAGTTGCGGTACGACGCCTTGTCGAGCATGTCGATGCGGTACCTGTGATCGATGGCCGCGATCTCGCCCTCGTTTCGCGTCTCCGGCGGCAGCGCACGCTGCACGTCCAGCCGGTCCACCGAGTCGTTGTCCATACCGAAATAGACGCCACCGGACGTCGGCTGCATCAGGCCTGCGATGCACCGGCCGAGAGTGGTTTTCCCGCAACCGCTCTCACCGACCAGGCCCACCGTTTCGCCGCGGTGGATATCGAAGCTGACGCCGTCCACCGCCTGCACATGGCCGGCCACCCGCTGCAGCACGCCTTCGCGGATCGGGAAGAACTTGGTGAGATCGCGGACGCTGACGACGTGGGCTTCAGCCGTGGGGGGCCGCGCGGCGAGTTCGGGTTCCAGAGTTGAGCTCATCGTTGTGCCCCCGGTCTCGGCATCGCAGCGGCTTCGACATCCAATTCGTCTGCCGTGTCGTAAAGGAAGCACGCCGCCATTCGGTCCGGCCCGTGCAGACGAAGCTCGGGATCCACGCTTTCGCACACCGGCGCGGTGTGCGGGCAGCGTCCGGCGAACCGGCAACCCGGATCCGGATCGATCAGTTCGGGCACCGTGCCCTCGATCGCCACCAGATGCCCGCGTGCGTGCTTCGGCGACGGCAGCGCGCCGACCAACCCGCGCGTGTAGGGGTGCATGGGCTGTTCGAAAACCTGGTCGGCCGGGCCGACTTCGGCGACCCTGCCGCCGTACATCACCGCGACACGGTGGCTGATCCGCCGCACCAGCGACAGGTCGTGGCTGATGTAGAGGATCGCCGTATGTGTTCGCTCCTGCAGTTCGACGAGCAGGTCGAGGATGCGCGCCTGGATCGTCACGTCGAGCGCGGTTGTCGGCTCGTCGGCAATCAGCAGTTCCGGACCTGCGGCCAGTCCCTGCGCGATCATCACGCGCTGCTTCATGCCGCCGGACAGCTCGTGCGGGTACCGCTTCATGATCTTGCGGGGATTGGGGATACGAGTCTCCGCTAGTGCTTCGGCGACGCGCTCGTCGAGAACGCGCTGTAACCGCTTGTGCGGCTTGTGCAGTGGCGGGAACAACAACAGCGCTTTCTCGCCGAGTGTCGAGCGGCGGTGCCCGTCGCGGCGCAAGAGGATGTTCGCGTGCATCGGGTCGAGCCCCGCGTCCTCAAGCAGCCTGGCCGACTGGTGCTCGGCCACCACTTCGGCCACCTGATCACGGATCGTCAGCGCGGGGTTCAACGCCTTGCCCGGATCCTGGAAGATCATCGAGATGTGGTTGCCACGGATCGCGCGCATCCGTCGAATGGAGGCCGTGAGCAGGTCGACGGTCTGCTGCCCGCTTTCGTCGCACTTCTCACACCCGGCACCCGCACACGACCTACATGGGGCGGTGACACGGCCGGTCTGCTCACACGTCGGGCATCCGGCGCCGTTGCACGCCGAACAGGTGACCTTCGGGTGGAACATGGCGTGGCCGCCCGCGTAGATGCCAGGCGGCCGAGGCACGAGTTGCAGCAGAGATCTGGCGGTGACGCTTTTTCCCGACCCCGTCTCACCGACAAGGCCGAGTGTCTCGCCCTCGTGGATGTCGAAGTTGATCCCGTCGACCGCATGCACCCGGCCACGCTTGGTGGTGAAGTGAATCTGCAAGTCACGCACGGAAAGCAGTGGCGTGTGCGACGGATTCGGCGGCGCGATCGGCCCGGCGGTGGGGCTTTCGGTCACGTTCACCGGCCCTCGCTCCGCGGGTCGAGGACGTCGCGAAGGCCGTCGCCGAAGAGATTGAACCCCAGCGACCAGAGGAACACCATCAAGCCGCCGAAGGTGGCGACCCACCAGCGTCCGGAGATGATGCCGGACTGACCTTCGCTGACCAGGTTGCCCCATTCGGCAAGGCCGGCCTCGGCGAGGCCGAGGAAGCTCAAGGTGGCCGCGAAGATGACGACGGCGCCCATCTGCAGGGTGGCGTTTACGACCACCGGCGTGATGGAGTTGGGCAGGATGTCTTTGGTGTAGATGCGCAGCTTGGAGTCACCGATGACCGTTGCGGCATCGACGTATTCGTTCTCCTTGGTGTGGATGATCTGCGCTCTGATTATTCGTGCGTACCGACACCAGCCCAGCACGGTGATCGCGATGATGATGTTGGTGAACGACGGTCCGAGCAGCGCCGCGATCGCCAGCGCCATGATCAGGTCGGGGACGGCGAGGAACACGTCGGTGACGCGCATCAGGAACTCGTCGACCTTGCCACCGATGTAGCCCGCGATGCTGCCGACGATCACACCGATGACCATCGTCACCCCGACGACGATGAACGCCAGCTTCAGTGATGTCCGTGCGCCCCAGACGATTCCGTAAAGCACGTCGCCGCCTTCGGGGGTGGTGCCCAAGGGATGGCCAGGTGTGCCAGGCGGCGCATTGATCTGGGCCCAGTCGCGGGGCATCTGGTAGGGATCGGGGAAGTTCGGCTCCATGATCAGCGGGGCGAAGATCGCCATGGACAGCAGCGCCAAGATGAGCACGAGCCCGAGCACGGTGGTCGGGCTTCGCATCGCGATGGCCGCGAGTTCGCGGAACCGTCGTGCCCGCGTCTTCAGACCCTCCCACGGGCCGACCGGGGCGGCGATCGGTCGCTCTGGGCGCTGCGCAAGGTCGGTCATCCGGCCTGCCTCCTAGGTGTCCGCCCCGAGGGTGACCCTCGGGTCGAGATAGGCGTAGATGACGTCGACGATCAGGTTGACGATCAGGAATATCACCGCGGTGACGAGTACGAAGGCCATGATCGTGGCTCTGTCGCCGCGGACGACGCCCTCGGTGGCCCAGCGGCCGAGGCCGGGCCATCGAAACACGTTCTCCACCACCACAGATCCCTGCAGGAGTACGCCGAAACCCATACCGATAACCGTGACGGTAGGGATCAGGGCGTTGCGACGGGCGTGTCGTTTGATCACCAGTCGCTCGGGCAGGCCCTTCGCCCGCGCGCTGTCGACGTAGTCCTCGTTCATCTCCTCGACCAGCGACGAGCGCATCATGCGCGCCGTCACCGCCATACCCTCGAAGCCCAAGACGAACGCGGGCAGCGCAAGATGCTTCACGGCATCCCAGAAGGCGGACAAATTGAAATTCAGTAGCGAGTCGAGCGTGTAGAAGCCGGTGTAATGCGTGATCGTCGCGTAGATCGCCTCGTCGAACCGGCCGAGCGGAACGATCGGGACGATCAGGTAGAACAGGATCAGCATCAGCAGTGCGAACCAGAACAGCGGCAGGCTGGCGCCGCTGACCGTGAAGATCCGGGTGAGATGGTCGGAAACCTTGTTGTGCCGCGCGCCCGCGAAGGTCCCGAGGCCGATTCCGAGTCCGACGGCGATCAGCGCACCGAGCGTGGACAGCTCCATCGTGGCGATGAAGCGGCTCGGCAGCACCTGGGAGACGGGTGCCACCGAGACACCCGACCAGCCCAGATCGCCGTGCAGCACGCCCCAGATCCACTTCAGGTACTGCACCGGCAGCGGATCATTGAGGCCGTAGCGCTGCTCGAGAGCCGCGATGTCCTCGTGCGACATCTCGTGCTCGATGTAGACCGCGATCGGCGAGCCGCCGAGGCGGGAGAGCAGGAACACACCGATGGTGACGGCGATGATGACGAGTGGCAGTTTGATCAGTCGGCGGATGACGTAGTCACGTACCTGCATATCGTCTCAAACCCGCTCTCTCTCCTAGCCTTTCGCAGCCTGTCGCAGCCTCTCGTCGTGAACTCAGCCCTTGTTGTAGAAGACCCAGCGCGGCATGATCCACAGGGGGTTGTAGACGAAGTCCTTCACCCAGCACTGCATGATCTGGACGTTCTTCTCGTCTGCGGCCCAGATCCACATCGGATCGTCGTGGATCAACTGCAGCGCTTGCTTGTAATCGTTCTCGCGCTCGGTCACATCGGTCGACACCGCCGCTGTGTCCAGCAGTTCGGCCAGTGCGTCGGGGTCCTTCATCCCGCTGCGGTAGCCCAGCTTGGTGCCCCACTCGCCATCGGGGTGGAAGTACGTCTGCATGAACTGGTACGGATCGGTGAACGGGTCGGCGTTCTTGATCCACATCGCGTAGGGGAACGGCGTCTGGCCGTGCATCTCGTCGAACTGGGACTCCGCGACCTGAACCACGTTCACGCGGAATTTCGGGTTCAGCTTCTCCAGCGAATCCTTGAGGATCAGACCGACCGGCGTGAAGGTCGGGTTGGCCTCCTCGACGAGGATTGACACCTCGAATCCCTTATCCCAGTATCCAGTCTCCTTGAAGAGCTTCTCGGCCTGACCAAGGTCCTGGTTGTAATGCGGTGCGTCCTCCGACCAACCGAGCACACCCGGCGGGAGATAGGTCGGGTTGGCACCGAAGCCCTCGAGACCGGAATTCACCATCGTGTCGTAGTCGAATGCGTAATTGAACGCCTGGCGGATCCGCACGTCGTGGAAGAAGTCGGCGGGGATGGTGTCGCTCTTCGGCAGCTTCGCCTTGTCGATCGCGAGATTGAAGGCCAGATGCAGCGGCTCGAGGAGGTATCCGCCCTCGTCGAAGCACACGTTGGGGGTATTGCCCTTGAGCTCCGTAACATACTGCGGCGTCGGCTCGACCAGGTCGAAGTCGCCTGCCTTCATGCCGATCGTGATGACACTCGGGTCGTCGACGACCTCCCAGCGGGCATCCAGTTTCGCCGGGCCGTTCCAGTAGTCGGCGAACTTCTCGAACGTCAGCCGCTCACCGCGATCCCACTTGGTGAGTTTGTAGGGGCCGCTGCCCGCTTCGCTCGTGGTCATGAATTCGTTCGTCTGGCCGGCCTGCACCCCGCCGTTCTTCTCGACCGCGTCCTTGCTGACGATCGCGGCGGGCGGCGAGTACGCGACGGTGCCGAGGAAGTAGGCGGCCGGCTCCTTGAGCTTCACCTCGAACTTGTATGGGTCCACCACGCGTGTCGACTCGATGAGGTCGGTCAGCTTGGAAGCCTGACCCTCGGGCAGGTTCATCGTCATCACCCGGTCCCACGAGAACTTGACGTCCTCGGCGGTGAGGTCGGTCCCGTCGTGGAACTTGACGCCCTCGCGGATGGGAAAGGTGTACGTCAGCCCGTCGGGCGAGACCAGCCCGTTCTCCTTGCTCGGCACCTCGGTCGCGATCATCGGCACCGGATCGGCACTGTCAGGCGGGATATCGATGAGGAAGTCATACATCTGGATGATGGCGCGGTTGCCGAACCCGCCATCGGTGGTGGCCGCGGGGTCGAGGGACTCGGGCTCACCGCCGAGCGAGTGGACGAATACACCGGGGTTCTTGACTTCGGACGGCGCGGCGCCATCGCCGCCGCCACCACCTTCACCTTCGGGAGTGGCTGCGTTACCGCACGCCATGGACAGCGTGAGCAACACCGCGGAAATGATCGCGAGCGTACGAGCGGCAATGTTTCGCTGGTTGTGTGCAACGGGTTTCATCGTGCCCCTCTTCATCGGGCGGCAGGCGAATAATTGGCTCTTTGCCGGAAGTATGCCTCCGGTCGAAAGAGGATCTGACCGTAATTCGGCATGTTCTCAGTGATCAAGAATGAGGCGATTCGATTCGACATCGAAACAATTGGCGTAGAGGGGATTTGCTCAACCGGAGTTGGCCGCGATCACGGGATCTGTGGTAGCAGAAGGGTGGCGCGTTGTTGCGGGCCGGTGTGCAGGGTGGTGGTTCCGCCGTAGACGTCGGCAGGCCGATGGTCGGGGTCGGCGTGGGTGTAGATGCCGACGCCGCGCAGCTGTGAACCCCTGAAGTGGCTCAATTGTGCAGCAGGTCCCTGGTATTCGTAGTCGGTGCCGCGGACGGTCAGTCCGATGCGGTAGCCGGCGGGCACCACGATCGATGTCGGCCAGATCTCCACATCGAGTCGATAGACGGCGCGGGGAGTCAGCGGCGCAGGATTGTGGTGTGTGTGCCAGGGCCGCCACGGGGTACTCAGATCAGGGTCGAGTTCGCGGTGTGATGCGCGTAGCCAGCCCTGTCCGATGGGGGTGTGAGGGTCGACGGCGCCCTGCAGGACGACCTCGTCGCCGTCGGGGTCGAATACCCGCACCACGGCGAAGATGTCGGCGTCCGTCGTGGTGGACGATATGTAGAGGGTGGCCGCGACCGGACCGGTGATCTCCGTATCGGCCGACATCGGCGGGGAGGTCATGGTGATGCCCGCATCGGTGAGGGCGGCGAACGATGCCTGCACCCGGCTCGTCGGGGGGTGGAGCGAGAGTGTGCGCGCCGCGGGGTCTAGATGCCAGGTGGTCCATTGCGTTCGCGCGATGGGCCATTCGTTTTCCGTGCGGTCGATGAAGTCGCCGTCGACGGTGCGGATTCGCAGCATGACCGGCGGCTGGCGGTCCCAGCCGTTGTCGGCGCCGTTGAGGAAGTGGTCGAAAAACCTTTTCTGCAAACTGATCCCGTAGTCGGTGTAGAACTCCGTCCAGTGCTCGAGGCCGTGGATTTCGAGCCACTTCTGGCTCGAGGCGGAGCGCAGGTAGCCCTCCACGTTGCCGCGTAGATGCAACGACGAACCTCCCCAGTTTGCCGAGGACAGCAACGGGACGGTGATCTTGTCGAAGTGCGCAGACCGATCGCGGTGAAAAGCGTCGTCGAATGGGTGGGCGTCGATCTCGCCGGGAAAGTCGGATCTCTCGGATTCCAGGTCGACATATGTGCGGGTCTCTGGTCCTGCGACGAGTTCTCCGGTGTTCGCGCTGATGAAGCCGCGCTCCCCGCGACCGTGCTGCACCGTTGTCACCGTGCGCTGGTACCAGACCGTCTTCATGTCATTGGCGATGCCGCCGTGGTAGGAGAGCTCACGGTAGAAGTCCGAGAAGCCCTCCCACGGAATGATCGCCGCGAGGTGCGGTGGATCCATCGCGGCGACCTGCCACTGATTGACGGCGTAGTAGCTGATGCCGAGCAGGCCGACTTTGCCGTTGCTCCATGGCTGGGTGCCCGCCCACTCGATGCAGTCGCGCATATCGACCATTTCGCGCGTGCTCCACGGATCGATGTAACCGGGTGACCGGCCCCATCCACGGGCGTCGACGCGGACGCACACGTAGCCGTCAGGCACCCACTTCTCGGGATCGCATACCTCCCACGCCTGGAAGCGGTTCGACGAACCAGCCGCCACCTCGGGGCAGCGATCGATCATCGCCTTCCACGCGTCGGGGTAACCCTCCTGGAACGCCAGATCCTTGCCGTAGGGGCCGTGGCTCAGGACCACTGGATGAGCGAGATCGTCGTCGGGACGAAAGACGTTGGCCCTCAGGACCGCGCCGTCGTCCATCTCGATCGGCAGATCCCACTCGACCACCATTCCGATCCCTGGAACCGTCTCGGCGGCTATCTTGCGACCCACGGCCAGCTTCACCGCGCGGAGCCTACGGATGCCGCGCCGGGGTGGTCAACGGGCTGCTGTTTCGATATCGAAACGTAGGAAGCCCCGCTATCGCAGCGTGACGACGACCTTGCCCTTGGCGGTCCGGTCCTCCAGCGACGCGATCGCTTCTGCGGCACGCTCGAGCGGGTACACCTCCGGTAGCGGCGCGGACACCTTGCCCGACGCCAGCAGCGGCTCGAGCTCGTCCCACTGGGAGCGCAGATAACCTGGATGACTCAGAGTCCAAGCGCCCCAACCGACTCCGACCGCGTCGACGTTGTTCAGCAGCAGGCGGTTCACCTTCACCGACGGGATCTCGCCATCGGTGAACCCGATGACCAGCAGGCGCCCACCCGGCGCCAACGATCGCAGGGAGTCGGTGAATCGAACACCCCCGACGGGATCGACGACGATATCGACGCCGCGACCGTTCGTGAGCCCCTTGACCGCGTCCTTGAAGCCGTCGGCCAGCACCACGTCGGAGGCACCCGCTGCCCGCGCGACCTCACCCTTGGCCTCCGTGCTGACCACCGCGATGGTCCGACTTGCGCCGAGCGCAGGTGCCAGTCGCAGCGACGACGTGCCGATACCGCCTGCCGCGCCGTGCACGAGGACCGTCTCACCCTCGGCCAGCCTGCCGCGTGTCCGCAACGCGAAATGCATTGTGAAGTCGTTGAACAACAGGCCTGCACCGGCTTCGAATGACACCGAGTCGGGAAGCTTGAATACGTAGTCCGGCTGTAGCACAACGACTTCTGACATGGCGCCGGTGAACATCGTCAGACCGATGACGCGGTCGCCCGCCTCGACGCCCGATCCCGCCGGTGCACTGCGCACCACACCGGCGAGTTCCGCACCGGGGATGAACGGCAGAGGCGCCTTGTACTGATAGAGCCCGCGACTCTGCAGAGCGTCCGGAAAGACGACCCCCGCCGCGTGCACGTCGATGACGACCGCGCCGCCGCCGTCGGGTTCGTCCAGCTCGACGAGCTGAGCGGCCAGGGGACCGTCGAGGCTGGGGATCTGGATTGCGCGCATCGCCCCATTTAACAACCTCGGGTGGCGGGGGCCGCGGGCGCCTGAAGGTACTATTTGCCAGCTATGCCGAGAGGTCAGCGGGTCAAACGCAAAATCCGGCGGTTCGCCGCGGCCGATGCGCTGCCGCCGTCGCGTCCCATGACCGTGCGCGCGGGCGACGGTACCGCGCTGCACGCCGAGGTCTTCGGTCCCGAGGACGGCTATCCGATCGTGCTGGCCCACGGCATCACCTGCGCCATCCGGGTGTGGGCGTACCAGATCGCCGACCTGGCCCGCGACTACCGCGTGATCGCCTACGATCACCGCGGCCACGGCAGAAGCGGTCTGCCGACGCGTCGCGCGAACTACGGCCTCAACTTCCTCGCGGCCGACCTCGACGCCGTTCTCGAGGCGACGCTGAAGCCGGGCGAACGCGCCGTCATCGCAGGCCACTCGATGGGCGGCATCGCGATCACGTCGTGGTCCGAGCGGTATCCCCTGCGGGTGACCGAGCGCGCGGACGCTGTGGCGCTCATCAATACCACCACCGGCGATCTGTTGCGGCACGTCAAGTTGGCGCCCGTGCCGCCGACTCTGACCGACGCCAGGGTGCGCACCGCCGAGGTGCTGTTGAAGAACTTCGGGGCGGCACCGCTGCTGCGCGGCGTCGACCGTCCGAGCAAGCGGTTCGTGCAGATGATGGCGGTCGGCCGCGATGCGGATCCGGCGATCGCCGATTTCATCTACGAGCTCTTCACCGAGACACCGCCTGCGGGGCGCGGCGGCTGGGCCCGAAAACTGGTCGATTCGCTTGGCACCAACCAGCACATCGGCCTGCAGAACCTGACGGTGCCGACGCTGGTGATCGGCAGCGAGAAGGACCGCCTGCTGCCGATGGTGTCGTCGCGCCACATCGCGCGGATGGCGCCCAACCTGGCCCAGTTCGTCGAGCTGTCCGGCGGGCACTGCGCGATCCTCGAACGCCCCGACGAAGTCAACGCGCAGCTGCGCCTGCTCGTCGAATCGGTCGGCGAGCAGCAGCGCGCCACGTCCTAGCTGGACAGTTCCTTGTGCACCTCGGTGGCAACCCGGCGGCCCGACCGCACAGCGCCGTCGAGGAAGCCCGTCCATTCGTCGGCGGTCTCCGTGCCCGCCCAGTGGATGCCCTCCACCGGCTTGCGTAGCCACGGTCCGTAGGTGGTCCACGAACCCGGCGGGACCGCGGCCGTCGGTCCACCTGGCGCGAATTCCTCGGTGCCCCAACAGTGGTCGATGTAGTCGATCGGCTCCAGTGCCTCGGTGCCGAACAGGTCGGCGAAGCCGGACAGCGCACGCGCGCGACGCTCTTCCGGCGGCAGCGAATCGAACGTGCGCGGATCGGTGAAGCCGAGCAGCACGCCTGGTCCGTCGTCGTCGGGGCTGACGTCGAACGTGATGAACACCGGCCCCTCGTCGGACAGCGCCTCGCCGCTGCAGCCGTTGGCGCGCCAGAACGGCGTGTCGTAGGCGGCGTATGCCTTGGACAGATGGCCCTGCGGCCAGTGCTGCGCGAGCTTCTCGTATTCGGCGGGCAGGGCGGGGGAGAAGTCGATCTTCCCTCGATGCTCTGGCGGGATCGCAACGACGACCGCCTTTGCGGTGACGTCCCCGATGTCGCCGCCGTCGGTGCTGACGGTGAAGGTGCCGTCGCCGTTGCGTTCGATACGGGACACGGTGACTCCGAGACGGACGCGCTCGCCGAGCTCGTCGGCCACCTTCAGCGCGATCTGCTGGGTGCCGCCGGGGAAGCGGTCCTGCTGCGCACCGCCCTCCACGTCGAGCATCCGTCCGATACCGCCCGCGGCCTTGACGTAGCGAACGGCGTGCAGCATCGACACCTGGTCGGGTTCGCAGCCCCAGGTGACCCTGGACATGATCGCCATCAGGTCGCGCGTCGAGGCGTTCGCATGCACGTATCTCAACCACTCGTCGAGCGTCTTGCTGTCGAGGATTTCGGCGATCGAGGACGTCCATGGCTCGTGCACCGGCACCCGCCTGCTCACCCGCTCGAACCGCCACTGGATTCGCCCGACATCGACAAGCTCGATGATCGACAGCTTGGGAATCGTGCTGCGATAGGCGCGGACGCGGCCGCGCCACTTGATCAGGTTCTTGCCGCGGGCGTGGGTGGGCACCGTTTTGCAGCCGAGCTCGCGGGCGAGATCTTTGACGGCGTCCTGCGTCGGGCCGACGAATGTGCCGCCGAGGTCCACCGGAATGCCTGCGAGCGTCGTGGTCGACGACCGCCCGCCGACCCGGTCACGGCCCTCCAGCACGACGACCTCGTAGGAGAGTCGGACCAGTTCGCGCGCCGCGGTCAGCCCCGCGAACCCGGCCCCGACAACGACGACGTCCGCAGTTGTTTCAGGGGTCACCCAACTAGGCTCTCACGCCGTGAAGGTGATGACAGCGCTGTTCGGGCCCATAAACGCGATCGAGCAGGCGCGGGCATTCCGCGACGCAGGTGCGAGCGGGGTTTTCACCTTCGAGGGAACCAACGACGTTTTCACGCCGCTAACGCTGGCGTCGACCGTCGGTGGGCTGGACCTGATGACAAACGTTGCAATTGCGTTTCCCCGCAACCCTATTCACCTCGCTCACCAGGCCATCGATCTTCAACTGCTCAGCGAGGGCAGGTTTGCGCTGGGCTTGGGCACACAAATTCGTACGCAGATCGAGAAGCGGTTCGGCGCGGAGTTCGACAGGCCGGTGGCCAGGATGACCGAGCTGGTGGCGGCGCTGCGGGCGATATTCGACACCTGGGAGACCGGCGAACGTCTCGACTTCCGCGGTGAGTACTACCGCCACACGCTGATGACGCCGACGTTCAGCCCCGGCGAGAATCCGTACGGGCCGCCGCCGATCTATGTGGGTGCGCTGGGCCCTCGGCTGACCCGCGCGACCGCCGAGCACGCCGACGGCCTGCTGGTGATGCCGTTCGGCAACAGGCGCTTTCTGCACGAGGTCACGATGCCCGCGGTGCGTGAGGGACTGGCCGCCGCGGGCAAGGCGGAAAGCGACTTCGCCGTCATCCCGGAAATCATCGTGTCGGTCGGCCAAGACGACGACGCCCACACCGCCACCCGGCGCCTGCTGGGTTTCTACGGCTCGACCCCCGCCTACCGCCCGGTGCTCGAGATTCACGGCTGGGGGGATCTGCAGCCCGAACTCAATGCGCTGTCCAAGCAGGGCCGGTGGGAGGAGATGGGCAAGCTGATCGACGACGACGTCCTGCACACCATCGCGGCCTGCGGCACGGCCGCCGACGTGGCGGCTCATATCCGCGACCGGGTGGGTGGCATCTCCGACCGGATCTGCCTGTACCAGGCCGGACCCGTCGCCCCGGAAACCTTGGGTGAGATCGTTGACGCACTCGGAGGCTGACCACATATCGTGGTACTGAGGGGGACCAAGGGAGATCATATGGCCGACGAGCGCTTGCGCGAGGAGACGACCGGCACCGAGGCGGAGTATTCCGACGTTCTGATCATCGGCGCGGGCATCTCAGGGATCGGCGCGGCCTACCGCATCCACGAGAAGAACCCGAAGCTGTCATACACGGTGCTCGAGCGCCGTGCGCGGATCGGCGGCACCTGGGATATCCACCGCTATCCAGGCATCCGGTCGGACAGCGACATCTTCACCTTGAGCTTCCCCTTCGAACCGTGGACCGGGGAGGAGAACGTTGCCGACGGGCCCGATATCCGTCAGTACCTTATCGACACCGCGCGCAAGCACGGCATCGACACCCACATCCGATTCAACACCCGAGTGCTGTCCGCCAATTGGGATTCGAACACCGACACCTGGATTGTGCAGACCGAGGTCGACGGCGCGCCAACGACCTACCGCGGCCGATTCCTGTTCTTCGGCACCGGCTACTACAACTACGACGAGCCGTACCGCCCGGATTTCCCTGGCCTGGAGAATTTTTCGGGTGAGGTGGTGCACCCACAGCAATGGCCGGAATCGCTGGACTACACGGGCAAGCGGTTGGTGGTGATCGGTAGTGGTGCGACGGCGGTCAGCATGATCCCGTCGCTGACCGAGAAGGCCGGTCACGTGACGATGTTGCAACGCTCGCCGACGTACATGCTGTCGTCACCGCGGATCAATCCGATCGTGCAGACACTGCGGAAGGTGCTGCCGTCGCGCGCCGCCTATGCGGCGGTGCGGTGGTACAACACTGCGTTCGTGGTGGTGACGTATGCGCTGTCCCGCAAGGCGCCAAGGCTGGTGAAGTGGATCATCAGGGCCGGGGCGAAACGCAGTCTGCCCGAGGGTTATCCCGTCGACGTGCACTTCAAGCCGCGCTACAACCCCTGGGATCAGCGCATGTGCCTGATCCTCGACAACGACCTGTTCGAGGCGATCGGCGACGGGCGCGCGGAAGTGGTGACCGACACCATCGACCATATCGACGCGACCGGCATCGCCCTGCGGTCCGGAAGACATCTCGATGCTGACGTCATTGTCACGGCCACCGGTATCCAGTTGCAGGCGCTCGGCGGTGTCGCGTTGAGCATCGACGGCGCCGAGGTCAAGCCGCAGGACAGGTTCGTCTACAAGGAGCACCTGCTCGAGGACGTTCCCAACGCGGCGTGGTGCGTCGGCTACATCAATGCGTCGTGGACGCTGCGGGCAGATCTGACTGCCCGCGCGGTGGCGAAACTGTTGGCCTACATGGACTCTCACGGTTACACCCACGCTTACCCGCATCTCGGGGACGTGCCGATGCCCGAGAAGCCTGCCTGGAACATCAATGCGGGCTACGTGCAGCGCGCTGCGCACGCACTGCCGAAGTCGGGCACCCACCGGCCGTGGAATGTGCGCCACAACTACCTGCTCGATGCGATCGACCACCGCTTCGACCGGATCGAGGAGTCGATGGTGTTCGGCCGCGTCGAGGCCAAGTCGGCGCAGTCGGCCTAGGGGGAATCGGTGGCGGTCGGAGTCATTGTGGTGATCGCTGTGTTCTTTCTCGGCATGGGCGGCTACGCGTTGGCCGCACCGGCCGCATTGATCCGCCCGTTCGGCGTCACGCTCACCTCACCGGTTTCGCGGTCGGAGGTGCGGGCGGTCTACGGCGGCTTCGGGCTGGCGATAGCGGCGGTGCTCGGATACGCGGCCGTCCGCGGCGGCGAACTGCAGAAGGGCATCGTGATCACCGTCGGCGTGGCGCTTGCCGGAATGGCGTTGGGCCGCATCGTGTCCGCTCTCTTAGACGAGCGGACGTCGTTCTACCCCAATTGGTTCTATTGCATCGTCGAGGCGGTCGCGGCCGCCGCCCTGTTCGCAGTGGCCTGACTACGCCCAAACCAACATTTGGGCGGAGAAGTGCGAGTAGATCGCGCCAAAACGTCGATTTCGGCGCGAAAATGAGCGCAAAAAGCCCGATCGGTGTGCTTTATTGACTTATACGTCAGTATGACCACCCGAAGGGCGGCAACGCATGACCACAAGGGATAAGTACACAGTCGTCCCTGAGCCATACTCCCAGAATTTCCCCAGCGCAGGCGACGCGCGCTTCACGTGGGAGTACGACGACGGGCGGGCCAGGCTCCTTTCCCTATATCAAAAGGGAAAGGACAAGCAATGGGACGCCCAGTCGCGCATCGATTGGGGCCAAGACGTCGACCCGACGAACCCAATCGGGCTGCCCGACGAATACCATCCGCTGTTCGGCAGCCCGGCGTGGGAGGCCGCCGACGAATCGCGCCGTTCAGAGTTTCGGCAACACCAAGCAGCCTGGACCTATTCGCAGTTCCTGCATGGTGAGCAGGGGGCCATGGTGTGCGCGGCCAAGATCGTCGAGGTCGTTCCGGACCTGGACGCGAAGTTCTACGCGGCCACCCAGACCATGGACGAGGCCAGGCACGTCGAGGCATTCTCCCGTTTCCTGCAGGAGAAGATCGGCATGGTCTACCCGATCAACAAAAATCTGACCGCACTGCTGGACGACACATTGCGCGACTCTCGTTGGGATATGCCCTACCTCGGCATGCAGGTGCTCATCGAAGGGCTCGCGCTCGCCGCCTTCGGAGTGCAGCGCGACTTGGCCAAGGATGGCTCGCTGGCCAAGCAGTTACTCGCCTACGTCATGCAGGATGAGGCTCGGCACGTCGCGTTCGGCCGTATCTCGTTGAAGGACTACTACTCTGCGCTAACCGAAGCCGAGCGGGTTGAGCGGGAGGAGTTCGTCGTCGAGGCCTGCTACCTGATGCGCGACAGGTTCCGCGGCGAGGAGGTCTTCGAGACCCTCGGTCTGAACGTCAAAGAATGCGCCGACTGGGTCGACACGTCGCCGATGATGATCCAGTTCCGCTCGCACCTTTTCAGCCGCATCGTGCCGATCGTCAAGGACATCGGGTTGTGGGGCGACAAGGTGCAGAAAGCCTTCTCGGACATGGGCGTCCTCGACCTCGCCGGCTCAGACATCGACGGGCTGATGAAGGCCGACGAAGATCAGGCCGAAGCGCTTGACACGGCACACGCCGAAATGGCCGAGCGGGCGCTCGAGGTGGATCGGGCGATCGCGGCAGGCGCGAGCTGAGCCGCGCCTAGGGCGCGACCGTCAGCCAATCCGCGAAGCCCGACGGGTCGTGGCGACCGAGCGCGCCGTGCTCGAACAGACCCCAGCCCTCGACGGAACGGTTGTTTCCTTCTGTACATAAGGCACGCCCGACGTGATCGATGACGCCGAAGCCCGCGCGCCCGACGATCGCCGGGTCGGTCATGTCGTAGGTGAGCCGCTCGGTGAACTTGTCGCCCTTCCACGTACCGTGGATCCAGTCCGAGTCGCCGCCGTATCCGCCGCCGACGTGAATCGGCACGGGCAGTTTGGATTCCACGTCCAGGCGCACCGGTGTGCCGTCGGCGGCGGTGGCGTCGATCGTCGCGCCGGTCGGTATCCGGGTGCCCGACGTGTAGTGGATCTTCACCCTCGGCCAGCCCAGCTGCTCGACGCGGCCGTCCTTCCAGATCCGCGTGCAGTCGTTCAGCGACCGGAAGCCGCTCGGCTCCTCCTGGATGATGAGACAGATCGAGAAGTCGTCGAACGCCATCGGCACATAGAGCCACCACATGCCCTCGAACGGCGGATCGGCGGGGCGCCCGGCGGGCTCGGCCTCACCGATGGGTCGGATGCCCCACGACCGGTCGCGCGAGCCGATCCACACCGACGGGTCGACAGTGATCTCCTCCTCGTCGATCACCACGGTGCCACTCCACGAACCCACCTGGGCGAAGCGCTGTGCGTCCAGCGTGATTCGGGTGCCCGACCGCAGGATGTGTCGCTGCTCCTGAATGACGTCGAAGAGTCCGTTCCAGGTCAGGTCGACGGCCATGCCATCGGTCTCGTCCATCACGATGCGCAGTTTGTGCAGCGGATCGGTGACCTCGACGCGGTAGCCGAGCACGTTCTGGTTCAGCCTGTCCTGATCGATGGCATCCGAAAGGTGCACGGCCGTCTGCACATCCCCGCGCCGGACCAGCACGAAGGCGTCCTTGACGCCGAGGTTGGGGTAGTACCCGAGGCCGGTGATCAGGAAGACGTCGCCGGTGCGATCGTGGGCGTTGAAGTAGGACCGGTCGTAGAAGTTGCGATCCGACGACCCCGGCCATGCGATCGGCTGCGGAATCTGGTGGATCGGGAATTCGTCCATGGGGCCGAGCATCAGGCATCTCCTCCGATGAGGCGCCGCAGTAGCGCGCCGTGGTAGAACAGCGACTCGACATCGTCTGGCTTCTCGATCTCGCCGAAGCGGACCCGCCGGGCGCTGGTACGCATGAACACGCAGCACCAGATCACCCCGGAGTACACGTAGAACCAGTTCAGGTCGCCCAACTCGATTCCGGTCTTCTCGGCGTAGGTCGTCTTGACGTCGCCCTCGCGCATGAAGTCGGGCAGGCCCGGCATTCCGGCCAGGCCGGCGAGTTCCTGGAAGACCATGTGCGCGAACACCATCCACGCGGCATCCATCTCGCGTGGTCCGAGCGTCGCCATTTCCCAGTCGAGCACGGCGACCGGCTTGAAGTCTTCGTACAGCACGTTGCCGACTCGGGAGTCACCCCAGATCAGCACCGGCTCGGCGACCGCGGCGTCGGAGGGCCAGTTCGTCTCGAGCCAAACGAGTGCCTGCTCGACAAGCGGTGACCTGCCGATGTCGGGCACGGCGAACTGATACCACGACTGCAGCCAGTTCAGGTTGCGCCGCAACGCGTTCGGTTCATCGCCGTCGGCTTGAGAGGCCAGGAAGCCGAACGTGGTTTCGGCATCCGGTATCGAGTGCAGCTTCGCCAGCACGTCGACGGTGTTGTCCTGCAGCGCGCGCTGCGACGCCGCAGGGGAGTCGGCGAACCAGTTTCCACCGAAGGTGTAGGGCATCACGTCGGGCGGAACCACCCCCGCGACGTAGTCCATCAGGAAGAACTGCGTGCCCAACAGCTCGCCGGTCGGCTCCAGCCAGCGCACCCGCGGCACCGGCACGTCGGTCATCTCGCCGACCAACCGGATCACCTCGAACTGGTGGTCCATTCGGTACGACGAGAACACCGGCACGTCGGTTTGGCTGGGTGCGACGCGGGCGACCCATTTCTCCTCGTGCTGTTGACCGTCGGCCTCCCAGCGTCCGGTCAGGATGATCGTCTCCGAGGACATCCCGTTGGAGTCGACGCCGCTCTCCACGGTCACCTCTGGTTTGGTGCCGCCCGGCATCACTGTGGACAGCCACTGCGACAACACGCCGGGCAGCGTGCTGACGTCCCGGGCGGAGCGCTGGAGTCGGCCGACGTCTTCGACAGCCGGTTCTGTAGCCACGGTTCTTCCTCCGGCCTAATTACGATACGGTGGGTAGCGTTATGAAAGCAGACCCGACTTCGATTGACAAGGCCGCCCCCACGGCGGGACGGCCGAGGGACCCGCGTATCGACGCTGCCATACTCCGCGCGACCACGGATCTGCTTGTGGAAATCGGTTATTCGAATCTGACCATGGCCGCGGTGGCGGAGCGGGCAGGCACGACCAAGACGGCGCTTTACCGCAGGTGGTCGAGCAAGGCCGAACTCGTCCACGAGGCCGCCTTTCCGGCTGCGCCGACGGCGATCGAGTCGCCACCGGGCGATTTCGGCGCCGATGTCCGCGCCATGATCGCTGCGGCGAGGAACGTGTTCACCAGCCCGGTGGTGCGCGCTGCGCTGCCGGGTCTGATCGCCGACATGACGGCCGACGCCGAGCTCAATGCGCGCGTGATGGGCCGCTTCACCGCCGTTTTCGCCGCTGTCCGGACGCGGTTGGCCGAGGCGCTGCAGCGCGGCGACGTGCACGCCGACATCGACCCGGAACGGCTCATCGAGGTGATCGGCGGCGCGACGATGCTGCGGCTTTTGCTGTGGCCCGAGAAGGATCTCGACGACGACTGGGTTGACCAGACGACTGCCATCGTCGCCCACGGTGTGATTGCCTGACACCGTGGTTCATCTGCCTTTCCCCACCGAATGGCGCCGAGCGCTGGTCCTGGTTCCTCATCCCGACGACACCGAGTACGGCTGCGCGGCCGCTGTCGCCAAGTGGACGTCGCAGGGTAAGCACGTGCACTACGCGCTGGCGTGTCGCGGCGAGGTCGGTATCGAAGGCATGCCGCCGGAAGAGGCGGCCCCTTTGCGGGAACGCGAACAGCGCACGTCGTCCTCCATAGTGGGCGTCGACGAGGTGCAGTTCTGGGATTTCCCGGACAGCGAGATTTTCAACACGCCCGAACTCCAGGCCAAGATTGCCGAGACGATCACCACACTGGCGCCCGACGTGGTCATCACCCTCTACAGCGGCCCGGAGTGGGCGCCGGGTGCGCCTAACCAGCGCGACCACATCGAGTTCTCCAATGCCGTTGCCACCGCCTATGATTCGCTGTCGAACAAGCCGAGGTGGTTCTTCGAGCACGGTCCGCACGGCACGCACGGCGAAACCGTCGACGACTTCATCGACGTCGCGGTCGCGTCGCTCGCCGCGCACGATGTCTACCTGTCGGTGTACAACCCCGACGTGCCGGTGATCGAGCAGGCCCGAAAGCAGATTGACATGGCGACAATGCCGCCGCTGCCGGGACTCGAGGGCCACCGCTCCGTGGAATTCATCCTCAAGCGGCAGGCGGCTTACTAGCTGTCCTGTCCCAGTACAACTAGCCGCTGTCGATTTGGCGCTTGTTGCGCTCGGACACGGCGCGGAACTGATCGCCGAGGCCCTCGAAGTCGCGGTGCTGCGCGAACGCGATCTTCTCCTCGGCGGCCAGCGCGGGATCGATGACCGCAGCGGCGCCGGTGGTGTAGATCGCCTTGAGCCCCAACATGGTCGGCCCGGGCACCTCCGCGATCTGGGTAGCCAGCTCCAGTGCGCGGTCCAGCAGCCGCTCGTGCGGCACGACCTCGGTCACCAGGCCGATCTTCTCGGCGCGGGCCGCGTCGACCACCTCGCCGGTCATCGACAACCGTCTGGCCATGCCGAGCCCGACGAGCTGGGGGAGGCGCGCCGTCATTCCGCCGCCAGGCAGGATCCCGACGCGGGCATGGGTGTCGGCGAACACCGCGCGCTCCGATGCGATGAGGAAGTCGCAGCCGAGCGCCATCTCGAGTCCGCCGGTGAACGTTGCACCATTGATCGCCCCGATGATCGGTGAGCGCATGTTCCCCGTCGCGGCGATGCAGCTCTGCGACCGGAACTCCTCGAAGTAGCCCAGCCCGTCGCGCTGCGCCTCCTTGAGGTCCACACCAGCGCAGAACGCGGGATCGGCACCGGTGAGCACCACTGCGCGCACCGCCTCGTCGGCGTCGGCCCCGGTCAGCGCCGCGTAGGCGGCCTTGATCAGGTCTCTGCTCAACGCGTTCCGGGCGGCGGGCCGGTTCAGTGTCAGCACCCGAACCGCACCGTGATCGGCGATCAAGACAAGCGGCTCGGTCGTCATGGGTCGAATCTAGCGGTTTGGCGCACAACGGCGTTCATTACGTTACGACACTCGTTTCGTTATTGAAGGAGGCTCATGCGTACCGCGCGCCCCGGCCACCACGTCGCGGGCCAACTTCTTGCACGCACGCGGATCCGAGGTCCTCGACCGCCTCGGAGCGCTGGGCGATCTTCCGGAGCGGTCGGTGCCGGCGATGAAGATCACCACCTATATGGGTGAAAAGCCGATCATGCGGATCCACTTCGGCGACCCCGGGCTCCGCACGGCTGCACCGCCGATGGTCATCTCTCAGGCCGCGGTCGAGGGGGCGCTTCGGTCTCGGCTCGGCGAACTCGGCGGTGAGATCGAGTGGGCGAACCCGATTGTCGACCTTCACCAGGACGGTGAGGGTGTGGTCGCGACACTCGGCACGGAGGAAGAAGCCGACGCCGGATGGCTCGTCGGATACGACTGGGCGGGCAGCACGACACGGCGCCTTGTCGGCATACAGTGGCCATCACGTGACGAAATCCAGTCCATGCCGGCGCATGAGATCGTGCACCGAAACCTTGCCGCCGCGGCCCGCACCGCCGCCGACCCGCGGTTCCGGCAGGTGGGCTTGCTGTCTTAGCTTAAGAACGTGTTGGCGAGGTTCGCCAGGTCCAGCACGGGCTGCGGCAGGGCACCGAGGACGAACGTGATGACGGCGGTGACGGTGACGACGCCCGTGGTGAAGATGCTTGGCACCACCACCTCCGGTGCGTCCTCGGGCGGGTCGGTGAAGAACATCAGCACGATGACCCGCACATAGAAGTATGCTGCGATGCCGCTGGCGACCACACCGACGATGACAAGCGGGATCGCACCGCCCTCGCCTGCCGCCTTGAACACCGCGAACTTGGCGACGAACCCACTCGTCAGCGGGATACCGGCGAACGCGAGCAAAAACAGCGCGAACACAATGCCGACAATGGGATAGCGACGGCCGAGGCCGGCCCAGCGCTCCATTGACGTCTCTTCTTGACCGGACTTGTCGCGGACCAGGCCGACGACGGCGAAGGCGCCGAGCGTGCTGAACCCGTAAGCGAACAGATAGAACAGCGTCGACGACAGCCCGGACTCGTTCAGGGCGATCACACCGACCAGGATGAACCCGGTGTGCGCCACCGCGGAGTAGGCGAGCATCCGCTTGACGTCGGACTGGGAGATCGCGGTGATGGTGCCTACGACCATGGTCAGGATCGCGATCGCCCACAGCACCGGCCGCCAGTCGGCGCGGATCTCCGGCACCGCGACGTAGAAGATGCGCAGCAGGGCCCCGAATGCGGCGATCTTGGTGGCCGCGGCCATGAACGCGGTGATCGGCGTTGGCGCACCCTGGTAGACGTCGGGAATCCAGGAGTGGAACGGCACCGCACCGACTTTGAACAGCACGCCCACGAGCAGCAACCCGACACCGATCAGCGCCAGCGATGCCTTACCGGTATTCGCGTGGATAGCTTCGGCGATGCCTGACAGGCTCAGCGTGCCTGCATAGCCGTACAGCATCGCTGCGCCGTAGAGGAAGAACGCGGACGAAAACGCGCCGAGCAGAAAATATTTCAGCGCCGCTTCCTGCGACATCAGCCTGCGGCGACGGGCCAGCCCGCACATCAGGTACAGCGGCAGTGACAGCACCTCGAGCGCGATGAACATCGTCAGCAGGTCGTCGGCCGCTGGGAACAGCAGCATGCCGCCGATGGCGAACAACGTCAGCGGGAAGACCTCGGTCTGCATCGCACCGGCCTTGGTCGCCAGCTTCTCCGCGACGCTGCCGACCACCGCGGAAGCCTGCGGCGTGAACGAATCAAGCCCGCGCACACCGCTTTCCGATTCTGACTCGGCCTGCGCGGGGATCTGCCTCTCGGCGATCAGAAGGATGCCGAGAATACCGACAAGCAGGATCGTGCCCTGCAGGAAGAGCGCGGGGGCGTCGACGGCGACAGCGCCGATCACCGCGGTGCGGCCGACCTCACCGTGCAGGTCGCGGGCCACCTGCACCACCGCGACGAACGCGGCTACCAGGCCGACGACACTGAGCAACACCTGGACGGGGTAGCGCCGCTGGCGGGTAACGAACGCCTCGACGAGCACGCCCGCGATGGCGGCTCCGAACACGATCAGCATCGGGGACAGCAGTCCGTACTCGACGCTGGGCGTTGGCAGGTTCATCGTGGGCGGCCTTCCGCCAGTTTGGGTGCGGGGTCGGGTTGGTCGATCGTGGTCAGCGTGTGGTTGACCGCCGGATTGATCACATCCAGTGCGGGTTTCGGATACACACCGAGCACGAGCAGCAATGCGATGAGCGGCGCGACGACGGCGAGTTCGCGCGGGATGAGGTCACGCAGCCGGTCGTTGCCTTCTGTCACCGGGCCGCCCATCATCCGCTGATACATCCACAGGATGTAGATCGCCGAGAGCACAAGGGCGATCGACGCCACCACTGCAAAGACCGGATAACGGGTGAATGTGCCGATCAGCACAAGGAACTCGCTGATGAACGGCGCGAGGCCGGGAAGCGACAGTGTTGCAAGCCCGGCAACGAGGAACGTGCCCGCCAAGACCGGCGCGACTTTCTGTACACCGCCGTAGGCGCTGATCAGGCGGGTTCCCCTGCGCGAGACCAGGAATCCGGCGATCAGGAACAGTGCTGCGGTGGAGATGCCGTGGTTGACCATGTACAGCGTCGAACCCGACTGGCCCTGGCTGGTCATCACGAAGATGCCCAGGATGATGAAACCGAAGTGCGATATCGACGTGTAGGCGATCAGCCGCATCACGTCGGTCTGGCCGATGGCAAGGATCGCGCCGTAGACGATGCCGATGACGGCCAAGGTGATGATCAGTGGCCGGAAATACATTGACGCGTCAGGGAACAACTGCAGGCAGTAGCGCAGCATGCCGAACGTGCCGACCTTGTCCATGATCGCCATCATCAGCACCGCGCTTGCCGGGGTTGCCTCGACGGCGGCGCCGGGCAGCCAGCGGTGGAATGGCCACAGCGGTGCCTTGACGGCGAAGGCGAACATGAAGCCGAGGAACAAGGCGTTGAGGATCGCCGGGTTGACGGCCAGCTCACCGCTGGATACCGCGCCGACGATTGCGCGGAAATCGAATGTGCCTGCCTCGAACGCATCGCTCTGGGCGGTCACGACGTACAGGCCGACGACCGCGGCCAGCATGATCAGCCCGCCGAACAGGTTGTACAGCAGGAACTTCACCGCCGCCTTGGACCGATGCTCGCCGCCGAACCCGCCGATGAGGAAGTACATCGGGATGAGCATCGCCTCGAAGAAGACGTAGAACAGCAGCACGTCCAGCGAGATGAGCGAGATCACGACCATGCCCTCGACGGCAAGGGTCAGCGCAAGGTAGGTGTGCGTGGAGCGGCCCCGTAGGCCGACCTGGTGGTCGGCGTCGTTCCAGCCCGCGACGATCAGCAGCGGCACCAGCACCGCGGTCAGGACGACGAGCGCCAACGCGATCCCGTCGATCCCGAGGATGTAGCCCGTTCCGAAAGACGGTATCCAGGGCATGCTTTCGACGAACTGGTACTGCGGGCCCGACGGGTCGAACTCGACCGCGACGATGACGGCGAGCACCAGCACGACCACCGAGATCAGCAGCGCGAACCACTTGGCCAGTACACGTCCGGTTGCGGGAATCAGCATCACGGCTACGGCGCCGAGCATCGGCACCGCCCACATGATCGTCAGCCATGGCAGGCCAGAGGTCACCACAATTGCACCGCCAGAATCACGGCGACGACGAGGAGCGCGCCCGTCAGCATGGATAGCGCGTAGGAGCGGGCGAAGCCGGTCTGCGCCAATCGCAGTCCGTCCGAGGAGCGCCCGACGAGGGCGGCAAGCCCGTTGGTGGCCCCGTCCACTCCCTTGTTGTCCACCCAGACCAGATCCTTGGTGAGGACTTGGCCCGACTTCATCAGCACCGCCTCGTTGATCGCATCCCCGTACAAATCTCTGCGCGCGGCCACGGTCAGTGCCGACACCTCCTCGGGTGCGGTGTCAGGCACCGGCTTCTGTGAGTACATCCGGTAGGCGATGACGATGCCGACTGCGACGACCGACAGCACGATGATGGTGACGACCCAGGCGGGCACGACATGGTGTGCCTCATGGGCGCCGACGACCGGCTCCAGCCAGTGCTCGAGCGTGCCGCCGATGGCGAACACCGCACCGGAGGCCACCGAACCGACGGCGAGCAGGATCATCGGCCACGTCATCACTTTCGGCGACTCATGCGGATGGGCGTCGGCTTTCCACCGCTTCTCGCCGAAGAACGTCATCAGCATGACGCGGGTCATGTAGAACGCGGTGATGCCCGCACCGAGGATCGCCGCCCCGCCCAGGATGATGCCCTTGGCGCCGCCGGCGCCGAGCGCGGCTTCGATGATGCCGTCCTTGGAGAAGAACCCGGCCAGTGGCGGGATGCCGATGATCGCGAGGTAGCCCAGCCCGAAGGTGACGAAGGTGATCGGCAGCAGCTTGCGTAGGCCGCCGTAGTGGCGCATGTCCACCTCGTCGTCCATGGCGTGCATGACCGAACCGGCGCCCAGGAACAGCCCGGCCTTGAAGAAGCCGTGGGTTAGCAGGTGCATGATCGCCACCGCGTAGCCGGCAGGCCCGAGACCGGCGGCGAGCACCATGTAGCCGATCTGGCTCATCGTTGATGCGGCGAGCGCCTTTTTGATGTCGTCCTTGGCGCAGCCGATGATCGCGCCGAACAACAGGGTGACGGCGCCGACGATGACGACACCCAGTTGGGCGCCGGGCGCCAGGTCGAACACCGGCCCGGACCGCACGATCAGGTACACACCGGCGGTCACCATGGTGGCGGCGTGGATGAGCGCCGAGACCGGGGTGGGGCCCTCCATCGCGTCGCCGAGCCAGGACTGCAGCGGCACCTGCGCGGACTTACCGCACGCCGCCAGCAGCAGCAGCAGCCCGATCACGTTCAGCGTGCTCTCGCCGAGTTGCGGTGCGGCGGCGAACACGCCCTCGAACGAGATGGAGCCGATGTAGGCGAACATCACCATCATCGCTATCGCGAGGCCCATGTCGCCGACCCGGTTGACGACGAACGCTTTCTTGGCCGCGGTAGCCGCCGACGGCTTGTGTTGCCAGAACCCGATCAGCAGGTAGGACGCCAACCCGACGCCTTCCCAGCCCAGGTAGAGGCCCAGGTAGTTGTCGGCCAACACCAGCAGCAGCATCGCGGCGAGGAACAGGTTCAGGTAGGCGAAGAACCGGCGGCGGTCGGGATCGTCGGCCATGTAGCCCACCGAGTAGATGTGGATCAGCGAGCCGACACCGGTGATCAGCAGCACGAAACACATCGACAGCTGATCGAGTTGCAGGCCGAAGTCGACGTGCAGTTCACCGACCGGCACCCAGGAGAACAGGTGTTCGTGCATCGCGCGGTCCTCGCCCGCCCGACCAAGCATGCCGGTGAACAACACCGCGCCGACGGCGAACGAGCCGAGTGAGGCGGCACAGCCCAGCAGATGCCCCCACGGGTCGGACCATCTGCCCGTCAGCAGCAGTATCGCCGCACCTGCCAAGGGCAGGGCGATCAGAAGCCAAACCGGAATCGTCATCGCGGCCTTAGTTTTTCAGCAGGCTGGCGTCGTCGACCGAGGCCGAGCGGCGGGTACGGAAAATGGTCATGATGATGGCAAGACCGACCACGACCTCGCAGGCCGCGACCACCATCGTGAAGAACGCCACCACCTGACCGTCGAGATGGCCGTGCATCCGGGAGAACGACACGAACGCGAGGTTGGCCGCGTTCAACATCAACTCGACACACATGAACATGATGATGGCGTTGCGGCGCAACAACACTCCCGACGCCCCAATCGTGAACAACAATGCGGACAGGTAGAGATAGTTATCAGGATTCATCCACGCTCCGTCGTTGCAGGATCGCGGCGACCGACAGCTCGGAGCCCGAGCCGTCGGGCAGGCGCGCCTCGAGGTCCACGGCGTTGTGCCTGGCGAACACACCGGGATTGGGCATCGGGGTGGGATGTCCGCCCGGCTGGAAGCGCTCTTCGGCGAGTTCGCGCTGCGTCTTGGCCTTCTCGAAGCGCTCCCGGTGCGCCAGCACCATCGCGCCGAGCGCGGCGGTGATCAGCAGCGCGCCGGTCAATTCGAACGCCCATAGGTAGCGGGTGAAGATCAACGCCGCGAGGCCCTCGACGTTCTGGTTGTTGTTGGCCTCGGCCAGCCCCTTGAAACCGCCCACCGACACATTGCCGATGCCCGCGATCAGCAGCACCCCGAAGCCTAAACCCGCGATGAGCGCCGCATAGCGCTGGCCGCGGATGGTTTCCACGAGGTCCTCCGACAGGTCGACGCCGATGAGCATCAACACGAACAGGAACAGCATCATCACCGCGCCGGTGTAGACGACGATCTGGACGACACCGAGGAACAGGGCTTCCTGCGCCATGTAGAGCACCGCGAGCGAGATCATGGTCGAGGCAAGGAAGATCGCCGAATACACGGCCTTCGGTGCGGCCACCACCCCGATGGCCCCGATCAGCGCAATGGCGGCCGTCACCCAGAACGTGACCGCCTCGGCGGTCGAGGTTTGGCCCATTGAATCGGCGGCCAGCGCGACGACGTCGACGGTCACCGGGCGTCCTCTGAAACTTTATCTGCTCCTCGCGTGCGCGGAATCTTTTGCGCTTCACGCCAGCTATCGATCGGCGTGATGTTGCCCAGGTAATAGTCCTCGTCGGTGCTGCCGGGCTGCATCTGATGCGGCGGCGCCACCATCCCCGGTTCCATCGGTGCGAGCAGTTTGTCCTTGCCCCAGATCAGGTCGGCGCGGTTGTCGTCGGCCATCTCGTACTCGTTGGTCATGGTCAGCGCGCGGGTCGGGCAGGCCTCGAGGCATAGCCCGCAGCCGATGCACCGCAGATAGTTGATCTGATAGACCCGGCCGTACCGCTCACCTGGCGAGAACCGCTCTTGCTCGGTGTTGTTGTCGCCTTCGACGAAGATCGCGTCGGCGGGGCAGGCCCACGCGCACAACTCGCAGCCGATGCACTTCTCCAGCCCGTCGGGATACCGGTTCAGTTGGTGGCGGCCGTGATAGCGCTTGGCGACCGGCCCCGGCTTCTCCGGGTACTCCTCGGTGATCGGCTTCTTGAACATGGTGCCGAACGTGACCCCGAATCCTGCTAGGGCGTCCAGGAATTTAGGCATCGGCTTTCTCCTTGGTCGTTGCCCCGGGTAGCGGCGGTATCGGGAAGGCGCCCGCATCGACGGCTTGAACCGTAATCGTCCTGACGGTCTTGACCTTCATGGAGCGCCACAGCACTGTGGCGACGAGCAGCGCGAAGACGGTTCCGACGGCGATCAGCCCGTTGGCCCAGGCGGTTTCACCCGCCGCGCGCAGGCTGCGCGAGGACGCCACGATCGCAATCCACACCAGTGAGACGGGGATGAGCACCTTCCAGCCCAGCGCCATGAACTGGTCGTAGCGCAGCCGCGGCAGGGACGCGCGAAGCCAGAAGTAGCAGAACAGGAACGCCCACACCTTGCCGGTGAACCACAGCAGCGGCCACCAACCGGAGTTGGCGCCCTCCCACATGTTGATCGGCCACGGGGCGTGCCAGCCGCCCAGGAACATCGTGGTGGCCAACGCCGACACGGTCGTCATGTTGACGTACTCGGCGAGCATGAACATCGCGAACTTCAGCGACGAGTACTCGGTGTGGAAGCCGCCGACCAGTTCACCCTCGGCCTCGGGCAGATCGAATGGGGCGCGGTTGGTTTCGCCGACCATCGACGTCACGTAAACCAGGAACGACGGCAGCAGCAGGATGACGAACCAACGGCCCTCCTGGGCGGCGACGATGCCCGAGGTGGACATGGTGCCCGCATAGAGGAACACCGCGGCGAACGACAGCGCCATCGCGATCTCGTAGGAGATCACCTGCGCCGACGACCGCAGCCCACCGAGCAGGGGATAGGTGGAGCCAGACGCCCAGCCGGCCAGCACGATGCCGTACACGCCGATCGACGTGACGGCCAGGATGTAGAGCACCGCGACGGCCAGGTCGGTCAGCTGCAGCGGGGTCTGGTGGCCGAACACCGAGACCACCGGGCCCATCGGGATGACGGCGAAGGCCAGGAACGCCGGAACCGTCGAGATGATCGGCGCCAGAAGGTAAATCGGCTTGTCGACGCCCGTCGGGACCAGGCCTTCCTTCAGCCCGAGCTTGAGGCCGTCGACCAGAGACTGCAGCAGGCCCTTAGGGCCGACCCGGTTGGGGCCGAACCGCATCTGCATGCGGCCGAGCAGCTTTCGTTCGATCAGGATGGCCGCCAGCACCGTCAGCAGCAGGAACACGAAGATGGCGACCGCCTTGACCGCCATCAGCCAGATGGGGTCGTGTCCGAAAGCCGAGAGATCCGTCATGGTTACGCCCGTCCGATCGAGACCACGGCACCCGTGGTCACACCGAGTTGCGAGTAGACCGCCGATCCCGGTGAATTCATCGGCAGCCACACCACCCGGTCATCCATATCGGTGATGTCGAGCGGCAGCGTGACCTCGCCACGGCCAGTGGTCACGGTGACCGAATCTCCTTCGGCTGCCCCGATTTCGGCCGCGGTCGCCGCAGAAAGCCTGGCCACGGGTGGGCGTGCTGTCCCGGCGAGAGAGGGCTCACCGTCCTGCATCCGGCCTGAATCCAGCAGCATGCGCCAACCTGTCAGCACCGCCTCGCCCTTTGCTGGCTCAGCGGCGCCGCCTGCGGACACGTCGGGGGCGCCTGGTCGCGCTCCGGCCCACCAGCCGAGCTTGGCGAGTTCGTCGCCAGCGGCCGCCGCGTCCGGCAACCCGAGGTCGACGCCGATCTCGTCGGCCAGCGTGTAGAGCACCCGAAGATCCGGGTTGGCATTGCTGGTCAGCGAGGGCTGGAAGGACCGAATCCGGCCCTCCCAGTTGACGAATGAGCCCGCCTTCTCCACCACGGGTGCGACGGGGAAGACGACGTCGGCCAGGTCGGTGACCGCGCTTTCCCGCAGCTCCAGGCTGACGACGAAAGGCACCGCTTCGATGGCGGCAAGGGCGGCGTCGGAATCGGGCAGGTCGGCGAGTTCGACGCCGCCGACCAATAGTGCGCCCAGTTCACCGGCGGCCGCCGCGGCAAGAATGCCCGCGGTGTCGCGACCGGGGGCGGCGGGCACCTCGGAGACGTGCCACGCCGACGCGGTCTGCTCACGCGCGGACGCGTCGGCGACGGGTCGGCCACCGGGCAGCAGGTTCGGCATGGCGCCTGCCTCCAGCGCACCGCGGTCGCCCGCACGGCGCGGCACCCAGCCGAGCCGGGCGCCGGTCGCGGCCGCCAATCTGCTTGCCGCCGAAAGCGCTCCTGGCGAGGTGGCCAGCCGCTCTCCGACCAGGATGATCGCGCCTGGCTGCGTGAGCAGCGTCTCCTCGGTGAGGCCGTCGAGCGCGGCCGCTTCGCCGCCGGGTGCGGTGCGGATCAGCTTTCCTGACATCTTGGTCAGGCCGCGGGTGGTGAAAGGCGCTATGGCCAGCACGCGCACGCCGTCGTCACGGGCGGCCTTGCGCAGCCGCAGAAAGACGATCGGCGACTCCTCTTCCGGCTCGAACCCGGCGAGCAGCACCGCGGGTGCCTTCTCCAGGTCGGCGTAGGTGACGGTCATCGGCTGGCCCGCGACATCAGAAGCCAGGAAGTCCGCCTCCTCCTCGCTGTGCGCGCGGATGCGGAAGTCGATGTCGTTGGTGCCGAGCACCATTCGGGCGAACTTCGAGTATGCGTAGGCGTCCTCGACGGTGCTCCTGCCGCCGACCAGAACGCCCGCGCGCCCGGACGCGGCGGCAAGACCTGTCGCTGCGACACGGAGTGCCTCGGCCCAGGACGCAGGCCGCAGCTTGCCGTCCTCTTCTCGGATCAGCGGGGTGGTGATGCGATCCCCGACCCCTGCGTAGGTGAACGCCCACCGACCCTTATCGCAGTTCCACTCCTCGTTGACTTCCGGGTCGTCACCGGCCAACCGGCGCAACACCTTTCCGCGGCGATGGTCGGTGCGCTGCGCGCAGCCGGATGCGCAGTGCTCGCACGCGCTCGGGCTGGACACCAGGTCGAACGGCCTGGCGCGGAAGCGGTACACGGTATTGGTCAGCGCGCCGACCGGGCAGATCTGCACGGTGTTCCCGGAGAAGTACGACGAGAACGGCTCGCCGGGCGCGATGCCGACCTGCTGCAGCGCGCCGCGCTCGAGCAATTCGATGAACGGGTCACCGGCGATCTGTTGCGAGAACCGGGTGCACCGTGCGCACAGCACACAGCGCTCCCTGTCCAGCAGCACCTCCGATGAGATCGGGATCGGTTTGGGGAAGGTGCGTTTGATGTCGTCGAAGCGGGTCTCGACCCTGCCGTTGGACATGGCCTGGTTCTGCAGCGGGCACTCGCCGCCCTTGTCGCAGACCGGGCAGTCCAGCGGGTGGTTGATCAGCAGCAGCTCCATCACGCCGTGCTGGGCCTTGTCCGCGGCCTCGGAGGTGAGTTGTGTGCGCACCACCATGTCGGGGGTGCAGGTGATGGTGCAGGACGCCATCGGCTTGCGCTGACCCTCGACCTCGACGAGGCACTGCCTGCACGCGCCGACGGGGTCGAGCAGCGGATGGTCGCAGAACCGGGGGATCTGGACACCCATCAGCTCGGCCGCGCGAATCACCAACGTGCCCTTGGGCACACTGATCGGCACGTCGTCGATGGTCAGGTTCACCATCTCCACTGCAGGCGCGTCATTGTTCGGTTCGGTCATCGTCATCAGGCACCCACCCCCTCGGTCGCCATCAGGGTCGAGGCGTGTGGATCGAATGGGCAGCCGCCGTCCAGGTGCTCGACATACTCGTCGCGGAAGAACTTGATAGACGACATGACCGGGGTCGCCGCGCCATCGCCCAACGCGCAGAACGACTTTCCGAAGACGGTGTCGGAGATGTCCAGCAGTTTGCCGATGTCCTCTTCGGTGCCGCGCCCCGTCTCGAGTCGCTCATAGATCTGGCTGAGCCAGAAGGTGCCCTCCCGGCACGGCGTGCATTTGCCGCACGACTCGTGCGCGTAGAACTCAGTCCACCGCCGCACCGCCCGCACCACGCAGGTGGTCTCGTCGAAGATCTGCAGCGCCTTGGTGCCCAGCATCGACCCGACGCCCGCCATCCCCTCGTAATCCAGTGGCACGTCGAGATGTTCGGCCGTCAGCAGCGGGGTCGACGATCCGCCGGGTGTCCAGAACTTCAGCTCGTGGCCTGCGCGGACACCGCCCGCGTATTCGAGAAGGTCGCGAAGCGTGATACCGAGGGGCGCCTCGTACTGGCCGGGATTCGTCACGTGACCAGAAAGGGAGTACAGCGTGAAGCCGGGCGACTTCTCGGTGCCCATCGACCGGAACCAGTCGACGCCGTTTGCCACGATGGGCGGCACGCTGGCAATCGACTCGACGTTGTTCACCACCGTCGGGCAGGCATAGAGACCAGCCACCGCAGGGAACGGTGGCCGCAGCCGAGGCTGCCCGCGCCTGCCCTCCAGCGAGTCGAGAAGCGCTGTCTCCTCACCGCAGATGTAGGCGCCAGCGCCTGCGTGCACCACCAAGTCGAGGTCGAAACCCGAGCCGTTGATATCGGCGCCGAGATAACCGGCCTCGTAGGCTTCCGCGACCGCGGCCTGCAGGCGCCGCAACACCGGCACCACCTCACCGCGCACGTAGATGAACGCGTGGTGTGCGCGGATCGCATACGCCGCGATGATCGCGCCCTCCACCAGGAAGTGCGGCGTGGTCAGCATCAGCGGAATGTCTTTGCACGTACCGGGTTCGGACTCGTCGGCGTTGATGACGAGGTACTTCGGCTTCGCGCCCGCACCGGTGTCGTCCTGCGGGATGAAGGACCATTTGGTTCCGGTCGGGAAGCCCGCACCGCCACGGCCGCGCAGGCCGGAGTCCTTCACCAGCGCGATGACCTCGTCGGGGGTCATCGCAAGCGCCTTCTCCAGCGCGCGGTATCCGCCGTGGCGACGGTAGGTGTCCATGGACCACGGTTCGGGATCGTCCCAGTAGCGGCTGAACACGGGTGTCAGGGGAGTCGCAGGTGCCATGTCAGTCGCGTGAATCCGTTTTGCTCGGGTCGGTTTCCGTGGTCGCCGGCTTGGCGGGCACGGTGGCCGACGGGCCAGGTGCTGGTTCGTCTTTCGTGGTCTCGACGGCCTCTGGCTTGGTGCCGTCGGAGTTCGGTGGCGGCGCGCTCGGCTCGGCGTCCGGCGGGGGCGCCTTCATGTCGAGCTCGCGGGCGACGCGCAGTCCGGCCAGCGTGGCCGTCGGCACCTGTCCGTCCGCGGTGACTGGGCGGTCGTCAGGCAGTCCGGCGAGTGTGCGCGCGGTCTGCTTGAACGAGCACAGCGGCGCGCCGCGGCTGGGCACCACTTCTTCTCCCGCGCGCAGCGAGTCGACCAGATCCCTTGCGGAGGAGGGGGTTTGGTTGTCGAAGAACTCCCAGTTGACCATGATGACCGGTGCGTAGTCGCATGCCGCGTTGCACTCGATGTGCTCGAGCGTGACGCGGCCGTCGTCAGTGGTCTCGCCGGCGTGGACGCCGAGGTGGTCCTGTAACGAGTCGAGGATCGCGTCGCCGCCCATGATCGCGCACAGCGTGTTCGTGCAGACCCCGACCAGGTACTCACCGGTGGGGGTACGGCGGTACATCGAGTAGAACGTCGCGACCGCGGTCACCTCGGCTTCGGTCAGGTCGAGCTGACCAGCGCAGAACGCGAGCCCCGCCTTGGTGAGGCAGCCGTCTTCGGACTGCACCAGGTGCAACAGTGGCAGCAGCGCCGACCTCGGCTGCGGGTACCTGGCGATGATGTCCGTGGCGCTGGCCTCCAGCCGTGCCGTCACATCCGCCGGGTACAGCGATTCGCCGCTGATCGGCGGGCCCGCCTCGTCCGGTCGCTGGCCGAGCTGGATGAACACCGGAGAACCGTTGGTGGACAACGTCATCTGTCGACGCCTCCCATCACGGGGTCGATGGACGCGACTGCGGAGATGGCGTCGGCGACCATGCCGCCTTCGCAGGTGGCGGCGACGGCCTGCAGGTTGGTGAACGACGGGTCGCGGTAGTGCACCCGGTAGGGGCGGGTGCCACCGTCGGAGACCATGTGTACGCCGAGTTCGCCGCGCGGCGACTCGACGGCGACGTACACCTGGCCCGGTGGTACCCGGATGCCTTCGGTGACCAGTTTGAAGTGGTGGATCAGCCCCTCCATCGAGTGGCCCATGATCTTGGCGATGTGCGCGGGCGAGTTGCCCAGCCCGTCGGGGCCCAGCGTCAGGTCAGCGGGCCAGGCCAGCTTCTTGTCGTCGATCATCACCGGGCCCGACGTCTTCTCCAGCCGCTCGACGCATTGGGTGATGATCTTGAGCGACTCGTCCATCTCCTTGACCTTGATCAGGTACCGGCCGTAGGCGTCGCAGCCGTCGTCGGTGATCACGTCGAAGTCGTAGGTCTCATACCCGCAGTACGGTTGGGACCTGCGCAGGTCGTGGGGCAGGCCGGTGGAGCGCAGCATCGGGCCGGTGATGCCCAGTGCCATGCAGCCGGTCAGGTCCAGATACCCGATGCCCTGGGTACGGGCCTTCCAGATGTAGTTCTCGGTGAGCAGGTTGTCGAGGTCCTTCAGCCGTTTGGGCATCAGGGTCAGCATGTCGCGGATCTCGGGCAGGGCCTCCTCAGGCAGGTCGGCGGCCAGCCCGCCGGGCCGGATGTAGGCGTTGTTCATCCGCAGCCCGGTGATGGTCTCGAAAATCGTCAGGATCAGCTCGCGCTCGCGGAACCCGTAGAACATCGCGCCCATCGCGCCCAGCTCCATCCCGCCGGTGGCCAACGCCACCAAATGGGAAGAGATGCGGTTGAGTTCCATCATCATCACCCGGATGATGCTGGCGCGTTCGGGGATGTCGTCGGTGACGCCGAGCAGTTGCTCGACCCCCAGGCAGTACACCGTTTCGTTGAACAGCGGTGACAGGTAGTCCATTCGGGTGACGAATGTGACGCCCTGGGTCCAGTTGCGGTACTCCAGGTTCTTCTCGATCCCGGTGTGCAGATAGCCGATTCCGCACCGGGCCGAGACGATCGTCTCGCCCTCGATCTCCAGGATCAGCCGCAGCACCCCGTGCGTGGACGGGTGCTGCGGACCCATATTCACCACGATCCGTTCGCCGGGATCCGCATCGGCGGCCGCGCTGACGACGTCGGCCCAGTCCTCACCGCCGACGACGACGACGGTGTCGGATCCCCCGCTCTCCGGCGGGGTGTTCGGCGTGCTCATCAGCTGTATGCCCTCCGCTCGTCGGGCGGCGGTATCTCGGCGCCGTGGTATTCGACGGGGATGCCGCCCAACGGATAGTCCTTGCGCTGCGGGTGCCCGACCCAGTCGTCGGGCATCTCGATGCGGGTCAGTGCGGGGTGGCCGTCGAAGATGATCCCGAAGAAGTCGTAGGTTTCGCGCTCGTGCCAGTCGGTGGTCGGATAGACCCGGAACAGCGACGGGATGTGCGGGTCTGCGTCCGGTGCGGATGTCTCCACCTGGATGCGCCGGTTGTGGGTGATCGACATCAGCGGATACACCGCGTGCAGTTCGCGGCCGGAGTCGGTCGGGTAGTGGACGCCGCTGACGCCGAGGCTCAGCTCGAACCGCAGCCCGGCATCGTCGCGCAGCGCCTGCATGACCGCGGGCAGCCGTTCGCGGCGCACCTCCAGAGTCAGCTGGTCGCGGTGCACCACCACCCGCTCGACCGCCGCCGCGAACGCCTCCTCACCGAGGACCGAGGTCAGGGTGTCGACGACCTCGTCGAAATAACCGCCGTACGGGCGCGGCGAACTGCCCGGCATCGCCACTTCGTGGATCAGGCGTCCGTAGCCCGACGTGTCGCCGGTGCCCTTGGGCCCGAACATGCCGTGGCGGACGCCGACGATGTCTTTCTCGGCCTTCTCGCTCTCGCCGCTCGCGTTGCCGTTACCGTCCGTCACCGCAGCAGTCCCTTGAGTTCGATGGTGGGCGTGACGGCCAGTGCGGCCTTCTCTGCTTCGCGGACGGCTTCCTCGCGGTTGACGCCAAGCGGCATCTCCTGGATCTTGTCGTGCAGTTTCAGGATCGCGTGCAGCAGCATCTCGGGCCGCGGCGGGCATCCGGGCAGATAGATGTCGACGGGAACGACGTGGTCGACGCCCTGGACGATGGCGTAGTTGTTGAACATCCCGCCCGATGAGGCGCACACACCCATCGACAGCACCCACTTGGGTTCGGCCATCTGGTCATAGACCTGCCGCAGCACCGGGGCCATCTTCTGGCTGACCCGACCGGCCACGATCATCAGATCGGCTTGGCGCGGCGTCGCCGAGAACCGCTCCATGCCGAACCGCGAAATGTCGAACCGCGGACCCGCGGTGGCCATCATCTCGATGGCACAGCAAGCCAATCCGAACGTCGCGGGCCACAGCGACCCCTTGCGGACGTAGCCCGCCAGCTTCTCCACCGTCGTCAGCAGAATGCCGCTCGGCAGCTTCTCTTCTAGTCCCAATTCAAGCCTCCCCGGCGCCAGACGTAGGCGTACGCCACGAACACCGTCGCCATGAACAACAACATCTCCACCAGCGCGAATATCCCGAGGCTGTCGAACGCCACCGCCCACGGATACAGGAACACGATCTCGATGTCGAAAACGATGAACAACATCGCCGTCACGTAGTACTTCATCGGGAACCGCTGGCCGGCAGCCGCGGGGTTGGCCATCTCGGGCAACGGCTCGATACCGCACTCGTACGCCTCGAGCTTCGCCCGGTTATAGCGCCGGGGCCCGCCAAGGAGCGCGGCGCCGACCGAGAACACGGCAAACCCGGCGGCGACCACGCCGAGTACCAGGATGGGCAGATACAGGTTCATGCAGGTATGACCGCTCCCTCGTGGGCTTTCCGATGTGAGCTGACCCACAGCCTAGCCATGTCCCAAATGGGCGTCACAACAAGGGGTTAGTATCGTTTTAGGTTGCCAGCCGATGGCTTTGCCGTGCCGCGAAGAACCAACGGCAACAGCGGATTTGGTGCGACTGCTATTGCACGGGGGCGCGCAGCAGGGACACCACGGCCTCACCCAATCGGATGGGGTCGATCGGGTGCGGAACGGCTGCCTCGGCGCGCGACCAGTTCGCCAGCCAGGCGTCGTCGCGGCGCCCGGTGAGCACCAGGATCGGTGGACAGTCCTCGATCTCGTCCTTGAGCTGCTTGGCTATTCCCATGCCGCCGACCGGGGTGGCCTCACCGTCGAGAATGACGAGATCGAATCCACCCTCGTCCATCTGCGCGATCACCGCAGGCCCTGTCGCCACCTCGAGATAGGTCAGCTCGGGTAGGTCCGGATGCACGCGCTTGCCCAGTGCGAGGCGCACCTGCTCGCGGGTCCTCGGGTTGTCGCTGTAGACCATGATTCGCAGCGGCCGAGATGATTCGGGCATGCGCCAGATGCTAGACGAACGAGTTAGGTCGCGGTGCGGCGGAACACCACGTCGCCCGTCAGCGTCGCCTCGTCGCCGACCATCCCGACCAAGTTCCCGTCGACCCCGAAATCTTGCCGGTTGACCTTCCCGTGGCCGGTCAGCCGCATTCCGCCGTCGCCGGTCGGCACCACCTTGGTCGTCAACTCGACAGGCTTCGTCGTGTCCTTGACGGTCAGTTCCGCCCGCAGCCTGATCGTGTCCGCGTCGACGGCATCGCCCCCGGTGACGACAAGGCCGATATTCGGAAACTTCTCTGCGTCAAAGAAGTCCGCGGAGTGCATGTGCTCGTCGCGTTTGCGAATCCCGGTTCGCATCGACGCGGCCTTGATGTCGATGCGGCCGGAAACCGTTTGGGGAGCGGTGATTTGGCCATCGCCGCTGAACTCCGTGAAACGACCCTTCACCGGTACCAGACCCCACATCGACTTGGCTTTCACCACGATGGTGGATTGACCGGCGTCGACCGCCCATGTCCCGGCCGATGCCGGATCGCTGAAGAACTCGCTGAGGCTCGCCATGGCACCCTTCCTGTCAGTTCGTCGAATCGAGCAGCGGGGCGATCGCCGCCGGGTCGAAATACTCGTCGATGCGACTGATCAGCCCGTTGGCCCCCACTCTGATAACGATGCATACCCGCATTGAGATCAATCCACCGTTGCGACCGGTGGCGTGCAGGATGTGCTGTTGGACGAACCCGCCGTCGAAGAACTGCCTGTCGAGGATCTCGTACCGGCGCTCGGTGGTGGCGCCCATGAACCAGAAGATGACCCGCAGGGCGCGTTTCTTGGTCTGATCCTCGGGTTCGGCGGACTTCCAGACCAGCACGTCGTCGTCCCACAGCGCTTCGACGGCCGCGGAGTCGCCGCGCTCGATGGCCGCAAAAAGCCTGTCGGCGACATCGGCGACGGTTGACCTCAAGTCTGGTTCAGGTACGACACTGTCAGCCATGGACCAAACACCTGCTCTCTCTCGCTTTGACGAGTTCTATCGAACGACCACCCCGCCGTGGGTGATCGGTGAACCGCAGCCCGCTCTCGTGGAGCTGGAACGCACCGGGCAGATCCGGGGCACGGTGCTCGACGTCGGCTGCGGCACCGGCGAACACACGATCCTGCTCACCAGGCTCGGTTACGTCGTGCTCGGCATCGACTTCGCGCCAGAGGCCGTCGAGCAGGCCCGCCGCAACGCCGACGAGAAGGGTGTTGGAGCGCGATTCGAGGTCGCCGACGCGATGAACCTCGCAGACGAGCCGGGATACGACACCATCGTCGACAGCGCGCTGTTCCACATCTTCGACGACGGCGACCGCCCGAAATACGTCGCCAGCCTGCGCAATGCGTGCAGGCCAGGCGGCATTGTGCACGTTCTCGCGCTCTCCGACCAGGGCCGCGGCTTCGGGCCGCAGGTCAGCGGCGAGACGATCCGGGACGCCTTCGCAGGCGGCTGGGAGTTGGAGGCGCTGGAGCCGACGACCTATCGCGGTGTCGTCACCGAGGTGCACGCCGAGCAGCTCGGGCTGCCGATCGGCACCCGCGTCGACGAGCCCGCGTGGCTGGCACGGGCCAAAAAGGTCTAGCAAGGGCCTCAACCGCCGCCACCGACTCGCATCACCGATCCGCTTTCCATCGCGACCCAGACGACGCCGCCGTTTGTCGCTCTGTTGTCGCTGACCAGGTGCGACTGTGCGGTTATGTACGCGCATGCGGCGCGTCGCGGACGAATCCGCACACTCGGCGGGCGTCGTCGGTGATGCGGCCGGTGTGACCTCAACAGTCATGTCGTCTCGTCGTACCCGGGATGTGCGATGGCCAATCGATGCCTGACGATCGCCCGAAGGCACGGCAGCACCTCACCCGCACGTTCATCGAGATCTCCGGCCCTGATGGCCGCGGCCAGGTGTTCTTCGTCGGGGTAGCCCAGGAGGTCGGGTGCGGCTCGGTCGTCGGTCAGTTCGCGCTCGACGGTGCGAAGCACGTTGGCGGCGACCCTGGCGTGGAAGGACACCTGTCCGTCGGTGGCTGGCCGCACGTCGTTGTCCAGGAAGTCGGCGACGGCGGCAACAAGTTCGGCGGCGGTCGGCCGCCCGTACAGCGAGCTCACGTGCGCGTCCCTTCCAGCAGATCCAGCACATCCCACTCGGTTTCGCTGACGCGACGGCCGATGGCGGCCAGCTCGACCGACGGGGTCTGCCCGGACAGGTGGCGTTCGGCCTGGAACCGACAGATGACGCCCCAGCGCAGCGTCGCAACCGTCAGGTGCCAGCGGAACGCATCACGGTCGAGGTCGACCCCGGCGGCCTCCTCATAGGCGGACAGGAAGCTCTCGACACTGCCGAGGCCACCCGCCCCGAGCGCCTCGGGCGCGCCGAACCGCCAGGCCCGGATGCAGAACCAGGCAAGGTCCTCGTATACCTCGCCGATGTGGACGAGCTCCCAGTCGAGCACGGCGGCCAGGCCGGATTCGTCGACGATCAAGTTGCCCATCCGGAAATCCCCGTGCACCAGTCTCGGTGGCGACAACGGCGGACGGTGCGCGGCCAGCCATCGGAACGCCCACTCGAATGTCGCTGTGGTGTCGCCCATTTCGTCGAGCCGGTCGCGCCACTCGGAGAGCTGTTCGGAGCGCTCCAATCCGATGCCGCCGGGGTTGGCCAAGTGGATCGCGGCCAACGCCCGTGCGCATTGCCGCAGCAGTCGCTCGCGGCCCGTATCGTCAAGTGAACGGTGGATGCGCCTGACGATCGTCTCACCCGCGATGGCGTTGCAGATCAGATAGGGAGTACGCAGTGCGGCAGGTGAGTTGTCCGCCGCGAGGATATGGGGGACGGGTGCCCCAACGGCCGCGGCGCGCTGCTGGACGCTTGCCTCGAGCTCCATACCCGCATGCACGTCGTCAGGCGGTCCGGTACGCAGGATCAGGCCCTGCCGGTCGCTAGGTCCGACAGCGTCGAACGCCCACGTGGTTCGGCTGGCCCCACCGGTCAGCGTGGTGAGGTTCTCGATACCCACCTCGCCGAGGACCGGCCGAAGAACTTCCGCCAGTTGCTCTTTCACTTGCGGCCGAAACCGAAGAGTCGCTGTGCCACCCGTCGGATCTGGATCTCCTCTGCGCCTTCGGTGATCCGGTAGCGGCGGTGATGACGGTAGATGTGCTCGAACGGTTCGTGTCGGCTGTAGCCAACGCCTCCGAGTACCTGCATAGCCCGATCGGCGGCGTCGCAGACCAGTCGGTTGGCACGGTAGTTGGCCATCGACACTTTGTCCGACACCTCCATGTGGTGGTTGCGGTCCAACTCCGAGGCCGCATAGCGCACGAGCAACCGCACCATCTGTGCTTCGGTCTGCAGCTCCACCAGCGGCCACTGTACGGCCTGGTTCACCGCGAGCGGCTTACCGAACACCTTGCGCTCGCCGGCATACTCCACGGCCCGGTCGATGCAGTGCTGCGCAGCACCGAGGCTGCTGGCCGCCTGCCGAATCCGGTTCTCGTGCAAGAAGGTCTGGCCGACCTCGAGGCCGCGGTCGACCTCCCCGAGGATGGCGTCGGCGGGCACTCGAACATCTTTGAGCTCGACCTCGCCGTGGTCGGTCGGCATGTTGAACGTCCACCAGTAGTAGGGCACGGAGAACCCCGGCGCGTCGGTCGGCACAAGGAACGCGGTGATGCCGCGGGCCTGGCCTGCTTCACCCGATGTGCGAGCGAACACAAGGTCGTGGGTTGCCCGGTGCACACCGGTGTTGAACCGCTTGGCGCCGTTGATGACCCAGCCGTCGCCGTCCAGCACGGCAGTGGTCTCCAGCCAGGTGGCGTCGGAACCGTGGTTGGGTTCGGTCAACCCGAACGCCATCGAGCGCTCTCCGGTGATCAGCGCGTCGGTCCATTCCTGCTTCTGCGCATCGGTGCCGAACCGATCCATCATGATCACCTGAGGGAAGTTGCCGACGATCGACGACTCGTCCTGTAGGTCGTTGTGCAGCCCGAGACCCTTGTGCGCCAGGTGTTCCCGGATGACCGCCATGTCGATGTTGCTGCCGTCGCGGCCGCCGAACTGCGCAGGCAGGCCGTAGCGCAGCCAGCCGGCGGCATCGGCGCGTCTGCGCATCTCGCCGAGCAGGTCCTCCCATTCCCGCCGCGGAATACCGCCGTTGTCCCAGTCGGTGCGGGCGTTCTCGCGGCGGTGATCGAAATACTGGATGTTCTCGCGTTCCAGCGGCTTGATCTCGGCCTCGATGAATGCGTCCATCTCGGCCAGCAGGCCAGGAAGGTGCTCGGGGAGAGCAAAATCCACGGTGAACTCCTTTTCCATGAAGTCGTCAGAACCCGTACAGCGTCTTCTTCCAGATCGTCGACAGCGTGGCGATGGCGTCCTCGTCGTCGATCTCCAATCCGAGACCGGAGCGGCCGACAAAAACCGTGGTGAAGTTCTCGAACAGCAGCGCGATCGCGGCGGCGGTGTGTTCGGGGTTGAGCTCGGTGCCATGGCCCTGCTCCTGGGCCCGCAGCACGGACGCGGCCACGATATCCATGCCGAAGCGCCGGAACTCATTCTGCACTTCGGCGAACCGCCTCTGGGTCGCGGCCAGCTGGGCGACCGCGATCATGATCCCGATGTTCTGCTTGAACATGTTCCAGTAGCCGGTGACCACCGAGCTGAAGAACTCGCTGTCGTCCGGCGATTCGGGCAGATGCAGGCTCAACCCGGACGGTGTCACGATGTCGCGGAGGAAGGACTCGGCCAACGCGGCGAGTAGGTCTTCCTTGTCGGTGTAGTAGCGGTAGAACACTGCGGGCGACTTACCGGCCGCAGATGTGATGTCGGCCAGTGTGGTGCCGTGAAAACCGCGTTCGGCGAACAGCTTTCTGGCCGCCTGTTCGATGGCACCCCTGGTCTGGCGGCCCTTCGGGGTCAGCGTTCCCGATGTCGTGTTCGGCACGCGCTACCCACCGAGCAGCCGGTCGCCTGCGCGCAGCAGCGCACCGGGCAGTTCGTGTCCGACGGCGGTTTGCGCGACACCTGCCGCCGCAATCGCCGCTTGCAGGTCGACGTCGACGTGAATTCCGCTGTCGCGCAGCAGATAGACCAGGTCCTCGGTGGCGATGTTGCCGCTCGCGCCAGGGGCGAACGGACAGCCGCCGAGGCCGCCGACGGAGGCGTCGAGCCGGGTGATGCCCGCGCAGACGGCGGCGTATGCGCTGGCGAGCCCTGCGCCGCGGGTGTTGTGGAAGTGGGCGCCGAGCGGGAGTTCGCCGCTGCGCGCCCGGACTCGGGCGACCAGGTCGCTGACCCGCTTGGGCGTTGTGGTTCCGATGGTGTCGGCGATCGCCAGCCGGTCGGCGTCGTTGTCGCGGGCCGCCTTCACGATGTCGAGCACACGCTGCGGCGGCGTCGGGCCGTCGAACGGGCAGTCCCACGCGGTGGCGATGATGACCTCGACCGTGGCTCCGCTGTCGTGGGCGATGGCGACGATGTCGGGGATCTGCGCGACGGCGTCCGCCGTGGACTTGCCGACGTTGGCGCGGCTGTGGCCGTCGGCGGCCGAGACCACGTACTCGATGGAGTGCAGGCCCGCGGCGATCGCGCGCTTTGCGCCGTTCGGGCTGGCCACAAGGGCGGAGAACTCGACACCGTCAAAGTTGGCCAACTCGGCGGCCAGTTCGGCGGCGTCGGCGAGCGCGGGCACCTTGCTGGGGGAGACGAATGCGGTGGCCTCGACCTCCTTGACGCCGGTTGCGACGATGGCCTCGAGCATCTTCACCTTGTCCGACAAAGAGATCGGATCCTCGATCTGCAGACCGTCGCGCATCGCGACCTCGCGGATGTCGACGTGTTCGGGTAGCGCGGTCATATGACGCCCGTCTCCTTCAGCGCGGCCATCTCGGCGTCCGTCCAGCCGAGCAGGTCGCGGTACACCTCGTCGTTGTGCTGACCCGGTCGGGCCGAACCGGCGTTGCGGATGGTTCCCGGCGACTCCGAAAGCACCGGCACCACACCGGGTCCCTTCACGTTTCGCTCGATGCGTTCGTCCCAGTGGTCGGCGATCATCCCGCGGGCCTGCAGCTGGGGGTCCTGCACGACTTCGGCCACCGTGTTGATCGGCCCGCTGATCACCCCGGCCTCCGAAAGCGTGGAGATGATGTCGTCGGGGCTGCGTTCGGCCGCCCAGTCGCCGATGATCTTGTCCAGCTCATCCTGATTACGGCCGCGCGCAACATGATTGGCGAACCTGTCGTCGGAGGCCAGCTCGGCCTTGCCCATCGCCGCACACAGCCGCCGGAAGACGGTGTCCTGGTTGGCGGCGATCACCACCCAGCTGCCGTCGGCGCTGCGATAGATGTTCGACGGCGCGATACCCTCGAGCCGGGTGCCGGACGGACCACGGATGACACCGCCGACGTCGTAGTCGGGGATCGTCGACTCCTGCACGGCCAGGCAGGATTCCGTCAAGGCGGCGTCGACGATCTGGCCCTCGCCGGTGACGGTGCGCCGGTACAGCGCGGCCATCGCGCCCTGGGCGGCGAACATACCCGCGAGGCTGTCGCCGAGCGAGAGCGCGAGTCGTGGCGGCGGCCCGCCGGGGAAGCCGTTCATGTGCCGCAGGCCGCTGGCGGCCTCGGCCACCGACGCGTAGCCCGCCTTGTGCGCCTCTGGCCCGGTCTGGCCGTAGCCGGAGACCCTGACCAGGATGATGCCCTTGTTGCGGGCGGACAATGCGTCGTAGCCGAGCCCCCACTTCTCCAGGGTGCCCGGCCGGAAGTTCTCGACGATGATGTCGCTGCGCTCGACGAGGTCGAGGAACAGGTCGCGGCCGGCGGACTCACGCAGGTTGAGCGTGACAGCCTTCTTGTTGCGGGCATGCACCGTCCAGAAGAAGTGATGCCCGTCGAGTTCGGCCTGCCCCCAGGTGCGCAGCGGATCCGGCGCACCCGGCGGCTCGATCTTGATGACCTCGGCGCCCATGTCGCCGAGCAGCCGGCCCGCGAACGGTCCCGAGATCAATGTGCCGACCTCGATGACGCGAACCCCGGAGAGCGGTCCCTGACAGGGCTCGGTCACAGCGAGAACCCGTGCCGGTGCAGCCATTCCGTGCAGATGCCGACGGCCTTGGCGCGGGTCTCGCGCTGGTCTGGCCCGGAGTAGTAGTGGTTGGCGCCCGGGATTTCGTACATCTCCTTGTCGGGGTGCCCGATCGCCTCGTACAACCGGCGGGTGTGGCTTGGCGTGCAGGCGTCGTCGGCCAGGTTGCCGATCACCAAGGCGGGCACCGCGATATCGGGTCCGCACGCGACCGCGTCACCGTTGGCATCGTCGTAGCTCCACTGCGACAGCCAGCTGCGCAGGGTGCAGAACCGCGCGAGCCCCACCGGACTGTTGTTGACCAGCTGTGGTTCGCCCAGGTAGGTCATCCTCGGCGCCCGCTCATTCGGGTCGACTGTGGGATCCAGCCAGCGGGGGTCGGCCATGGTGCCGTGGACGACGAAGCCGAACTCGTCCTCGGGGCGACCGGAAGCCTTGAGCTCGGCGAGTTTTTCTTTGACCCACTTGGTGATTCGCCGGTTGCGGGCGATCTGCGCCTCACGGTACCGCGCGAGGAACTCCTCGGTGTACGGCGGCTGATTGGGGTTGTCCGGGTTGTACAGGTCCAACTCGGGGTCGCGCTTCGACGGATCGGACTCATCGAGAATCGACGCGTCCAGCCATTCGGTGAGCGTGCCGTGGCGGCTGACGTGCGCAGCGAGCAGCATGATCGCGTCGGCGGGGATCAGGCCGAGCTTGGTCAGGTCGGGCCCGTCACCCGACGGGCTCGCCGTGATCGTCGGGTTTTGCGCCTGCTGCTGGTAGAACACCGACAACGAACCGCCGCCGCTCCAGCCGGCCAGTACGACCTTCGAATAGCCCAACCGGTTCTTGGCGTCCTTGATGCATTCGCCGAGGTCCTCGACGACCTTCTCCATCATCAGCGCGACGTCGGTGCCGCGGAATCGGCTGTTGCAGTAGATGACGTGATGGCCGCCGCGGGCCAGCGCGTTGATCATCGGCAGGTAGGCGCCGCCGCCGATGGGATGCATGAACACCAGCACGGTATCTGACGGTTTGTCCTTCGGCTTCAGCAGGTAGCTCTCCATCACGACCAGCTCGGCGACGCCGCCGTAGGTGTCGCGGACCCCCGAGTTGTTCTGGTAGGCAACCAGATACGGAATGCGGTCGTACTCGTACGTCATCAGTGTTGCCCCAGGTCGTTGGCCAGCACTTCGTCGGACGGGACGAGCCTGCGACGGGTGTCGATGGCGATCACCGACCAGTCCACCCTGTCGTACTCGTCGAACTTGCGGCGGGCCCTCTCACGCGCCTTCTCGGGTGCGCCGTGGTGAACGCCTTGCGGCGCATGCGAAACCAGCCCGGGGGGCATCGGGATGCCGTAGAGCGAACCAGAGTGGAAGAACGCGATCTCGTCGTAGTCGACGTTGCGGTGATACCAGGGGGTGCGCTCGGTGCCAGGCACGCTTTCTGCGGGCTTGGGCAGGAAGTTCATCACGTAGACGCCGGTTGCCTGCATGAAGAGGTGCACGGTCGGCGGCAGGTGCACGCTGTCCGACGTCACCACGTTGTAGTCGGAGATGTTGAACGTGAACGGGAAGTTGTCGCCGCGCCATCCCTCGACATCCAACGGATGGTGTTGGTAGTACAGCGATGTCGGGCCACCCTCGTGAATGAGCCGCACCTCGTATTCTCCGTCTTTTTGCGGCCCATCGCCGGAGGCGATCGGTGCGGGATCGGGAATTACCGCCTGTGACGGGTCGAACGGGAAATGCCTGCCGAGCGTGCCGGGCGGCGGTACCCGCAGTTCGTCGGTCGTCTGGATGAGCAGGACCGTCGCCTCGTCGTCGGGCACTTGCCGGAAGGTGCACGCCTTCGGGATGTAGACCCAGTCGCCGTCGCGGTAGCGCAGCGGGCCGAACTCGGTCTCGATGAGGCCGGCCCCCTTGTGCACGAACCACAGCAGGTCGCCGTCGACGTAGCGGACGAAGAACGGCATCGGCTCGGAGCGCCGGGAGAGCAGCACCTGGCAGTCGGCGTTGGAGAACAGCAGCATCGGGCCGCCCGCGGCGTCAGTCGCATCGCTCGGCTTCAGCTCGCTCGCGAGCACGTCGACGGGTCGCAGCGGACCCGCGCTGCGATACGCGGTCGGATCGTTGCGGCGGTACATGTTGGCGGTGCGGCCGGTGAACCCGCCGCGGCCGAGCTCGTCGTCCTTGAGCCCGTCGAGGTCGGCGTGCAGGCGCCGCGGAGTGGTGCCTTTTCGCAGGTGAATAAACGATTCCATGAGTGCTCCACGTGGCCGTCGGTGCGGGTCCTAAAAAGTAAATCCGACGTTACTTTTCCGGAGGGCCCGCGTCAACGCGTCGACGTCTCAGTCGGTCAGATCGACCCGGATGGTCAGCAGGTTCGTGCCGAAGGTGCGTACACCGAAGCTGTTCAACTGCGGCAGCGAGCGCAGCCGTTCGTGCGGATCGTCGTCGGGCATCAGATGGGCGGTGCCGCTGTGCCACACGCCCCGCAGCCGGATCCGGACGCCTGCGTTGGCCTTGATGTTCTTCACGTACTGCGATTTCTCGCCGAACTCCGAGACGAACCAGAACTCGTTGCCGACCTTGCTGCCGTCCAGCGGGGTGTGGCGCGGCTGCCCCGACTTGCGCCCGGTCGTTTCGAGCAGCGTCTGGATGGGCAGCCGTCGCATCAGCGGGTTGGCTATCCGCTTCTGGAAGAACGTGGTGAAGCGGTCGCGAAGGTCGTCAGCCATGGTGGCCCCTTTCAGACCATTGATGTTCGTGGGACATCCATCCCCAGTATCAGCGCACCCGCAAGCTCGCGGCTGGTGTCGTAGTCGAACACCACGTGCCCGGACAGCACGTCGACGTCGCGCTTGATTCGCTGCAAAGGGTTGTCAAGGAAGTGGGCGCTGGCCCCCGACGCGCCGAGCAATCGCGCGATGACGTCTCGTGACTCGTGGACGATGTGCGCGGCGGCCAGCCGCGCCTCGCCACGAACCACTCGGGGCACGGGATCGCCTGCGGCAACCAGGGTTTCGAGCTGGCCGACGGTGTCCTCGAGCAGTCCGCGCAGAGCCCGCAGCCGCACCCTGGCTTCGCTGAGATGGGCCTGGGCGATGGGCTTGTCCTTCTGCGTGACGCCCTCGTAGGCCAGCACGCGTTGCGAGAGGCGCTCGGCGTAGATGTCCGCCGCGCGTTCGGCACTGCCGAATGCGGGCATCGCCGCCAGCAGCGCCAGTGCGGGCACCATCGGCCAGCGATAGGTGTCACAGTCGTGCAGCGCGGCGCCGGGCGCGGTGCCCTTGTAGATGTCGGTGACGCGCACCAGCCGGTGGGCGGGGACGAAGGCGTCGGTGATGACGACGTCGTTGGAACCCGTCGCGCACATCCCGTCGGTGTGCCAGACGTCGGAGATGGTGGCGTCGGCGATCGGCAGCAGCGCCAGTGCCGGGTAGATGCCGGTGTCCGGGCCGCACAGCGCGCCGACGATGACCCAGTTGCCGTGCATCACGCCGGTGGCCCACGACCACCGTCCCGACAGCCGGATACCGCCGTCGACGGCGACACCGCGGCCGGTGGGTGCCAGGGGTGCGGGCGCCAGGAATGGGCGGGTCGAGAACGCCTCCTCCTGCGCCTCCTCGCCGAACAGCGCCATCATCCAGTTGTGCAGGGTGTAGAAGCCCAGCGTCCAGGCGCTGGAGGCGCATCCGTGGGCCATCCGGCGGACCGGGTCGAGAATCTCCTGCCACGGGGCCTGTAGGCCGCCGTAGCGGGCAGGCACGAGCAGTTCCGGCAGCCCGGACGCGATGTAGTCGTCGACGGTGGCGGCGGGAAGTCGGCGCAGTTCCTCGGCGTCCTGTGCGCGTTGCGCCAGGCTGGCGACGAATTCTGGGCTGATAGCCGGCGCCTTAGAAGGGACTGCCTTGGCCGAGGTCATGGCCGCGAACGTACCATACTTTTTGGTATGGAAATTGGGTCAGCGCGACAGCATGAGATCGAGGAAGCGCTCCCTGCGGGCCAGTCCCCGCGCGTTCGGCGTTTGCCCCGAGAGATGCAGAAAGCCGATGCCCGCGGCGAAGGTGGCGTTGGCGCGCAGGTCGGCGTCATCGGCGTCGAATCCGTGATCGATGAACGCCTGCCGAACGGCGTCGAGGACGCGCTGATCGGCCGCTCGGACGCTGGCCGCGACGGCATCGTCGGTTCTGGCCCACTCGCGCATGGCCCGCTCCAGCGTCCAGTGCCTGGCGCTCAACAACGACGACATCATTTGCGACAGCCGCTCCCGCGGCCCGATCCCCGACATATCGGTGAAATGGCTTCGGTCGTCGTCGCGCAATTCCCCCCACGCCTCGATCAGCGTCGCGCGATAACCGGCGATGTCGGTGAAATGCCAGTAGAAGCTGCCTTTTGTGACCTCGAGTCGGCTGCACAGTCGATCGATCTTCAGCGACGCGATGCCCTCTTCCGCGAGGATCTCGAAGCCCGCCGCAACCCAGTCGTCAACAGTTAACCGGCTGGTGGCAGCCCCGCCGCGGTCGATGGCCATCGGAGAACACGATACGTCGAACGGACCCGAGCCCGGCGCCGCCTCGGCAGTCCGAATTGACTCTGGCGTCACGATGAATTTCGCTTACGAATAAGCTACAGACCGGCGGCCCGGGTTTTCCCTGCACTGTTCGCATGTTTTACTCGACAACGCACAACTGATATCACTTCGGTCCGCTCGGATGGTGTAGAGCGGGCAAGACAGGGTGTAGGCGTTCGCGATAACCGAAAGATGGATGGACTGCTGTTATGACCTTCGTTGACAAGTTCCGTGGCCGTTGGGCGCGCAGGTTCACCGTCGCTGCTCTGGCGGCGCTCCTGCTACCGGGGATCATCGGCTTCGCGGGAGGATCGGCGACGTCGAGCGCGTTCTCCCGTCCGGGGCTGCCCGTTGAGTACCTGATGGTTCCGTCCCCTTCGATGGGCCACGACATCAAGATCCAGTTCCAGAAGGGCACCGGCTCGCATTCCGTGCTGCTGCTCGACGGTCTGCGCGCACGCGACGACTTCAACGGCTGGGATCTGGAGACGCAGGCCTTCGAGTGGTACTACGAGAGCCCGCTGTCAATCGTCATGCCCGTCGGCGGTCAGTCCAGCTTCTACACCGACTGGTATCAGCCCGCCTGCGGTAACAACGGCTGCCAGACCTACAAGTGGGAGACCTTCCTGACCGCCGAACTGCCCCAGTGGCTGTCGGCCGAACGGGGCGTCTCCACCACCGGCAACGCCGCGGTGGGCCTGTCGATGTCCGGTAACTCCGCGATGATCCTGTCGGTGTACCACCCGGAGATGTTCATCTACGCCGGCTCGCTCTCGGCGTTCCTTAACCCGTCCGAGGGCCAGTGGCCGTTCCTGATCAACCTGGCCATGGGTGACGCAGGCGGCTACGGGACCGACGCGATGTGGGGCCCGGCCGAGACTGACCCGGCGTGGAAGCGCAACGACCCGATGGTGCAGATCCCAGCGCTCGTCGCGAACAACACCCGCCTGTGGGTGTACTGCGGCAACGGCACGCCAAACGAACTCGGTGGCGGCGACCTGCCCGCGACGTTCCTCGAGGGTCTGACCATTCGGACCAACGAGACCTTCCGCGACAACTACATCGCCGCTGGCGGTAAGAACGCCGTGTTCAACTTCCCGCCCAACGGCACGCACAGCTGGGGATACTGGGGCGCGCAGTTGCAGCAGATGAAGCCCGATTTGGAGCAGTACCTCGGGTAATCAGCGCCTGATCGTAGGACTGTGACCTACCCCCGTCGAGGGTTTCCTCGGCGGGGGTTGGTTTTGCGCCATTGAGATGCATGTGCCGAGATGTCCTGCGACGCAAGGCACGCCGTTCATCGTCGGCACCGGGCCACCGGAGATGACGGTGGGCACACCGTCGCCGTATGGGGCGTAGTTCGAGTTGTCACCGACAGGCTCTGCGGCCGCCGTCGGCCCCGCGGCGATCGCGGCAGCGCAGAGAGCGGCGGCAAGAACCAGGCGCATCAGAAGCCTCCGGACACCTTCACCACAGCCCGCCCGGAGTAGCGGCCGTCACGTATCTCGTCGAGCACAGCGACGACATCCTTGACGTCCACGTCGTTGGTGATGTCGGAAAGATGTTGCGGTGCAAGCGTGCTGCCCAGCTTCTCCCACAGCGCTCGACGGGGCGCGATCGGCATCTGCACCGAGTCCATCCCCAGCAGCGACACTCCGCGCAGGATGAAGGGCATCACGGTGGTGTTCAAACCGGGACCTCCGGTCAGACCGCTGGCAGCGACGGCGCCCCCGTAGCGCAGCGTGCTGAGCACGTCGGCCAGCGTCTTGCCGCCGACACAGTCGACGGCGCCCGCCCACCTGGTCTTGGCCAGTGGTCGCGGTTTGGCGCCGGGGTCTTCTGGCAGCCTGCCGATCACGTCGGCGGCGCCAAGTGCTCTGAGCCGGTCCGCCGCGTCCGATTTGCCTGTCGACGCCACCACCTCGTAGCCCGCTGCGGCGAGCAGGTCGATGCTGACCGACCCCACGCCCCCCGTCGCTCCGGTCACCACGATCGGGCCGTCGTCGGGTTTGATGCCCCAATCGATGAGGGCCGCCACGCTCATTGCGGCGGTGAAGCCCGCGGTTCCGATGGCAGCGCCGTCGCGCGGCGTCAGAGAGCCGAGCGCGACGACCCAGTCCGCGGGCACCCTGGCGTACTCGGCATAGCCGCCGTGGCGTCCGGTGCCGATCTCGTAGCCGTGGGCCAGCACCGCGTCACCGACGGCGAAGTCGGGTGACTGCGACTCGACCACCTCGCCGGTCAGGTCGATCCCAGGAACGATCGGATAGTCGCGCACCACACCGCCTCTGGGCGTCACCGCCAACGCGTCTTTGAAGTTGACGCTGGAGTAGTCGACCCGGATCGTCACCTCGCCGGGCGGGAGGTCGGACTCGGTCAGGGTCTCGACAGCACAGTCGATGCGATCGTCGTTCTTGCGGGCGACCAGGGCCTGGAAGTTGTCCATGCCCGGAGACATTACGTCGCGGCCGGATCGGCTACTTCAGTTCGGCCGACGACAGGCCGAGCAGCCTGCGCGCCACCACCAGCTGCTGAATCTGCTGGGTGCCCTCGAAGATGTCGAGGATCTTGGAGTCGCGGGCCCACTTCTCCAGCAGCGTCTCTTCGGAATAGCCTGTGGTGCCTGCCATTTCGACGGCCTTGAGGGTGATGTCGGTGGCTACCCTGGCGGCTTTGGCCTTGCCCATCGACGCTTCCTTGGAGTTCGGAATGTCGTTGTCGGCCTGCCATGCCGAGCGGACCATCAGCAGGTAGCCGGCTTCCCAGTCCGCCTCCATCCGCAGGAACTCGGCGGCCGCGGCGCTCTGGGAGTGCGCGGGCTTGTCGTAGGAGATCTCCACGCCCGCGTCCTCGAGGATCTTCCGCAGGTCCTCCAGTGCCGCCCGCGCGATCCCTACGGCCATCGCGGCGACGACGGGCCGGGTGTTGTCGAAGGTCTCCATCACGCCCGCGAAGCCCTTGTCCACGTGGATCTCGGGGCTGCCGAGCAGGTTGTCCTTCGGGATGCGCACGTTGTCGAAGCGGATGACCGCGGTGTCGGAGGCCTTGATGCCGAGCTTGTCCTCGAGCCTCTCGACGGTGACGCCGGGGTACTCGCGCGGCACGATGAACGACTTGATCGCGGCTCGACCGAGCGACTTGTCCAGCGTCGCCCACACCACGATGTGGGTGGCGCGCGAACCGGCGGTGACGAAGATCTTCTCGCCGTTGATCACGTACGCGTCGCCGTCGAGCTTGGCGGTGGTCGTCACCGCGGCGGAGTCGGAGCCGAAGCCCGGCTCGGTGATCGCCATCGCGGCCCACACGTCCTTGCCGAGCCGCTCCAGCTGCTCGTTGGTGGCCACCCCGCTGATCGCCGCGTTACCGAGGCCCTGGCGTGGCACTGACAGCATCAAAGCCACGTCGCCCCAACTGATCTCCATCACGTTGAGGACGGCCGACATGTTGCCGCCGTTGTGGTTCGTCGCCGTGGTCTCTTCAGCGTCGCGGAACGCCTCGGCGCCCGCGAACGCGACGAAGTTCGCCTCGGACATGCCTTCGAAAAGGGTGGCCAGGGTGTCCAGCTCGACGGGATACTCGTGCTCCCGCAGATCCCACTTGCGCGATATCGGCCGCAGCATCTCGGCTGCGCCCTGATGAGCCTTCTCGATCACCGCGTTCAGCTTGCGGGGAAGCTCCAGATTGATTGCCATGACAAGTTTTCCGTTCTCTGAAAGGAAGGAAGGACGACTCTGTTAGAGAACTACGACGCCCTCGGCGACACCGATCGCGCGCAAGTCGCGATACCAGCGTTCGACGGGGTGTTCCTTGGTGTAGCCGTGGCCACCGAGAAGCTGTACGCCGTCGAGGCCGATCTGCATGCCCTTGTCGGTGCCGAGCTTCTTGGCCAGCGCGGCCTCGCGGGCGAACGACAGGCCCTGGTCGGCGCGCGAGGCGCCGCGCCACGTGATGAGCCGCAGGCCGTCGAGTTCGATGGCGATGTTGGCGCACATGAACGCAACCGACTGACGGTGGGCGATCGGCTCGCCGAACGCCTGGCGCTCCTTGACGTAGGGAACGACGTGGTCGAGCACCGCGTGCGCGGTACCGACGGCCAGCGAGGTCCAGCCGAGCCGCGACAGCGCGACGGCTTCGGAGTAGTCGGCGTCCGTCGCGGCGTCCTCGCCGAGGCGCGCCGACAGCGGAACGGTCACGTTGGCGAGCTCGACGCGGCCAAGTGCCGCGGCGCGGATCCCCATGCTCGGTTCGGCCGTGACGGTGAGACCCTTGGCCGACGACTCGACGATGAACAGTGCCGGCTTACCGTTCAATTGTGCTGCCACGATCAGCAGTTCGGCGTCCTTGGCGGCGACCACCAACGACTTCTCGCCGTCGAGGCGGTACCCGCTCGGCGTGCGAACGGCGGTGGTCTTCAGCGCGGTCGGATCGAACAGCGGGCGCGGCTCGGCGATCGCCAGGCAGGCCTGTGGCACGTTCTCGCCAGCGAAATCCTTCAGATAGGTGGCCTGCTGATCGGCGCTGCCCCAATGGGTGAGCGCTGACGCGACGCCGGCGGGCGCCAGGATCGGCAGCGCCAATCCCATGTCCCCGTAGGCAAGTGCCTCGGCGACCAATGCATTGGTCACTGCCGCGCGGTTTTCGGCAATCCCGTCGAAGTCCTCGGGGATGTTGATCGCGGTGATGCCGAGCTCACTGGCTTTCGCGACGAGATCGGCCGGGTAGCTTGCGTTTTCGTCGGCCTCGCGGGCGGCGGGACGCAGCACCTCTTCGGCGAACTCGTTGAGGGTCTCGACGATCATCTTCTGGTCGTCGTCGGGGGTGAGGTCGAAGTAGTCGGCGCCGCTGGCCTTCAGCCGAGTCGGGCCGCCCTTGGCGCCGGACACCTTCTTGAACTGCCTGCTGGTCGCGCCGGCCACGGAGAAGACCTGCTTCACGCCGTATTTGAGCCCGCGGTTCAGCGGATCGCGCAGGTTGTAGCGGTCCAGGAACTCCTGTCCGACGATCGGCGTGATCAACGCCAGGCCGATATCGGTCGGGGTCCGCTTGTGCTTGTGCTGTCCGACGGCGCTTTCTCGCCCGTTGCTCTTGGGGGCGCGCGCGGACTTGCGGTCGATTGTGTTGGTCATTTGTGCAGCCTCGCTCAGTAGGGCCAGTGCCGATGACCCTATCTTACTCCGGAGTAAGATAGAAAGGAATGTTAGGTGCTTCACATCCCGTTCAGCCTGGTCAGCACCGTCTCGTGGAGCAGTCCGTTGGTCGAGACCGCGCTGACGCCGTGCGGGCCGGGCTTTCCGTCGAAGTTGGTGAACGAACCGCCGGCCTCGCGCACCAGGATGTCGATCGGGGCGAGGTCCCACGGCTTGAGGTCAGGTTCGACCGCGATGTCGACGGCACCCTCGGCCACAAGGCAGTGGGACCAGAAATCGCCATAGGCGCGGACCCGCCAGACCTCGTCGCTGAGGTCGAGGAAACGCGACCGGCGGTCATCCCACCCGGTGAGGTCGGAGAACGACAGGCTGGCCGAGGCGAGGTCGTCGACCCCGGAGACGGAGATGCGCCGCACCGACCCGCCGAACGACGTGAACGCGCCTTCGCCCTCGCCCGCCCACCAACGCCGCCCCAATGCGGGGGCGCTGACGACGCCGACGACGGGGGAGCCGTCGATCAGCAGTGCGATCAGGGTGCACCACACCGGGACGCCGCGGACGAAGTTCTTCGTACCGTCGATCGGGTCGAGCACCCACTGCCTGCCGGTGAAAGCGGGTGTGCCGCCAAACTCTTCGCCGAAGATCGAATCGCCCGCCCGGCTCGCCGTCAGCGACGAGCGCAACAGATCTTCTGCGGATCTGTCGGCGTCGGTCACCGGTGTCAGATCGGGTTTGGTCTCGATATGGAGGTCGAGTGCGCCGAACCGGTCCAGCGTCAGCGCGTCGGCGGCGTCGGCGAGTTCGAGAGCGAGCGCGAGATCTTCTGCGACCGAGGTCATGGCAGCAGTCTTACCATGGCCGTACTCAAGCGGATTCGGAGCTAGTGTTCGTCGAGGAAGCTCACCAGCACGGCGGTGACGTCTTCGAGGCTGTGGTAGACGCCGGCCGCGCGCCCTGAAGCGTCGCGATCTACCGGGTACAGCGGGTGTTCCATGCCAAGGACCGTGAGCCCCGCGGCTGCGGCGGCCCGGATGCCGTTGCTCGAATCCTCGACGGCATAGCTGCCCGCACTGCGTGCACCCAACCTGGCGACGGCTTCCTGGTAGACGTCGGGCGCGGGCTTTCCCGCGGCCACCTCGGCGCTGGAAACCGTCGCGCGGAAGTACTCGCCCACCGGTGTCGTCGCCATCACCCGGTCGATGATCGTGCGGGGCGCCGAGGAGGCCAGCGCTACCGGCACTCTCGTCGCGGCGGCCCGCACCAGTTCAAGGGCGCCGTCGATCAGCGGAACCTCGTTGCGGTCGTAAGCAGCGGCGACCACTGCGATAACGCCGTCAGTCGCGGCTTGTTCGTCCATGCCGGTGCGTTCGCTGACGTAGCGGGCCCATTCGGGGACGCTCTTGCCCTGACACGTCCTGGTGTCCTCCGGAAGCCAGGCGTAGCCGTGCTCGGCCGACACCGACTCCCAGCCCTGCTCCCACAGATGCTCGGACATCACAAGCACTCCGTCCAGATCAAAGACCACGCAGCGGTCTGTCACAGTTGAGCCTCGTCTCGCCGGTGGTGATAGATCGGATATAGCGCGTCGTAGAGCTGTTGGTACTGGGCGTACCGGTCGCAGTATTCGAGCGAGCGGCCCGCATCGGGCAGATAGGTGTGGGTCACCGCCACCCGGTTGGCGAGGAATGAGTAGTCGGGCTGGGCTCCGCTGCCCACGATGGCGCATGCTGCTGCGCCGATCGCGCCTGCATCCTGCGGTGCGGCGATGGTCTCCAGCGGACGCTCCAGGACGTCAGCGATGATCTGGGTCCAGACCGACCCCATCGATCCACCGCCTACCGCGCGGATCCTTTTGACCGCTTCTCCGTAGTCGAGGCCGTACTGCAGCGCCCACCGCATCTGAAAGGCCACGCCCTCCATGACGGCCCGCAAAACGTGCCCTGGTCCGTGGTGCAAGCTCAGGCCGACGAACGAGGCGCGGGCGGCATCGTCGAATACCGGTACGCGTTCGCCGCTGAGCCAGGGCGCGAACAGCAGGCCGTCCATATCGTGTGCACTGTCCCGCACCATCTGTTCCACCTGCGTGTAGTCCACCGGGCCTGGATCGCCGAGCCCGAGCATGCGCAGCGCCCAGGCGAGTGCCGCGCCGCCGGTGGCGATTTCGAGCCAGAGGATCCACTGGTGGGATTCGGCGTGCGCCAGTGCCCCGAGTTGGTGACATGGATCGACGCGCCGCTCGGACATCATCAGGCCGAAGTACACCGCCGTGCCGAGGCTGACATGGAGATCGCCGGGATCGACTGCGCCAGAACCTAATTGGCTCGCAGGCACGTCGCCGACACCGACGTATACCGGGATGTCGGCGGGCAAGCCCAGTCGAAGCGCGATATCGGGCAACAGACAGCCGGCCACGTCGGTGGCGGCGCGGACGTCGGGAAGCTTGTCCGGATCTATCCCCGCAGCGTCACACGCGTCGTCGTCCCAGCCACGGGTGTCGTGGGCGAACAGTCGATATGCCGATGCCCCGGCATGGTCGGTGACAGCGACGCCCGTGAGATGTTGGACCACGGCTTCCTTGCAGTCCAACAGCTTGGCTGTGCGGGCATACACCTCGGGCTGATTGTCCCGCAGCCAGAGAATCTTCGGAAGAATGTCCTTGGCGGATACCACCGAGGTGAAACGCTTGAACTGCGCACTCGGCGGCATGGCTTTTGCCAGCGCCCGCGCCGCGCCCTCAGCGCGTTGGTCCAGCCAGCTGATCATCGGAAGCAACGGCTTGCCTGATTCGTCGACCGCCACGAGATTGAACATCTGCGCGGTCACGCTGACCCCCTCGATAGAGACAGCGGTACCGCCGACTCCCATCACCCGGCTCAGCAACTCACCGGCGGCCTCAAGCGAGGACGTGATGATCAGGTCGAGATCCTGCTCGACACCGTCGCCATCGACCATCTGTAGTCCGTAGCCGCGGTAGGCGCTGTCCAGCAGCGCGCCGTCGGAGTCGACCACAACGGCCTTCACGCCGCTGGTGCCGATGTCGAACGCAAGGAAGTGCGGGCTCAAGGAATCCTCCGCTCACCCCGGCTCAAGAAACTACACCTGGCCGACGAGGCAGGAGGAGCTCTTCGAGCAGCTTGAGAAACCTGTCGTTCTGCTCGGTGGTCCCGACTGTCACCCGCACGTGGGACCCTTTCAGCCCGTGCGCACCCATGGCCCTGATCAGCATGTCCTCGGCGAGTAGCGCATCGACCACAGCGGAGACCGACCGACCGCTCGCGGAGATGTCAGCCAGAACGAAGTTGCCGTCGGAGGGGTACGACTCGACACCTTCCATGTCCTGCATCGCCAAGTGCAGCCGATCGGCCTCCGAGCTGATGAACTCGCGTCGTCGGCTCAGCTCTTCCGGCTCGGCAAGCGCCTGCAGACAGCCCCATATCCCCATCAGGCTGATGCTGAACGGAATCCGGACTCGCGCGACGATGTCGACGAGTTCGGGGTCGCCGATCAAGTAGCCCACCCGCAACGCCGCCAGCCCGAAGCCCTTCGACATGGTCCGCGCGATGACGAGGTTGGGATGATCGCGGACCAGCGGCGCAAACGATTCGGCGTAGCCACACTCCAGGTACGCCTGGTCGACCACCACCGGAATCCCGGTTTCGAGCAGCCGAACCAGCTGGTCTCTGCGAAAACCCTTGCCGGTCGGGTTGTTTGGGCTGCACAGAAAGATGATCGTCGTGCGGTCCGTGATGGCGGCGAGCATGGCCTCGACGTCCAGATCCCACGAGGGCGTCAACGGCACTGCTTTCGGGAGGCCGCCGTTGATGCGCGTCTGGCTTTCGAAGAACGCATAGGTGGGCGATGCGATGATCGTCTCGTCACCTGGGCCGACCAGCAACCGCACCAGGACGTCGAGTACCTCCGTCGAACCGTTGCCAAGGACGATCGACGCAGGCGGAACGGAGTTGTACTGCGCCAGAGCCGCAACCAGATCTTTGCCCGAATAGGGGTAAAGATGTCCGATGTCGAAAGCGTCCCGCACCGCAGCCCGTACTCCGTCAGAGGGCGGTATCGGGCACTCGTTGGACATCAGCCTCGCGAGTTGACGGTGCTGCCACGCGAAGTCGTGATGTTCGGCGTTGTACGGTGCGGCGTCGCGGAATCCCGGCTTGACGAAGCGGTCAACTGTCCGGCTCAACGGATCGCACCACCCTGGGGCACGCCCGCCTGGTCGTCGTTGATTCGTTTACGAAGAATCGTCACGTACCAGATGCCTGCCAGAACGAAGAAGACTCCCGCTGTCAGTGCGGTCTGATGGTTCAGCTCAGGCACAGTGAGACATCCGACGACGAACACCGTCCATAGCAGGGCGGCCCACCTGACAGGTCCGGCATACGCACCGAGATCGAAACTGGTCTTGGTGGGCAGAGATCCGTTGCGTGAGGCAATCAACACCGCGATGACTGTCAGCCCGTACACCGCGTAGTAGCCCAGTGCCGCCATCCCCACGATCAGCGCCATGGCCTGCGATGAACCGTAGGTGCCCACCAGGACGAGGGTCAGGCTGAAGGCCGCGACGACAAGCAGCGCAGCGCTGGGTGACTTGGTGCGCAACGACACCTTCTTCAGCGTCGACGACGCGGGCAACATGTTGTCGCGCGAAAGCGAGAACATCAACCTGCTCGCCGCCGCCATGTTGGCAAGACCTCCCGCGTACAACGCGATTATGGCGACGGACTCGAAGATCGCGGCTCCGACAGATCCGAGTGCGGACTCGAGAATGTGGGAGACCGGGACGTCAGAGCCAACGGTGTCCGCCAGGTTGTCGATGTTGATGGTCAGGCCGACGATCATCAGGAAGCCGACGATGATCGCGAAGAGCAGCGCCCGCATCACTGCCTTGGGCACGTGGCGAGTCGCCATCTTCGTTTCTTCGGCCAGATCGGCTGCGCCTTCGAATCCGGTGAGCACCCACATTGCCAACAGGCTGGAAAGCAGTATGGCCGTGGTGAATCCGTTGCCCTCGGCCACCGAGCTGGTGGTGAGGAAGCTGAAGCTCTGCACCGGGTTGGTGATGAATCCGACGACCAACAGGATGGCGGTCAGGATGATCGACAGCCCGATTTCGACGGCGAATGCGACGGCATTGTTGATGCGCGATGCGATGCGGACGCCGGCCAGGTTGATCGCGAGCTGGGACGCCAGGACCACGATCACGACGACGAGCGTGGACGTCGCCGTGATCTCCATGCCGAGTCTGTTCAATAGCACCGGTGCGAGGCCGAAATTGAGCCCGGTGAAGCCCGGTATGAACGCCATCAGGCCGGCCCAACCGACGAACCAGCCGTAGTGCGAGTTGATCAACCGGGAGGTCCACTGATATGCGTAGCCACTGATCGGCATGCGGCCCGCGAGCTCGGCCAGCACCAGTGCGACGAGGATCTGTCCGATGGAGACGATGAGCCATGTCCACACGAAGACGGGGCCGACCATTCCCAGTGAGTAGGCGTAAGTGGTGAAAACCCCTGCGGTGACGCACATACAGGAGATGGAGATCGAGAACGAGCTCCATGCCCCCATCGACCGTTCGAGCTGCGGTTCGTAGCCGAAGGCGCGCAACTGATCTTCGTCGGAGTTGGGTGTCACTGCCTCCGCTGTTCTGGACAACTGGTCGTCGGTCATGCGGAGCTCACTTTCTCGGCGGAATTAGTGGTGGTGAATCTCGTGGGCTGCCTTGACATTTGTCAGCCCCTGTCCTGCGGATTGCGCCTGCCCGTCACGTCGGTTCGGTCTCTGCGGAGGCGGTGCACGGTGAGGCTGAAGACCCCGGGGACGTAGTGCTCCTGCGATAGCAGGACTGGAGTCCCGCCCGCGGAGCGTTCTGTCTGCTCGAGGCGCAGCAGTGGGCTGTTGCGCGGGCAGTCCAACATTTTGGCCAGCTTGGCGCTGGCAAGCACGGGTGAGATCTCGGCAACGCCGCCGACAAGATGGACGCCGCATCGGCTTTCCAGAAACTGATAGATCGATCCGCCGTCATAGGCGGGAGATCCCGCTGCTTCGAGAATGCAGAGAGGGATCACGTCGAAGCCATGGGTTGCTGGCACCCCATCGACGCGGATGATGCGCTCGACTCTGAAGGCTTCGGCGTCTTTGGGCAGCTCGAGCGCAGCAGTGATCCATGACCGGATCTGCCCGACTTTCGCCTCCATCACCTCGACGTTGAGGTTGGCTTTTGCGGCCGTGACCGCCTCGGTGACTCCGATGTCGAGGTCGAGGACGCTGTGTACACGGGTCCGCTTGGGGGTGACGAAGGTGCCGACACCATGCACGCGACGGATCAGTCCGTCACGTTCGAGACCACTGAGGATCTCGCGCAGCGTCGGTCTGCTTATTCCGTAGCGCTTTGCGAATTCCGGTTCGGACGGCAGCTTTTCGTCTGGCGCATATGTGCCGTTGGTGATTTCCGTCGCGAGCTGCTGACGCACCTCTTCTGAGAGCAGCTGCCGCTGCTCACGTCGCATGCCTGACCCTTGACTCACAGATGTAAGATGTCAGACAACACAGGACCTGTCAATGGATGACACTCGGATCGGAACATCAGCGCGATGACACACTTGTTCAACAACCCCGCCAGGTTCACCGAGGACATGCTGGTCGGATTCCTTGACGCCCACGTCCGTTATGTCGTCGGAGTGCCCGGCGGCGTGGTGCGGGCGCACACGACCAGATCCGGCAAGGTCGCGGTGGTGATTGGCGGTGGATCCGGCCACTACCCGGCATTCTGTGGAACCGTAGGCGCCGGTTTCGCCGACGGCGCAGTCGTCGGCAACATATTCACCTCGCCGTCGGCGCAAGACGCCGCCTCGGTGGCCCGGGCCGCCCACAGCGACTCGGGCGTGCTGCTCATCACGGGCAACTATGCCGGTGATGTCATGAATTTCGGCCTTGCGGTGGACCAGCTTCGCGGGGAAGGGATTGACGCGCACTACTTCGCCGTGACCGACGACATCGCCAGTGCGCCACGGGGCGAGGAGACAAAACGACGCGGCATCGCCGGCGACTTCACCGTATTCAAATGCGCAAGCGCGGCTGCGGAGGACGGCTTGGACGTGCACAACGTTATCCGTGTGACAGCCGCCGCGAACGCCGCAACCCGCACGCTCGGGGTGGCCTTCGCAGGGTGCACCTTGCCCGGCGCAGACTCCCCGCTGTTCACCGTCCCGCACAAGACGATGGGGGTTGGTCTCGGTATCCACGGCGAGCCCGGCGTCTCAGACGAACCGCTGTCCACGGCCGAGGGTTTGGCCGAGACACTGGTCAACGGGGTGATGGGTGATGCGCCCGCGACCGGTTCCACGCGAATCGCGGTGATCCTCAACGGACTTGGGCGCACCAAGTACGAGGAGCTGTTCGTGGTCTGGGGCGCGGTAGCGCGCCTCCTTCGGGTGCGCGGCTACGAGGTCGTCGAACCAGAGGTCGGCGAGCTGGTCACCAGCCTAGACATGGCAGGTTGCTCCTTGACAGTCATGTGGTTGGACGACGAACTCGAAAAGTATTGGCGCGCACCCGCCGACACCCCGGCCTACCGTAAGGGCGCAGCGATGACCGAGGTCGGAGTCGTTCGTAGCGCCGTCGAGCCGCAGGCGGCAGCACCGGCACCGCAGCTGTCCGAATTGTCCGACGATGACGGACGTCTCGGCGGTCAACGCGTCGCCCAGGTCCTCGACGTCATGGCTCGGATGCTGACCGATGCCGAGGATGAATTGGGCCGCATCGACGCGGTGGCTGGTGACGGCGACCACGGCCGCGGCATGGTGAAAGGTTCGTCGGCCGCCCGAGAGGCGGCAGCCATGGCCGTCGAATCCGGGTCGGGCCTGGGGTCGGTTCTCGACGCGGCTGGAGCTCGCTGGGCGGCAGAGGCGGGCGGAACGTCCGGTGTGTTGTGGGGCGCGATGCTGCGGGCCATCGGAAAAAGTCTCGGCGACACAGGTACTCCGGACTCCGCGGCCATCGCTGCGGCGCTGCGTGCCGGATACGACGCGTTGACACAGCTCGGGGGCGCCGCACCCGGGGACAAGACGATGCTGGACGCAATGCTTCCGTTCGTCGACGAATTGCAGCGTCTGGTCGACGATGGTCAACCGTGGCCACGAGCCTGGGCGGCCGCTGCGGAGGTCGCCGGTGCTGCCGCCAAGGCGACCGCGGACCTGCGACCCAAGGTGGGCCGGGCCCGTCCGCTCGCGGAGCGCAGCATCGGAACCCCGGATGCCGGGGCGACATCGTTGGCGAAGTGCGCTCACGTCGTCGCGGACTGCTTCGTTCTTACCGCGAAGAGAGACAGCTGAAATGGGCCTACGGATCGTCGTCGGCTCGGATGAAGCCGGGTACGAATACAAGGAAGCGCTCAAGGACGACCTCCGCGGCGATACGCGCGTCGCTGAGGTCACCGATGTCGGCGTCGGCGCGGACGAACGTATGGCTTACCCGCATGTCGCCGTCGCGGCTGCTCGGATGATCGTCGAGGGTAAGGCAGACCGCGCGCTGCTGGTGTGCGGCACCGGTCTCGGCGTTGCGATCACCGCCAACAAGGTGCCCGGTGTACGCGCCGTAACCGCTCATGACAGTTTCTCCGTCGAGCGGTCGGTGCTGTCGAACAATGCGCAGGTGCTGTGCTTCGGCCAGCGGGTGGTAGGGCTGGAACTGGCCCGCAGACTGGCCAGGGAATGGCTGGGTTACGAGTTCGACGCACGCAGCGCATCGGCCGAGAAGGTTGCGATCATCGGCCATTACGAACATTGACGCAGCGGCGTCGGTGGGCCCTACCATGGCCGTGTGTGGGAATTCGGCATGCTCGTCTTGCTCATTGGGGTGGTCGTACTGATCGCCGGGCCATGGATCATGCGACGCCGCGGAATGCGTGGTGAGCTCACGCAGGGCACCTTGGTCGTCACCGGCGTCAGTCCTCGTCCAGACGAGACCGGTCGGCAGTTCGTCACGATCACCGGTGTCATCAACGGACCGACAATCAACGAACACGTCGTCTATCAACGGCTCGAGGTCGACGTCGACGAATGGCCCTCGATGGGACAGCTCTTCCCGGTCGTCTACGCGCCGAACAATCCAGACAAGTGGGCGTTCGCGCCGTCGGCGCCGCCGTCGGGCATGGAGCCGCCGCCGGCGTATCCGCAGAACTAGGCGGCGTTCGCGGCTCAGCCGTCGATGTGCGCCGGTGGGTCAGCGAAGGCAGAATCCCAACGGGTTTGGGTGGGGCCCATCGAATCGCATTGCTTGACGGGCGTGAGATGGGAACTGAGGCCGGAGTTGACCCAGGTCGCAACTCCCACGCAGCGCTGCCAGCTGCCGTCCGGTTGAAGAGGACCGTCGCACTTACTGATTACGGGTCCGCCGTACAGGCAGCCCGCGCTCGCCGGCGGTGCTAATGCGATCACCCCTGCGGCCATGAGCAGGGCAGCGGATCCGCCTACGATGCAGCGCTTCATGGTTGCCTCTCGTCAGCCCAGCCAGCAATCAATGACGGTACCGCCACTAGGAACCGCGGATTATGACATTCCTGTGTTCTCGGGGGTTCGCGGTATCCGCAATGATCGACCCCCTTCGCCGTAGCCCACTTTTGCGAGCAGGGCCAATCGGAAAATTGCCGACGGTGAATGCATCTACCCCGACAACAAGACGCACGACGTCCCCGGCGGCAAGGTCCTATGGCCCTCAGCACAGCTGCGTTTATCGAGAGGACAGCTGACCTCTAGAAGGGTGGGGGTTCGTCTTTGGTGGCGGCCATGGCGAGCCCTTGTTGCCAGCGTCGCCAGCCGAGTTCGGCTTCGCGGTCTTGGCGGTTGAGTCGGCGTTCGGCGGCGATGCGTTGCGCCT
>CADEGF010000035.1 GCA_902826815.1 uncultured Mycobacteriaceae bacterium
CTCCGATGGCGCCCGACCTTCACTCTGGCGAGTTCGGCACGTGTCCGATCCGCCCAAAGCGGAGTTCCGAGTGCCTCGAACTCCTCAAGGGCCGCATGCAGAGTCGCAGCGGCGACGCGCTTGCCGCGTTGGCGACGTTGTATCTGGCCCAGAACCAATCGGGTGCGGGCTCGTTCGAACGGCATCGAAAGGCGATCGTGGTCCGCCATCGCTCGCTCGATCAAAACGCCGGCTGCATCGATGTCACCCTGGGCCGCCAACTGCATGGCCTGACAACGATTTGCCATACACAGCATCCATGGCCGGTCCAACCTGTGTCCATTGCGTTCCAGTGCTGCGATGAGCACTTTGGCATCTTCCGCCCTTCCTTGCTGGATGTATGCCTCTGCGGCGTCGGGGGCGAATCCGGCGACGAAGATCTCTGTGGCCTCTGGCGCCGATTGAAGCTTCGCCATCAGTGGTTCGAGGGTGGTGATCGCCGCCTGATAGTTGCCCAAAGACACTTCCAAGAACCCCAGAATGCCGCGTGCCCAACCGGTTAGAAGTTCAGATCCCGAGCCGGCGATGGGTCCAATCGCCTCGCTGACGTCTCGGCGCGTATCGATCTCGCGGCCGGTGTACGCGGCGACGATGGCCCGAGCGATCAACGCCGCCGAGAGCTGCAGCGGCCCTTGCAACTGCTGAGCGCGCTCAGCGGTGTCGTCGGCCAACAAGGCGGCGTGCGCGAAGTCTGCACGCCAAATCTCGTTGAGGACGCTGTGAAACGACACGAAGACAAGATCACTTTCCTCGCCATGCTCAATACAGTGCTGTCGGACGGATAAGAATTTGTCGTGCGCCGCATCGACATGTCCTGTCCAGGACAGAAGCATCGCGTTTTGGAAGCTGGGCCGCATCGCAGCCGATGTCACGGATGAAAGATCTTCCAATTCCAATGCCCGACTGAGCGTTTGATCATGTAATCCGTTGCCGACCAGGAAATGGACAACGGCTTGCACGCCAAGCGCTTCGCTGAGCAGCGAAGATTGGCCGAGACGTTCTGCGTCGCTGACGGCGTCCTCGATGGTTCGCGTCGACAACTCGTACTGACCGATCCGCACTTGAACCCAGGCCAGGGAAATCAGGATGCGCACTCGCAAGTCAATGTCATTTCCGGCACAATCTAGAGCCGACGCGAACTCATTGGCGGCATCGAGCAAGCTGTCTTCAACCTGACTCATGACACCGAGCAGATTCAACGCCTGTGCCCTGAGTGCGCCCGGTGCGTCCGCTAAGGCCGCTTGCAACTCTGCGCGGGCGCGGACAGCATCACCACTACTGAACAAGTAGCGGCACAATAGGATTCTGCGCTCCGGTGTATCGGCTCCTAGGCCCATCGCCAGCTCGACGAGTTCGGCGGCAGCGGCAGGAGCCCCACGGATACGAGCCATTTCTGCGGCAGAATCAAGTGATTCGAAGATTACCCGGTCACCATGTGTGGCTCCCAACGCGAGATGCCGCGCATGTAGTTCGGGCTCTTTCACTACCGCCGCCAACCGTCGGTGCATTTCACGCCGACGAACGTTTCCCGCGCTCGTATACATCCCTTGAGCCAACAGCGGATGCGAGAATCGCACGCGGTGACCGTCGACCACCAAGAGGCCTGCGATCTCCGCCTCATCGAGTAGAAGGGCGAGCTGATCAACGTCCTCTTCGATCGCAGCCGTCAACAGCTCAGCGGTGGGCTCACCTAGACATGCCACCGCGAGCAACAGGTTCCACACGCCGAACGGCAGCCCGGCCAGCCGCGGCTGCACCAACTCGGCTAGCGTCGCGGGCAATCGGATATCGGCGGTGGGCGTTTCGTCGTCGATGCCGCGGGCGAGTTCAATCCCGTAGAACGGGTTTCCATTCGACACTTCGTGGATCCGCACCATCGTCGAGCGTCGGAACGCCTTGCTGAGCCGTCGCGACAAGACGCGGTGCAGCTCGCCCAGGGCCATCGGGCCCAGCTGCACGCGTTGGATTGCGTCGGGTGAGGGCAGCTGTAAACACAGTGCACCAAGCACGCCGATTTCGGTACGGACCGTGGCCAGGAATGCGACCGACCCCGAGACGCGACGTGCCGCGAAAGCGATGACGGCGGCGCTCGATGCGTCAAGCCACTGGAGATCGTCGATCGCAAGCAGCACTCTGTTCGTCCGGGCGACCTCGTTGATAACAGCGAGGAACGCCGCCGCGACGGCCCGTTGATTGGAAGGAACACCTACGTCTACATCCGGGAAGAGAATCCGGTCGATCGCTACTCGTTGCGGGCGAGGAAGATTCGCCAGAACCAATTCATCGATACCAGCCAGCAAATCGGCCAAACCCGCGTAGGCCAATACGGTTTCGGATGCCGCCGCTCGCGCCGCCAACACACACAAGCCATGCTCACGGGCGTGATCAAGCGCCGCCAACCAAAATGTTGTCTTGCCAATTCCGGCTTCGCCCTCGACTACCAAAGCCCGCGCTTGTGCCGATGAATCTTCCAGCATCTCCGCAAATGCGCCCCACTGGGCGGCGCGATGGACGATCTCGTCGGCAGTCACCATCATCACTAACGCCACTTTCCGTCAGCAAACGATGAGGACATCCTACGCAGACATCGCTCTAGCGCGTGAGTGAAGCGGCCATCATTCCTGTGGGGTGAGGCAGTCTCGATGTCAGATGCCGCTGTCGTGACTGGCGCTTAGCTTAGCGCGGGCGAGGGATCGTCAGGCGTTGACGCAGGCGCCCGTGGCGACCTGCGCGGTGTTGCCGATTTTGCCGAGTTGGTGCCCGACCTCCCTTGTGGTGAGCACGAAGCCGGTCTCCGCATCGTCCACCGCCGCGCCGAACACCACCCCGAGTACCTGACCTTGGCGGTCGATCATCGGGCCACCCGAATTGCCTTGCCGCACAGTGCCTCTGATCGTGTAGACCTCGCGGTCGACTGTCTTGGTCTTGTAGATGTCTGGGCCCTTGAGCTCGATCGTCTCGCGTACGCGCGCCGGGGTCGCCTGGAAATCGCCGCCGCCGGGGTATCCCAACACCAACGCGTCGGTGCCACTCTTCGCCGGCTCCTGGGCGAATGGCAGTGGCGCGGCAGGCAGACCGGGGACGTCGAGGATCGAGATGTCGGCGTCCGGGTCGTAGGAAACCACGGTGGCGTCGAACGTCTGTCCATCGGACTCGACGGTCACCGTCTCAGCTCCCGCGACGACGTGCGCATTGGACATCACCCGGTTCGGCGCAACGACGAAACCCGTTCCCTCCAAGACCTTTTGGCAACCCGGCGCGACTCCGCGAATCTTGGTGACGCTCGGCCGAACGGTCGCGACGACAGGATCGTTCACCAGCGCCGCATCCGGCGCATCGACGTTGGCGATGGGGGTGCGACCGAACGGCTGCAGCACATCGGGCAGGCCGGAGGTGTCCAGCAGCGCCTTGAGGCGGTTGGGCACCGCCTTCAACCACGGCGGCGCCACCGAGTCGACCTGGCTGAGCACCTTCGATCCGCGTACCGCGGCGGCCAGGTTGGGCTGATTGGTCGACGTCAGCGGGGTGGCCAGCAGATACGCCACCACCGCGACGGCCATCACCATCACGGCCACACCGATCACCGAGTCGAACATCCGCAATGTGCGGTTACGGATCGCGCCGCGCACCGCACGGCCGAGCACCACGCCCGCGATTTCGCCGATCACCACCAGCCCGAGGATCAGGAACAGGGTGATGAACAGCTGTGTCCGCGTGCCGGTGAAGTGGGTGACGATGTGCGGCGCCAGCAGCACTCCGGCCACTGCGCCGAGCACCACGCCGATGAACGACAGCAGCGAGCCGAGCGCCCCCGAGCGCCATCCCGAGATCGCCGCGACGAAGGCAACCGCCAGCACGGCCATGTCGAGCCACTGCGACGACGTCATAGTTGTGCCTCCCCGTGGGTCCCATCATGACCGACGAGGGCCATCGCGTCGTCCAACTCCCGCACGTCTTCGGTGTTCCACGGCTTCGCCCACCCCGCCACGTCGAGCATCGCCGAGATCACCTGACCAGTGAACCCCCACACCAGCATCTCGTTGAGCAGGAAGGCGGGCCCGGCGAGACGTCGGGTGTTCTCCTTGCGGTACACCATCAGCCGATTCTCCGGATTGATGAACGCTCGCACCGGTACCCGCGCCACGACCGCCGTCTCGGATTCGTCGACGACGGCCACCGGGCCGGGATCTTCCGAGTAGGCGAGCACAGGAACGACGTGGAATCCCGACGGCGGGATGAACATCTTCTCCAGCGTCGCGAGCGGCTGCAGCCTGCCGGTGTCGATGCCGGTTTCCTCTCCTGCCTCGCGCAGGGCGGTATAGATGGGGCCCTCGTCACCGGGGTCCGCCGCTCCGCCGGGAAACGCGGCCTGGCCGGCGTGGTGGCGCAGCGTCGAGGCCCGAACGGTGACCAGCAGATCTGCGTCGTCGGGCAGTCCCCCGGTCGGTGAGTCCTTCGGGCCGGAGAAGAGCACGAGCACCGCGGCGTCGCGGCCCGCACCGGTCAACGCGGCCGTCGCGTTAGCGGCGGTGACCATCGCCAGCAGTCCGGCAGGCACCCGGCGCCGATAGGCCTTCTTCACGGCGTCGGCGTTGTCCACCAGCGGTTTCAGCCAGGCCGGAGCGGCGGCGGGAGTCAGCGGACTCCGTTCGCGCTCCGAGCTCACCCCGGCACTCCTATCTCTGGAATATCTCTGGATCGACGGCAGCGGCGATGTCGTCAGCGCTGGCGAACGAACGCGGCAGGATCTCGGCAACGCTACCGTCCTGCCGCAGCACCACCGTCGCGGGCATCACGTTGGGCACCCGCAACGCCGCGGCGATCAAACGCCTGCCGTCCTGCAAGGTCGGCAGGTGTACACCGAGCTCGGCGAGCCGCAGCAGCGCGGCGGTCTCGTTCTCGTCCTGGTGCACCGTCACCACCGTCACCGCAGCACCGACGCGGCGCTGGTATTCAGCCATCGCGGGCAGTTCCTCTGTGCACGGCGCACACCAGTACGCCCACAGGTTGAGCACCACCGCCCGCCCGGCCAGAGCCTTGGCGACGTCGACGTCCGCGCCGTCGCCCGCGCATTCGACCGTGATCCCCCGCAACTTCTGCGGGCCGTCACCGGCACCGTCGAGAGGACACGGTGCGAGATCGGCACGGGCCCGCGGTTCGGCGAGTGCCTCGGGGCTATCGGCGTCGCGGTGCTCCCTGGCTGCCGCACGGTCGGGCCCGCCGGTCGACCCGTCACGGTCCAGCTGTACCCACAGCCCGGCACCGAGAGCGACGACCACGGCCAGTACCGCCACGGTCCATCGGGTCGTCGTGCTCATCACGCGGTGCGGGGTCGGCTAGAGGCCGGCCAGCGCCAGCAGGTGCTCGGTCTCCGGGCCCTTGACCAGCGGTGCGGCGATGAGCGGATCCGTCGGCCCTTCGCCGAAGGACGGGCAGTCCTTGGCCAGGACACATACGCCGCAGGCCGGCTTGCGGGCGTGGCATACGCGGCGGCCGTGGAAGATCACCCGGTGGCTCAGCAGGGTCCATTCCTTGCGCTCGATCAACTCGCCGATCGCGTGCTCGACCTTCACCGGATCCTCGAGGTCCGTCCACCGCCACCGGCGGACCAGCCTGCCGAAGTGGGTGTCGACGGTGATGCCTGGAATGCCGAACGCGTTGCCGAGGATCACGTTGGCGGTTTTGCGGCCGACGCCTGGCAGCGTGACGAGCTCCTCCATGATGGCGGGCACCTCGCCGTCGAAGCGCTCGACGAGGTCCTGCCCCAACCGCATCAATGAGTTGGCCTTGTTCCGGTAGAAGCCCGTCGGCCTAACCATTTCTTCGAGTTCGGTGCGATCTGCCTGTGCATAGTCCTGAGCGGTCCTGTACTTGGCGAAGAGCGCAGGGGTCGTCAGGTTGACGCCCTTGTCGGTGCTCTGCGCCGACAGGATGGTCGCCACCGTCAGCTCCAAGGGATTGGTGAAGTCCAGCTCGCAGTACACGTGCGGAAACGCATGCGCCAGTTCGCGATTCATCCGGCGCGCCCTGCGCACCAGGCCGGTGCGGGTTTCTGAGTCCCACTTGCGCGCAGACGCACGCCTGACCGGTTTGACCTGCGCCGGCTTCTCGGTCGAAGACTTGGAAACAGCCACGTTGCAAGCCTACTGAGGGGGCCGACAAGGGATGCTGTGACCGGTGGTAATTCGTGATCCCACCGAGATCTTCGCCGTGTTAACTACCTGCTTGTGTCGTGGTTGCTCGTTGCGTTCATCCCGGGGTTGCTGATGCTTGCCACCTTCGGGCTTCAACGCCTCGAATCGAGCCTCGGTCGCGGAAGCGTCTCGGCCACCGATGTCGCCGAGTTCTTGGATCAGGCCGAGGCCGATGACGTCCGCACGCTGGTTCGGGAGGGTATGCCGGAGGCCCTGGACGGGATGCATCGCCGGATACAGGACCGCGTGTGCGAACCCGAGATCGCCAAGCTGCATTTCATCGACGACGAGTGGTCGAATTTGCCGACAATGCGCTATCCGGACAACGACGCGAATACTGAGTTTCAGCCGTCTCGGCACGCAAATCGTGTGTAGCGTGGCTACGCACGAAATGTCGAGCCTCTAGACTGATCTCGAAACCGTCTAGAGGTCGGGCGCGCATGTCATATCACTCAACAGCTTAAGAGGGGCAACGTGGACGAGATCCTGGCCAGGGCCGGAATCTTCCAGGGGGTCGAGCCGAGCGCCGTATCCGCGCTGACGAAGCAACTGCAGCCCGTCGACTTCCCGCGGGGGCACACCGTGTTCGCCGAAGGCGAGCCTGGCGACCGGCTGTTCATCATCATCTCGGGCAAGGTCAAGATCGGCCGCCGGTCCCCGGACGGACGCGAGAACCTGCTCACCATCATGGGCCCGTCGGATATGTTCGGCGAGCTGTCGATATTCGACCCGGGCCCACGGACCTCGAGCGCGACCACGATCACCGAGGTGCGCGCGGTCTCGATGGACCGCGACGCGTTGCGGGCCTGGATCGCCGACCGGCCCGAGATCGCCGAGCAGCTGCTGCGGGTGTTGGCCCGCCGCCTGCGTCGCACCAACAACAATCTCGCCGACCTGATCTTCACCGACGTACCCGGCCGGGTGGCCAAGCAGCTGCTGCAGTTGGCGCAGCGGTTCGGCACGCAGGAGGGCGGCGCGCTGCGGGTGACGCACGACCTCACCCAGGAGGAGATCGCGCAGCTGGTCGGCGCGTCGCGCGAGACGGTCAACAAGGCGCTCGCCGATTTCGCCCACCGCGGCTGGATTCGCCTCGAGGGCAAGAGCGTGCTGATCTCCGACAGCGAGCGCCTGGCTCGCCGAGCGCGTTAGGAACGCAGGTAGTCGAGCTGGGCCTGGACGCTCCATTCCGCGTAGTCCCATAGCTTTTCGTCGACGTCGGTGTAGACGTGTTCGACGATCTGGCGCGCGGTGGCGTCGTCGCCGAGCACGCGCAGCGCGCCGCGCACCTGTTCGAGTCGTTCCTCGCGGTGCGCCAGATACATTGCCGTGACGGCCTCGAGGTCGTCGAGGTCGGGGCCGTGCCCCGGTAGCACCATTCGGCGGCCGAGGCCCTGCAGCCGTTGCAGCGAATCCAGGTACTCGCCGAGCGCGCCGTCCTCGGAGTCGATCACCGTGGTGCCCTGACCGAGCACGGTGTCCGCGGTCAGCACCGCATCATCGAGCACGAAGGACAGCGAGTCGGCGGTGTGCCCCGGCGTCGCCATCACCGTGATCCGCAGCCCGGCAGCGTCGATCACCTCACCGTCGGTCAACGGGCCGCCGAGGCCGCGCAGAAATCCGCTGCCGACCGCGCGCACCACCGCGCCGGTGCGCTCGACGATCTTGTCGATGGCGCCGGTGTGGTCTTCGTGTTTGTGGCTGATCAGGACGAGCGGGATCTTGCCGAGCCCGGCGATGTTGGCGATGTGTTCGTCGTCCTCGGGCCCTGGATCGACGATCACCATCTCGTCGCTGCCCTCGCCCCGCAGCACCCACGTGTTCGTGCCGTCCAGCGTCAACAACCCAGGGTTGTTGCACAACAGCACCGATGCCGTCTCGGTCACCGGCCGCAACAACCCGTAGGCCGGATGCTCGACGGATGAGGTCACTTGACCTCGACGATCAGCTCCACCTCTACCGGTGCGTTCAGCGGCAGTTCGGACACCCCGACCGCGGACCGCGCGTGTGCCCCCGCGTCGCCGAACACGTCGGCGAGAAGGAGCGAGGCGCCGTTGACGACGCCAGGCTGGCCGCCGAACCCTGGCGCAGACGCGACGAAGCCGACGACCTTCACGATGCGGACGATGGCGTCGAGGCCGACCAAAGAGTCGACAGCAGCAAGTGCGTTGAGGGCGCAGACCCGCGCCAGTTCCTTGCCCTGCTCGGGACTGATCTCGGCGCCGACCTTGCCGGTCCCTGCCATCTCGCCCGCCAGCATCGGCACCTGGCCTGCCGTGTAGACGAGGTTGCCGGTCTGGACCGCGGGCACGTACGCCGCGACGGGTTTGACGGTGGGCGGCAGCTCGATGCCCAGTTCAGCCAGCCTGCCCGACCATTTTCCGGCGCTCATTTCGGCCGCTTCAGGTAGGCGACGTGCTGCTCGCCGGTGGGCCCAGGCAGCACCGAGACCAGCTCCCAGCCGTCCTCTCCCCACTGATCGAGAATCTGCTTGGTGGCATGGGTCAGCAATGGGACGGTCGCGTACTCCCAGCGGGTCGGTTCGGTCATGCGGCTGAGCTTATCGGGCGGCCGGTACGGCTTGGCTAGCATGCAGGGGTGGCTATCGAAGCGAACGACCGCAAGACGGTCGGCTGGCCGTCTCGCCTGAGCAAGGCGCGACTGCACTTCGTCACCGGCAAAGGCGGTACCGGCAAGTCGACGATCGCCGCCTCGCTGGCACTGGCGTTGGCCGCAGGCGGCCGAAAGGTCCTGCTGATCGAAGTCGAAGGGCGCCAAGGCATCGCGCAACTCTTCGACGTTCCGCCATTGCCCTATGAGGAAGTGAAGATCGCCACTGCCGACGGCGGCGGCACGGTCAACGCGCTGGCCATCGACATCGAAGCAGCGTTCCTCGAGTACCTGGACATGTTCTACAACCTCGGGCTGGCGGGCCGGGCCATGCACCGCATCGGAGCCGTCGAGTTCGCGACGACGATCGCCCCTGGCCTGCGCGACGTGCTGCTCACCGGCAAGATCAGGGAAATCGTCACGCGTGCCGAGAAGGGTAAGCAGCCCGTCTACGACGCGATCGTGGTCGATTCGCCGCCGACCGGACGCATCGCCCGCTTCCTGGACGTCACCAAGGCCGTGTCCGATCTGGCCAAGGGCGGTCCGGTGCATTCGCAGGCCGAGAGCGTCGTCAAGGTGCTTCACTCCGATCTGACCGCGATCCACCTGGTCACCCTGTTGGAGGCGCTGCCGATGCAGGAGACGCTGGAAGCGATCGACGAACTGCAAGACCTGGGCCTGCCGATCGGCAGCGTGATCGTCAACCGCAACATCCCGGCCTACCTGACGCCCGACGCCCTAGCCAAGGCGGCCGAAGGTGACGTCGACGCCGACAAGGTGCGCGGCGATCTCACCAAAGCAGGAATCATCGTCTCCGACAGTGACTTTGCCGGCTTGCTGACCGAAGCGATTCAACACGCCACGCGGATCACCGCGCGCGCGGAGAGCGCAGAGCAACTCGACGAGATCAAGGTGTCGAGGCTGGAACTACCCGCCATACCCGACGGCGTCGATCTCGGCAGCCTCTACGAGCTCGCCGAAGCGCTCAACAATCAAGGGGTCAGATGAGCACCACCCCGCCCGCCCTTGACATGGCGGCGATCCTGTCCGATACCTCCAATCGCGTCGTGGTGTGTTGCGGCGCAGGCGGAGTCGGCAAGACCACCACCGCGGCCGCGATGGCCATGCGCGCAGCGGAGTACGGCCGCACGGTCGTGGTGCTGACCATCGACCCGGCCAAGCGGCTCGCCCAGGCACTGGGCATCAAGGACCTCGGCAACACCCCGCAGCGGGTCCCGCTGGCCCCTGAAGTTTCCGGCGAGCTGCACGCGATGATGCTCGACATGCGTCGCACGTTCGACGAGATGGTCATCCAGTACTCGGGACCTGAACGCGCACAGGCGATTTTGGACAACCAGTTCTATCAGACCGTTGCCACGTCGCTGGCAGGTACGCAGGAGTACATGGCGATGGAGAAGCTCGGCCAGCTGCTGGCCGAGGACCGGTGGGACCTGGTGGTCGTCGACACCCCCCCGTCCCGCAATGCGTTGGACTTCCTGGACGCACCGAAGCGGCTTGGCGGCTTCATGGACAGCAGGCTGTGGAAACTGCTTCTGGGTCCTGGCCGCGGCATCGGCAAGCTGGTGTCGGGCGCGATGGGTCTGGCGATGCGGGCGTTGTCGACGGTGCTCGGCTCGCAGATGCTCTCCGACGCCGCTGCTTTCGTCCAGTCTCTGGACGCCACCTTCGGCGGGTTCCGCGAGAAGGCCGACCGCACCTATGAATTGTTGAAGCGGCGCGGCACCCAGTTTGTCGTCGTCTCCGCGGCGGAGCCGGACGCGCTGCGCGAGGCGTCGTTCTTCGTCGACCGGCTGTCGCAGGAGCACATGCCGCTGGCGGGGCTGATCCTCAACCGGACCCATCCGACGTTGTCGTCTCTGCACGCCGACAAGGCTTCAGAGGCCGCAGACGCGCTGGCCGCAGAGGATCCCGAGTCGCTGACCGCTGCGGTGCTGCGGATTCACGCGGCGCGGTCGAGCACGGCCAAGCGCGAGGTTCGGCTGCTGTCGAGGTTCACCGGCGCCAACCCGCATGTGTCGATCGTCGGCGTGCCGTCACTGCCGTTCGACGTATCCGATCTGGAGGCGCTGCGCGTCATCGCCGATCAGATCACCGGCGAGAATTCCGCGGCTTAGACAGCGCTGCGATGTTTGCGCTGGGCGGCGAAGAAGTCGGCCCAGGAAACAACTTCGGGGTGCTGCTTGAGCAGTGCGCGGCGCTGGCGCTCGGTCATCCCGCCCCAGACGCCGAACTCGACGCGGTTGTCGAGGGCGTCGGCGCCGCATTCGAGGATCACCGGGCAGTGCCTGCAGATCACCGCGGCTTTGCGCTGGGCGGCGCCGCGGACAAATAATTCGTCGGGGTCGGCCTGTCTGCAGCGGGCTTGGGAAACCCACGCGATTCGGGCCTCAGCCTCGACACCTTGGACCAAACTGGTGGGAAGAGAGGTGGTAGTAGTCCTGCGCGCAACTGGCCGTGTACTCGACACCAGCGTTACCCCTTAAGTCCAGCCGCCGGTTACTTGACGGCTCAGTCCCTTGGTGTAGAACGCTGATGCGATCTACGCCACATTGCGGAGGTCTTTGTTACCTGAATCGCACTGTAGGTACAAGCTAGGTGGTCACAGGGTATTTACGCAACAGTTTGTTTGCCCCTTTTTTGGGACAACCGTCCAGACTGGCGACGTGGGCGTTTCGTTATGTGGACCGTAAGGCCCTTTATGCTGGCAATCTAGCCGCGGGGCAGAGACGGGGCGACGACCTGGCTACTGTATAGGGCATGCCGGAACGCCCGCCGAACCGACCGCCGGCGACGGTCACGGTTATCAAGCTGGCGTGGTGTTGCCTGTTGGCCAGCGTGGTGGCCGCCGGGCTGATGTTTCCCGTCGTCGGCGGCTTCGGCCTGATGTCGAACCGGGCGTCGGATGTGGTTGCTAACGGCTCGGCCCAGCTCGTCGAGGGCGAGGTTCCCGGGGTGTCGACAATGGTCGATGCCAAAGGCAACGTCATCGCGTGGCTCTATTCGCAGCGCCGGTTCGAGGTGCCCGGCGACCAGATCGCGAACACGATGAAGCTGGCGATCGTCTCGATCGAGGACAAACGGTTTGCCGAGCACAACGGTGTGGACTGGAAGGGCACCCTGACCGGTCTGTCGGGCTATATGTCTGGAAACACCGACACCCGCGGCGGCTCCACCATCGAGCAGCAGTACGTGAAGAACTACCAACTGCTGGTGATCGCGCAGACCGATGCGGAGAAGCGGGCCGCCGTAGAGACCACGCCCGCCCGCAAGCTCCGTGAGATCCGGATGGCGCTGACACTCGACAAGACGTTCACCAAGCCGGACATCCTCACCCGCTATCTGAACCTGGTCTCGTTCGGCAACAACGCATTCGGCATCCAGGACGCCGCGCAGACCTACTTCGGCATCAACGCATCCGAGTTGAACTGGCAGCAGGCCGCGCTGCTGGCGGGCATGGTGCAGTCCACCAGCACGCTGAACCCGTACACCAACCCCGATGGCGCGCTGGAACGCCGCAACACCGTTCTCGACACGATGATCGAGAACATCCCGCAGGAGGCCGAGGCGCTGCGCGCCGCCAAGGAAGAGCCGCTCGGCATCCTGCCGCAGCCGCAGGAACTTCCGCGCGGTTGCATCGCGGCAGGCGACCGCGCGTTCTTCTGCGACTACGTACTTGACTACCTGGCCAAGGCCGGCATCAGTAAGGACCAGGTCTCCAGGGGCGGCTACCTGATCAAGACGACACTCGACCCCGACGTGCAGGCGCCGGTCAAGTCTGCGGTCAACAACTTCGCCAGCCCGGACATCGACGGCATCGCCAGCGTGATGAGCGTGATCAAACCGGGTAAGGAGTCCCATGCGGTGCTGGCGATGACCAGCAACCGGAACTATGGTCTGAACCTCGACGCTGGCGAAACCATGCAGCCGCAACCGTTTTCACTCGTCGGCGACGGCGCCGGCTCGGTCTTCAAGGTGTTCACCGTTGCCGCGGCCCTTGATATGGGCATGGGCATCAGCGCCCAACTGGACGCGCCAAGCCGCTTCGAGGCCAAGGGCCTGGGCAGCGGCGGGGCCAAGGGCTGCCCGCCTGCGACATGGTGCGTGCAGAACGCCGGAAACTATCGCGGTTCGATGAGCGTCACCGACGCGCTGGCGACCTCTCCGAACACCGCGTTTGCGAAGCTCATTTCGCAGGTGGGTGTGCAGCGCACGGTCGACATGGCGATCAAGTTGGGACTGCGGTCCTATGCGCTGCCCGGCACCGCCCGCGATTACGACCCAGAGAGCAATGAAAGCCTCGCCGACTTCGTCAAGCGGCAGAACCTCGGCTCGTTCACCCTCGGCCCTATCGAGGTCAACGCGCTCGAGCTGTCGAACGTCGCCGCCACTCTGGCCTCCGGCGGTGTCTGGTGCCCGCCGAATCCGATCGACAAGATCTTCGACCGCAGCGGCACGGAGGTGTCGGTCACCACTGAGACCTGCCAACAGGTCGTGCCCGAGGGGCTGGCGAATACGCTGGCCAACGCGATGAGCAAGGACGATCAGGGCTCTGGCACAGCCGCGGGTGCCGCAGGCTCCGTCGGCTGGGATCTACCGATGTCCGGCAAGACCGGCACGACCGAGGCCAGCCGTTCCGCGGGCTTCCTCGGATTCACGAGTAAGTATGCCGCTGCCAACTACATCTACGACGACTCCACGGCGCCTGGCGCGCTGTGCTCGTTCCCGCTGCGCCAATGCGGCGGCGACGGGAACCTGTTCGGCGGAAACGAGCCCGCGCGAACGTGGTTCGGGGCGATGAAGCCCATTGCCAACAATTTCGGCGATGTGGCCTTGCCGCCGACCGATCCCCGGTATGTGGACGGGGCGCCGGGCTCGAAGGTGCCGAGCGTTTCGGGCATGAACCAGGACTTGGCCCGGACCCGGATCCGGGAGGCGGGCTTCCAGGTCGCCGATCAGGCCACCTCGGTCAACAGCGCCTCGTCGGCAGGCACGGTCGTCGGAACGTCGCCAGCGGGGCAGACCGTGCCGGGCTCCATCATCACTCTCCAGGTCAGTAACGGCATCCCGCCGCCACCTCCGCCACCTCCGGAGGGTCAGATTCCGGGTCTGCCGCCGATCGCGGGGTCGACTGTCGTCGAGATCCCCGGCCTGCCGCCGATCACGGTTCCGATACTGGGTCCGCCGCCGCCTGCGCCGCCACCACCTCCGTAACCGGTGTTGTCACGTGCTTGGCAGTAGGCTGCCAAGCATGGCCGCCGCTTCGACCCTGAAGAAATCTGCCGCATTGGCCGCAGGCACGCTCGCGGCCGGTATCGGCTATGCGTCAATCATCGAGCGCAACGCGTTCGTGACGCGCGAGATCACCATGCCGGTGCTGACCCCGGGTTCGACGCCGCTGCGCGTGCTGCACATCAGCGATATCCACATGCGGCCCAACCAGCGCCGCAAGCAGGCCTGGCTGCGCGAGCTCGCCGGTCTGCAGCCGGACTTCGTGGTCAACACCGGCGACAACCTGGCGCACCCGAAAGCGGTACCCGCTGTCGTGCAGACGCTCGGCGACCTGCTGTCGGTGCCTGGTGTTTTCGTCTTCGGAAGCAACGACTACTTCGGGCCGCGGTTGAAGAACCCTGCCAACTACCTGACCAACCCGTCGCACCGGACGCACGGCGAGCCGCTGCCGTGGCAGGACCTTCGGGCCGCATTCACCGAGCGCGGCTGGCTCGACATGACCCACACCCGCCGCGACTTCGAGGTGGCCGGGCTGCGGATCGCCGCCGCGGGCGTGGATGACCCGCACCTGAAGCGCGATCGCTACGAGACGATCGCGGGGCCCGCCGATCCGACCGCGAACCTGCGGCTCGGCGTCACGCACTCCCCGGAGCCGCGGGTCCTCGACCGGTTCGCCGCCGACGGCTATCAGCTGGTGATGGCCGGCCACACCCACGGTGGCCAGCTCTGCCTGCCGTTCTACGGCGCCATCGTCACCAACTGCGATCTGGACCGGTCGCGGGCCAAGGGGGCGTCGCGCTGGGGCGCGAACATGGCGCTGCACGTCTCGGCCGGCATCGGCACTTCTCCGTTCGCACCGCTGCGGTTCTGCTGCAGGCCGGAGGCGACGCTGTTGACCCTGGTGGCGGCACCGACCGGAGGTCATGGCGCCGGGACGCGGGTGGGGCAATCCCATCCGTCCGCTTCAGTGCGGTGACTGACGCGCCGTCGAGCGCGACTCGCAGCCAGCCGCGCGAGTGGGTGGACAACGCCGTTCGGCTGATCGAGGCCGACTCCCGGCGCAGCGCCGACACTCATCTGCTGCGCTATCCGCTTCCGTCGGCCTGGTGCGACGGCGTCGACGTTGCGCTGTATCTCAAGGACGAGTCCACCCACATCACCGGAAGCCTCAAACACCGGCTGGCCCGCTCGCTGTTCCTCTATGCGCTGTGCAATGGCTGGATCGGTGAGGCAACGACCGTAGTCGAGGCGTCCTCGGGTTCGACGGCGGTGTCCGAGGCATATTTCGCAGCGCTGCTCGGTCTGCCGTTCATCGCCGTGATGCCGGCTTCGACGAGCGCCTCGAAGATCGCGCTCATCGAAACACAGGGCGGCCGTTGCCATTTCGTGGCCGAATCCTCACAGGTGTATGCCGAGGCTGAACGGTTGGCCGAGGAGACCGGTGGGCACTACCTGGATCAGTTCACCAACGCCGAGCGCGCCACCGACTGGCGCGGCAACAACAACATCGCCGAGTCGATCTATCTGCAGATGGGCCAGGAGGCGCATCCGATTCCGGAGTGGGTCGTCGTGGGCGCAGGCACCGGAGGAACGAGCGCGACGATCGGCCGCTTCATCCGGTACCGCCGCTACGCCACCCGGCTGTGCGTCGTCGACCCGGAGAACTCCGCGTTCTTCCCGGCGTACGCGCAAAACCGCGACGACGTAGTCACCGGTAAGTCGTCGCGGATCGAGGGCATCGGCCGACCACGCGTCGAGCCGTCGTTTCTTCCCGATGTGGTGGACCGAATGTTGGTCGTGCCCGACGCCGCCTCGATCGCGGCCTCACGACACGTCAGCAAGGTGCTGGGGCGCCGGGTCGGACCGTCGACGGGCACAAATCTGTGCGGAGCGTTTCGCCTGCTGGCCGAGATGGTCGCCGAAGGGCGCAGCGGGTCGGTCGTCACGTTGATCGCCGACAGCGGCGATCGCTACACCGACACCTATTTCGATGACGAGTGGCTGGCCAAAGCCGGGCTTGATCCGTCAACGGAAGCCGATGTGCTCGTGGAGTTCGAGCGGTCGGGCCGCTGGCCCTGAGCGTCGCCATCCCGGGTTAACGGTCCGTCCGAGGTCAGGAACAGCCACAGCGCAGCCAGGGCGAAGAAACCCACATAGATGGACGCTCCCAACCCAGTCATTGCTCGCCTCGCTTCGTCCGTTCTGCCGAAAGCGGCTTGTTGCCGTCATTGTGCATAACGACACCGACAAACCAGATCCATCCCTTGGCGTGGCGTGACCTATATCGCTCAACTGTGATTTTCTGGGTGGTAATCGATTTGGCAGCGGCCCTGGGCGGTGCGATACGCTGTCGTGGCTTCACGCGGGGTGTGGCGCAGCTTGGTAGCGTGCTTCGTTCGGGACGAAGAGGTCGCAGGTTCAAATCCTGTCACCCCGACTCGCGTCGTCGCAGATCACATGCTCTGACCAGTAATTCTGGTCGGGGCCTTTTCTGTCTCGACTCCCGCATGCCGCACGGCACGTCGTGGCTACCGGTAATAGATGTCGAGTCTCTCAATCAGTCCATCGTGGATTCTGAACACATCCGCGGCGTGGACGTATCGTCCTGCTTCACCCAGCGGGCTGGACGCTCTGATTTGCAGAATATCTGTATCTCCATCGGTGAACTTCGCTTGGATCTCGGTCACCGCCTGTCCAGCAAAGACGACCGACTCGTAGAAATTTCTGATTGCGTCAGGGTCCGTGAACTCACCTGCGGGATGCCACAACGACGCAGTCGGTGTGAACAAGCTCATCAGCCTTTCGATATCGGCCTGGTTGACCAGCTCGATGTACTGCTGAGCTATGGACACGGTCACACCCGACGAGGATGAATGTGTACGGGCATGTGCCGTACTCCGGTGTGCTTGTTGCTGCGCACGTACTCGATGGGCCCGTTCATCGTCACGGACTCGACGCGGTCGACCAGGACGTCAAACATCACCCGCATTTCCATACGGGCCAGGGACGCACCGAGACAGAAATGAACACCGCGTCCGAATGCAAGGTGCGAGTTGGGATTCCGGGTGATGTCGAAAGTGTAGGGGTCTGCGAACACGGCATCGTCCCGGTTCGCCGATGCCCACCACATCGTCACCTTGTCACCGGCTTTGATTCTCTTGCCGTGCATCTCGACGTCCCGGGTCGCCGTGCGCCGGTTGTACGGAGTCGTCGACGCCCAACGGAGCATCTCCTCGACCGCTGTCGGGAGCATCTCTCGGTTCTCGCGCAGCCCTTCCCACATTTCTGGCCGTTCACTCAAGGCCGACATGCCGATTGCGATGGAGTTGCGCGTCGTCTCGCTCCCCGCTGCGACGATCAGACTCAAGAACAGCCGCTGCTCGTTCTCGCTGAGAGGTTCTCCGCCGACCAGCGCATGAGTCACGATGGAAAGCAGGTCGGTGGCGGGTGGTTCGGAACGTTTGCGTTCCAGCAAATTCGTACCGTAGGCGAGCATTTGGGCTTGCGCTTGGGCTACTCGGTCGCTGAACTCGCCGACGTCTCGTTCCTCGTAGTCGAGTGTGACGTTCGCCCAGTTCATCAACTCGTGTCGGTCTGCCTGGGGAACTCCCGCCAGTTCCGCCACTGCTTGCAGCGGAAGCTCTGCGGCTACGTCGACCAGAAAATCGCATTCACCCTTCGCGATGGCCGCGTCAACGATGTCGATCGTTCTGCCGCGAAGGTCATCTTCGATTGCTCGCAACGCCCGAGGCGTCGTGCTGGGCGTCAGTAAGCGGCGAATCTGCCGGTGCCGGGTCGTCCATCATGTTCAGTAGCGCGCCGACCGCGAACTGCATCGGCATGTCCTCCAAAGTGGTGCCGCCACCTTCGCGGTCACCGCCCGTCTCGGAAGAAAACGTCTCGGCGTCCGCAGCTACAGCGACGATGTCGGCATATTGACTGAGCACCCAGAAGTCTTCAGCGCCGGGGGTGTGCTCAGTCGGTGGATGCCACCAGACGGGAGCGTCTCGACGTAGATCGTCGAAGACTCGATAAGGAAAGCCAGCCGTGAAACGGTCCAGATCGGCCAGGTCAATGTTCAAAAACGTCGGCATCGCACCCTCCGGAAGCCTCGTCAGCCTGTTCGTCAGCGCGGTGCGCGCTGTCCTCCAGGCCATACACTTCAACTACTGGTGTCTTGTCAAGCTTTCAGTGCGCGCAACGAACGGCCGGCCGGCCGGCGAGCACTACGATCGCGATTCATGACCCACGGAGCAACTGGACCGGAGTCGGCGCAAGCACACGTCGCCGAGGTTCCCCCGCTCGACCTTGCGGGCTCTGGAATCCTGCCCCCGGTCGACGAACGAGTGCGCAGGCGCTTTTGGTGGCTCGAACGAATTGCGCCCTCTCTGGGATCGCGGTGGGCAGTCGAGCTATGGTGCACCCCACCGATTCTCGAGTCGGCTCTGCGCATGCCGCCGGGTGTGCCCCCGGGACGGCCGATAGAAGCGTATTGGGACGGGCATCGGGTCGCTGGCGAGCTATGGGGCGAGGGGCCGCCGATATATCTGGTCCACGGCTGGGGCGGGCAGCGCCCGCATCTGGCAGTGTTCGTCAAACCGCTGGTCGAGGCGGGGTATCGGGTCGTTGCGTTCGACCTGCCCAGCCACAACCAATCTGACCCGGGCGAGCTCGCGCCGGGGCGAACTACCGCCACCGAGTGTGCTGACGCGATTTCGGCCATGATCGAAACCCACGGGCCCGCTTACGCGGTGGTCGCCCACTCACTCGGAGCGAACGCGACTGCGCTGGCGGCTGCTCAGGGCGCACCCGTAGGGCGCTTGGTCTTTCTAGCGCCCATGGGCGATTTCCCCCTCTATCTCGACTGGTTCGCCGCACGCCACGGCTTCGGCCGCCGGATCCGCGCAGGGCTGCACCGTCGCCTGGTGAAACGAATCGCCATGCCGCTGGAAGAGACGAACATGACGCGGGTCGGTCGACGAGCCAACTACCCGCCGTTACTTGTCATCCATGACCCCGACGACCCGGACAGTCCGTATGCCGCCAGTCAGCGCTTAGCCACGTTATGGCCAGGCGCACAGTTACTGACGACGCGAGGGCTCGGCCGACTCGCTCATTACCGAATCCTGCGCCACCGCCCCGCTATTCGCGCCGGGGTGGAGTTCATCGGCGACCAAGCCGCTGGCCCAAGCGTCACGGAGCAACCCAGCACGACGTAGGCACGGGTTCAGTCCCTAGGTCGTCGGGCGGCGATGTGATGCAGCAGCGGATGCCGTCCGGTCGCGGTGATCGTGAAGCCGCTTTCGGTCACCAGACCACGCAGTGTGTGCGGGTCGTCGGGATCGGCGTTGCCGCCCAGTTTGTGAAGAAGTCGTCGCAGGATCGGACTGTCAGGCGGTCGTTCGTCGGCGATCAGCAGTCGGCCGCCGGGCCGCAGCACGCGGTACATCTCTTGTAACGCCTCTGCCCTTGCCGCAACGGGAATGTGGTGGATGGCCATGCTCGAGGCGACCAGATCGAAGGCGCCGTCGCCGAAGGGCAGGTCCTGGGCGGTACCCGTGATGAACTCGGTGCACGCCGAAGCCCGCTGCCTGCAGAAGTCGACCATCGATTGCGACGGATCGATCCCTGTCACCACGCCACCAGGCACTGCCGTAGCTGCGAGAAGACGCGTGAAATACCCTGTCCCACAGCCGACATCGAGAACACGGTCACCCCGTACAACGCAGCTCGCCACCACCAGCTTGTCCCATATGCCCTTTCGACGGCCGAGAAACACTGCGGTGGTGACGAATTCGTACAGGCGGGGCTGATGGATGACATCACCGTCGAGCGCATCGGAGCTGGCGTTCTGCGGGACGGCCATACCCCCTTATACCTGCGAATGGCTGTGGTGGTGCTGAGGACTGTGAGCGGGGTATGCGTGGATCATTGCCGTGGAGAGTTTCGGCACGGCGTGGATCAGGTCGTGTTCGGCGTCGTGGGCGATGCGGTGTGCCTCAGCGAGGGTTGAGCCCGGGTCGATGTCGAGCTCGGCGTCGGCGTGCAGGCGGTGTCCGATCCAGCGCATTCGCACGTTGTGCACCGACCTGACGTCGGTACGCGCATTCAGCGTCGATTCGGCGATGTCGACGACCGCGGGGTCGACGCCGTCCATCAGCCGGCGGAAGACGTCGCGCACGGCGGTTCGGAGAACGGCAAGGATCGCGACGGTGATGACGACGCCGATGATCGGGTCGACGAGCGGGAAGCCGAGTGCCACGCCGCCTGCGCCGAGGACAACCGCAAGTGAGGTGAAGCCGTCGGTCCGAGCGTGCAACCCGTCCGCTACCAGCGCCGCAGAGCCGATCCGGCGGCCAATCCGGATGCGGTACAACGCAACCCATTCATTGCCGACGAAGCCGACGAGACCGGCCAGCGCGACCCAGCCGACGTGCTCGATGAGCTGCGAGTGAATCAACCGCGACACCGCTTCGTACCCCGCGATAATCGCCGAAAGAAGAATCATGGTGACCACGAACAGGCCGGCGATATCCTCGGCGCGGCCGTACCCGTAGGTGTATCGGCGGGTCGCTGCCCGTGTGCCGATCGCGAAGGCGATCCACAGCGGCACGGCGGTGAGCGCGTCGGAGAAGTTGTGAATCGTGTCGGCGGCCAACGCGATCGACCCGGACACGACGACGATGGCGACTTGCGCGACCGCCGTCGCCGCCAGAACGAGCAGGCTGGTCTTGACCGCCCGGATACCCGCCGCACTGGACTCGAGCGCGCTGTCGAAACTGTCCGACGGGTCGTGGGAGTGCGGGGCGATGTGGGGACTCATCGCCGACTGGCCTTTCTCGGCGGATTGTCCGCGGCGATGTCACGTACGACTGGATCGTCACGATGATGCGATGGCACACCGGGACCGGAATGCTCGGCGTTGTAGACCGCGTCGACCACGAGTTGGCGCACGTGCTCGTTTTCCAGGCTGTAGTAGATGGTCGTGCCCGCTCGGCGGGTCCGAACCAGGGGTGCCATCCGCAGCTTCGCCAGATGCTCGGACACCGACGGCGCCGGCTTACCCACCTTCTCCGCGAGCTCGTTGACCGACGACTCTCCACTGGTCAAGGCGTAAAGGACGCGGATCCTGGTCGCGTCGGCGAGCATCCGGAACACCTCGACGATCAGGTTCGCCTGGTCTTCGGCAAGTGCGTCCGCGGATACATTATCTGCGTTCATACGTAGATAGTAGAGGATGCGGTTCAGCCGGTGATTGTTTGATGCGCTACGGATCGGGAATTTGAGGGAGCAATGACACTGGCATCACGCACGCTCGAACCCGCACCGCCAAGGGCGGCAGGGCCACTCTCGTCGACCGTTCTCGAACTGTTGGCGGGCCGACCCCTGCAGCGGTCCTTCGACCCCGTCTCCGTCCCGGTGAGCGATGCCGATCCGTACGGTCTCGATCTGCACCTCGCCCTATATGTCTGCTACGAAATGCATTACCGCGGGTTCGCAGGCGTCGATTCTCGGTGGGAGTGGAGTCCGACGCTCATCGCGGTGCGCAACCAACTCGAGGACGTGTTCCTCGATGCGGTGCGCCGCGACGTCGGCGACATCGGCGCCGACGAGCACGCCTCGACTGAGATGGACGCGCTGTGTGTCGAACCGGCCGACGGCACAGGCCCGTCGTACTTCCTGCGCGACGAGGGAACCTGGGAACAGATGCGGGAGTACTTTGTGCATCGTTCGCTGTATCACCTGAAGGAGGGCGATCCGCACGCCTGGGTCATTCCTCGGCTGACGGGACAGGCCAAGGCGTCTTTCGTCGCGATCGAGTACGACGAATATGGCGGCGGGCGCGGCGATCTCGTGCATCAGCAGCTGTTCGCCGACCTGATGGGCGCCGCCGATCTGGACGCGTCGTACCTGGGCTACCTCGATGCCGTACCTGCCGAAGCGCTCGCGGCGGTGAACCTGATGTCGCTGTTCGGACTGCATCGGGAGTTACGCGGTGCAGCGATAGGACATTTCGCGTCGACGGAGATCACCTCCCCGCCTGGCTCACGCCGGCTGGTCGACGCTCTTCAACGGATGGGCGCACCGGCGCCGTGTGTGCGCTTCTACGCCGAGCACGTCGAGGCCGACGCTGTGCACGAACAGGTGGTGCGGGTAGACGTGGTCGGCGATCTGGTGGCGACCGAGCCGCTACTGGGTCCCGATGTGGTATTCGGGATCAGGGCAAGAGATTTGGTCGAGGAGCAGCTGGCCGCGCACATGATGGAGCGCTGGGCGGCGGGTCGTTCGTCGCTACGCAGGCCGCTGAACTGACGCGTTCTGGCTTCGCTGACGTTTGCGGTGGCTGGTATCGCACAGTGGATAGTTCTTCGATCGTCGGCACGCGCAGATCGCCACCATGAACCGGTCGGATTCGACGACGCTGCCGTCAGGCATCTCGATGCGCACCGGTCCCTGCACCATCACCGGGCCGGACGGAACCACCCGCACCACGCGGGCATCCTTTTCACTCATGCTCTGTCCGCTCTGATCACGACCAGTTCCTCTTCCCGCCTGCCGGGTTCGAGCCGACCGGTGTCTTCGAGCCACTGTGCTCGTGCGGACAGCACCGGCCCGAACGGAATCCATTCCCAGGCAAGGATTTCAGCGTCGAGACCAGAGCTCGCCAGCGCGGCCAGTGTCTTGCGGGGCTCGGCGAACTCCGACTGGACAAGCAGCATCGTGCCACCGCCGGCAAGATAGTCGCGCATCGACGCACACAGCGGATCTAGCACAAGCCGTCCGTCGAGGCCCGCGTCCCATGCCCTTGACGGTCCGACATCCGATGGCGGGTCGAGACCGTCGACGCCCGGGTCGCGCGGAACGTAGGGCGGGTTACAGAGCACCAGGTCGTACGGGCCGAATTCGGCGGCACGCGCCCACGAACCGAGGTGAACACCCACGTCGACTCCGGCGACCGACACCTGTTGACGCGCGAAGTGCACTGCGCGCGGGCAGATGTCGAAGGCGGCCACTTCTGAGGCGCCTTGCTCGGCAGCCGCTATCGCGACGACCCCGCTGCCGGTGCACAAGTCGACGACTCGACGCTTGCGCGCCAGTCCGGTCTTCTCCATGACATCGATCAGCAGTTGGGAGTCTTCCTGCGGTGGATAGACACCGTCGGCGACGACTGGCAGTGCCCAGTCGTTGTAGGCAGTGGTCAACGTCGGCCTTTCGAACGCGGGCGGAGCTGTCGGGCTATCGATAAATGCCCCGAATCGGCAGCGCTAAACACAGCACTACATGTTTGCTCCGGCGTCAGTCGGCCGGCTCCTCGTCCGTCTCGGCGACATCAGGTGTGTCCTCCCGCGTCGCCATGCCGCCTTCACCGCCTTCGTCCTTCGGACCAGGCCGGCCACCTTTCGGCCCGTCGGCGTTCTCGTCGTCGTAGATTCCCCGTCCTTTGGGCATTGCCAACTCCTTTATCGCGATGCGGCGCGCAGCTTGTCCAGCAGTGATGCCGCAGCTTCCTTGAGGAACAGGTCCTGGCTGTCATCGCCGACCTGCACCAAGGCGATATCGGTGAAACCGGCGTCCCAGTACTTGCTGACCGCGTCGACGATCGCGTCCAGATCGGGGCCGCACGGGATGGACTCGGCGACGTCGTCGGGCGTGACGAACTGCGTCGCCCCTTCGAAGCCTGCCGTCGTCGGCAGGTCGGAGTTCACCGCCCAGCCGCCCGCAAACCAACGGAATTGGTCGTGGGCGCGCGCGATCGCCGCGTCGCGGTCCGGATCCCAGCAGATCGGTATCTGACCGATCACCCTGACGTCGCCCGGCAGGCCGGTCCCCCGGCGTACCTGATGCCAGGAGTCCACGAGTTCCTTGTTCGGCTCGACGGCGATCAGGTGATCGGCCAGCGGTGCGAAGACGTCCACCGACCGGTCTCCCGACACCGCAGCCGCGATCGGCACGGGGGTTTCCGGGATGTCCCAGATGCGGGCGGAGTCGACCTCGAAGTACTCGCCCTTCCAGTCGACGAGCTCACCCGTCCACAGCTCGCGGATGACCTGTATCGCTTCGCGGAGCATCTCGTGCCTGCGCACGACGGTCGGCCAACGCTGCCCGACGACGTGCTCGTTGAGGTTCTCACCGCTGCCAACGCCGAGGGTGAATCGTCCGTCGGCCAGTATCTGCAGCGTGGTCGCCTTCTGGGCGACGACCGCGGGGTGATACCGGATCGTCGGGCAGGTGACATACGTCATCAGCTCGACCTGCTCGGTGGCGTGCGCGACCGCGCCGAGCACCGTCCACGCGTACGGCGCGTGACCCTGTGCAGACAGCCACGGAAAGTAGTGGTCGCTGGACACTTCGAAGTCGAATCCCGCGCGCTCAGCCGAAACAGCGTAGCGGACAAGCTCTTTGGGTCCGCTCTGCTCGGTCATCAGGGTGTAGCCAAAACGGGTCATCACACCTGGTTACCCGGGTGCTCGACGCCGAAACGGCTACAGCCGGGCTTTGACCGCCGCAGAGAGTCTCGCCCCGTCGGCCTTGCCCGCGGCGATCGCGGTCGCTGCCTTCATCACCTGGCCCATCTGCCGTATGCCGGGTGCTTCGCCGTTCTCCTCCGCGATCGCGGCGATGGCCGTGTCGACCACGTCTGCCAGCTCCGCGTCGTTCAGCGGTGTCGGCAGATACTCGTCGATGATGCGGGCCTCGGCGTGCTCATTGGCCGCCAGTTCGCCGCGGCCGTTCTGCGTGTAGATCTCCGCCGACTCGCCACGCTTCTTCGTCTCCCTGGCCAACACCTTGAGGACGTCGGCATCGGACAGTTCGCGCGATTCCTTGCCGGACACCTCTTCGGCCTGGATCGCCGACAGCAACATCCGCAGCGTCGCGGTGCGCAGCTTGTCCTGCGCCTTCATCGACGCCGTCAGGTCTGCCCGCAGCCGGTCCTTGAGTTCCGCCATGGGTGCAAACCTACGCCGTCTGGTTGCCGTCCTCCCCGACGAACCGCGCATCGACCGCGGCCGACACCTCGATGTCCTCCGGGAGCAGTTCGACGTCAGGCGCACCTCCGCCGGGCGCAGCCGATCGCATGTAACCGGCGCGCTCACCGCTTTGCGGATGCAGGTTCGCGCCCAACATCCCGGCATCCGCGATGGCGATCGGGCGAATCCTGCCGAGCCCGAGCGCCTCTGCGTACTCCTGCGCCTTGACGACGGCATCCTCGACGGCTCGCGTACGCGCCTGCCGTTGCAGCTCCTTTTGTCGTTTCGACGTCAGCGCCCACTCGATGTGCGAGATCCGGAATCCGTCGGTGTTCGTGACGTGGTTGCCGACCCATCGCGAAAGCGAAGCGAAGTCGCGGAACTTCACCTCGATTCCGACGCTCGCATGATGAACCGGCGGCAGCTGAATCCCGTCCTTGTTCCATGGTCGGTTCGACCACGTCCGAAGCTGTTCGGCCGACCACCACGTCACGGGGCCGTGGTCGCCGGTCTTCAGCGGGGTGACAGACGCCTTGACGGCCTCCAGGTCGCGCGCGACCCGGTCGTAGACAGGCTCCATCGCCGGTCCCTCGAAGGCGATGGTGGCGTGGACGGTCGCGCGTTCGGGCTCCTGGAACGTGCTGAACGTCCCTCGCACGGTGATCTCGGTCGGCATGCCGCCACCGTAGCGTCGGCGGCAGACGCCCATAGGATGGTTCCCATGAGCAACCCTGGGTACCCGCCACCCGGTTACCCGCCGCCGGGGTTTCAGTACTATCCACCGCCGGGATACCAGCCGTACCCGCCGCCCGGCTACCAGGGCTATCCACCGCGGGGCTACTCCGGCTACCCGCCTCCCGGATATCCCCCGCCGGGCTACGGCGCGCTTCCGCCGATGCCGCCCGCAATCAAACCCGGCGTGATCCCGCTTCGGCCGCTGACCCTGACCGACATCCTCAATGGGGCGTTCTCCTATATCCGGACCAACCCGAAGGCGACACTCGGGCTGACGACGATCGTCGTGGTCATCGCCCAGCTGATCGGGCTCGCTCTGCAGATCGGCCCGTTGGCCGCGATGGGCGAGCTCGGTGTACTGGCCGGCGACGAGGCGTCGACGGCCGCGGCGCTGGGTTCGTCGGCTTCTGGGCTCGCCAGCGCAATCACCACACTGCTTGCCGGAATCGTGCTCAGCGGCATGCTCACCGTCATCGTCGGCCGGGCGGTGTTCGGTGCGAGCATCACGATCGGCGAGGCGTGGCAACGGGTGCGCGGACGGTTCCTGCCATTGATCGGCTACACCCTGTTGTGGCTCCTCATCGTGGCTGTCCCGGTTTTCGTCGTCGTGTTCATCATCGCGATCGTCGCTCAGCTCAGCGGACCCGCGGCGGTCATCCTCGGCATCCCGCTTGCGCTCGGATTGATCGCGCTGCTGATCTACCTGTGGACGGTGCTGAGCTTCGCCGCCCCGCTGATCGTGCTGGAGCGTCTCGGCGTATTCGCGTCGATCAAGCGATCGATCAGGCTGGTGAAGGGCGACTTCTGGCGCGTGCTCGGAATCCGGCTCCTGGCCACCCTCGTCGCAGGTGTCGTCGCGGCGGCGGTGTCGATACCGTTCAGCTTCACCGGCCAAATCCTGTTGCTCGGTTCGGACGCCTCCACGACGACGATCCTGATCGCGCTCGCACTCGTCGCCATCGGAGGCGCGGTCGGGCAGATCATCACGGCGCCGTTCAGTGCGGGCGCAGTCGTGTTGCTCTACACCGACCGGCGGATCCGGGCCGAGGCGTTCGATCTCGTCCTGCAGACCGGAGCGGCCATCGCCGCCCCGGGCGCCGCACCCGACTCGACCGACCACCTGTGGCTCACCCGGCCGTACTGACGTGTCCGCACTCGACATCGACCGAGACGCCGCCCACGAGGCGGCGCAACGCGAGCTCGCCAAGCCGATCTACCCCAAATCCTCACTGACCGAACGGTTCCTGGAGTGGCTGCAGGACCTGCTCTATCGGATCGCCCAGGAGGGTTCGCAGCTGCCTGGCGGCTGGTTCACCATTTCGGTGCTGCTCATCATCCTCGCTGTGGCGATCGTCGTGGCCGTGCGGATCGCACGGCGAACCATGCGCACCAACCGCGGCGGCGAGCGCGCACTGTTCGATTCGCACGAGCTGACGGCGGCTCAGCACCGCGCCACCGCTGAGCGGTATGCGGCACAGGGTGATTGGTCGACGGCGATCCGCCACCGCGTGAGGGCGATCGCGCGTCAGCTCGAGGAGGACGGGGTGCTCGACGCGGTGCCCGGCCGGACGGCGACCGAGCTCGCGAAGGACGCCGGAGCCGCGGTAGGAGGCCTGGCAGGCGAATTATCGCAAGCTGCAAATGCTTTCAACGACGTCACCTACGGCGAGCGTCCCGGCACCGAGGCGGAGTACCGCATGATCGCCGACCTCGACGGCCATCTCCGGTCCCGCGGTCCGGCCAATGCTGTCGTTCCCGGGGCTCCCGCGCCCGCGGACAACTGGACAGCGGTGCGATGACGGACACCGAAACGGCGATCGCGCCGACTGTCAGGCAGCGCTGGCGGACCGGTCGCTGGCTCGTGCTCGCGATCATCGTCGTCGCCGTCGTATTCACCGTCAGCACCCTGCTGACGGCACCCCGGCCCGGCGGCCGAATGGACCCCGCCGCAACATCTTCCGAGGGTGCCCACGCCCTTGTCACTCTGCTGCGCGAGCACGGCGTCGACGTGATCGTCGCCGACGACATCGCCGGGGTGGAACGAGCGGCAAGGCCCGATTCCCTGGTGCTGACGGTGCAGACGCGCCACCTCGTCGACGTGGACGTGCTGCGGCGGCTGGCCGCAGTGCCTGGCGACCGCCTCGTCGTCGAGCCGATATCGCGAACACGAGAGACCCTCGCGCCGGAGGTGCGCAGGTCCGCCGGAGGCACCGCGGGCGGCTCTCCCGACTGTGATCTGCCGGAGGCCACCCGCGCGGGCGATGTGCAGTTCGGCGCCAGCGACACCTTCGAGGCATCCGGCGATGTACCTGTGACCAAATGCTACGAGGGCGCGGTGGTTCGCTACACCGACGCGGGCCGCACCGTGACGGTTGTCGGCAGCGCCGACTTCATGACCAACGCGGGCCTGTTGAAGCAGGGCAATGCCGCTTTGGCGATGAACTTGGCCGGCTCCCAGCCGCGGGTGATCTGGTACGCACCGCAACGTTCCGAAGGCGAATCATCTGGCGCAGCAACGATTTCCGATCTCATTCCCGCCAATGTCAAATGGCTGGTCCTGCAGCTGTGCCTGGTCGTACTGTTGCTCGCCGTGTGGAAGGGCAGGCGCCTCGGTCCGCTCGTCGCCGAGCATCTGCCCGTGGTGGTGCGCGCATCGGAGACCGTCGAGGGCCGTGGCCGGTTGTACCGGTCGCAGCGGGCAGGTGACCGCGCCGCCGATGCGTTGCGTACGGCCACCCTTCAGCGCCTCATGCCACGCCTCGGACTCGGGCCCACCGCCGACCGCGCCGCCATCGTCGCCACCATCGCCCAGCGGTGCGGACACGACGCGGGCGCCGTGGGGCATATCCTCTTCGGTCCTCCACCTTCGACCGACGACGACCTGGTAAACCTTGCCAACGCACTCGACGACATCGAAAGGCAGGTCGCACAGTCGTGACTCAGCCCGTAGCCGCACCGGCGGCGACATCAGATTCAGCGCGCAACGCACTGTTGGCCCTGCGCAACGAGATCGCCAGGATCGTGGTCGGTCAGGACGCAGTGGTCAGCGGCCTGGTGATCGCACTGCTGTGCCGGGGCCACGTCCTGCTCGAGGGGGTGCCGGGCGTCGCCAAGACGCTGCTGGTCCGAACGCTCTCCGCCGCACTGCAGTTGGAGTTCAAGCGGGTGCAGTTCACGCCGGACCTGATGCCGGGCGACGTCACGGGCTCGCTGGTGTACGACGCCCGCACCGCCGAGTTCGAATTCCATCCCGGTCCGGTGTTCACCAACCTGCTGCTGGCCGACGAGATCAACAGGACACCGCCGAAGACCCAGGCCGCGCTTCTCGAGGCGATGGAGGAACGTCAGGTCAGCGTCGAGGGCGAACCACGTCCGCTGCCCGACCCGTTCATCGTCGCCGCCACCCAGAACCCGATCGAATACGAGGGCACCTACCAGCTTCCAGAGGCTCAGCTGGACCGGTTCCTGTTGAAGCTCACCGTGCCCCTGCCGCCGCGGGATCAGGAGATCGCGATCCTCGACCGTCATGCACGCGGCTTCGACCCACGTGATCTCTCCTCGGTGCAGCCCGTCGCGGGGGCGGCCGAGCTTGCCGCAGGGCGGGCCGCCGTCCGCGGGGTCTTGGTCGCCGACGAAATCCTCGGCTATATCGTTGATATCGTTGGCGCCACAAGACATTCGCCGTCCCTACAGCTTGGCGTGTCGCCACGCGGCGCGACGGCACTGTTGGCCACCGCGCGGTCGTGGGCGTGGCTGTCCGGCCGCAACTACGTGACGCCCGACGACGTCAAGGCGATGGCACGGCCGACGCTGCGGCACCGGGTGGCGCTTCGGCCGGAAGCCGAGCTGGAGGGCGCCAACTCCGACGGTGTGCTCGACGGCATTCTGGCTGCCGTGCCGGTACCGCGATAGTGGTCCTCACCGGCCGTGCCGGTCTGGTGGCGCTGATCTGCGTGCTGCCGATCGTGCTATCGCCCTGGCCCGCAACGGCGTTCATCGTCCTGCTCGCCCTTCTGGGGATCGCAGTGACGGTGGATGTCGCGCTGGCCGCCAACACCCGTCGCCTGAACTTCGTCCGGTACGGGGAGACCGCGGCGCGGCTTGGACAGCCGGTGGCCGCCCGCTTGGCCATCGAGAACGTCGGCGGCCGACGGTTCCGCGGCCAGGTCCGCGACGCCTGGCCGCCGAGTGGCCGGGCGGAACCTCGCACACATCCGGTGAATCTGGTTTCGGGGCAGCGGATTCAGGTGGAGACATGGCTGCGGCCGGTGCGAAGGGGCGACCAGCGTTCGGCGTTCATCACCGCGCGCTCCATCGGGCCTCTCGGGCTGGCAGGCAGACAGAATTCACACCGGGTGCCGTGGCAGATCCGCATCCTGCCACCGTTTCTCTCCCGTAAGCATCTGCCGTCGCGGCTGGCGAAACTGCGGGAGTTGGACGGCGCGGTTCCCGTGCTCATCCGTGGCCAGGGCACCGAATTCGACTCGCTGCGCGAATACGTCATCGGCGACGATGTGCGCTCCATCGACTGGCGTGCCACCGCGCGCCGCGCCGATGTCGTGGTGCGCACCTGGCGGCCCGAACGTGACCGCCGGGTGGTGATCGTGCTGGACACCGGCCGCACCTCTGCGGGCCGCGTCGGAGTCGACCCGACGCAGGCCGATCCGGGTGGGTGGCCGCGGCTGGACTGGTCCATGGACGCCGCGCTTCTGTTGGCCGCGTTGGCATCCCGCGCGGGCGACCACGTCGACTTTCTCGCCCACGACCGGGTCGGTCGGGCCGGGGTGTTCAACGCGAACCGCACCGAACTGCTCGCCCAGTTGGTGAACGCGATGGCACCGCTCGAGCCCGCACTGGTCGAATCGGATGCCGCCGCGATCGTCGCCGCAGTGCAGCGACGTGTTCGGCGGCGTGCGCTGGTTGTCCTGATGACCGACCTGAACGCGTCGGCCCTCGACGAGGGGTTGATGGCGGTGCTGCCGCAACTGTCGGCCAAGCATCAAGTGCTACTGGCCGCCGTTGCCGATCCCCGGGTCGACCGGCTGGCGGCGGGCCGGGCCGACGCAGCCCAGGTGTACGACGCCGCGGCCGCCGAACGGGCCCGCAACGACCGCCGCACGATCGCGTCACGGCTGCGCCGCCACGGGGTCGACGTCGTCGACGCCCCTCCGGACGATCTGGCACCCACACTGGCCGACCACTACCTGGCGATGAAGGCCAGCGGCAGGCTCTAACTCGTCGGAACCACGTCCGGCGCGTCCTCCACGTCGCCCGTCTCGCCCGCGGCAACGGCCTTGCGACCGAAGTGAATCACGTAGTACAGGAAGGCGATTTCGGCGATGACACCGATCGCGATACGCATGAACGTCGGCAGCGGCGACGGCGTCACGAGGGCCTCGATCAGTCCGGAGACGAGCAGCACGACGACCAGACCGACAGCGACAGACACCACCGCCCTGCCCTTTTCGGCGAGCGCCTGCCCGCGGGGCCGGTTTCCTGGTGAAATCGCCGTCCAGCCCAGCTGCATGCCGACCGCGCCCGCCAGGAAGACCGCGGTCAACTCCAGCAGCCCGTGCGGCGCGAGGAGGCCGAGCATGATGTCGCCCTTCCCTGCGTTGAACATCAGCCCGGCGATGAGGCCGAGGTTGGCCGCGTTCTGAAAGAGGATGTAGGGGATGGGAATCCCGAGCAGTAGTGCGAACGCGATGCACTGGGCGGCCACCAGCGAGTTGTTGGTCCAGACCTGCAGCGCGAAGGAGGCCGCGGGGTTCTCGCTGTAATAGTCGGCGACTTCGTGATTGACCAGATGCTCGATCTCGGCGGGTGTGCCGACGGTGGCCTGCACTTCCGGGTTGCCCGCCACCCACATTCCGATCACCACCGTGACGGCGAAGAACGCCACCGCGGTGGCCGCCCACCACCGCCACGACCGGTAGGCCGCGACCGGGAACGACACCGTCCAGAACCGGACGAACTCGCTCCACAGCGGCGCGTGCGCGCTGGTGACCGCCGACCGAGCGCGCGCCACCAGAGACGACAACCTGCCCACCAGAACCGAATCGCTGGATGCCGATCGCACCATCGACAGATGGGTGGACACCCGCTGGTAGAGGTCGACGAGCTCGTCGACCTCGGCCCCGGTCAGCCGCCGACGCCGCTTGACCAGTTCCTCGAGCCGGTTCCACGTCGGGCGATGGGCGAGGACGAACGCGTCGACATCCACTCCGCGAATCCTAGTAGCGTTGAGATCATGGTCGGTCAGGCGGAACAGGTGGTGACGGGTGACGCCGTCGTCCTCGACGTGCAGATCGCGCAGCTTCCGGTGCGGGCGCTGTCGGCCCTGATCGATGTCACGGTCATCTTCGTCGGCTACCTCGCGGGCGTGATGCTGTGGGCGATCACGTTGAGCGAATTCGACCCCGCGCTGTCGGGCTCGGTGCTGGTCATCTTCACCGTGTTGACGATCATCGGCTACCCGGTGATCTTCGAGAGCGCGACCCGCGGCAAGACGCTGGGCAAGATGGCGCTCGGACTGCGGGTGGTTTCCGACGACGGTGGTCCGGAACGGTTCCGGCAGGCGCTCTTTCGCGGGCTGGCGTCGTTCATCGAGATCTGGATGTTCTTCGGCGGGCCTGCGGTGATCTGCAGTCTGCTCTCGCCGAAGGGCAAGCGGCTCGGAGATGTGTTCGCGGGCACCGTGGTGATCAGCGAGCGGGGTCCCAAGCTCCCGCCGCCCCCGGTGATGCCGCCGTCGCTGGCGTGGTGGGCGTCGTCACTGCAGCTGTCGGGTCTCGGTGCCGAGCAGGCCGAGTTGGCGCGCCAGTTCCTTGCTCGGGCACCGCAATTGGATCCCCGGACCCGTGACCAGATGGCCTACCGGATCGCGGGTGACGTGGTCGTGCGCATCTCACCGCCGCCACCGCCCGGTATCCCACCTCAGTTCGTGTTGGCTGCGGTGTTGGCGGAGCGGCACCGGCGCGAGCTTGAGCGGCTGCGGCCCGCGGGGCCGCCACCGCAGTCACCTCCGCCTGCGTGGGGCGGCCCTGCGCAGTGGGCGCCACCTCCGCAGGGCCCACCTGCCTCGCCGGGCGGCGGTTTCGCTCCACCGGGCTAGCGGTACCGCACACCGATCAGCATCAGCACGGCCGCGATGATCGCGGTGACGGTGCGGACGTGGTTCCACGCCGTCCACGAGGAGAGGTACGCCTGCCATTCGCGCGCGGCGTCGGCGACGGACAGCGCCGCAGGGTCCACGGTGTCGAGATGGTTGTTGAGCGGGACGTTGAACGCCATCGTGATGATCGCGGCGAGCACGCCGAAGATCGCCCCCGCCAACAGCCAGCCGCTGCCAGGCCGGCCGAACTGCACGACTGCCGCCACTCCGACCGCGACCGCGAGCACCGCGGCCCCGAGATACGCCAGCAGGAAGGGCGCGCTGGTGTTCGCCTCGACGTTCATTCCGCGCATCGCGGTGATCGCAGTGACCGGCCCGGTGCGGTCGAGGCCGCGCATGACGAAGGTGGAGAAGACGTACATCATGCCTGCGGCGGCGGCGCTGGCGATCGCAGCGATAGTGGTCAGGATGACTAGTGGGCTCATGTTCATGGTCATGAGTCAACCGATTGCCGACGAGACGATCCATCGCTCATAGTCCCGACTGCATACGCATACGTCTACGCGGCACCGACCGCCCTGTACAGCTTCAGCGACACCGCGGTCAGCCACGCCCACACCAGCACGACCGCCGCGGTGAACGACAGAATCGCTGCCGCGCTGCCCCCAGACGAGGCCATCAACACGAACGTGGCGGCGAAGAAGGCCCCAGCGAATCGGGAGAACCCCGCCCATCCTCGTTCGCGATGTCTCGCGAAGTACGCGGCGATCACAACGCAGCCGGCGACGAGGCAGAGGAAGGCGATTCCTGCGACGAGAAAGTGCACCATCCCATGCCAACTCGGCTCCGCCATGCCAGCTGGTGTCCCGGGCGGGAACCCGTCCGACGGGTCCGCGCGAAAGATCCCAGCGGCCATCAATCCCGCACCGTAAGCACCGATCAGGCAGGAAGCCCATACCGCGGAACGTCCCGCACCGAGCGCACGACGAATGCCGACTGCAGCGGCGATCGTCATCGCGCCGGAGACCAAGAAGGTGGCGACCTGGACCCAGCCCAAGTCGCCGTTGGCCAGTTGGCTGGCGGCGTGGCGAGTGGGATCGAACCCGTCCCTGGTCGCGGCTTGCGCTGCCACTGCGATGACGTAGATCGGCCCGGCGATCACGCCATAGCCGAGCAGCGACTTGGTGACCCGATCGGCCAGTGGCGGACATGTCGTGTCGGCGGTCATGCTGGACGCCCCCTTCAGAACTGGACCGTACAGTACTCGGCTTCGAACTAGACTGTCCAGTACTTCTGCAAGAGATGGGCGCGCGACATGGTCGAGACGGCACTGCCCGAGCGATCCGCTCTCAAACGGCGGTCGATTCTCTCGGCGGGGCAGCGACTTTTTCTGACGCACGGCTATCAAGGCACGAGCATGGACCAGGTCGCGGCGATGGCATCGGTGTCGAAGCAGACCGTGTACAAGCACTTCGGCGAGAAGCGCGAGCTGTTGTTCGCGATCGTCACCGATGCACTCGACGGCGCGGCCGGCGCCATAGGCAGCCAGATCGCCGCCCTTACCGACAGCGATGATCTCGAGGCCGACTTGACCGCTCTCGCGGGCGACTATCTGCGCGCAGTCATCCAGGAGCCGGTTGTGCAACTTCGACGCCTCGTGATCGGCGAGGCCAACCGTCTCCCCGAGCTTGCGCGGCTGTACTACGAGCACGCCCCGGTGCGCACACTGGTTTCGCTGGCCGGGGCGTTCGCCGCATTGGGTGAACGTGGTGCGTTGAACGTGCCCGAACCCGCGCTGGCCGCAGAACATTTCGCATTTCTGATCGTCGGCAGGCCGATCGACCAGGCGCTGTTCGAGGGGGCGCCTGCGGTTCTTACCGGCGTTGATGTCGATTCGTATGCGAGGGCGGGCGTCCGAGTATTCCTGGCTGCATACCGGTCGCGTTAGGCTCGCGGCGGCCCGAGGCGAGGAGGGAGACAACCCGTGGACGCCGTAGTCGGACTGCTCGACGGTGTGCGGGCGCGCGGTGCGTTCGTGCTGCGGATGGTGCTCGACCCGCCGTGGTCGATGCGAATTCAGGACGACGCCCCGCTCACGCTGATCTGCCAGACGCATGGCAGGGCGGCCATCGTCGGTGACAGGACCGGAACCGTCTGGCTCGAGGCGGGCGACGTCGCCGTCACGCGCGGTACCGAGCACTACCTGTTCGCCGACGATCCGGGTACCCGGCCGATGGTCGTCATCCATCCAGGGCAGCGCTGCACCACCCTCGCGGGCGACGACCTTCGCTTCGAGATGTCGCTCGGGGTGCGCACCTGGGGCAACAGTCCCAGCGGCTCAGACCGCTCGATCGTCTGCGCATACGAAGGCCACAGCGAGGTCAGCTCCCGCCTGCTCGATGCCTTGCCGGCTGTGCTGGTACTGCGCGGAAACGATTGTGATACAACGCTGGTCGACCTGCTCGCCGCGGAAGCAGGTCGGGGCGGGCCGGGGCAGGAGGCCTACCTCGACCGGCTCCTCGACCTACTGCTCATCGCGGTGCTGCGCACATGGTTCGACCGCGAGGAGAACGCGCCGCCGTGGTGGCACGCCGAACAGGACCCGGTGGTGGGACAAGCGCTTCGCTTGATCTACAACAACCCCGCGCATCCGTGGACTGTGGCGAATCTGGCTGCGGCCGTGGGCTCCTCGCGGGCGGTGTTCGCGCGGCGGTTCACCGAGCTGGTTGGCGAGCCGCCCATCGCGTTCCTGACGGGTTGGCGCCTCGCGCTCGCGGCCGACCTGCTGCGGTCCAGCAAGGCGACCATCGCCGCGGTGGCCAAGCAGGTCGGCTACGGCACCCCGTTCGCATTGAGCAGTGCGTTCAAACGAGCCTACGGCGTCAGCCCGAACGCGCACCGCGCCACGGCCCAGACGGCTTGATGGTCGCCGAGACTGAATTCCTGCAGGCCGCTTCTCGCACTTTCGCTGCTGGAATTCCGTCTCGCGATTGTGGACTACTGGCCGCTGATCCAGTTGCCGTGGAAGCCGTGCGGAACACGCTGCGGCAGCTGGATTCTTGCGACCGGATCGCCGGAGAAGTCCGACGCGTCGATGATCACCAGGTCGCTGCCGTTGCGGGCGGGGTCGTACACGTAGCCCAGATACCAGCCGCTGCTTTCGTCGGAGGACCCGGCCGTCGACGGCACGAACACCGCCTCGCCGGGCTGGCCGGGTGACTGCTGCGTGCCCAACCGGTGCTCCACCGCCGCGCCGGTATCGAGGTCATACCGGACCCAGTTGCCATCGCCGACGGACACCGCGTAGCGGGCCCGCATCCCGGCCAGCCGGTCGTCGATGCGGGGGAACTCCACCGCACGGTCGTCGAGTTGACGCTCCGTGACCCGGCCGGTCTTCATGTCGATGGTCCAGCTCCACAGCACGCCGTCTGTTTCGAAGCCGCTCGTCCCTCGCCACAGTTCCGGATACCGGACCGCCTGCAGCACAATGGAATCACCGTCGTCGTGGGCGTTTGCGACGTGGAAGACATAACACGGGTCGATGTCGAGCCAGCGCACCTCCCCGAACGGGTCGTCACGGCGCAGCACTCCGAACCTGGCGCCGTAGTTGTCGTCCCACCGGTAGGGCATATCGCGGCCTGCCGACATCGCGATCTCGAGGTCGAACACGATGGGCAGATCCATGAAGATCACGTGCTCCGCGGTCATGGCGAAGTCGTGCATCATCGTCAGCGCGGGCACATCGAGCGGCCGGTTGATCGTGAGCTCGCCGTTGGCGTCGGCACGGTGGTAGGTCACGTGCGGTTGGAAGATGTTGCCGTAGCCGAAGAAGTGCAGTTCCCCCGTCGTCGGGCAGATCTTCGGGTGGGCAGTCATCGAATCTGCCAACTTGCCGCCGAAGTCGTAGGCGCCCACCGTCTTCAGGTCGTTGGTGATCTCGTAGGGCAACGACGACTCGACCAATGCCAGTGTCTTACCCGCGTGGTTGACCACGTGGGTGTTGGCGACGCTGGAGTGCAGGTTGCGCGTGCCGTCGGCGTTGTAGAGCGGGAAGGCCTCCTCGAAGCTCTCGGTGCGCACCCATCGGTTGCGGTACCAGGCGGCGCGGCCGTCTTCGATCCGAACGCCGTGCAGCATCCCGTCGCCGCTGAACCAGTGGCCGGTGGCCTGCCGCGGGTTCGGGCCGTTGCGCAGGTACCAGCCGTCGAGTTCGGCCGGGATCGCGCCCTCGACGGGCAGATCGAACTCGGTGAGTTCATCGGCGACCGGTGCGTAGTTGTCGCGCTGGAAGAAGTCGCCGGTGCCGAAAATCGCTGAAGTGTTCGTCGTGGTCTCGGTCATCAGTCTAATCTGACATGTCACTAATGACATGTCAAGAGTGGCATGTACTATCCCGTTTGTGAGCCTTCGGATGGCGGCGCTCGGCCTGCTGGCCCAGCAGCCGGGCAGCGGTTACGACCTGCTGCGAACATTCGAGAAGTCGATGGCCAATGTGTGGCCCGCGACGCAGAGCCAGCTCTACGGCGAGCTGAACAAGCTCGCCGACGCCGGGCTCATCGAGGTGACCGACATCGGCCCCCGCGGCCGCAAGGAGTACCGCATCACGGCTGCCGGCCGCACCGAACTGCAGCGGTGGATGACGAACCCCGATGGCGACCCCCCGTTTCGCGACGCATCTCTGTTGCGGGTCTTCCTGCTCGGCGAGATCGAACCGGACCAGGCCCGTAGGCACATGGTGGCGGTCGCCGAGCACGCCGATTCCGAGGTCAAACGGCTCGAAGCACTCAAGGACGCCATCGACTGGACCGACGGCGACGGCCTGTTCTTCGGCAGGGCCGCCCTCGAGTACGGGCTGCGCCTCGGCGCGATGGAGGCAAAGTGGGCGCGATGGGTCATCGCCGAAATCGACCAGCGCCGCAAAAAACTGTAATCAGAACCGCGCGCCGAACTCACTTGGGCGTTGCATCACGATAGCTTCCGATATATCGTTGACGTATCGGAAGCGCACAGGGCGTTTCCCGACGAAAGTAGGACTTTCACCAATGAACGACCCATTCACACCACCACCAAGTGGGTTCGGCTTCGGCTTCGGTCCCGAGCAGCGCCGAGCCCTGCACGAACACCGTCGGCAGGCTCGTCGCGATTTCCGCGAGCACGTGCGTGAGCACGGCACCGACCGGCACGGACCGTTCGCCCCCGGCTTCCAGGCCGGTTTCGGCGGATTCGGTCCAGGCCGCGGCGGCTTCGGCTTCGATCCGCGCGGCGGATTCGGCTTCGGCGGCCCACGCGGCCGTCGCGGCGGAGGCCGACGCGGTAAGCGCGGCGACGTCCGCGCCGCGATCCTTGTTCTGCTCGCGGACCGCGAGATGCACGGCTACGAGATGATCCAGGAGATCGCCGACCGCAGCGGCGGCCTGTGGCGCCCCAGCCCGGGCTCCGTCTACCCGACGCTGCAACTGCTCGTCGACGAGGGCCTCATCGTGGGCACCGAAAGCGAAGGCAGCAAGCGGCTTTTCGGGCTGACCGAGGACGGCCGCGCCGCGGCCGAGAAGGTCGAGACACCGCCGTGGGACGAGATCGCCGAAGGCTGGAAGGATCAAGCTCCCGGCCAGATCAATCTCCATACCGCTGTCACCCAGTTGATGGGTGCGGTTGCGCAGTCGGCGTACGCCGCCGGCGAGGAGCAGCAGCAGCGCATCGTCGACATCGTCAACAACGCGCGCCGCGAGATCTACAACATTCTCGGCGAGACGGACGGGACCGAGTAGTCGCGATCCAACCGGAATAGCCCGGCGGGAATGGTGTACGCACTAGCTATGCAAACCTTCCCGCTGGGCTCTTTCCATGTCGGTCGTGTCGGATACGGCGCCATGCAGCTACCCGGTCCAGGGGTTTTCGGCCCTCCCCGCGACCACGATGAAGCGCTCGCGGTGCTGCGCCGGGCCGTCGACCTGGGCATCAACCACATCGACACCGCACAGTTCTACGGGCCTCAGGTGGCCAACGAACTCATCCGCGAGGCACTTCACCCGTACCCGGCCGACCTGGCCCTGGTCAGCAAGGTAGGCGCCCGCCGTGACGAGGCAGGCGCGTGGCTGCCCGCGCAGCAGCCCGATGAGCTGCGCGCCGGCATCGAAGAAAACCTGCAGACCCTCGGCACCGACCGGCTCGCCGCGGTGAACCTTCGCGTGCACGACGAGGCCGGCGACCCGAACGCACCTGCGCAGGTGAACCGCGAGCTGTTCGAGCGTCAGCTCGACACCATGATCACCGCCCGCGACGAGGGACTGATCGGCGGTATCGGCCTGTCCAGCATCGCCGATGACCATCTGCGAATCGCGTTGGACCGCACCGAGATCGTCTGCGTCCAGAACGCGTACAACCTCGTCGACCGGACTTCTCAGCCTGTGCTTGACGCATGTATCGAGCACCACATCGCGTTCGTGCCGTTTTTCCCGCTCGGCTCCGCGTTCACCGCCGACAATCCCGTGCTCGGCCACCCGGCCGTCAAGCGGGAAGCGGAGAAGCTCGGCCGCACCCCGGCGCAGATCGCGCTGGCGTGGACGCTGTCGATTGCGCCGAACGTGCTGCTGATCCCCGGTACCTCGTCGGTCGCGCATCTGGAGGAGAACACCGCCGTCGCCGACATCCAGCTCGACGATGACGCCACACGCGAACTCGACGACGCGGCCCCGTAATCGCGAATTGGGCGCGCTAACGCACCCGTGAGCGTCGACGAGCGCGCCGAAATCACTCCACGTCGACCCAGTCCAGTGTGCGCTCGACGGCCTTCTTCCAACCGGCGTAACCGGCGCAGCGCTGGTCCTCGGTCCAGGTCGGAGTCCAGCGCTTGTCCTCCTGCCAGTTGGACCGCAGATCGTCGGGGTTCTCCCAGAACCCGACCGCAAGGCCCGCCGCATACGCCGCGCCGAGCGCGGTGGTCTCGGCGACCACCGGCTTGACGACGTCGACGCCGAGGACGTCTGCCTGGATCTGCATGCACAGGTCGTTCGCCGTAATGCCGCCGTCGACCTTCAGCACCTCCATGTGCACGCCCGAGTCTGCCTCCATTGCGTCGACGACGTCGCGGCTCTGGTAGCAGATCGCCTCGAGCGTCGCCCGCGCCACGTGCGCGTTGGTGTTGAACCGCGACAGCCCGACGATCGCGCCGCGCGCATCGGAGCGCCAGTACGGTGCGAACAAACCCGAGAAGGCGGGCACGAAGTACACCCCGCCGTTGTCGTCGACCTGTCGGGCCAGCGACTCGCTCTGTGCCGCGCCGCTGATGATGCCCAGTTGATCGCGCAGCCACTGCACGGCCGAACCGGTGACGGCGATCGAACCCTCAAGCGCGTAAACGGGTTTCGCGTCACCGAACTGGTAGCAGACCGTCGTCAGCAAGCCGTTCTCCGAGCGGACGATCTTCTCGCCGGTGTTGAGCAGCAGGAAGTTTCCGGTGCCGTAGGTGTTCTTGGCCTCGCCCGCGTTCAGGCACACCTGGCCGACCATGGCGGCCTGCTGGTCGCCGACGATCCCGGTCATCGGGACCTGCCCGCCGAGCGGACCGTCGTCGAGCGTGGTGCCGTATGACTCCGGATACGACGACGGCTTGATCTCGGGCAGCATCTCGCGGGGGATGCCGAAGAACGACAGCAACTCGTCGTCCCAGTCGAGCGTCTCGAGGTTCATCAGCATGGTCCGGCTGGCGTTGGTGACATCGGTGGCGTGCACACCGCCGCGGGGTCCCCCGGTCAGGTTCCAGAGCACCCAGGTGTCCGCGGTGCCAAAGATCGCATCGCCCTTCTCGGCGTCGGCCCGCACCCCGTCGACGTTGTCGAGGATCCACTGCACCTTGCCGCCCGCGAAGTACGTCGCGGGAGGCAGGCCTGCCTTGCGCCTGATCACATCGCCGCGCCCGTCGCGGTCGAGCGCCGACGCGATCCGATCGGTGCGGGTGTCCTGCCAGACGATGGCGTTGTAGTACGGGCGGCCGGTCTTGCGGTTCCACACCAGCGACGTCTCACGCTGATTCGTGATGCCAAGTGCGGCAAGGTCGCCGGCGGAGAGCTTCGTGTTGTTCAGCGCCGACGTCAGCACCGACGCGGTGCGCTCGATGATCTCGACCGGATTGTGCTCGACCCAGCCTGCCTGCGGCAGGATCTGTTCGTGTTCGAGCTGATGGCGGCCGACTTCGGCGCCGTCGTGGTCGAAGATCATGCAGCGGGTGCTCGTGGTGCCCTGATCTATTGCCGCAATGAATTCGCGAATCTCTGCCAACCTCCCGCTCGCCTCCTGACGGCCGCCGTCGTCCATCATGGACTACATGCCTGCCGAGATCGTCGACATTGACCGCATGCCAAGGGGCGGGCCAACCGCATCGTGCCTCGACCGGCTGCTGCAGACCGATCGGCTGGAGTACCTGGATCGCGACGACGTCGACGAGCAGAAGAAGCGCAGCGTGATCCGGGCGCTGGAATGGACCGGCGAGGTGTTCGGCAACACCGAGAAGTTCGCGCGGATCGTGCTCGACGAGGTAGCCGACGTGCCCGACCCCAAGATTCTCGAGCTCGGTGCGGGCCACGGCGCCCTGTCGAGCAAGCTGCTGGAATGGCATCCGACCGCGGAGCTCACTGTCACCGATGTGGAAGCGGCGTCGGTGAAGGCGATCGCGGCGGGCCACCTCGGCGAGGATCCGCGCGCGACGGTGCGCACGATGGACGCGACGGCCATCGATGCGCCAGACCGGCATTTCGACCTCGCCGCTTTCGTGTTGTCGTTCCACCACCTGCCACCGGTGCTGGCGTCCCGGGTGATCGCCGAAGGGACCAGGGCTGCGACCAAACTGCTGATCATCGACCTGCCGCGGCCGCCGTCGCCGTTGCACATCGTCCGTCTCGCGACGATGCTGCCGTTCGCTTTATGGCTCCCGTTCGTGCACGACGGCGTGATCAGCTCGCTGCGCACCTACAGCCCCTCGGCGCTGCGTGCGCTCGCCGCACACGCCGACCCGTCCATCGACATCGAACTGCGCGGTGGCCTGGCCAGCGCCCAGATCGCGATCGCCAGCCGCCCGCCTCAGTCCATATAGCGGCGGTGGTGGCCCCAGCCGCCGCCCTGGGAGATCAGCACGATCACGAAGATGGCGTAGAAGATGATGAACAGCAGGAGCAGGCCGCCCGCGATCCAGAGCGAGAGCTGACCAAGGCGACGCACCCGGTCAGATGCGTACTGCGCACCGGCGAAGTTGCCTGCCGCCCACAGCGGGTACACGTTGAACGCGTGGCTGAACGCCGAGAACGACAGCGGCCAGAAGAACAGCACGGCAGCCACCGCCCACCCGACGTTGTGCGGCGGCGGGCCGACTGGCGCAGGAGCGGCAGGCGGCTGCGGTGCGGTGGTCGGTTCGGATTCGGTCATTACAGGCTCCCCAGTCGAATATTGGCGACAACATCCGAACGTACCCGCAGCGGGGATATCCCGATTTCCTTGCGCACGCGTCACAGAGCCTGTTGCATCGGCGTTGTGGGCGAAGAGGTGAAGCAAACCGACTTCAGTCGCGAGCACCGTCGCGAATACCGACGCAAGGTGCAGCTGTGCCTTGACGTGTTCGAGACGATGCTGACCCGGTCCAGCTTCGAATTCGAGCGTCCGCTGACGGGCATGGAAATCGAATGCAACCTCGTCGACGCCGGCTATCAGCCCGCGATGAGCAACTCCGAGGTGCTGGCCTCCATCGCGGATCCGGCGTACCAGACCGAATTGGGCGCCTACAACATCGAATTCAACGTTCCGCCCCGCCCCCTGCCCGGCAGGGCCGCGCTCGAGCTGGAATCCGATGTCCGCGGCAGCCTCAACGCCGCCGAATCGAAGGCGAACTCGAGCGGCTCCCACATCGTGATGATCGGCATCCTGCCGACGCTTATGCCGGAGCACCTTTCCGGCGACTGGATGAGTGATTCGACGCGTTATCAGGCCCTCAACGATTCCATTTTCTACGCCCGCGGCGAGGACATCCAGATCGACATCGCAGGCCCGGAACGGCTCAGCCTGCAGGCCGCCACCATCGCACCCGAATCCGCTTGCACGAGTATGCAACTGCACCTGCAGGTGTCGCCGGAGGACTTCGCGAAGAATTGGAACGCCGCGCAGGTGATCGCGGGTCCGCAGCTGGCACTGGGCGCCAACTCGCCGTACTTCTTCGGGCACCAGCTGTGGTCGGAGACGCGGATCGAATTGTTCGCGCAAGCCACCGACACCCGGCCAGACGAGCTGAAGGCCCAGGGCGTGCGCCCGCGCGTCTGGTTCGGTGAACGGTGGATCACATCGATCTTCGATCTGTTCGAGGAGAACGTCCGCTACTTCCCGTCGCTGTTGCCTGAACTGTCCGACGAGGATCCCGTCGCCGAACTGGCCGACGGCCGCACCCCGAACCTGCCGGAACTGCGGCTGCACAACGGCACGATCTACCGGTGGAATCGGCCGGTCTACGACGTCGTGGAAGGCCGACCACACCTGCGGGTGGAGAACCGCGTGCTGCCCGCCGGTCCAACCGTCGTCGACATGATGGCGAACTCGGCGTTCTACTACGGATTGCTGCGCAGCCTGTCCGAAGAGGACCGCCCACTGTGGACAAAGATGAGTTTCGCTGCGGCACACCAGAACTTCCTCGAATCCGCGCAGCACGGCATGGATGCGCGGCTGTACTGGCCCGGCCTCGGCGAAGTGACGCCGGACGAACTGGTGCTGCGGCAATTGCTGCCGATGGCGCGCGACGGCCTGCGCAGCTGGGGCGTCTCCGATGAGGTGACCGACCGCTATCTCGGTGTCATCGAGGGCCGCGCCAAGACGGGCCGCAACGGTTCGGTATGGCAGGTGGAGACGGTGCGGGCACTGCAGGAACGCGGCATGGCACGCCCGGAGGCGCTGGCCGAGATGCTTCACCTGTACTGCGAGCAGATGCACAGCAACGAGCCGGTGCACACCTGGGAGAGCGTGCGGTGACAGCCGCGTTGAGGCGGGCGCTTTCGGTGACGGCGCTGGCCCTCGCTCTGGTCGGTTGCGAGATGAGCCGCGAAGCCGATGCGGATCCGGTCGCGCCCTCGCTGGGCCAGGAGTTCGTCCTCGGAGGCGGTCAGGAAGCGGTGTTTCGCGGCGACGATCTGAATGTGCGGTTCAGCGAACTGCTCGAGGACTCCCGGTGTCCGACCGAGGTCGAGTGCTTCTGGACGGGACAGGCGCGCATCGCCGTCATTGTGCAGCCAACCGGACGTCCCTCTACGACGGCGTATTTCAACACCAACCCCGCTCCCAGGGAGAACGTGCAAACCGTCCGCGCAGGCGACTACTCCGTCGAGCTCAAGAAGCTCGAGCCGTACCCGCGCACACCCGGCGATCCGATCTCCTTCTCCGACTACCGGGCGACGCTGCTCGTCCAGCGCTAGTGACCCGCACCAGCTTTCACGGGCTCCCGCTCGTCGTCTGACGGCTCGTCGTCGTTGTCGATCATCGTCGCTTCGTCGAACGGCCGGTCACCGTCGAGCACCTGCTGCAGCTGGCGGGAGTCGAGCGAATGTGTCCAGGTTCCGATCAGCACCGTGGCGACCGCGTTCCCCGAGAAATTGGTGACCGCGCGCGCCTCGGACATGAACCTGTCGATGCCAACGATGATGCCGACACCGTCGAGCAGATCGGGGCGGTGTGCCTGCAGTCCGGCGGCCAGAGTCGCAAGGCCGGCACCGCTGACCCCTGCCGCACCCTTGGACGCGATGATCATGAAGGCGAGCAGACCCAACTGCTCAGGTAGTGACATCGGCGTGCCCATCGCGTCAGCGATGAACAGCGACGCCATCGTCAGGTAGATCGCGGTGCCGTCGAGGTTGAACGAATAGCCAGTCGGCACAACGATTCCCACCGTCGCCGGTTTTACCCCAGCGTGCTCCATCTTGGCGATCAGCCGTGGCAACGCCGACTCCGACGACGACGTCGCGACGATCAACAGGTATTCGCGGGCGAGATAACGCACCAGCTTGAAGATCGACACCCGGCTGACGGTCCACAGCACGGCACCAAGCACACCGAACACGAAGATGACACAGGTCAGATAGAACGCGAGCATCAGCACCGCGAGCTGGACCACCGCGTCGAACCCGGTCGCCCCGACCACCTCGGCGATCGCACCGAACGCGCCGATGGGCGCCGTCCAGAGCACGCCGATCAGGATGCGGAACACCAGCTTCTGCAACAGCTCGATGCCGCGCAGCAGCGGCGCGCCCGTGCTGCCCATCGCTTGAATCGCGAAGCCGACCAGAATCGCGACGAAGAGTGCCTGCAGCACATTCCCCTCGGTCACCGAAGAGAACAGCGTGGTCGGGATGATGTTGGAAAAGAACTCCATCGGCCCGCCTTCGGAGGCGGCCTTGCCTGCGAGTTCGGCGCCCTTGGCCGGATCGGATGGGATGTTGAGGCCGGTGCCCGGCTTGATGATGTTTCCGACGACAAGGCCGATTCCGAGTGCGATGGTGGACATCACAAGGAAGTAGACGAGCGCCATCCCGCCGACCTTGCCGACCGCGGCCGCCTTGATCTTGCCGATACCGAGCACCACCGTGCAGAAGATGACCGGGATGATCATCATCTTGATCAGCTTGACGAACAGTTCGCCAAGCACCCCGAGCGACTTACCCACCTCCGGCGCGACAAGGCCGACGATGATGCCTGCGACCACGCCGATGATCACCATGATGTAGAGCCAATGGGTACGGTCCCGCTTCTGCTTCTGCGGTTTCTCATCGCGCTCAGCGTCGACATGCTCGGTCATGGTCGGCCCCCTCGGTGTCGTGCCTAAGGGATAACCAGAAGTGGGCTGTGTCACACCTGAGCGGTCGCGGCCACCAGCGCCTCGGCGAATATGCCCAGCTCCTCGGCGGTGGTGTCGACGTGCGGTGTCACCCGCAACACCGGCGCGGACATCTCGAACGGCGCGCGCTGCACCTCGGCGTAGGTGGTGACGATTCCGCGCTCGGCGATCAGCCAGGCCCGCACCCGTTCCGGGTCCGCCCCCTTGGTCGCGGACAGGGTGGTGATAGCCGTCGGTTCGTCGACGGGCTCGACGACCCGCCACCCGTCGACATCGGCCAGCGTGGCGCGGGTCAGTCGCCCCACCTCGGCGAGCGCGGCCCGAATGTTCTCCGGACCCGCCGCAAGGTTCTCCCCGAGCGCGACCGAAAGTCCCACCCGTGCAGCGAGATTGGTTTCGCCCTGTTCCAGCCGCTGCAGCACAGTGAACGGCAGGTTCCATTCCGGCGGTGGCAACCGTGGTTGCAGGCGCTCAGCCAACTCGGGCCGGATCGCCAGCATGCCCACACCGCGCGGGCCCGCGGTCCATTTGCGTGACGACGAGTAGATGGCATCGGCTCCGACCACGCAGTCGACGTGTCCGAAAGCCTGCGCGGCGTCGATCACCAGCGGCAAGCCGAGACCGCGGCACACCTCGGCGAGCTCGCGGGCAGGCTGGACGATGCCACGGTGGCTGGCCAGCTGCGTCAGATGCACCAGCTCGGGCGGATTGACGGCAAGGACTGTCGCGGCCTCGTCGACCGCGAGGCGCCCGTCGCCGTCGACCGGAAGCGCCCGCACCCCAAAGCCGTTGGCGGCCATTATCGCGAGGTTCGGGCCGTACTCGCCGGGTAGGCACGCCACGGTGCGCGGCCCGGCCCAGCTGCTCAGCAGCAGATCGAGCGAGTTGTTCGAGCCGGTGGTGTAGACGACGTCGGCTGCGCTCATCCCGGTGAGCGCCGCGACTGCGGCACGGCCGGCATCAAGGGTGGGCGTTGCCGCTTCCGCGGCCACGTAGCCGCCCACCTCGGCCTCGTGTCTGGCGTGCGCAGTGGCGGCGTCGATGACCGCGAGGCTCTGACGTGAACAGGCGCCGCTGTCCAGGTGCAGGCCTGCGACCGTCGGCCTCGCGGCCCGCCACCGGTCGGCGAGTGCCGTCATTTCGTCGACAGCGACAGACCGAAGTCGCCCGCCCTGTCCGTCCACCACCGGGTGCGCCGCAGGCCTGCGGCCGACAACTCGTCTGCCACGCCGTCGGGGCGGAACTTGCACGACACTTCGGTGAGCATCTCCTCGCCCGCCCCGAAGTCGACCGTCAGGTCGAGCGCCGCGACGTGCACCCGCTGCGGCGAGGTTGCGCGCAGCCACATCTCGATGCGTTGCTCGTCGGCGTTCCAGCGGGCCACATGCTCGAAGGCGTCGATGTCGAAGTCGGCGTCCAGCTCGCGGTTGACCACGGCAAGCACATTGCGGTTGAACCGCGCCGTCACGCCTGCGCTGTCGTCGTAGGCACGGACCAACCGTTCGGTGTCCTTGACCAGATCGGTGCCGAGCAGCAGGGTGTCGCCGGGCGCAAGGGTATCGGACAGCGTCGAAAGGAACTCGGCGCGCGGGCCGGTTGTCAGGTTGCCGATGGTGGATCCGAGGAACACCACCAGACGGCGTCCGACGCGCGGGATCTTGGCGAGGTGCTCCTCGAAATCGCCACAGACTGCGTCGATCTCGATGCCCGGGTACTCGTCGAGGATCGCCGAGCTGGCAGCTTGCAGCATTGAAGCATCGACGTCGAAGGGGATGAAACGGCGCAGTGATCCGGTGTCACGCAGTGCGCTGAGCAACAGCCGTGTCTTCTCCGACGTACCGCTGCCGAGCTCGACCAGCGTGTCGGCACCCGATGCCGCGGCGATTTCGGTCGCACGGCCGCGCAGGATCTCAGCCTCCGCCCTAGTCGGGTAGTACTCGGGCAGCCTGGTGATCTGGTCGAACAGATCACTACCCGTCGAGTCGTAGAACCACTTGGGCGGCAACGACTTCGGCGTACGGGTCAAGCCGTCGTGGACATCGCGGCGCAGCGTCTGCGCGGCGGAGTCCGCAGCGAGGTGGTTGGACAGCGACAGGGTTGATGCGCGATCCGCGTTCGCTTCTCGCTGGACTGTCATGCCGATCCTTTCAGCGCGATCATCTCGACCCGGGAGCCGCGCACCGTGACCAGGTGGCGGTCGGGGATCTCCTGCCAATCCTCGTCGTCGTCGAACGGTTCGCTTGCAAGCACGACGCCTTCGTCACGCCACAGCACGAACAGCGTGTCGCCCCATGTGGTGGCACGCAGTTCAGAACCATTGCCCGCCAGTATGTTCAGCCTGGCGTTCGGATCGGCCGCCGCGACCTCGACGACCGTGTCCCCCAGCGCGTCAAGCCCACGCTCGAAGATCAAAGCGGCGAGAAGAGCACTGTCGTTGGTGGATTCCGCCGCAGGCGAGGCGGGCAGCACCGCGCGATCGACAAGACCGTTGTGCGAGAGCAGCCACTGCCCGTCGGTGAACGGTGCGGACGCCGACGCCTCGATGGGCATTCCGACGCTGGCCGATCGGACCGCGGCCACCACGCAGCCCCCACGAAGCACGGGCGCCACCGAAGCAAACGATGCGTCACCCCACAGCGGGGCGGCGCTGCGCCACCGTCTTGCGACTCCGTCGTCGTCGAAGAACCCGACGCCCCAACCGTCGGCGTTCATCAGGCCGTGTTTCTGCCAGCGCGGTGAATACGACTGCACGAGAAGGCCGTACGGAGGATCGAGCGTGAGCGACGCCACCGACCGCGGCTGACCCAGCCAGCCAAGGTGCCGACACATCAGACGTCCCAGGCGAGTCGGAGGCCGCTGAAGATCTGCCTGCGGATCGGATGGTCCCAGTTGCGGAAGCTGGGCCGAAGGATGTCGGCTGCCACGGCCCACGACCCACCACGCAGCACCTTGTAGTCGCCGTCAAAGAACGGCTGGCTGTAGAGGTCGTAGATCATCGGCGTGAATCCGGGCCACGGCCGCAGCGGTGACGACGTCCACTCCCACACATCGCCGAGCATCTGCTCGGCGCCGTAGGCCGACGCACTTGCCGGGTACGCGCCGACCGGGGCGGGCCGCAATGCGTCACCGCCGAGATTGGCCAGCGCGGTCGTGGGTTCGGATGCGCCCCAAGGGAATCGACGTCGAGCGCTTGCTTGCGGGTCCCACGCTGCGGCCTTCTCCCATTCCATTTCGGTGGGCAGCCGCGCACCCGCCCACGCCGCATAGGCCTCCGCCTCGAAGTACGTGATGTGCTGAACGGGTTCGTCGGCGGGAATGTCCTCGGTGTGACCGAACCGGGTGCGGGTGCCCGCGAGATCACCGCGGTTCCAGAACTGCGGCGATGTCAGCCCCGCCTTCTCGCAGTAGGTCCAGCCGCGCTCCGACCACCACCGCGGCTCCCGATAGCCGCCGTCGTCGACGAACTGGCGCCATTCGCGGTTGGTGACGGGCACCCGACCGATGCGGAACGCGGGCACGTCCACCTCGTGTGCGCACCGCTCGTTGTCGAGTGACTGCGGTTCGGTCACCGCGTCGACGCCGAGCACGAATGTGCCGCCGGGCACCAGCACCGAGGTGCCCGCGACATCGGGCCTGCCGGCTGGCAGCGGGCTCCCGCGGTCGAGCAGCGGCGGCCCCGATCGAAGGTTGAGCGCAGCCAGCATCGTCTCGTCGTGCTGGTTTTCGTGGCTGATCACCAGCCCGAAGTTGAACGCGGCGTCGCTGTCGTCGTCGGTCAAGGCGTCGAGGGTGTCGAGGGTGTCGAGCGCCTTGTCGCGCACGGTCGCGCAGTAGGCGCGTGCATCGGTCGGCGGAAGAAGCGGCAACTCGACCCGGCTTGCACGCGGGTTGCGGAACGCGTCGTAGAGCCGCTCGACATCGGGAGCCAGCAGGCCGGGTCGTTGCGGGTTGTTGTCCCGCAGCAGCCACAGCTCTTCCTGCCATCCGATGTGCGCGAGGTCCCACACCAGCGGGCTCATCAGTTGGTCGTACTGCCGGTGCAGTTCGGCGTCGTCGAACTCGACGAGCCGAAGCGTCCGTTCGCGCGCCTTGGTAAGCCGCTGCGCCAGCGATTCGCGTGCGGTCACTGCTCCCCTTGCGCCAGTTCGGTGACCGCGGCAGCGATCCCGTTTCGCACCACCCGGTCGGAGAAGTCGTCGGCGGGTGAGCGTCCTTCTTCGACCGAACGCATCAGCCGCTGCATCGATTCCTCGAGTTCGGCGGGTGCCCGTTCGGCCGCGGCGTGTACGCAGCGGATCGCCGCTTCCTTCAGCCGCCGGTCACCGAGGCCGATCTGAGCGGCTCGATCCCATGCCGTCGCGACGGGTTCGGTGACCTCGGCGGCGATATCGGCGGCTGCTGGATCATCGAGAAGCGTGGTGAGGGTGAACACCAGCGCGGGCCAATCCTCGTCGGGCACGCTGTCGAGGTAGCGGATCTCCAGGAACCCGCGCGGCCGGACCGGAGGAAACAGGGTCGTCAGGTGGTACTCCAGGTCAGCCATTGTCGGACGGCGGTCACCGAGCAACACCCGGCCGTCGGCCCATTCCACGAACGGCACCCAATCACCCATCGGCACGGCGTCTTCTTCCGGGGTGGGGTGCACAAGCATCACGGGTGCCTTCATCGCGTAGCGGGCCCAGTCGCTGGCCGGGTCTTCACCGCTGAGACCAAGGATCGGGCCGCACCGCGCAGAATCGAGCTGACTCCACACCCACTGCCGTGAACTGCGCCAACCGGTGAACTTCCCGCTGAGCAACGGTGAATTGCCGGCGATCGCCACCATTGTCGGGCCGAGCGCGTGCGCCAGTTGTATGCGCTTGGTCCACTCCGCCTGCGGGCCCGCCTCCAGGTTCACCTGCACGGACGCGGTCGACGTCATCATCGCCGCCGCGGCAGCACCACTCTTGCTTGCCTCGAAGAACTGCTCCATAGCGCGGTAGCGATCGCCGGGATTCACCCGTTTCGCGGGCCGTAGCGGGTCCGCGCCCAGCAGCACCAGACCGAAGCCCTCCTCGGCGAATACCCTTCGCAGTACCTCACGGTCCTCGACCATGGCGTCGATCGCCGGCAACGCACCATTCATCGGCGGCCCGGACAGTTCCACCGCTCCCCCGGGTTCGAGCGTGATCAGGCTGCCACCGGGGAGTGCCGGGACGCCTGCGACGACGGCGGTTAGCTCGTCCCAGGCCGGCCGGCGAAGTGGGTCTGCGGTGTCGAAGCAGTGTGCTTCGATCTCCAGGCCGACTCGGCCCACGGGGCCATCAGTCAGACAGTTGGCAATGATGTAGGAAACGGCCTCGTTCGCGCTGGTCAGCTCGGTGTCAGAAGGCGGGCCACGGTGCCCTTCGTCCCGCTCGGTCGTGATGGTGTTGGTCATCCCAACAATCCCTTTCCGGCTCCGGAACGATCGCGGCCACACTCCATCTTCCAGAGAAGACTGACAAAAGCCCGCGATTTTTTCCTGACAGATCGGAGTCGGGTACCCAATCGGTCCGCGGTTACTGCCCCAATGTGTTCTGCATCGCGCCTGCCAGCACGTTCACCGCGGGCCCGCCGTTGCCGGCCTGGCAGACTTTCGCCTGTAGCAGAACGTTCTCCCGAAGCCGGGTGGTGTTGAAGCAGCGTCGGTCGGTGCCCGCCTCCTGCTTCACCCAGTCGGCGTCGGTCGCCGTCGCGGGCCCACCGGTGAACGACCACACCTCGGTCGCCATGTTGTCAAGGTGCATCGCCGTCGTCTGGCCCGAACAGCCGACGGTTCTGTCGACGACCCGGTGAAAGGCCCGGTCAGCGGCCTCGTTGGTGGCGAACACCCCGATGGCCTGCTTGACGCGGTGCGTGTCGTCGGTCGCCGACTCCTGCGTCGTCGTGCCGTTGAACGAAGCCAGGTCTGGATCGGCGTACACCTCGGGCAGCCCGATGTCGGCCCAGTTGTTGCACACCGGATTGTCGACCCAATACGCCTGGAACGGGCCGGTGAACGGCCCGTCGAACCGCAGTGTCGCACCGACGATGTTGCCGACCGAACCCTTGCCGAGCACGGCGTAGTTCACCACGCCGGGGTCCGACGGCCGGGCGCCAGCAGGGGCGGCCACCGCGAGGCCGACAGCCAGACCGACGCCGGCGAGGGCGGCGGTGCGCATTATGGGCTAGACCTTCGCCGACAGCTTGACGTCGATGTTGCCGCGGGTGGCCTTGGAGTACGGGCAGACCTGGTGCGCCTTCTCCATCAGCTCCTCGGCCGCGCTCTGCTCGAAGCCGGGCAGATAGCCGATCAGGTGCGCGTTGATGCCGAAGCCGCCCGCCGGGTCCTTGCCGAAGCCGATCTGGGCGGTGATGCCTGCGGCGTCGTCGACGTCGATCTTCTCGTTGCGGGCGACCAGGCGCAGCGCGCCGAGGAAACATGCGGCGTAGCCCGCCGAGAACAGCTGCTCGGGGTTGGTGCCCTCGCCGTTGCCGCCCATCTCCTTCGGGTGGCGGGTGTCCAGGTCGATCCGGCCGTCCGACGACTTCACGTGGCCTTCGCGGCCGCCCCCGGTGGCGGTTGACTCTTCTGTGAAAACGACTTCGATACTCATGGGCTTGATCATGCCAGCCCGGTACCAGACGGCAAGACGCCGTCGGTGGTGGCTGAGCTTCAGCGCCGCCGTCGACGCTTCGCGTCGCGAAGCACCTCTCTGGCGGCGTTGCGACCGTTCGCCCCGGTGACACCCCCACCAGGATGGGTGCCCGCGCCGCAGAGGTAGAGCCCGGGCACCGGGGTCCGGTACTTCGCCCAGCCGCGCACCGGACGCATGAACAGCAGTTGGTCGGGGGACATATCGCCGTGCAGTGCGTGCCCGCCGGTCAAACCCATCACCCGCTCCATGTCCAGCGGGCTCAGCACCTGGCGATGCTCGATCAGCCCGCTCAGGCCGGGAAAGTAGTTTTCGAGTTGGGCGATGACCTCGTCGGCGCGGGTGTCCTTGATGTCGTCCCAGTTCTCGTCGCGAAGGTGGAAGGGCTGCGAGTTCACGTCGATCGTGGCGATGTGCTTGCCCTCGGGCGCGAGCGAGGGGTCGTGCACAGTCGGAAAGACGATCTCGACGTGTGAGTCCCGCACCGCCAGGCCGTACTGTGCCTGCGCCTGATGCAGATCCATCTCGGCGATGAACGGATTCACCTCCATGATGCCCCGATGATAAGGCTGCACTCCGTCGCGAGGATGTCCTGTGACATAAGGCAATTCGGTCAACGCCAGATTGATCTTTATGCTGGTGCCCATGCAGCGGTAGCTCTCCACCTGACGCACGAAATCGTCGGGCAGATCGCCGCGGTCGCACAGCGTCAGGAAGGTGTGCTTGGGGTCGGCGTTGGACAGCACCCGGGTGGCGGTGATCTCCTCACCTGAGACCAACCTCACCCCGGTAGCCTGCCCTCCGCTCGTCACGATGCCTTCGACAGATGCATCGCAACGGATTTCAGCACCGGCTTCCCGCGCCGCGTGCGCCATCGTCTCGGTCAGCACGCCCATCCCGCCGCGCACGAAACCCCACTGGCGCACCCCGCCGTCGGTCTCCTCGCTCGCGTGGTCGTGCAGCAATACGAACGCCGTACCAGGAGTGGACGGCCCCGCCACGCTGTCGTTGATCGCGTGCCAGCCGAGTGCCGCCTTCACGTGTTGGCTGTCGAAGTGCTCGGCCAGTATTCCGTGCGCGCTGGTGGTGAACAACCGGGCCAGCTGATCCAGATGCTTGCGGGCGCGCAAACCCACCCCGCCCAGCTTCGCCAGCCCGCGCAGATCGTCGAGGCTCTTCACCCGCGGGTCGGGGGCGGTCCAGTCGAAGATCGGCAGCACCTGCTGGACCATGTCGCTGAGGTCCTCTTCGAACTTCGGCAGGGCGCGCGCGTCGTGCTCCGAGAAATACTTCGTCGCCGCCACGTTCTCGGCCATGTCGTCGCCCAGGTAGTAGCTCGCGCCGTCGGCGTACAGGTTCAGCGTCGGACCCGCCGGGTCGACGTAGATTCCGCGCCGCTCCAGTTGCATGTCCTGCCAGATCGCCTCGCGCAACATCGACAACACGTATGCGCCGGTCGACGCCCGGTAGCCGGGAGCGAATTCCTCGGTATTGCAGGCCCCGCCGACGAACGGACGACGCTCCAGGATCAGTGTCTTCAGCCCGGCCCTGGCAAGGTAGAAGCCTGCGACCAGACCGTTGTGCCCACCACCGACGATCACCGCGTCGTAGTGCGTGCTCATCGCGGCATCACGGCGCCCTCGCAGGCCGGCGCCACATTCTGTGCGTAGAAGGCCAAGTATCCCGATTTCACGTTGGGCTCGCGGCGCACCCAGGCGGCCTTGCGGGCGGCCAGCACGTCGTCGGGCACGGCCAGGTCGAGCCTGCGGTTGTCCAGGTCGATCAGAATCCGGTCGCCGTCCTCGACCAACCCGATCGGCCCGCCGTCGGCAGCCTCGGGCCCGACGTAGCCGATCGCCGGGCCGTGCGTCGCCCCGGAGAATCTGCCGTCGGTGATCAGCGTGACGCTTTCGGAAAGTCCCATCCCGACGACCGCCGACGTCGCGCCGAGCATCTCGCGCATACCAGGCCCGCCCCTTGGCCCCTCGTTGCGGATGATGATGGCCGTGCCGGGTGTCACCTCGCCGCCGAGGATCCCTTCGATCGCGGACTCCTCGTCCTCGAACACCTTGGCCGTGCCGTCGAATTTCCACATCGACGGGGCGACGCCTGACGCCTTCACCACCGCACCGTCCGGAGCCAGGCTGCCACGCAGGATGAAGATCGCGCCTTCTTGGGCGATCGGATTGTCGCGGGACGCCAACAGTTCCGGGTTGAGATTCTCAGCGGCAGAGGCAATCTCGCCAGTGGTCTGACCCGAAACGGTGATCGTCGACTTGTGGATGAGGTCACCGAGCTCACTCAGCACCGCCGGAACACCTCCTGCCGCATGCAGTTCGGTCACGCCCCACGGACCCGACGGAGCGAGCTTGGCCAGCGTCGGTGTCTGCCTGCCGACGCGGTCGATCGTGTCGTAGTCCAACTCGATGCCCGCCTCCTTGGCCATCGCGATGAAGTGCAGCACCAGGTTCGTCGATCCGGACACCGCCAGTGAGACGCGCAATGCATTCTCGAACGCCTCGGTGGTCAGGATGTCACGCGGGCGAACGTTCTCCCGGAACAATTCGACGATCCGCATACCGGTGTACTTCGCGGCCCGAATCTGGTTGTTGCAACCGGCGGGCATGGTGCCTGTGTGCGGCAGAGACATCCCGAGCGCCTCGCAGTAGATGCCCGCGGTGTTGCCGGACGTCAGGGTGTCACCGGCCCCTGGCCCTGGGAACAGTTCGTCCTCCCAGTGCTTGAGGGTGGCCTCGTCGACCTCACCTCGCACCACCCCTCCGACGCCGTCGTAGACGGTCTCGAGGAACAGCTTCTTGCCGCGGTACACGCCGTAAGGCGTTGGGCCTGCATACAACAGCATCGACGGCAGGTTGAGCCGGGCAGCCGCCATCACCATGCCCGGCGTCGGCTTGTCCCCGCCGGTCAGCAGCACCAGTGCGTCTATCCCGTGGCCCTCGGCCATCAACTCGACCGAGTCGGCAACCACGTCGCGGCTCGGTAGCACGTAGCGCATGCTGCGTGCGGCGAAGGCCTCGCTGTCGGTGACGTGAAACGTGTTGAACTCGATCGGCGTCCCGCCCGCCATCCGCACCCCCGACTTGACGGCGTCGACGAGCGTGCGCAGGTGTGCGTTCTCCGGGGAGAAGTCCTGATAGGTGTTGGCGATCATGATGAGCGGCTGACTGAGTTCCTCGTCGGTGAAGCCTGCGCCCTTTATCCACGCCCGCTGCAGCGAGCGGTCGGTACCCACGAACTGGTCTCTACTGCGCATGTGTCCTCACTTGTTCTCGTAAAGGTGTTGTTTCCAAGGCATTTTCGATGGATTCGAGCACCACCGATGCCACCCGCTCGGCCTGCTCGGCCGTGATCACCAGCGGTGGCCGGATCTTCAGCACATTTCTCCGACGGCCAGTCGCACCGATCAGTACGCCGTGACGACGCGCGACGTCGAGCACACCGGCGGCCAATGCACCATCTCCGCTCAGCTCAACGCCGATCAACAATCCGCGCCCGCGAACGTCGTGCACTGCGGGGTGTCCGGCCGCCGACAGTCGCGATCGCAGCAGGGCTCCCATTTCGTCCGCGTGCTCGATGAGACGCTCGTCGACGATGACGTCGAGGACCGTCGATGCGGCCGCGGCCGCTACCGGTCCGCCCGCATAGGTGCTGAAGAATTCGCTCTGGGCGGCAAGCGATTCCACGTCGGCGCTTCGCGCGATTACCGCTGCCACGGGGTGGCCGTTACCCATCGGCTTACCCAGCGTGACGAGATCCGGATCGAGCCCGGCGCCCACGAACGACCACAGATGGTCACCCGCGCGACCGAACCCGGCCTGGACTTCGTCGGCCACCACCAGCGCACCGGCTCGTCGGGCTGTGCCGGTCAGCGCTGCGTGATAGCCATTGCCGGGCACCAGGATTCCATCGCTGGTGTAGGTGGGATCGACAAACACCGCGGCGGGCTCGTGGCCACGTTCGGTGAGTTCCGCGACGGCACCTTCCAGATCCGCGCCGACCTCGAACGTTGCGACATGATCGGGTGCCCACCCGCCGCGCCACTGCTCGGGGGACAGGGCCGTCGTCGCCGTCGTGACGCCGTGGTAGGCGAAATCGGAGACCACCGCACCGGTGTGGCGGGTGACGGCGGTCGCTATCCGCCACGCCAGGTCGGTGGCCTCGCTGCCGGAGTTGAGGAACAGCACCGTGTCCAGTCCTAAATCAGCGGGCATGCTCGCGACCAGGCGTTCGGCCAACTCGATCGCGCGCGGGTGCAGATAGCGCAGGTTGGTACTCAGCAGGCGGACTTGGTCGGCGATCGCCGTCGCCACCCGAGGGTGTGCGTGCCCGACCACCGGCACATTGTTGTAGGCGTCGAGGTAGCTCCGCCCGTCGGCGTCGAAAAGCCTTGCGCCACTTCCGCGGACCGGTGCCAGTGGTTCGCGGTAGGTCAGGGGCGCCAACGCGGTGCCGAATACCGCGTCGCGGCGGGCGCGTAGGTCCGTAGGACGGGGGCGGGGATCCCCGAGTTCGCCTAACAGGTTCCACGCGCCTGCGTCCCAGCTGGACAGGTAGTCGGCGATGTCGGGTCGCTCGGCGCGGCGCGCCGCCGACAGGCTCAGCGTTATCGCGTTGCGCAGCTTGAGCGTGTCGACCAGCACTTGACGTTCGACGGGTTCCAACGGGCAGACGGCTGTGTAGCCGTCGAGGAACAGCCCGATGGTCGACTGCAGGTCGCGACCGGTCCGGGTGGACGCCACCGACGACAGCGCCGCAGCCACATCCCACACCAGCGCCGTGTGGGTGAGGTCGCCGAAATCGATGATGCCGCACACGTGGTCGTCGTCGTCGAGTAGCAGGTTGTCCAGCGTCAGGTCGGAGTGCACCGGCTGCGCGCGCAGCCCCGACCACATCGGCGCCACAACAGCCTCGAAGCGGTCGAATGCGGCGAGCACCATGGCGCGCCCGTCCGGGTCGCTGATGGCGTCGGCCAGCGGGCGCACGTCGTGGCGGGACTCGGCGTGCCACGGCAGCCTGCGCGCGGCGGCGGGGTGGAAGAAGCCGCGCAACGCGAGCCCGAGCCGCGCCGAAACGGCACCGAATTCTTTGACCGCAGACGGCCTCAGCGTTGCGCCAACCTTCGATGCTCCCCCCGGCAGCTGCCGATACAACCGCACCAACCGCGATGTCTGTCCCGACGGTGCGGGAGCGACTCCGTGTAGTTCACCGGTGACCGCGCGCAGCGGCACGGCTATCGGAAGGCCGGGATCCACCTGATGCGCCCACACCGCGGCGCGCCCTTCGAGGTCCACATCGTCGACGGGCGTTGCGGGGTGGGAGATCTTGACGACCCGGCCGTCGCCGCGCCCGTGGAGCAACGCGGTCTGGTCACGTTCGCTGTCGAAATGTGCGGACACGGCGCCGTCGAATCCGAACAGCTCGGCGACGACGGCCGCGATGGCGTCATCATCGAATGCGTCGGCGGATTCGGCAAGCAGATCGGCCAGGCGGCTCATGCGGTTTCCATCCGGTTGAGCCGAGCGAAGCGGTACGCCAAAAGCGCGAAGATCCCGGACAGTCCGAGCATGACGAGGTTCATCGCCGAGCCGGTACCCCAGTCACCCTCCTCCAGGATCACATCGCGGATGCGCTGGCCGAGCATGTACGACGACGGCCCACCGACGATGTCGGCGGCGACGAAGTCGGCGTACATCGGGATGTAGACCAGGATCGCGGCCACGAAGATACCGGGCGCTGCCAGCGGCACCAGGATTCGCCTGAACTGTTGAAACCAGTTGGCGCCCAGGTCAGTTGCCGCTTCCAGCGTCACCGGGTCGATCGCCTTCATCGCCGCGTAGATCGGGATCGTGGTGTAGGTGATGTAGGACGTGACGAGGCCGATCACCACCGCAAACGGACTGTAGAGCAACCAGTCGACAGGAGGCCCCGGCAGTATCCAGTTGATCAGCCCGTTGCGGCCGAGGATGACCTGCCAGGCGTAGACCCGCACAACGGGCGCCAGTTCGTCGGCGACAACAAGTGCGAGCAGCAGGAACAGTTCGCGCCGCCCCGCCTTGAACACCATGTAGTAGGCCAGCGGGAGCGCGATCGCGAGCATGAGCGCCATCGCGATCGTGACGATGACGAACGTCGTCAGCGCGATCTTGAGGTTCAGATGATCGGTGAGCGCATCCCCGTAGTGCTTCAGGGAAAAGCCGCTGGCCGTCCTCGGCGGGAACTTCAGCACACTCATCTGGATCAGCACCGCGAACGGCACCACGAAAAACAGCAGAAGAGCTGTGGTTGGCGCCGCCAAAACCGCCAGTGCACCGCGTGTTCCGGTCTCCGATCGCAGCCTCACGCTGCCGCCCCCACGTGCGTGCCGCCGGTGATCATGGCGGTGGCGGCTTCATTGCTCGTCCTGCGCTTGATGAGTTTCAGGCAGCCCCAGATCAGCAATAGCTGCGCTGCCGAGATCAGCGCGGAGACGGCGTTGACGACGGCGGTGTGGTCGGGATCGCGAACCGATGAGTAGACCCAGACCGGAAAGGTCTGCTGGAATCCGATGGTGAATGCGCTTATCTCGTAGTTGTTGAACGACCAGGTGAACGCGAAGATGCCCGCGGCGGCAAGAGCCGGCGCCACGTGGGGGAACACGATGTAGCGCAGCACCTGGAAGCGATTGCAGCCCAAGTCGATCGCGGCTTCCTCCTGGCTGCGCTCGAACCGGAATAGCTGGGCGCCGACGATCGCGGTGACCAGAGGAAAGGTGCACACCACCTGTGTCGCGATCACTGTGGTCAAGCCCAGCGTGATATCGGCCTTCGCGTAGGCCATCAACGCGGCAATTCCTATCACCAGCCACGGGAGGATGAGCGGCGCGGCCACCAGTCCCGCCACTGCTCCCCTGCCTCTGAAACGGAAGCGGGTCAGTCCGAACGCCGCCAGCGTGCCGAGCACAAGGCAGACCGGCGCGACGATGACGGCGACGATGGTCGAGTTCAGCAGTGCGCTCTGCAGCGACGGGTCGCGCAGGGCGGCGCGGTACCAGCGCAGCGTCAACCCCTCGAACGGCAGAGCCAGGACGCTGGAGTCGTTGAACGAGAAGAGCACCAGGATCAGCAGCGGCCCGAAGAGGACAGCGCCGACGACGATCAGGAAGGTGCGCCAGAGGGATGCGCTCACCGGCGGGGTGCGCGACTACTCACGACGCCTTGACCTCGGCCCACGCCTTCACCCAAGCGGCGCGGTCCTTGGGCGGGGCCGCCGGAATCGCATTGTCGAGATCGAAGAGCGTGTCCAGCGCGGCGTCCTTGCGAACCTCCGGGGTGACCGCGTCGATGATTCCCTCGTTGGACGTCATGTAGTTCCAGTTGGTCGCCTCGTAAACCTGCGCGGGCAGGCTGGTGTACCAGTTCAGCAGCGCGTAGGCGGCATCCACGTTCTCGTCGGCGATGTGGGGGCTGATGCCGTAGCCGCACGTCCACAGCATCTGACCTTCCTTGGCGACGGCGAACTTCACATTGAGCCCGTCGGCCTGCAGGTCCTTCACGATGTTGGTGTAGCTGCTGGCGATATCGATCTCACCCGACTTGAACTGGGCCACGAGCTCGCCCTGGTCCTCCCAAAGGGTGCGGAACTGGCCGCGGTTGTCGGACAGGAACTTCTTGACGCTCTCGAGCTGCGCGGCATCGATGTTCAGCGGATCGGTGATGCCGGTGGCCAGCGCGCCGATGTCGATCGCGGTGACCGCGTTGTCCTGCAGCGACGCCCGGCCCTTGTACTGCGGGTCGAACAGATCCGTCCAGGACGCAGGCGGGGTGGTGATCTTGTCGGCGTTGTACATCAGTCCCGCGGTGCCCGCGTCGACCGGGACCACGTAGAACTCGCCGTCGACGGTGACGCCCGGCATCTCCTTCATCGCAGGCCAGATCTTGTCCCAGTTCTCCAGGCGGGAGGTGTCCAGCGGTGCGTATACGCCCTTCTCGACGGCCTCCTGCGATGCTTCGTCGACGCAGGTGTTGATGACGTCGGCCTTGAATCCGGCCTGGACCTTCGCGATGGCTTCTTCGTTGCTGCCGAACGAGGCGGTCTCCAGCTTGACGTTCGGATACTTCTCGTAGAACGACTTCATGTAGTCGGCGTCGTAGCCGTCCTCGTAGGAGTACAGCCGGATGGTGCCGGTGATCGAGGCAGGGTCACTCGGGTTCGTCTGGCCTGCGCCTGCGGCCTGCGAGTCGCCGCCGCCGCAACCGGCGAGCAGCACTGCGAGCACGGATGCACAGGTGCAGGCCAGCTTCTTCTGGGTGCTTGTCACGCGTCACTCCTCGGATCGGGGCCCCCGCTCTGGGCAGAACGCTATTTCGCAGACCACAGATTGTCAACAGTTTACCGTCGGCCTGAAACGGCCGCCTACCAGCGGCTGTTCAGTTCCGGATCAGTCGGTCTCGTTCAGCAGCTCAACCAACTTGTCGCCGGCCTCGAGGGAATGCTCCCTGGTCAGCCTGGCCGCCAGTTCCTCGTCGCCGGATTCGATGGCGTCCACGATGGGCTCGTGCTGGCACACGACCTCATCCAGGGACGGCATGATCTTCTCGTCGAGACGAAGCAGGCCGCGGATGGTCGGGACGTAACGCAGGAAGACCTCGTGCACGCGCGAATTCCCCGACGCCGCGCACAGGCCGTCGTGAAACGCCAGGTCTGCCCGTGCCACTGCGCTCGCGTCGCCGGTGGCGGCCGCCTCGCTGATCCCGGCCACCAGAGTCCGAAGCCTGGCAACCGCGGCCGGATCCTGTGCGCGGCATACCAGGCGCGCGGCGAGTTCCTCGACCGATGCGCGCAGCGCGTAGATGTCGCTCACGTCCTTTGCCGTCAGGCTCACCACGAACGTGCCGCGCCGCGGCTCCTCGGCGAGCAGCCCCTCGGCCCGCAGAATCTTGAACGCCTCACGGACCGGCCCGCGGCTGACATTCAGTTGTTCGGCGATATGCGCCTCTTTGAGGTGCTCGCCCTGGCGGAAGCCACCGAGGACGATTTGTTCGCGAATCCGGTCCGCGGCGTCCTCGGTGAGCGACCGAGGCACGTCGATGGGCCGTAACGTGACAGGATCGGTCATTTTGGCAGACTACCAACTGGATTGTGTCGACACGCATTTTGTCAACAAAATGTAATGTACCGAACGTGACGAAGATTGCGCGACTCGAAGCATGGGCACTGGGACCCGACGTCGAACGGTTCCGATACACGTCGTTCTCCGATGAGGTGTTCACCACGACGACGCTGGTGCGCATCACCGACGCCGACGGTACGACGGGAATCGGGGCCTATGACTCCGACACATTCGGCATGTGGGACCGCGGTCCGATCGAGACGCTGCGCCCACTGCTGCCGCGACTTCTTGGCATGGACGCCGACGACCGGGACGCCGTCTACGCACTGGTATCGGAGGACAACACGTCTGCCTTCCCGCCTGCGGTGCGCTCGACGATAGATACTGCGTTGTGGGACTTGGCATCCCGACGAAGTGACAAGCCATTGCGGGAGATGCTGGCTGGCGGGGTGACTCCAACGTCACTGCCGGGGTACGCCTCGGTCCCACTGCTGGACGATGAGGACGCCTATCGCAACGCGTTGACCAGCTTCGTCGAATCCGGTTACCGCGCAGTCAAACTGCACGCGTGGGGAATCCCCGAACGCGATGCGGCGCTGCTGGGCACCCTGCGCCGGGCATTTCCCGATCTGGTCCTGATGTTCGACGCAGAGGGACGCTATGACCTCGATGGTGCGCGGACGGTGGCAGCCGCGTGCGACTCCGTCGACGCACGCTGGTTCGAGGCGCCGTTGCCCGACTTCGACCTGCAGGGCTACTTGGCGTTGCGCGATGAATTCGGCTCCCTGCCAATACTTCCCGCAGGCGATGCGATCTGGCAGCCCGATCTGCTTGCCAATGTGCTGCGACTGGGGCCGTTCAGCGCGGTGCGGTTCGACGTCTCGTTCGTCGGTGGCCCGACCCCGGCGGTCCGGATGATCCGCGCCGCCGAGGAGGCGGGCCTCGATGTCGAGCTGATCAGCTACGGCCATACCGTCATTCAAGCCGCGGATCTACAGGTCGCGCTCGCGTTCGGCAGGACGTCGTATTTCGAGCAGGCGGTCCCGGTCGAACCGTTCGAGCATGGCGTCACCGACGTGTTGCGCACCGGCTCCGACGGACTGGTCCATGCGCCGGACAACCCGGGGCTGGGGATCGGGCTTGACGAAGCCGTCGTCGACGCGATCGCGTTCGAGCGGTTCGTCGTCGGCTGCTGAGTTCGGCGCCGGCCGCATCCAGGACAACCACAAGCGGCATCCGCTTGTATAGAATGAGAAACATGCCTGCTACATCGCCGCCCATCGTGCACGCCGCGGCGGCCGATCTCGGGGTCCTTGGCGCCGCAATCAGAGCTCGGCGCGCAGAACTCGGCCTCAGCATGGTCGCCACTGCCGGAGCTGCCGGGATCTCCCGAGTCACGCTGCACCGAATCGAGCGGGGAGTGCCAGCGGTCACCATGGGGGCATACATGAACGCCGCCGCCGCATTAGGTCTGAGAATCACCGCCTGCAGTCCAACCAGTCACGCCGCCAGCACGAGTAGCGCATACGCCGCGGCTGTCCGCGTTCGTGACTATCCGCAGCTGCGTCAACTCGCTTGGAACCTCAGCGAGGAAACCACTCTCACCGAGGAGGAAGCGCTTCACCTGTACGAGCGCAACTGGCGCCACGTCGACCAGTCCACAATCACCGAAAGCGAGCGGGACTTCATCCAGCACCTCGCCGACACGTGGAGCGGCGGGAGGCTTCTTGTTTAACCGGCCACGCCACCGCCTCGTCGCGGCCATCCTTGACTCGCTCGACGCGGGCGTCCTGGTGGCGCATCGGTGCTACTTCGGTGGAGGAACCGCGATCGTGCTGCGGCGCAACGAGTACCGTGAATCCCTCGACGTCGATTTCCTGGTGTCCGACATCGACGGCTACCGCGGTCTACGTGAGCTCGTCACCGACAGTGGCGGCATCAACGCACTTGCCCGACGCCCCCTGCACCCGCTGCGCGAGGTACGTGCCGACCAGTACGGGCTGCGCACCCTCATCGACGTCGAGGGCAGCCCAGTCAAGCTCGAAATCATCCACGAAGGACGTATCGTGCTCGACGCACCATCCGCTGACGACCACGTGTGCGGTGTCTGGACACTGAGCACCCTCGATATGGCTGCCAGCAAGCTGCTTGCCAACGCTGACCGCTGGGCCGACCCCGGCGTGTTCCATCGCGACCTGATCGACCTGGCCATGCTCGAACCCTCACCCGAGATCCTGCGTGCCGCGATCGGCAAAGCGTCGCGCGCCTATGGAGACAGCATCGAGCACTGCCTCGACGCCGCGATCGACCTTCTCGGCGACAAACCCGAACGACTCGACCAGTCCATTGCCGCCCTACGGATCGATACCCCGAAAGACATTCTGTGGCAGAAGATTCAGCATCTCCGCCCGCCTCCTTGACGACCAGGTGGCCCTCAGCTGCTTCTTGACAGCGCGACGGCGGCAATCGCGTCGATGAGGGCGGTAACGCCGGCGTCTGTCATCGCCGCATTCGCCTGAATCCGCAGGCGCGCAGTACCTTCCGGGACAACCGGGTAGCCGAACCCGGTGACCAGCACCCCGTGCTGCTCCCGTAGTTCACGGCTCATCCGACCCGCCTTGGCGGTCTCTCCGACGATGATCGGCACGATCGCGGTATCACCCGGAAGCGGGTCGAGCCCCGCCTCGCGCAGCCCGTCGCGCAGCCGATCTGCCAACTCGTGCAGTCGACCTACCCGCTCCGGTTCGGCAAGCAGGATGCGAACCGCCTCCCGCGCACCGCAGGCCGTCGGAACGGGTAGTGCGTTGGAGAACAACGACGGCCGCCCCAGCTGAGAGAGCAGTTCCACCACCTCCGTCGACGCGGCAACGTATCCGCCCGCGGCGCCGCCGAGCGCCTTGCCGAGCGTTCCGGTCAGGACGTCTATCTCGCCGAGAACCCCTTGATCCGAAGGCGTGCCGCGGCCGTCCCGGCCCATCACCCCGACGCCGTGCGAGTCATCGACGAGGAGCACGGCGTCATGACGCCGACACAGTTCGATCAAGTCCGGCAGCGGCGCGACATCGCCCTCCATGCTGAAAACGCCGTCGGTGACGACGATTCGGCGATCCCAGTCGGCTGATTGCGACAGCGCGTCGCCGAGCGCGACGAGATCCACATGTGGGTACACCACCTTGCGGCCTGCGCGCGACCCGCGAACCGCGTCGATGATCGAGGCGTGGTTGAGCGCATCGGACAACACCACGGTTCGCTCGTCGGCCAGGGTGGTGATCACCGCGGAGTTGGCGTCCCAACACGATACGAATGTCAGGGCAGCCTCGGCGCCGACCAGGCTCGCGAGATCCCGCTCGAGTTCGAGGTGCGGTGTGAACGTTCCGCAGATGAAGCGGACCGACGCCGTGCCTGCACCGTAGCGCTGCAGCCCGTCGACCGTCGCGGCCACCACGCGCGGGTCGGCCGCTAGCCCGAGGTAGTCGTTCGAGCAGGCGACAAGCACGTCCTGCCCGTCACCGAGAACGCTTCGCGGCCCCTGGGGTGCACCGAGAACCGGCGGCGACTTGAGCGTTCCGTCCGCGGCCATCGCGGCAAGCGCGGCAGCGCTCGCAGCGCGCAGACCATCGTTCACCGGGAGTCCTGGACGGCATCCTCGATCGACTCGATGACACGACCCAGCGCCTCTGCGTATGCCTCAGGAGGCATCACGAGCGACGGCTGAATGTTCAGGCTGGTGGTGCTGGAGACAATCAGAACGCCGCGGCGAATACACCGCTGTGCGACCGACTCCTGAAGCGCCACAGCACGTTCCTTGGTCCTCACGTCAGAAACCAGCTCGATCCCCACGAATCCCCCCTGGACCCGGACATCGCCCACCTCGGCAATGCCATCGACGAGCGGTGAGAGCAGCGAGACCGCCACCTCGTGCAGCGCACGCACATTTCCGAGCACATCCTCGCGTTCCAACAGGTCGAGGTACGCCAGCGATGCCGCGCAGGCTGCGGGCAACCACGACCACGTGCTGCCGGTGGACAGGTCGTCGAACCCGGACAGTGCGCGCTCGTTGCCGAGCAGCGCGCCGATCGGCATGACGCCGCCGCCCATCGCCTTCCCCAGACACATCAGGTCGGGCTCCAAACCCCACAGGTTCGCCGCGAACAGCTCACCGGTCCTGCCGAAGCCCGTCTTCACCTCGTCGATGCACAGCAGCCAGCCGTACTCGCGGCACAGTTCGGTCAGAGCGGGCCAGAAGGTGTCCGGCGGTACGACCACCCCACCCGAGCCGAGAATGGGTTCGATCAACACACCCGCCACCTCGCCGGGATCGACGAGGTGGAAGAGAATCTGGTCCCGCAGAAAATCGACGGTCGGATCGCCGGTGCCCCCAGGACGGGATTCGCCGAACGGGCTGCGGTAGGTGTTCGGGTAGGGCACGTGCACAAAGCCGCTCGACAGGCCGCGAAGGCCGCGCCCGATTTCGGAGTGTTCGGCACCCAGCGAGGCGGTCGTCGTGGTCTCGCCGTGGTAGGCGCCGAGGAAACCGATGATCACCGGCCGACCCGTGGCCCTGCGCATCACCCGTACCGCGGTCTCCACCGACTCCGTGCCGTTGAGCGAGATATCCACGCGGGTAAGCCCATTCGGCGCAACCGCGAGCAATCGGTTGGCCAGCGGAAGCATCAGCTCATGGAAGACGGCGTGGCTGTCCTCGCTGCCGAAGCTGAGCAGCGCTTCGGCGGCGGGCCGCACCAGTTCCTCGCGCCCGGCCCCGACCGGCACCGAAGCCGACGCGCTGACCAGGTCGACGAACACGTTGTCGTCCACGTCGGTCACCGTCCAGCCGGACTTGGACCGCGCCACAAAGGGATAGCCGTCGCCCGCGGTGCCCGGATAGAGCACCTTGCTCTGGGCCGCCAGCAGTTCAGCACTGCGGGGACCGGGGACCACTGCGGGTTCGGGCGGAAGCAGACTCATCAGCTCAGGACTCCAATTTGTTGATGCGGGCGAGACGGAACGCGATGGCGGCGACGACGCCTGACGCGATGAGCAGGAGGTTGCTCATTGCCGCGCCTTGGGCGAGATCACCCTGTTTGAGGATCAGGTCGTTGACCGCCTGACCCAGCATGTAGCCGCTGGTACCGCCGACCAGCGTGGGGGTGGCGAAGTCGGTGAACAGCGGGATGTACACCAAGAGAACGGCGACGAAGATTCCCGGTGCCGCGAGCGGCAACAGGATGCGCCGCAACATGTACCACCAGCCGGCGCCGAGATCGGCAGCGGCCTCGAAGAGTTTCGGATCGATCGCCTTCATCGCCGCATACAAGGGTATGACGGTGTAGGTGATCCACCCGGTCGACAGCACGACGATAACCGTCATCTCGTTGAAGAGCAGCGCGTCGATCGGCTGATCGATCACTCCGATCAGCTCCAGGAACTTGTTGATTATCCCGTTACGCCCCAGCAGCATTCGCCACGCGTAGACACGGACAACCGGGTTCAGCTCGTCCAGAACCACAAGTCCCAGCAGCAGCGGTACCTCGAATCGCCCGGCGCGGAATGCCATTACGGCGGCCAACGGGACACCGATGATCAGCTGGACGATCATGGCGGAGGTAGCGATGACGATCGTCGTGATCGCCACTTTTGCGTACAGCGGATTGGTGAACAGGCTCGTATAGGCATCCAGCGACCAGACGCTCTGCCCGCGGCCGACCTCCATCCCGAGGCTGATCAGGAACAGGATGAGCATCGGCACCAGCACCAGTGCCACGAGCACGAGCATCGGAACAGTCAGATACGCCGCGGGCAGCCAGCCGCCGCGACGCTGATTGGGCGTGGCCCGCTCAGCGGCCGCGATCTCCCGTACGGCAGTCATCGGAGTCCACCCGCCACGAGATTGGTGAGGTTCTCCTCGGATCCGCGCCTGCGGCTCACTTCCCGAAGCGCCATCCACATCCCGTAGACGATTGCCACCTGCACGACGGAGACCGCCGTCGAGACGGCGTTGACGATCGGGAGATTGTCGGATCTGCGCAACACCGCATAGACCCAGACCGGAAAGGTTTGTTCGTAGCCGCCGTTGAAGAAGCTGATCTCGAAGTTGTTGAAGGACCAGGCGAACGCGAAGATCAGCGCGGCGCCCAGCGTCGGTGCCAACTGTGGGAGAACGACTTTCGACATCAGTTGCCATTGGGAGGCGCCAAGGTCGACCGCCGCCTCCTCCTGGGACCTTTCGAAGCGGACCAGTCGCGCCGAGACCAGTGCGGTCACCAACGGGAACGTCACCGCGATGTGCATGACGCCGACCGTGAGCAGTGACAGTTCGATATCGAGTGAGGCGAACAGCAGCAGGCCGCTGACGCCCATCACCAGCCACGGGATGACCAGCGGCGCACCCACCAGCGCCGACCAGAAGGCGCGGGTGCGGAACTGGAACCGGGTGATCCCCCACGCGGTGGCTGTGCCGAGCGCGACGCACAGCGGCGCGATGATCGCGGCCAATACCGTCGAGTTACGCAGCGAGTCAAGCACATCGGGATCGGAGAACGCAGCGCCGTACCACTCGAGGGTGAATCCCTCGAACGGCAGCGCGATGATCGACGAGTCGTTGAACGAGAACACAGCGAGCAACACGATGGGTCCGACCAGGATCACCAGCACCACCGTGACGAGCGCCGTGGCCAGCACGACGCTCATGCGACTCGCTGCGGTCACCCGCCAGCCTCGATCTCCTGCCATGCGGTGCGCCACACCTCAGCGTTCTTCGGCTCGACCTGCGGGATGGTGTCCTTGAGGTCGGCGGGATTCGCAGTTTCCCGGAACTCCTCCGAAACCTCGCTCAAGGCAGTCGGGTTGGTGATGACGTATCCGAGATCACCGGTGGTCGCCTGCGCGGGCTTCGAGATGTAGTAGTCGATCAGCGCGTAGGCCGCATCGACGTTTTTGGCATCGGCGCTCACTCCGAGTCCGCAGACCCATGACAGCGTTCCCTCCTTGGGCGCCACCCACGTGACCTCACCGCCGCCTTCGTTGATCTGCTCGGCGGTGCCTCGGCCGCCGTCGGCGAGCACGACTTCCCCCGACTTGAAGAGGTTGGCCATATCCGAATCAGACTCTGAGATGGTGCGGAACTGCCCCTGGGCCGCGAGGATCTTGTCCTTCATCTCTTGGACCTGCTGATCGGTCATCGAGATCGGATCGGTGATGCCCGAGGCCAGCGCGGCGTCAGCGAGCGCGGTGAGCCAGCCGCCATCGAGCGCGACCTTACCCTTGTTCGCCGGGTCGAAGAGCGCGGTGTAGCTGTCGACGCCGTCGGGGAAAGCCTTGGTGGTGTAGATGATTCCGTGGGGCCCAGCCGACATCGGCACCATGACGACGTCGCCGTCGATGGTGACGCCGTTCGCGTCCCGGAAGGTGGGCGAGAGATCCTTCCAATTGGTCAGTTTGGATGTATCGATCGGTGCGAGAAGTTTGTCGGCGAGCAACGGCGCGGCCTCGTCAAGACACACCTCGATGACGTCGGTCGAGAAGCCCGACTTGATCTTCGCCGCCGCCTCGTCAAGGCTCTCGAACGTCGCCGTCCGCACATCGAGGTCGGGATGTTCCTTCTTGAATGGGTCGAGGATTTCCGGGTCGACGGTGTCCTCGTAGGTGAAGGTCCGCAGTTCTCCTGCGGTCGCGGTGTTTTCGTCGCCACCACTGCCACCGCCTCCACCGCATGCCGCGAGTAGGAGCGCCGCGGAGGCGCAGGCCGCTAGCTGGATGCCGCGGAGCGTCCGGGGGACGGTGTGATGGTGCGTCATCTTTCCTCCAGGGTGGTGCCGTTGAGTAGAGCCTCGCTGCCCGATCCGATTTGTTCGCAGAGGTGGTCGTAGACGGGACGCAGATCGGCCTCCCCCATTTCATGGGCGTCCGAGGCGACCAGATCGACCAGTCCCTCGGCCAGTAGCCGGTGCGCCTCTGCCGCGACTGCGGGTCCGTCGAATCCGAGCAGCGCACCCGAGTCCACTTGAAGCAGGGCCCCTTTCGCCTTGCAGACATTGGCGAACTCGTGGTCGTCGGGATACAGAAAGGCTCGGCGCTCAGGATGTGCGAGCATCGGGCGCAGACCTTCGGCCGTGACGCGCGCGATGTAGTCAAGGATTCCCGAGTCGTGCTCCATCGGGATGTCGTCGGGTCCGTCGACCAGCACGACATCGGTGCCAGGCAGCCGCCAGCGTGCAGGATCAGCGAGGAACTCCGCCGTGCCAGGTCGCGGGGCCAGCTCGTAGCCCATCCTCAATTCGGGGCACCCCGGCACGTCGTCGGCGATCTCGAGCAGCCGCTCGAACGCGCGGCGCAGATCGTCGTCACGCGTCGGGCTCCACGGGTAGCGCTCGTCGATGTGCGAGGTGACGAACAGCAGCCGGGTGCCACCCGCGGCGGCGTCTGACAGCATCCGCTGGCTCTCGTCCTCGGTGCGGGGGCCGTCGTCGACACCGGCGAGCAGGTGCGCGTGACAGTCCACCCAGCGGTGCGACTCCGGAGCCTTCGCCGTGGTCACTGGCCGACGGGCGCCGTCGTCGCCAGCGGGCCGATGACGTGAGTGCAGTTCGGCGCCCATGACAGCCGCACCCGTGACCCGCGCCCGATCGAGCGCAGGTCGGTGTCGTCACTGAGTTCGTGGATGACCAGTTGTTCGCTCGTCGGCAGTTCGACGGTGACATGTGTGGTCGACCCGCAGTAGACGATCTCGGCGACCACGCCGCGAACGGTGCTGTGGTTGTCGGGCACGTCGGCATCCTCCGTTGGATGCAGAAAGATCCGCTCCGGCCGGACAGTAACCTGCACAGGGCCGTCGCCCGACGACACCGCGGGGGCGACAAGGCGGTCACCGTCGCCGAGCACGCTGACTTGGTAGTCACCGACGCGCCGCGGATCCTGTAGCACAAGCAGATTCGATGTGCCGATGAAACCGGCCACGAACGCGGTCGCCGGCCGCTCGTAGAGCGCGCGGGGATCGGCGAGCTGTTCGATGCGGCCCTGATTCATCACAGCGATACGGTCCGACAGCGTGAGGGCCTCCTCCTGGTCGTGCGTCACGTAGAGGAAGGTGGTGCCGGTGCTTCGGTGCAGCCTGCCGAGTTCCAACTGCATCTCCTTGCGCAGTTGCAGATCCAGCGCACCAAGCGGCTCATCCAGCAGCAGTGCCTTCGGGCGGTTGACCAGTGCGCGCGCCAGCGCGACACGCTGGCGCTGGCCACCGGACAGCTGTGCCGGGCGGCGTCCGGCGAGTGCGGTGAGCCGCATCGAGGCCAGCGCATCTGCCACCCGCCCGGTGCACTCGTGCCGGGCCATGCCCTTGACCTTGAGACCGAACGCGACGTTGTCGCCGACGGTCATGTGCGGAAAGAGGGCGTAATCCTGGAACACCAGATTGACCGGTCTGCGGGCAGGTCGGGTCATGGTGATGTCCTCATCGCCAAGCAGGACGCGGCCCGAGGTCGGCTGTTCGAATCCGGCGACCATCCGCAATGTCGTGGTCTTGCCGCAGCCACTGGGCCCGAGAAGCGAGAAGAACTCACCTGCGCCGACCTCGAAGTCCACCCGATCGACGGCGTGCGAGCCACCGTCGTAGGACTTGGTGACGTTCTCGAACGTGATGGAGCTGCCGCCCCGTGCGAGGGCGCTGGTCTCGGGCGGTGACGTAAGAGATGCCAGGTCACTCACGCGCGAATACTCACTTCTGACCCCACAATTCGGTGATGACGTCGAACACGTAGGTGTTGGGGTGCACGCCGGTGAACTTTTCGGCGAGCGGCCCCGCTGCGGTGACCGGCACCATCGTTCCTGTGTGTTCGGCGGTGGTCCAGTCGACCTTAAACTTCCGGTCCGTGCCTTTGATGGTGAACGGCCCACTGCGCGCGGGCACTCCGCCGTTGGGCAGCGGCATGTTCTCCGGTTTGTCCGACCAGTACGGCACCGGATCATCGGCCACCTGGTCGCTGTTGGGTTCCGGCTCGTCGTCCTCGAGGACATTCTCGATCGTCATTCCGCCAGTCTCATGATCGGCAGTGACGATCAGTAACACCTCTGGGTGTTCCTTCTGGTACTCGGTGATCACCTTGACCATCTCGTTGACCGACTCGCCGGCAAGCATCATGTTCTTGGCGTCGTGCTCATGGCCGTCGGAGTCCAGATCGTCGCTCTCGATGACGAGGAAGAATCCCTTCTCGTTCGAGCCGAGGATGTCGAGGGCCTTGGAGACCAGCTTCTCCGGTGCCACATAGTTGGGATCTGTCGTGTAGTCGTAGCCCTCGATCTCGGTGGACCGGCGCTTGGCGCTGTCCTGCACGAGTGCCAGTGCCTTCGGCCCGGTCAGCGCGTCGAAAGTTGTTTGGTCGTAGGCATATTGGTAACCGTCCGCCTCCGCCTTCTCGACAAGGTTGTCATCTCCCTCGCTGACGTCATCCTCACCCTCGTCGGGAATCTTCCCTGCATTGCCCTCGGGATACCAGTACTTCTCACCGCCGCCGAACAGGACGTCGACGCCATTGTCGAGATAGCCCTTGGCGATGTCCACCTTGAGGTCGCGATCGGGCACCGGAGAGCCGAATGCTGCCAGCGTCGCGTTGGTGACGTCGTGATCGTTGACCAATCCGGTAGACATACCGCGGTCTTTCGCGATCGTCATCAGCGTCGGCACTTCTTCACCGTCGGGCCCGAGCCCCGTCGTGCCGTTGGGCACCTTCTTACCGGTGGACCACGCGGTGGCGCCTGCTGCGGAGTCGGTGACCGCGGCTTCCTGGTCACCGGGGATGGTGTCGAGGAAGCCCGAATACGGCAGAGCATCCATCGGTTGACGCTCGTCCAGTCCGTACAGGGCGTATTGGATCGCAGTGCGCTGCTGCGGCCCCATCCCGTCACCGCTGAGGATGATGACGCTCGGATTCTGCGGGAGTCCCTGGTCGGACGAATCACTGCACGCACTCAGCGTTGTCGCACCGAGGGCCAGCAGGGCAATGAGCGACGGCAGCCGTCGGCATGAGGACATGTCGCGAAACGTTAACGGGCTAAGCGCAGAACGTCAACAGAAAATTGTAGACAATCTGCTATACGCCGCCACGCGAAGTGACTCTCGACATTCGGCTGCACGGCGGCATACGCGGACGCATACTCGACGTCTCAGCAAACAGTGGGAGAAGCAGATGAAAAGCTATGCTCTAGTCGGCGCACTGGGTGCCGCCGCTCTGCTCGCCGCCACCGCGCCCGGCCTTGCGGGCGCAGCGAACGACGGACTGTTCAGCGGGACCTACGCGATCGCCCCGTATGGCGACATCGTCCACGTCTCGTCGAAGTGCCCGCAGTGCGACGCGGTCGGCGCCGGTGTCAGCGCCACGGTCGTCATGACGTGGACCGGCGCCGGGTGGACGCGCACGCAGAACATCGAGGGGTGCGGGGTCGCCACGGGCACCGGCACTCCGACTGTGGTCGCCGACGGCTACGTCCAGGAGTTGACGCTGGTGTCGGTGGGGACCTGCCCCGCAGCGAACACAACGGCAGTGTGGTCGCGCGTCGGCCCCTGACGTCTCAGGCGCCGTTGGCCCGCACACCCTCCTCGACCTTCTTGCCGAGGTCGGCGTCTACGTTGCGCCAGTACTCGAACACCCGCGAGAGCACGGGTTCGCGCACACCGTCGGATACGTGGCCGATGATGTTGTGGGCCAACCTTTCTCGCCCAGCGTCGTCGAGCACCTCGCGGACCAGCGTGCCGGGCTGGCCCCAGTCGTCGTCATCCTGACGCAGCGTGTAAGCGGTGCGGACCATGTCGCCGTCGGACGCCCAGTGCACCTCGGCCGCGCGTTTGGCATCCACCTCGGGTCCACCCATCGAATTCGGTGTGTACACCGGGTCAGTGGCATTGCGGATCCGCATCGCCCCGTCCTTGGAGTAGGCGTTCACATCGACATGCGGCACGTTGACCGGGATCTGCTTGTAGTTCACCCCGAGCCGGGCACGATGTGCGTCGGAGTAGGCGAACCCGCGGGCCAGCAGCATCTTGTCCGGCGACAGGCCGGTGCCGGGCACGATGTTGTTCGGCTCGAACGCGGCCTGCTCGATCTGCGCGTGATAGTCCTCGACGTTGCGGTTCAGCGTCATCCTGCCGACCTCGTGCAGCGGGTAGTCGCCGTGCGGCCACACCTTGGTCAGGTCGAACGGGCTGAACCGGTAGGTCTTGGCGTCCTCGAACGGCATGATCTGCACGTGCAGCGTCCAGCTGGGGTGTTCGCCGCCCTCGATCGCGGTGAACAGGTCGCGCTGGTGATAGTCCCCGTCCTCGCCTGCCAGCCGGTCGGCGTCCTCCTGCGTGAGGAAATCGATGCCCTGGTCGGTCTTGAAGTGGTACTTCACCCAGAACATTTCGCCGTCGGCGTTGAGCCAGCTGTAGGTGTGGCTTGAGTAGCCGTTCATGGTCCGCCAGGTCTTCGGGATGCCCCGATCGCCCATCAGGTAGGTGACCTGGTGCGCCGACTCGGGTGACAGCGTCCAGAAGTCCCACTGCATGTGGTGGTCGCGAAGGTTGTTCGCGGCCATCCGCTTCTGGCTGCGGATGAAGTTCTGGAACTTCATCGGGTCGCGCACGAAGAACACCGGCGTGTTGTTGCCGACCATGTCGAAGTTGCCCTCGCTGGTGTAGAACTTCAGCGCGAAGCCGCGTGGATCCCGCCAGGTGTCAGGGCTCCCACGCTCGCCCGCCACCGTCGAGAACCTCGCCACCATTTCCGTCTTGGTGCCTGGCTGCAGGAACGCGGCGCGGGTGAACTTGCTGACGTCCTGAGTCACCTCGAACTGACCGAATGCGCCGCCGCCTTTCGCGTGCGGCTGACGCTCCGGGATGCGCTCCCGGTTGAAGTTGGCCATCTGCTCGAGCAGGTAGTGATCCTGCAGCAGGATCGGGCCGTCCGGCCCTACCGTCAGCGAGTGCTCGACGCTTGGTGCCGGTGCACCGGCATCCGTTGTCGTGAACTTGTCAGCCATCAGTTGTCATCTCCTCGACGAAGTGGTGAGGCGGGCTGAGCCTCGTCGAGTTGAATCCCCATGAATGGACCGGTTCAAAACCTCGCCGAGTGTGCAGTTTCGTACGCGACACCAACGTAAGTGGATTTTGTCAATAGGTTGGGGGGCTTGCCCGTTTC
>CADEGF010000036.1:0-54731 GCA_902826815.1 uncultured Mycobacteriaceae bacterium
TCCTGAACAGGACAAACACATCCATTCCGAGCTCCAACCTTCGATAACGCCCGGGACCGGGAAGTCCCACACCCTGATCGGGCTGGGGATCGCTGCCATCCACGCCGGGCACAAGGTCCGCTACTTCACCGCCGCCGACCTCGTCGAAACGCTCTACCGCGGCCTGGCCGACAACACCGTCGGCAAGATCATCGAATCCCTACTGCGGGTCGACCTGATCATTCTCGACGAACTGGGCTTCGCCCCACTCGACGACACCGGAACACAACTGCTCTTCCGGTTGGTCTCCGGCGCCTACGAACGCCGATCCCTGGCCATCGGATCACACTGGCCCTTCCAAGAGTGGGGCCGATTCCTGCCCGAGCAGACCACCGCGGTCAGCATCCTCGACCGGCTCCTGCACCACGCGACCGTCGTCATCACCGACGGCCAGTCCTACCGCATGAAGGACGCCCAACACCGAAAGGAGCACCCCCAACCAACCTAAGAATCACCGCGCGGGGTGGGTACTTTCATCTGGCCACCAGCGGGTACTTCTAGTTGGCCATTGACAACACCATCGGGTAGTGGGCCTCGCATGCGGCGTCCTGGCACGCCCAGATCGTGAGCGGTTCGACCCCGCCTCGCCAGAAATCTATTGAAACCTCGACCTCGTCGGCCAGCCCGCCGCAGAGCGGGCAGCCAGATGAGGAACCGTTGACCGAATGCAGCACCGCGCCCTCCCCAGGTAAGCGAGAAGCCGTACGACGACAACCGGGTCGGCCCCTCACTAGGCGAGTTTGCCCCCGCCTGCGGTGCGGCTAACCGAATCCGACCGAGATGTCAGACTTTCGTCGCTATTGAGACCTCAGCACGCTCCGGGGAAGTTCAGGTCGAAGGGATCAGGGATACAGGGTTTATTTTCGTCCGCCGGTGGCGCCGCGGCCTCCTCAGGCGGAGGAGCCTGCGCCTCAGTCGGCGCCGTGCCTGCGGGCGCCGGCTGCTCGGCTGCGACCGGCTCGGGTGCCGGAGCGGGTGCGGGTGCCGGCGCAGGTATTGGTCGGTCCTCAACCGGCGCACCGGGAATACACACAAGCTGGGTGGGCGAATCCCAAGCCTGCATGTCGTGATTCTCGTACGTGAAGTTACCTGCGGGCCTGTTGTCGGGTGGTTGGACGGCACCGCTGAGAAGCAACGGTGGGTACTTGGATCCCCTGGTCACGGTCAGATTGATCCAGTTGCCGCCCTTGTCGATGGTTCCGCTGACTCGGCCCTTCAGGCTGGTGCCGTTTTGGTAGAAGGTCTCCGCAGGAGCATCTACCGTGATGCCGCGAGGGGCACTGAACTTCGTTTCGGCGTCCGTCTCTGGGTAATGAATGATCACTTCCCCGCCGCCGAACTGGTACCCCGCTGCTTCCCTGAAGCAGTCTGGCCCGGCTTGAGCAGGCGCGGGGGTGATCAGGAGGCCGGTCGTGAACGCGGCCGCCACTGCGACGCACGCTTTTTTGCCATACGAAGTAGACATACGCGGGACGTTAACAACAAATGAGCAGCCAAGATATCGGGTGATTCCCTAACTTTGGCCGGTACTGGCGTGCGGGTCTACCACTGTGAACGTGACGCGCTTGACCACCGTCTCGCCCTGGGGCAGGCAGCTCGCGCCTTGATCGGCGGTGAACCCGTCGCAATGCGGAGCGGACAGATTCCACGAGACGTCGACGGTGTGGGTGCCGATCGGTAGCGGATCGATCGAGCCAAGGCCGACCGTGTTGATCGCCTGCTGACCCGGCGCCGACGGCAGCTGACCCGTCCAGATCTCGTTGTCGCCGGGGTACGACCGGTTGGCCTGATGCGCCGTTCCCGGGTCGACGGTGTATTCGATGCTCTTGAGCTTCTTTCGGAAATCGTCCACCGGGGTTGCGTAGTCGGTCGTGAAGCCGGGCGGCTTCTGTTCGAAACTCGACGCGACGATCCACGGGATCGAAACCGCCCAGTTGTCGCCGAACGGGATATGGGTGCAGTCGGAGGTGACGACCGACGCGGAGTAGCCGTACTGCTGATTCAACGTCTGACCGCTCGGCGCGACGCACGGCTCGGGAGCTGCCCATTTGGCGGCGGCGGGCGGGCTCATGACGACGGCCGCCGTCGAAAGGCCGACTGCTGAGATCAGCGCCGTCAAGGCAGCGCGACTACCGGCACGAAGGAACACTTCGTCCTCCCCCAAAAACCCCGACCCATATCCCGATGACTGGTGCAAGCAAACTATTGGCAAACTTCCAAGTCAACAACCGACCGCGTAATTGATTGCGTTTGCAAGCTCCTGAGGCTTGGTCACCATGACGATGTGCCCCGCGGACAGCGAGCGGTGGTCGACCTCGCTTCCGACGTTGGCGATCATCTGCTCGGCGAGCTCGGGCGGCGCTCCGACGTCGTCGGTCATGCTGACATACGTCGCCTGCGTGCCATCGGGATGACCGCTCAGCCGCGCATTCCACAACAGCGGCGACTCGGGCACGAACTGGCGCCACGTGTCTGTCCACTGCGCATCGGCCATGTCGTTGGCGAAGAACAGCGTTGCGCGCTCCTCGGTGGCCATCTGGGGCTGCGTGGTCGGCAGCTCTCGGCCGAAGATCACCTCCGCGGCACCTTGACCCGCCGCAGGAATCAGTGCTCCGACGTAGACCAGCCCGACAATCCGGTCGGGATACCGTGCCGCCGCTTCGCTGATCACGACCCCACCGAGCGAATGCCCGACGAGGACCACGCGGTCGAAGGTCCACAGCCGCCGCGGGGGCAGTCAGGTGGGCGAGCACCGGATTCCAGCACACCGCTGATAGATTCGAGCCGTGAACCAGCAGGACGCCGTCGACGGTCACACCGCCGACCTGTCCACTCTTACCGCTTCACGCGGACTTTGTATGTCGCAGGCCATGATTCGCGGGTCTCGTCGCCCGACAGCGGGATCCCCTTGCTCCCGATCCGGATGTCGTAGGCCTCCTTGGTCTTTCCGACCTCACGGTTAACGGCTTCGGTGGCGGCGTAGATCAACTGGTCGATCTCCGCTTCGGCGAACGTGACGAACGACGTCTTGCGTTCCTCATCGTCGCTGGGGCCCATCTTCTCGGGCAGCACCCGCGAGGCCAGCACGGCCAGACCGAGCAGTGCGAACGGGATGACCCAGTAGCAGACGAACGACAGCGGCGTCTTGGTGTCAAGGATCGTGGCGTCTCCGTAGACGATCGGCGGGATCGCCGATGACACCGTCATACCGGCGAACGCCCCGATCCAGATCCAGGTGAGCAGCTTGGTGATCCGGTCGAACGTCTCGCTTTCGATCACTTCTTCGGGCTGATCGACTTCGGCGAACTCGCGCACGAACGGCCGGCCGATCAGCATCCCGCTCAGCGCGACCAGGAAGATGCCCGCATTGCTCAGCGGTTGCATCCACCGCTCCATGAACGACTGGCTCAGCGTGAACGTCAGGATCGCCAGCACGACAAAGGTTCCGATAGCACCGATTTCGAGCGAGCGACCCGGCGTCCGCTTGACGCGTCCGATCACGAACGACGCCACGGCCACCGCGAGGGCCACCAACACCGCGGCCTCGAAGGGAACGTTGCCGACGAGTACCCAATAGACGATCCACGGCGCGAAGCCCACCAGAATGCTCACGATGGGTCAGTCTATGTAGTCGCTCCCGCGAACACGACAGCCCGCACTAAATTTGTAACGTGACCGATCGCCGCAATGTGTCGTCCGGGTCGGAGTTCGAAGCCGCGGTCGGCTACTCGCGCGCGGTACGCATCGGACCGCACGTCGTCGTCTCCGGCACCACCGCCCAAGGCGACACCATCACCGAACAGGCACGCGGGGCGTTACGTCGGATAGAGACCGCGCTCACCGCAGCAGGCGCCTCGTTGGCCGACGTGGTGCGAACCCGGATGTTCGTCACCGACATCTCGCGCTGGCGCGAACTGGGGGCGGTGCACGCCGAGGTGTTCGGCGAGATCCGTCCGGTGACGACGATGGTCGAGGTCTCCGCGCTGATCTCCCAAGATCTGATGGTGGAGATCGAGGTCGACGCCTACGTCAGCGGTGAGAACGAGCCATCCGGTTCCGGCTGATACGGCGTGACGCTCGTCACAGCCGCCACTGGCAGCGGACCGTAGAGGTGCGGGAAGAGCATCGACTCCGGATCGGACGGAACCCCGGGCTCCCAGCGGACGGGTGCCGTCAGCCGGTCAGGGTCGACATGGAGCAGGAGTAGATCCTTCCGGCCGGCATAGAGCCGGTTGGCGGGCAGATGTACCTGCTCAGGCGCAGAAAGATGGACGAATCCGACGGCTTCGAGCGAGCCGGGGCGGTGCTCGCCGAGACCCTCGGCGACCCGCCACTCGTCGGCGGCACAGATGTGCGTGAGCATCTCCCCACGATGCCCTGCCCGCAACTTCGCTGAGCGTGAAAAACGACACACCCGCATACGGCCGGGGAACAACGCCGAAAGCTCAAGCGTCTGAGAGAGTGGACTTGCGTAAAACCGGGTATGAACCGGTCGCATACGAGCAGAGACGGAGGAGCCATGAACGCAACTCTGACCAGCCCCGAAATGACCCGGGCTGATCGCTGCGACCGCTGCGGCGCCGCTGCTCGCGTACGGGCAAAGCTGCCGTCGGGCGCCGAGCTGTTGTTCTGCCAGCACCACGCCAACGAGCACGAGGCCAAGCTGATCGAGCTGGCCGCGGTGATCGAGGCCAACCCGGCTGACCCCGTCGACGCCTGACTCGTCGGCCGTCCCGGTTGGGCAGGCCAGTACTCCGTCAGGAATGCTGGCTAGGTCATGACTGACCAGCTCCCCCTGAGGCCGTCCAAGCATCACATTTGGCACATCACCAAACGGACGCTGTCGAAGAGCTGGGACGACTCGATCTTCGCGGAATCCGCGCAGGCCGCCTTCTGGTGCGCATTGTCGTTGCCACCGTTGCTTCTTGGCATGCTCGGCAGCCTCGCTTACATTGCGCCGCTGTTCGGCCCCGAGACACTTCCGGTGATCGAGGAACAGTTGATCAACACGGCCAGCCACTTCTTCTCTCAGAACGTGGTGACCGAGATCATCGAGCCGACCGTCCACGACATCGTCAGGGGCGCTCGCGGCGAAGTGGTGTCGATCGGGTTCGTCATCTCACTGTGGGCGGGTTCGTCAGCAGTCTCGGCGTTCGTCGACTCCATCACCGAGGCACACGACCAGACCCCGCTGAGACATCCTGTGCGACAGCGCTTCTTCGCGCTCGGCCTGTACGTCGTGATGCTGGTGATGGCGATCGCGACCGCACCGCTCGTCGCGCTCGGCCCGCTGAAGATCGGTGAGCACATCCCCGAAAGCTGGGACAACGTTCTGCGCTACGGCTATTACCCGGCGCTCATTCTCGCCCTGGTGGTGTCGGTGACCTTCCTCTATCGGGTGTCCCTGCCCAAACCACTGCCGTCGCATCGGCTGGTTCTCGGTGCGGTGCTGGCCACCGCCGTCTTCCTGATCACCACGGTCGGGCTGCGGATCTACCTGACCTACATCACCAGTACGGGGTACACGTACGGCGCGCTGGCCACGCCGATCGCCTTCCTGCTTTTCGCCTTCTTCCTTGGCTTCGCGATCATGATCGGGGCCGAACTGAATGCGGCCATCCAGGAGGAGTGGCCCGCGGGCGCCACCCACGCCAAGCGGTTCAGGTGGTGGCTCGAGGAGAAGGCAGCCGAGTCGATCGAGTCGTTGAACGGCAATTCGGGGCCGGAGGCACAACCCTCCACGGCCACGGCGCCGAAGGGTGACGCCGCTACTTCTTGAGCTGCTTGTAGATCCGCTTGCAGTCCGGGCACACCGGCGAGCCGGGCTTGGCTGCCTTGGTCACCGGAAACACCTCGCCGCACAACGCGACCACGTGCGTACCCATGACGGCGCTCTCGGCGATCTTGTCCTTCTTGACGTAATGGAAGAACTTCGGCCTGTCGCTGTCAGTCCCGTCGTCGACCTGTTCGTCGGTGTCGGTGCGCTCGATGGTCTGGGTTTCCATGGACCCATTGTGCCTGGCAACACATCGGTAAGAAACCGATCGGTTCGTCATGGCTCAGGTGTGAAACAGTGGAGATATGAAACACGGCCCAGAGCTGGGTTTCGACGACGACGGACGTCCCGTCCTCATCACCGCCGCCGCACCCGCATACGAGCAGCAGCACCGCGAACGGGTACGCAAGTACCTGACGATCATGTCGTTCCGCATCCCGGCGCTGATCCTTGCCGCGGTCGCCTACGGCATATGGGAGAACGGCCTGGTTTCGCTGGCGATCATCGTCGCGTCGATTCCGCTGCCGTGGATCGCGGTGCTGATCGCCAACGACCGACCGCCCCGGCGTGCAGAGGAACCCCGGCGGTACGCGGCGCGCCGCATCCCGCTCTTTCCGACCGCCGCCCGGCCCGCGCTGGAGCAGCGACCGCCGCAGGCACCGCAATCCGACGGTGGCGATCGGACGGACGACGCTCCTTCCTGAGCGGCTTCTAGCCGTATTCTCAGACGATTCTCAGTCCATCGGGGCAAAAGCGCAGATCAACACGTGTGAAGCGGGCGGTTCGTGGGAACTCTTCGTAGCAATAAGACGTTGTAGTTGTTGACAGTTCGAGCCGAGCAGGAGGCCCCGATGGCAAATGCCACATTAAGCCGCATTGACCACGATCTGGATGCCCAAAGTCCAGCCGCTGATCTGGTGCGCGTGTACCTGAACGGCATCGGCAAGACCGCTTTGCTGAACGCCGCCGATGAGGTCGAGTTGGCGAAGCGCATCGAGGCGGGTCTTTACGCGCAGCATCTGCTGGCGACCCGTAAACGCCTCGGCGAGAACCGCAAACGTGATCTCGCCGTCATCGTGCGCGACGGCCAGGCGGCCCGCAGTCACCTGCTGGAGGCCAACCTGCGCCTCGTCGTCTCGCTGGCGAAGCGCTACACCGGCCGCGGCATGCCGTTGCTCGACCTGATCCAGGAAGGCAACCTCGGCCTGATCCGCGCGATGGAGAAGTTCGACTACGCCAAGGGTTTCAAGTTCTCCACCTACGCCACGTGGTGGATCCGTCAGGCGATCACCCGCGGCATGGCCGACCAGAGCCGCACCATCCGACTGCCCGTGCACCTCGTCGAGCAGGTCAACAAGCTGGCCCGGATCAAGCGCGAGATGCACCAGAACCTGGGCCGCGACGCCACCGACGAGGAATTGGCCGAGGAGTCGGGCATCCCCGCCGAGAAGATCGCTGACCTGCTCTCGCACAGCCGCGACCCGGTGAGCCTGGACATGCCGGTCGGTAGCGACGAGGAAGCCCCGCTCGGCGACTTCATCGAGGACGCCGAGGCGATGTCGGCCGAGAATGCCGTGATCTCCGAGCTGCTTCATACCGACATCCGCCACGTGCTTGCCACGCTCGACGAGCGGGAGCAGCAGGTGATCCGGCTGCGGTTCGGCCTCGACGACGGCCAGCCCCGCACGCTCGACCAGATCGGCAAGCTCTTCGGATTGTCCCGGGAGCGTGTCCGCCAGATCGAGCGCGAGGTGATGGCGAAACTGCGTAACGGCGAACGCGCCGACCGCTTGCGCTCCTACGCGAGCTAGCGACCCCTCCAAGAAGGCCCGCCGGTGAAAGCCGGCGGGCCTTTTGCCACACGCGCACGACGGAGAACACCTATTCGCGCAGCTAGGCCGGTAGACTCTGGGGCGACGAAGGGTTGCCCATGAACGATCTGGTCGATACCACCGAGATGTACCTGCGCACCATCTACGACCTCGAAGAAGAGGGCGTAGTGCCGCTGCGTGCGCGCATCGCCGAGCGTCTTGAGCAGAGCGGGCCCACCGTGAGCCAGACCGTCTCCCGGATGGAGCGAGATGGACTGCTGCACGTCGCGGGAGACCGGCACCTGGAACTGACCGACAAGGGCCGCGGGCTGGCGATCGCCGTGATGCGCAAGCACCGGCTGGCGGAGCGGCTGCTGGTCGACGTGATCGGGCTGCCGTGGGAGGAAGTGCACGCAGAGGCCTGCCGCTGGGAGCACGTGATGAGCGAGGACGTCGAGCGGCGCCTGGTCCAGGTGCTCGACAACCCGACCGTGTCACCGTTCGGAAACCCCATCCCCGGCCTGTCCGAGCTCGGGGTCGGCGATTCGGTCGGCGCCGAGGACCGCAACCTGGTGCGGCTGACCGAGCTCCCCGCCGGCTTCCCGGTTGCTGTGGTGGTGCGTCAGCTGACCGAGCACGTGCAGGGTGACGTCAACCTCATCGCCCGGCTGAAAGAGGCCGGCGTGGTTCCCAACGCGCGCGTGACGGTGGAGACGGGCCCCAACGGTGGCGTCATGATCGTGATTCCCGGCCATGAACAGGTCGAGCTGCCCCACGAGATGGCCCACGCCGTGAAGGTCGAAAAGGTCTAAAGGGCTCAAAAGGCCTAGGCGGCAACGTAACTAGCCGGCCCGTCGGCCGAAGTCCCGCCGTTCCGGCAGCTCCACACCGAGTCGGGCCGCGAGCCGGTATCCCGTCGCGGCGAGTTCGCGGATCTGTTCGGGCCGCATGCCCGATTGCAGCGCGGTGTCCAGCATGCCAGCCATCCGGTGCGCGCCGTTGCAACGCAGTGCCGCCTCCAGCGACACCCCTGCAAGCGGCCCGTCGCCGCGCGCGTAGGCGGAGAATGCCAACAGCACCAAAGCCTCGACCCGCCACGGCGCGGGAAGCGTCCTGGCCAGCACCGCCCACAGCGCCTCCGCGTTGGCAGCTTCGTCGCCGACCGCAAGCGCGTAGAAGACGTCACGGATCTGTGGATCGGTCATGGCACGCGCCAGCCTGACCGTCGTGGCATCCGACAACTTCTCGCCCGCCGAGGCCCGCGCCGCGGCTGCCATGGCTTCGGTGATCTCGCGAACCGCGTCGGTCTCGGCGTCTTTCTGATCGCCGAGCATGCCCGCCAACTCCTCACTCGTGGCGGCATCGGTGATCTCGATGACCTGCTGCAACTCTTCGCGGCGCGCGTAGAGTCGCCGACCGTCGAGGACCGCTGCCATCGCCAGCGGCGACGACGACGGATCATCGACCGTGCCCCAACGGCCGTCCGGGCAATGCCACCGCCCGCGCGGGCCGACCGTGTCGACGACGTGGAAGTCGATCAGCGCGATCCCATACCCGGCCAGAGACTCGGACAGCGCACCGCGCAGTGCCTGGTATTCGTCGTTGCACAACCGGCAGCCTGCACCCTCGTCGTCGACGACGACCGCGATCACCGCATCAGGCCCGGCTGCCGCGGCGACCTCGGCGACGTGGCCGACGCTGTCGGACAGCTCGGGCGAAAGATCGACGCGCATAACGCATCCCAACTCGCCGCGATCGAGGGTGACCAGGACGAGCGATTTCACGGGCACGAAGCCCAGTACTGCGGGTAGCGCCGCGATCAGCGCGCCCGGCCGGTTGAGTTGGAAGTCGAATTGCGATGTCGTCATGCCATGAGCGTCGACTGCCCTGCCGACCGAAAGCCCACGAACCAGGGCTGCCGCCGTGGGACTGTGGATGAAGGCGCGACTGGGTATGACGCGCGCTAGCGCGGGACCTGTTTGCGCACCTTGAGCACGGCGTCGGCGAACAACGTGTCCAGCGCCTGGGTGTCTTCTGAATCGTCCGAGGACCCGTGCCGTTCCCACGATGCGGTCACCTGCACATCGTCGATCAGCGCGACCAGCGTCAGTGTCCTGGTCGCCGGCTCGTCATCGGACTCCGGTGTGACGGTCTGATCGACGGCGTAACTGTCATCGGCGTCCACCGGCGGTGCAGGTGGCAGCTCGACGGTCACCTCCGACACAACGCCTACATCCCCGCCCGCCGCACTGGTGAACGACGAACACTCCGCCAGTTGCGTGACCCTGGCACGAACCGATGGCACCGGCCGGATGACCGTGACCGTCAGCCGTGCACCGCTATCTTCGTCGGTTCCCTGCACGGCGGCCTGCTGGTCGGTCAGCACGGGCAACGGCGCACACTCGGGCGGTGTCACCTCGGATCCGGCGGCGACACCGTCGATTTCGCCCATCACCCGGTCGACATCCTTCGACGGCAGTACTGCCGCCGGATATCGTTCGGGAAACCGGGTCGGCTCGATCAGCAAGTCGGCGACCGGGATCGGCCTGCTCGGACGGACCTGCGGGTCCCCGGCGTGCGCGGAGCCGCCGACCACACGTGCACAGCCACCGACAACTGCCGCCGCCGTCAGCGTGACGCAGCAGACCATGACGCAGCAGACGACGGGCAGCCGCCACCCGCGCAGAACCGTGCCCACCATTGCCGACATCGTCTCATCGGCGCCTCCCAGCCGCTTTCAGGCGCGCGGAGGACGCTTGGGCGGCCGATCTGCAGGCGTTGTTCACCCGCTATTGCCCCCGTCGGCATGCGAGATCGCCGCAATCGGCGTACACCTTCACATATGGCTTCGGTGCTGGAGTACGACCTCGTCGTCATCGGTTCAGGTCCCGGCGGGCAGAAGGCCGCGATCGCAGCGGCGAAGCTCGGCAAATCGGTCGCCGTCATCGAGCGCGGAAGAATGCTCGGCGGCGTCTGCGTGAACACCGGGACCATCCCGTCCAAGACGCTGCGCGAAGCGGTGGTCTACCTGACGGGCATGAGCCAGCGCGAACTCTACGGGGCCAGCTACCGGGTCAAGGAGAAGATCACACCCGCGGATCTGCTGGCCCGCACCACCCACGTCATCACCAAGGAGCAGGACGTGGTGCGCAGTCAGCTGCTGCGCAATCGGGTCGACCTGATCACCGGGCACGGCCGGTTCCTTGACGAGCACACCCTCTGCGTCGACGACCAGACGCGCGGCGAAAAGACCACCGTCCGAGGCGAATTCATCGTCATCGCCACCGGCACAAAGCCGGCCCGCCCAGCGGGTGTGGAGTTCGACGAGGACCGGGTGCTCGACTCCGACGGCATCCTGGATCTCAAGACGCTGCCTGCGTCGATGGTGGTGGTCGGGGCGGGCGTCATCGGCATCGAATACGCATCGATGTTCGCCGCGCTCGGCACGAAGGTCACCGTCGTCGAAAAGCGCGACAGCATGCTGGACTTCTGTGACCCCGAAGTGGTCGAGGCGCTGAAGTTCCACCTGCGCGACCTGGCCGTGACGTTTCGTTTCGGCGAGGAGGTGACCGCCGTCGACGTCGGCGCCGCGGGCACGGTGACGACGCTGGCCAGCGGGAAGCAGATCCCCGCCGAGACGGTGATGTACTCGGCGGGCAGGCAGGGCCAGACCGAGCACCTCGACGCGACCAACGCCGGGCTGGAGATCGACAGCCGCGGCCGCATCTTCGTCGACGACCAGTTCCAGACCAAGGTTGACCACATCTACGCCGTCGGCGACGTGATCGGCTTCCCCGCACTGGCCGCCACATCGATGGACCAGGGCAGGCTGGCTGCCTACCACGCATTCGGTGAGCCGGCGAAGGGCATGACCGAGCTGCAGCCGATCGGCATCTACTCGATTCCCGAGGTGTCCTACGTCGGCGCGACCGAGGTGGACCTGACCCGCGACTCGATCCCCTACGAGGTCGGGGTGTCCCGCTACCGCGAGCTGGCCCGCGGCCAGATTGCCGGCGACTCGTACGGCATGCTCAAACTCCTCGTCTCGACCGAAGACCTGAAGCTGCTCGGCGTCCACATCTTCGGCACGAGCGCCACCGAACTGGTCCATATCGGACAGGCCGTGATGGGCTGCGGAGGCACCGTCGAATACCTGGTGGACGCGGTGTTCAACTACCCGACGTTCTCGGAGGCCTACAAGGTGGCCGCGCTGGACGTGATGAACAAGCTTCGCGCGCTCAGTCAGTTCCGCACGTAAACCGATCTGCTCCTCACGTGCGCGGTGCTCAGCAGTCGTCGTCGAACACCGCAGGCGCCGCATCCGCGGGCCCACCGGCCTCCGCGCGTGCCAACAGCGCGACGACGCCGTCGTCGAATGGCGGTGAATACGAGATGTTTTCGTCGCATCCGCCGCCGTCGAGTCCGCCGATCAGACCAGACACGATCGAACCGGCGGGCTCCGTTGTCCATGGCGCACCGCTGGTGCCGTCGACCAGGCCGCCGCACGGCAACGACGGGAATCCACCCGGCGCCAACTCCGTAGCGGTCTTGCAGCCGATCGGTCCGCCCCCGACGCCAAGCCCGTATCCGGTGACGGTGACCTCGGTACCCGGCCTCGGCGTGGTGCCGATCGTCAGGCCGCCACCCGCCGCGGCCTCGACGGTGCCCCCGCCGTCGCGCGCCACTCGCAGAATTGCGAAGTCCGCCAACGGATCCTGGTTCTGCACCCATCGAGGATCGAGATAGACCGCGTCGACCCGCCACATGTCTGCCGGGTCTGCGCTGTCGTTGAACCCTGCGACGAACGTGGTGTCGATATCCTCGGCGACGCAGTGCGCCGCGGTCAGAATGAGATCGCCGCCCTTGGAGTCGAGCACGCCCGCGGTGCAGGTATGCAGATCACCCCCGCCGAGGAATAGCGCGCCGACCCTTGCGTCCGGCGGCACGGGCGCGGCCGACATCTTCGTCGCTGTCGGCGGCTGGCTCGTCTCGTGCGGCTCCGGCGGCGGGGCGGTTCCCCCGCCGCATCCGGCGGTCAGCATCAGCAGCCCGACCACCAGCACCGCCGACACCCGCATGGACTGATCTTGCCCGATTACGGGGCTGTGGGGCCGGTACAGGTGGACTTCGACAGCGCCCGCTCAGGCAAATGAGACACTGGAAGTCGCGGTGTTACCAGGAGGTGAGCCCGATCAGCGAAGAGCCCGACAAGCAGGACCAGCACTACCAACCCGACCAGAGCGGGATGTATGAGCTGGAGTTCCCCGCACCCCAGCTGTCGTCGACGGACGGGCGCGGTCCTGTGCTGGTCCACGCCCTCGAGGGGTTTTCGGACGCCGGGCACGCCATCCGGCTGTCCGCCGAGCACCTGAAGAACTCGCTCGACACCGAACTGGTCGCGTCGTTCGCCATCGACGAACTGCTGGACTACCGGTCGCGGCGGCCGCTGATGACCTTCAAGACCGACCATTTCACCCACTACGAGGAACCCGAGCTGAGCCTCTACGCGCTGCACGACAGCGTCGGCACCCCGTTTCTCCTGCTCGCGGGGATGGAACCCGACCTTCGCTGGGAGCGCTTCATCACGGCCGTGCGGCTGCTGGCCGAGCGGCTTGGCGTCCGGCAGACCATCGGGCTCGGCACCATTCCGATGGCGGTGCCACACACCCGCCCGATCACGCTGACCGCGCACGCCAACAACAAGGAGCTGATCGCCGGTCACACCCCGTGGGTCGGCGAGGTGCAGGTCCCCGGCAGCGTCTCCAACCTGCTGGAATACCGGATGGCACAGCACGGACACGCTGCGGTCGGCTTCACCGTCCATGTACCGCACTACCTCGCCCAGACCGACTACCCGGCAGCCGCCGAGGCACTGCTCGTCCAGGTGGCCAAGTCCGGCTCACTGCAGCTGCCGCTGGCCGCACTGGCCGAGGCCGCCGCGGAGGTGGCCGCCAAAGTCGAGGAGCAGGTGGGCGGAAGCAGCGAGGTCGCCCAAGTGGTGGAGGCCCTTGAGCGCCAGTACGATGCCTTCATCGAGGCCCAGGAGAACAAATCACTGCTGGCCCGCGACGAGGATCTGCCCAGCGGTGACGAACTCGGAGCCGAGTTCGAACGCTTTCTCGCGGAGCAGGGCCGGGACAAGAAAAGAGAAGGCTTCCAAGACGGGGACGACGGCCATTAGACCGCCACCCGGTCCGACGACGAGGTTGGCGAGATGACAGCTCGAAAGTCCCGAAAACCCAATCTCCGGCCCGTGCGTGAGCTGACGCCCACCCTGCAGTTCCGCACCATCCACGGCTATCGGCGCGCGTACCGGATCGCCGGATCGGGTCCGGCGATCCTGCTGATCCACGGCATCGGCGACAACTCCACGACGTGGAGCAGCGTGCAATCGACGCTCGCACAACGGTTCACGGTCATCGCACCCGACCTGCTCGGCCACGGGAAGTCGGACAAGCCGCGCGCCGACTACTCCGTCGCGGCGTACGCGAACGGGATGCGGGATCTGCTCAGCGTCCTCGACGTCGAGCGCGTCACGGTGGTCGGGCATTCGCTCGGTGGCGGCGTGGCGATGCAGTTCGCCTACCAATTCCCGCAGTTGGTGGACCGGCTGATTCTGGTCGGCGCGGGCGGTGTGACCAAGGACGTCAACTTCGCGCTGCGGATCGCCTCCCTGCCAATGGGCACCGAAGCCCTTGCGGTACTGCGCCTTCCGATGGTCTTGCCTGCCGTGCAGGCGGCGGGAAGGGTGGCGGGTCTGGCAATCGGCAGGACCGGGGTTGGCCGCGATCTGCCCGAGATGCTGCGCATCCTCAAGGACCTGCCCGAGCCGACCGCATCGTCGGCGTTCGCACGCACACTGCGCGCGGTCGTCGACTGGCGCGGCCAGGTGGTCACCATGCTGGACCGATGTTATTTGACCGAATCGGTACCGGTGCAATTGATCTGGGGCTCGCGCGATTCGGTGATTCCGGTCAGCCACGCACAGCTCGCCCACGCCGCGATGCCAGGGTCACAGCTGGAGATCTTCGAGGGCTCCGGGCACTTCCCTTTCCACGACGATCCCGATCGCTTCGTCGAGATCGTCGAGCGGTTCATCGACTCGACCGAGCCGGCCACTCACGACCAGGAGATGCTGCGCGGCCTGCTTCGCAACGGTGTCGGCGACAGCACGATCTCGGGCCCGATCGACACCCGTGTCGCCGTGCTCGATGCGATGGGCACCGACGAGCGAAGCGCCACCTGAGCTGCGATCTTCCGTCACGTCGTAGCATCGGGCTCATGACCATCGACGTGACCGTGCTGCGGGTTTTCACCGATCCGGACGGGAAGTTCGGCAACCCGCTCGGCGTCATCGACGCGAGCGCGGTGGACCCCGCCGATCGGCAGCGGATCGCCACCCAATTGGGTTATAGCGAAACAATATTCATCGATGTGCCGGAGCCTGGTGAAAACACGGCGCACGCAAGGATCTTCACCCCGGCGGTCGAACTCCCCTTCGCGGGCCATCCCACCGTCGGTGCGTCGTGGTGGCTGCGCGATATCGGCCGCCCCGTGCACACCCTGGTGGTGCCTGCCGGAGTCGTTCAGGTCACCTACGACAACGACGTGGTCTCCGTCAGGGCGCGTGCCGAGTGGGCACCGGATTTCGCGATCTATGACCTCGACTCGACCGACGAGCTCTTCGCCGCCGAACCGGACGACTACCCCGACGACGTCGAGAACTACCTGTGGACATGGACCGACCGGGACAACGGCGTGCTGCGCTCCCGGATGTTCGCCCTCGGCCTTGGCGTACCCGAGGACGAGGCGACGGGCGCGGCGGCGGTTCGCATCACCGACTACCTCAGCCGAGACCTCACCATCGTGCAGGGAAAGGGGTCGGTCATCCAGACCCAGTGGAGTGCCGACGGTTGGGTGCAGGTCGCGGGCCGAGTGGTGAACGACGGGTCCAGACAGATCGATTGACACCCGGTCATCAACCGGATGTGGGGACCTCGCGGTGGGCGCGCAATGCCTCGATCTCGCGTTCGAAATCGTCTGCCGATGAGAACGACCGGTATACCGACGCGAATCGTAGGTAGGCGACCTCGTCGAGATCGCGGAGCGGGCCGAGGATCGCCAGCCCCACCTCATGGCTCGGCACTTCCGGCGACCCCGTGGCGCGCACTGCGTCCTCCACCTGCTGCGCCAGCACCTTCAGGGCATCGTCGTCGACCTGCCGCCCCTGGCAGGCCCGCCGCACCCCCTTGATGACCTTCTCGCGGCTGAACGGCTCGGTGACACCGCTGCGCTTGACGACCGCGAGCACGGCGGTCTCCACCGTGGTGAATCGTCGCCCGCACTCCGGACACGACCTCCGGCGCCTGATGGCCTGACCCTCGTCGGCTTCTCGGGAGTCGACGACCCGGGAATCGGGGTGACGGCAGAACGGACAGTGCATGACTGCTCCTTCGCCGCGCCGACAGACAACCGCTTCGATCGCTTCCGAGCCTACCTTTGCAGCCCGCCCGGAATGGGATGTCCGCGTGATTGGGATCTGTCGGTGCCGTACCGGCACCATGGCCGTTGTGCGGCAGCGAGATTCACCGCGCACGAGAAGTCAGCCGACCGGTGCGATGAGAGTCTGCCCGGCGTCGAGCGACGCGGACTCGAGTTGGTTGAGTTCGCGGATACGGTCGACCACGTGGGCGACGGGTGCATCGGGTGCGACCCGGTGGGCCACATGGGCAAGCGTCTCCCCCGCCTGCACCTGGACCACCGAAAGGGTGTCGGGCACCGGGGCCGACGAACCGGTGGTACCCACGACCCCGCCGAACTGCGCCACAATGCCGAGCCACGCGGTGATCAGCGCGGCGAGCACGGCCAGCCCGACAGTGGTGGCGGGGGTGATCGGGCGGCTGCGGTGCGAGGCGCGGGACATCACCACGCCGGGGCCGCCGTAGCGCATCGGCGCCCCGCCCGGCCGCCGCCGGCTGTGCGCTGCGGGATGCGGCCGTCGCGCCGCAGACGGGCGGTGAGGCCGGTGAGACCCCCGCACGACGGGTCCTGCCAGGACTTCCCTGGTGTCCAGAATTGTCATCTGCCTCGCCTTTCGCTCCGCCGGTTCGCTCTTATGTTCGAACCCTACTCGATCAGGTGTTCGATTAATAGAACATGTGATCGAACTGTTGCAGAACGATAGAGCAGGGCACCGACATTTCCCGGCGACCGCCGTACGGACCGCCGTGCGGACGCGGTCAGATCGCGACACACCTCGAACACATGTTTGATTATCGAACCGCAGGCGACTACATTCGGCGCCATGGGCGAGGACCGCACGGACACTCAGAACAGCTCAACAGGCGCGGGCAACACCGAGGAGCGGCGCGTACCCGACGGCGTCCTGACCGAACGTCAGCGCACGATCCTGCAGGTCATCCGCGCCTCGGTGACCAGCCGGGGCTATCCCCCGAGCATCAGGGAGATCGGCGACGCGGTTGGCCTGACGTCCACGTCGTCGGTCGCACATCAGCTACGGACGCTGGAGAAGAAGGGCTACCTGCGCCGCGATCCGAACCGGCCGCGCGCGGTCGACGTCCGCGGTTCCGACGAGATGGTGACGCCGATCGTGAACACGGATGTGGCGGGCTCCGACGCGCTGCCAGAGCCGACGTTCGTGCCGGTGCTCGGCCGCATCGCGGCAGGCGGCCCGATCTTGGCCGAAGAGGCCGTCGAGGACGTGTTCCCGCTACCCCGCGAACTGGTCGGCGAAGGGTCGCTGTTCCTACTGAAAGTGGTCGGTGACTCGATGGTCGATGCGGCGATCTGCGACGGCGACTGGGTCGTGATCCGTCAGCAGAACGTCGCCGACAACGGCGATATCGTCGCGGCGATGATCGACGGTGAGGCCACGGTCAAGACCTTCAAGCGCACCCGCGGCCAGGTGTGGCTGATGCCGCACAACCCGGCCTTCGATCCGATTCCCGGCAATGACGCCGCGGTTCTCGGCAAGGTCGTCACCGTGATCCGGAAGATCTGAGCCGATCAGTCGGCTTTGACGAACCCGTTGGCGCGGGCGAATTCTTCGTTGACGAAGTACACGTCGGCCGGAATGTGGTCGTAGAGGTCGCTTTCCGTCCCCCAGTACAACCCCGACTTGGTGTCCGCCTTGATCGGGTAGCCGCCGGGGGCGGTGTACGGATCGTCGAGCGGTAGGCGAAACGCGGTCTGCGCGGCGGGCGCGGCGGTGGTGTCCGGCTCGGGCGGCGGAGGCGGCGCGACGGGTTCGTCGTCGTAGTCCTCAGGCTCGTCGTCGACCTCAATCGAGGAGTGGCGGCCCGTGTCAGGCTCAGATGCGATAGGCGTCGGGGCGGTGTCGGAGTCGTCTGGCTCTGGTTCGAGGTCGGAGAACTCGTCGCCGTCGTCCCCCGACTCGTCGACGTCTGACTCCTCGAACGGATCTCGGCCACCGCCACCCAACCCATACAGCGGCGAACTCGAAGGGCGACCGTAACTCTCGGCGAGTCGCGCTCTTCCGTAGTCTTCGGAGCCAGCCAGCCCCACCGCTTCGGCCTCTGCGGCGGTGTCGCGGTTCAGGTCATCGTCGAACTCGGAGTCCAGCGGGTCGCCGAGGTCGTCCAAGTCGTCGTCACCGCCCCGGTTACGCAGCGTCGCAACGAGAATCAGGCCGATCAGAACCAGCAGCGGGATGCCGGCGAGCAGCCACCACCACGAGGGGGTGAACCAGTTGCGCTCCTTTGAGTTCGGCGCGGCGGAGTTCGTCGCCTCCGAAGGTTCGTAGCCCGGCACCGTCAAGCCGGCCAGGCCGGAAGCCAGGTTGGCTGGCTCGGTGCTGAACTTGTTGGACCCCTTGTCCCAGGAGATCTCGCCGCCGGTGAAACGCTGCGAGATGACGTTCCCATCCTCGGTCTGGTCACCGACCGGAGGCCCGAGCGAACCGACCGCACCGCCCAGTTTGTCCCACGCCGCGTTCATCGCGCCGCGCACGATGAACGCCCCGTAGTCGGGCGTCCAGAAGATCAGCGGCTTGTCCTCAGCGGAGAAGGTGCTGACCCGACTGCCCGTCTTGAGCCCGCCGTCGGCCTCGTTGCTCGTCGGCAGGCCCAGATCGCTCTGCGGCCCGCCGACCGACTCGTACTTTTTCAGCACCTGGCCACTGACCACATTCGCACCGGTAGCCGGGCTGTAGAAGATCTTGCCGCCGGTGAAGTCCTGCCCCGCGCCGTCCTGCCCTATCGCGTACTGCGGCCCCTGTTTGGCGCCCAGCGGCCCGAGCGGCCCGCCAGCGGCCCGTCTCGCGGCATTGATCGCCGAGGCGGGGTCCTCCGGCACGGTCAGCCCGGCCAGCTGCCCCGCGAGTTCCGGCGGCACGGTGGTGAACTCCTTGCTCGACCGGTTCCAGGTGACTTCGCCGCCGGTGAATTTCTGCGAGACGAGATCGCCCTTGAACACCTCGTCCTCGGTCGGTACACCCAGTACCTCCGCCGAGCCGCCGAGCTTGTCCCACGCGGCGTTGATCGCACCCCGCACGACGTGCGCGCCGGTGTCAGGCGTCCAGAAGATGACGGGCTTGTCGGCCGCGCTGAAGATGGTGTTTCGACTGCCGGGAGCCTTGCCCGCGGTCTCGTCGGTCGTCGGGAACCCCAGGTCACCGTCCGCGGCGCCGCCTAGCGAGTCGTACTTCTGCAGGATCGCCCCGGCCATGGGGTGGGCGCCGGTGTCCGGGGTGAAGAGGATCTTGCCGCCTGCATAGTTCTGGCCGAAGCCCCCGCCGACCGGATAGACGCCGCCGTCGCTTGGGCCCATCGGGCCCGTTGCGCCGCCGCTGGCATCGTAGGCACGGCTGATCGCGTCCGCGGCATCGGATTCCGGGGTCGCCGCTGCGATGGGCGACAGGACAAGGGCCACAGCCGCCGCCAGCACAGCAGCCGCTGTGCGGCCGAAAACGGAGTTCAGCAGGGCACGCTCCCCACTCATCCACCCTCCCCGTGTTACGGCAAAGTCCCCCTGAAACTAGCGCGTTCGTCTGCCGTACGTCCGCTAGACACGATAACGGTGTGATTCCAGCGGTTCTCACCGAACCCCGATCGCGGGCGAAGCTACACGCCCAGCGAGCGCCCGATGATCTCCTTCATGATCTCGGTCGTACCGCCGTAGATGGTCTGCACGCGAGCGTCCAGATATGCCCGCGCCACGGTGTACTCCCTCATGTACCCGTAGCCGCCGTGCAGCTGAAGGCAGCGGTCGATGAGGTGCACCTGCTTCTCGGTGGAGTACCACTTCGCCATCGATGCCTGCTCCGCCGACAGCTTCCCGTCGAGGTGCAGCCGGATGAACTCGTCAACCATGATGCGCACGACGGTCGCCTCGGTCGACAGCTCGGCCAACAGGAAGCGACTGTTCTGCTGACTGCCGATCGGCTTGCCGAAAGCCTTGCGCTCCTTGGTGTATTGCAGCGTCTCGGTCAACACGGCTTCCATGGCCGCGGCGGCCATCACCGCGATGTTGAGCCGTTCCTGCGGCAGGTTCTGCATCAGGTAGATGAAGCCCATGCCCTCCTCGCCGAGCAGGTTTTCGGCGGGCACCTTGACGTCGGTGAACGACAGCTCGGCGGTGTCCTGTCCATCGAGGCCGATCTTGTCCAGCTTCCGTCCGCGCTCGAAGCCCTCCATATCGCGCTCGACGACCAGCAGGGAAAAGCCCTGCGCGCCCTTGTCGGGGTCGGTTTGGGCCACCACGATCACCAGGTCGGCGTTGATGCCGTTGGTGATGAAGGTCTTGGCCCCGTTGAGCACGTAGTGGTCGCCCTCTTTGACTGCCCTGGTCTTGATGCCCTGCAGGTCGCTGCCGGTGCCGGGCTCGGTCATGGCGATCGCGGTGATGATCTCGCCCGAGCAGAACTTCGGCAGCCAGCGCTGCTTCTGCTCGTCGGTAGCCAGTTTGAGCAGGTAGGGCGCGATGATGTCGTTGTGCAGGCCCCAGCCGAGGCCGCTGTAGCGGCCCGCGGTGGTCTCCTCGGTGATGATGCAGTTGTAGCGGAAATCGGGGTTGCCGCCACCGCCGTACTCCTCTGGCACATCCATCCCGAGGAAGCCCTGCTTGCCGGCCTCCAGCCACACACCGCGGTCGACGATCTTGTCCTTCTCCCACTGCTCGTGGAACGGCGCGACGTGCCGGTCGAGGAACGCCCGGTACGACTCGCGGAACAGGTCGTGCTCGGGCTCGAAGAGTGTGCGTTCGAATTTGACGACGTTGCCCATGGCGAACCTCCAGGAGTGAGCGGGGGCTTTGGCCACGACCATATACCACCCAACCGGATGGTTGGCTGTCCGGGTGCAGCCGATGCGTGAATAGACTTCCCGGCGTGGATGTGGCGGAGTCACTGCAGGTCGAGGATGGCGGGACGACCATCACCTTCACCATCGACGACCTGATGCGCTACCACGGACCGCACTCTCCCGCCGGGGTGGCGGTGGCCTTCAAGGTCATGCAGCGCGCGTTCGATGAGCTGTCCGCCGGCGCGACGCCACCGCGCCGGTCTGTGGCGGTTCGAACCGCGTTTCGCGGTCCCGGCGCGCGCGACGGGTTCGAAGCGGTCACTCGGGGCGTGAGTGAGGGCCGGTACGTCGTCGATCGGTCGCTACTGCGCGCCGACCGCGGCCGGTTGACCGAGGACTTCGTCTTCGAGGTCACCCTGGGCGACCGGTCGGCAACGCTGCTGCTGCGCGACGGGTTCGTCACCGACGAGTTCATCGACCTGGCCCGCACCGACAACAGGAACGCCGCCCAGGAGCACCGCCTCGACCGGCTGAAAGCCGAACTGGCACAACAGGTGATGGCTACCCGCGCGGCCGACTTGTTCGATATCGCGTGAATATCGCAGATCAGGCCGTCTGCGATCCCGCCGCGTTGTGAAGGCGTTCGATCGCCATATCGAGCCGGTGCGCGGCGTCGGCGGCCTCGGTCAACTCATCCACCACCCGAGTCGATACGAGCCGATGGTCCCGATATCTGAATCTGTGCTCGAAACTGGCCCAGATGTCCATCGCCCGCGTCCTGATCTGCAGCTCGACCGGGACCGGTTCGACTCGATCGGGCAACAGCACCGGGATCTCGATTGTCATATGTAAGCTCTTGTAGCCGTTGAGCTTTGGCTTGGCAATGTAATCCTCGACGATCAGCACCCTGACGTCGGGCTGTGCGCCGATCATGCTCGCGACGCGGTAGGTATCCGAGATGACGCCACAGACCACACGGACCCCGGCGATGTCCAGAATCATGCGCCGCATCCACTCCGGCGTCAGCGGGCAGCCCACCGTTCGGGCCTTGGCCACGATGCGGTCGAAGGTCTTGACCCGTGACGAGACCTGCTCAATCGGACACCCGCGTTCGGGGTGGGTCAGCTCATCCCTGAGAATGCCGAATCTCGCGCTCAGCCCCGAAATTGCCAGCTGATAGGGCGATACGAACCTCACTACCTCGGAGGTCGAACCCATACTCGTTGTCATACTCGTTGTCTCGCTTGGCAATTCAGAGGTCTGATGGCAGGCATCGTCGATTGCCATAGTCACCTCTTCGTGCGTGTTCTGACCAGTATGTGTGGAGCAACAGCCGCGCACCATCGGGTCTGACCCCCATTCTTCTGCGGGAACATCTCCTACGAGCTGGCAATACAGCACCAATGCGTGAGCTGCGCCACCCTGAGGTATGTGCGCGTTTAGCGAACCGGCCCATCGGGAATGAGAGAGCTAACCAACCGACTCGCAAGGAGGAATTGCGCAATGGGTGACAGCAACAACAGCGGTCCCGAGGAAGCCATCAAGGGCGTCGTCGAGGGCGCGAAGGGCAAGGCCAAGGAAGTCGCGGGTGCGGTGACCGGGCGCGACGACCTCTACAACGAGGGCAAGGCCCAGCAGGACAAGGCCGATGCGCAGCGCAACGCCGCCAAGAAGGAAGCCGAAGCCGAAAGCGCCCGCGCGGCCGCCAAGGTCGCCGAGGAGCGCCAGAAGACCGAACAACAGGGCTAGCACACAGCACAACGGAAATGGGGCGCCGAGGGGTGCCCCATTTTCGTGCGCAAGGGCTGCGCGTCCACCGGCTACGGGTCGTATCCGCCGTAAATGGGTGTCACACCCGATAGGCAACGCCGCCCGCTCCGTCGACACTGGTCATCACCACTCTTCAGCAGGGGGTCGGGATGACGACATCACGGCGACAGCCAGAAATGGACACCTACACGCTGCGCCTGCCGCGGTGGACCCGCCCGCCCGGCGACCGAAACCCGCTGCAACCCGCGGGCGACCGCATCGACCGGATCGTCGTGGTGCTCGCCATCGTCGTGACACTGCTCGCGGCACCGGTTGCCGCCGGTGTCGGCACCGCGGTTTACGACGCCAACCGCGAGCTCTATGCCCAGCAGGCCATCACCCGCCAGAACATCACCGCGACGGTCATCGACGGCTCGATCGCACCGGATCTGCGCAGAAACTCCGTCCGGGTAGCCGTCGAATGGAGCTGGGCCGCAACCCAACACACCGGCACGGTCAGGGTGTCACCGACGGTGAAGGCAGGCGACACCGTCGAGATCTGGGTCGACGAGAACGGGTCCATGGTCGGCCCACCGAAGCCGGCGACAACGGCCATCCTGGATGCGGCGGTTGTCGCTGCGGTCACCTGGCTCACCGTGGCGGCCATGGCAGCCTTCGTCGTCGCAGGCGTTCGCGCACTTCACATGAAGATGCGCGACGAAGCCTGGCAGCGCGATATCGACCGGCTGTTTGACCGCGATTAGAACGTCGCGAACTCACTCAGGCTTGCCGCCAACGGGATCGGCACCCGCGCCTTGATCCGCGTGCCTTCTGGGTTGTGCTCGGTGGCGTCCACCCGACCGTCGGCGTGCACCCGTGCGACAAGGTCGCCGCGGTCATACGGGATCGTCACGTCGACCGCGGTATCGGTCGGCGTCACCAGCTGCGCCATTCGCTGCTGTAGTTGATCGAGACCGTCGCCGGTGTGCGCTGAGACGAAGACGGCGCCGGGTAGCGCGCGCCTCAACTTCGCAAGCGTGAGACCTTCGGCGGCGTCGATCTTGTTGACCACCACAAGTTCTGGCGCCGGTTGGCCACCGCCCTCGGCGATGACGTCATTGATCACTTGGCGGACGGCGTCGATCTGCGCAAGCGGGTTGACGTCCGAACCATCCACCACGTGTACCAGCAGGTCGGCGTTGACCACTTCTTCCAGCGTGGACCTGAATGCCTCCACCAGTTGGGTGGGCAGGTGACGGACGAACCCGACGGTGTCGGTCAACACGAACGGTCTTCCGTCGCCGAATTCACCTCGGCGAGTTGTGGGTTCAAGAGTGGCGAACAATGCGTTCTCGACCAGCACGCCTGCGCCGGTAAGCGCGTTGAGCAGGCTGGACTTTCCCGCATTCGTGTAGCCAACGATCGCGACGGAAGCCACATCGCTGGCCAGCCTGCGGCTGCGCTGTGTGTCGCGGACCTTCTTCATCGCCTTGATATCGCGGCGTAGTTTTGCCATCCGCTCGCGGATGCGGCGCCGGTCGGTCTCGATCTTGGTCTCGCCTGGACCACGCGTCCCGACCCCGCCGCCGCTGCCCCCTGCGCCGCCGCCTTGGCGCGACATCGACTCGCCCCAACCGCGCAGCCGCGGCAGCATGTACTCCATCTGGGCGTAAGCCACCTGCGCCTTGCCCTCCCGGCTGGTGGCGTGCTGGGCGAAGATGTCCAGGATGAGCGCGGTGCGGTCGATGACCTTCACCTTGACTGCCTTCTCCAGGGCATTCAGTTGCGCGGGACTGAGCTCGCCGTCGCAGATGACGGTGTCGGCTCCGGTTGCGAGAACCACCTCACGCAGCTCCTGCGCCTTACCCGACCCGATGTAGGTCGATGCGTCCGGCTTGTCTCGGCGCTGGATCAAGCCTTCGAGCACTTCGGATCCTGCGGTCTCGGCGAGGGCGGCGAGCTCGGCGAGGCTGGCGTCGGCCTTGGCGGCGCTGCCCTCGGTCCAGACGCCGACGAGGACGACACGCTCCAGGCGAAGCTGGCGGTACTCGACCTCGGAGATGTCGGTGAGCTCGGTCGACAGACCGGCCACGCGGCGCAGTGCCGTGCGGTCTTCGAGGGCCAGCTCACCCGTGCTCGGGATATCGCCGATGGGATAGTCGTGAGAAGTCATGAGTTACCAGAGATGGTGCACGCTGCCGAGATTTCGCGCATCCCATTTACCGCTGCTGCGCACGCCACCATTCCTCGGAGATCTCGCCGCCTGCCACAAGGACCGACGGCCCCCGCAGGTAACTGGTGGCGTCGGTGACGGTGACGGCGACCTCGCCGCCGGGGATGCGTACCGCAAGCGTTCCGGTGGTCGCGCCCTGGCACGCCAACGCGGCGACCGCGGCGGCGACGGTTCCCGTTCCGCACGAACGGGTCTCGCCGACACCCCGCTCGTGTACCCGCATCGACACCGATCCATTCGACGGAGCGGTGAGTACTTCGACATTGACGCCTTCTGGGAACTGCTGCGTGTCGAACCGTACCGGCGCGGCCACATCGAGTGCGGCCAGCCCGGCTGCGGTCAGTTCGACGTCCACGCACGCCAGATGCGGGTTGCCGACATCGACAGCCAGCCCGGCGAAGGGGCGGCCGCCGACGATCGCCTCGCCTGTGCCGAGTTGGTTGGTCTTGCCCATCTCGACGGTGACGTCGGCGTTGGTGGCGTCCCATGCGTGCAACACCACCGGCCTCGGGCCCGCCAACGAACCGACGGTGAACTCGTCGCGGCTCTCCAGGCCGCTGGCCCTCAGATAGTGGGCGAACACCCGGACGCCGTTGCCGCACATCTGCGCGATCGAGCCGTCGGCGTTGCGGTAGTCCATGTACCAGTCATCGGCCGCCACACCTTCGGGAAGCCGGTCGAACACGCCCGCGCTCCCTGCGGCACCCGCGGTGGTGACCCGCAGCACGCCGTCGGCCCCGATCCCCCGCCTGCGGTCACAGAGCGCGGCGACCACGGCAGGTTCGAGCGGGAGCCTGCCTTCCAGGTCGGGCAGCAGCACGAAATCGTTCTGCGTGCCGTGGCCCTTCGCGAACATCACCTGATCAGGATACGTGCCGCCACGCGCGAAGGGTTTTTTCGACGTTGTCTGTGCCCGCCCCGTCGAGCCAGGTGATCCGGTGGTCACGGCGGAACCATGACCGCTGCCGTCGCACGTAGCGCCGGGTTCCGATGAATGTCGGCTCCCGCGCGGCCGATCCGTCGCCGCCGCTGTCGAGGTCGTCGATCACCTGCGCGTAGCCGAGCGCGCGGGATGCGGTCATACCGTCGCGCAGACCCCAGTCCAGCAGAGCGCGCACCTCGTCGACGAGGCCGTCGCCGAACATGGTGTCGGTGCGCAGCGCCAGACGATCGTCGAGAACGGCGGTATCCCAGTCCAATCCGACGATCGCAGTGTCCCAACGTGGCGGGCCGATCGTCGGCGCCGACGCGGCGAACGGCTCACCGGTCAGCTCGACCACCTCGAGCGCCCGCACGATGCGGCGGCCGTCGGTGGCCAAAATCGAGGCGGCGGCTTCGGAGTCGACGGCGGCAAGCTCCCGGTGCAGCGCCGCGGCACCGATCTCGGCCAGCCGCTGCTCCCACCTCGCCCGGACGGCCGGGTCGGTGGTGGGGAACGCCCATTCGTCGAGAAGAGACTGGATGTACATCATCGATCCGCCGACGATGACGGGCACCGCTCCGGCGGCGGCGATGCCCTCGACGTCGGCGGCCGCGTCCCGCTGATAGCGGGCGACTGTCGCCGTCTCGGTGACCTCGAGCACGTCGAGTTGGTGGTGCGGGATTCCGGCGCGGTCGGCGGCGGGCAGCTTCGCGGTCCCGATGTCCATCCCGCGGTAGAGCTGCATGGCGTCGGCGTTCACGATTTCTCCGCCGATCCTCTCGGCGACCGCGAGCGCGAGCGCCGACTTGCCCGTGCCGGTCGGTCCGACGATCGCGAGCGGCCTCACGGGTGCCAGACGCCGACGAAATATCCGACGCCGTAGGGCGCCCCGCGGTAGAGCTCCTCGGCAGATCTGGGCGCTCCGAGGCCGGCGAGCACCTGGTAGGCGACGCGGCCGACGACGACGGCCGACGTGTGTCCGAGAGCCGAGGTGTCGCCTGCCGCCAACGCGTCGTCGAGCGCGGCCTGCACCGGTATCGAATCGGGGTCGTAGCCACCGGGTGCGGGCGGTGTGAGGGTGTGCACCCCATCGGCGACGACGAGCACGCCGACGGCTTCGTCTGCCTCGTCGAGCTCGGTGCGCAGCCGCCTGCCGCGGTCCAGCGCCGCATCGGCGCCAAGGCCGTCGGCGCACACCCTGACCTCGGCGCTCGCCTGCGGGTTGGCCAGGCCGCGCAGCCAGCCCGTGACCAACGCGCACAGCGGCAGTTCGCTCGCGTCGTCCCCTGGCCTCCGGCCGTGGGCCCACGCGGCGGGCGACAGCGCCACCCTCATGTCAACCCCGTAGCCCGCGAACGTGCCCGCCCGCTCAGGTCCGATGACGGCGTCGGCGGATCCGGCGCCGACGGCGATCCATCGCGCAGGCAGCGACGCCGCGGCAGCGAATACGGCCTCGCGGAGGTCGGCCAACTCGGCGGCGGCCGACGACGCGAGCTCGGGAACGATGACCGGAGCCGACGGCACGATCGCGATGGCGCTCAGCACGCAACCAAACTAACGGGCCGACGTCACGCGGGCAGTTTCGCCGACGCCGCCGCGGCCTCACCACGCGCGAGCGCGGCCGTCGCGACCACCATCGCGGTCACCGCGACGATGAGGATGAACCAGCCCGAGTCCCCCGGCCGCAGCGCTTCGCCGAGCACCATGACACCGAGCACCGACCCCACCACCGGCTCGGCGACCGTCATGGTCGGCAGGGATGCGGTCAACGAACCGGCCCGGAAGGACGACTGCTGGAAGGCCGTGCCTGCGATGGCGACCATCGCCCATGCGTACAGCTCGGGTGTGCGCACCACGGCCAACAACCCGTCGTCGACATGGTCCACCACACCCTTCGTCAGCACCGCGAAAACGCCCCACAGCGCGCCGGACACGAAGCCGAGCAGCACCGCGCTCGCGGGGCCCTTCACGATGCCTGCGCCAAGCACGCACAGCACGAGGGCGGAGCCAAGGACGAAGACCACGGCCGTCCAGGTCTTCCAGGAGGCGTGCGAATGGCCCTCGGTCGGGTTGCCGACCGTCACGATCACCACCACCGAGGCCGCGAGAAGCACCGCCCACAGCCACTCCCACCGAGTCACCCGGCGGCGGCTGATCCGCGCGTTGATGGGCAGCGCGAACAACAGGGATGTCACCAGCAGGGCCTGCACGAGCAGCACGGAGCCGAAGCCGAGCGCCGCCGCCTGCAGCGCGAAACCGACCGCGGCAACCAGGCTGCCCAGCCACCATTGCCCGTCCCGCAGCAGCCGCAGGAACAGCTCGAAATGGCTGACCGGCTCGTCGGTGACGTCATGCGCGGTGCGCTGATGCATGACGTCGCCGATCGCAATGAAGAAAGCGGCGCCGATGGCGAAAATGGCGGCGATATCCGCCTTGTCCATCTCCCCACCTCCTATCCGCGTCGTGATGAGCGTAGGCAAATGGCGGCATCGGCGTACGGACGCCGGTCGACCTGTTTGAATAGCGGACGAAGTAAAGGCGCCGCGTCGCGCGGCAGGTGCGCGGAGAAGCCCGCGCGGAGGGCACGAAGGAACCGAAGATGACGACAAGCGAACCCGGTGCATGGGCCCACGGCCGGAGGTCAGGGGACGATGTGGGCACCGCCCCGCCGGAAGTTGGCGGGGCGACCTCGGAATCGACGACGACCACCCCAAGACCCGTTCCCCGTCCCGGACCGCCGCGCCCTGGTCCGCGCCCGGGCCCGACGCAGGCCGCCGTCCACGCCGCGCATGCCGCCCCGGCCAGCGATCCGCACCAGTTCGGCCGCGTCGACCCCGACGGCACCGTGTGGCTGATCAGCAGCGCAGGCGAACGGAACATCGGGTCCTGGCAGGCGGGTGACACAGAGGCCGCCTTCGCTCACTTCGGGCGACGTTTCGACGACCTCGACACCGAGGTCACGCTGATGGAGAGCCGGCTGACGTCGGGCACGGGTGACGCCCGCAAGATCAAGGCGGCCGCCGCGACGCTCGCCGAAAGCCTGCCAACCGCATCGGTACTCGGCGACGTCGACGCTCTTGCCGCGCGGCTAACGACGATCGTCGAGCATGCGGACACCGCCGCCGCCGCCGATAAGGCCAAGCGCGAGGAACACCGCGCCGCCCAGACCACCCGCAAGGAGACGCTGGCGGCCGAGGCCGAGGAGCTCGCCAACACCGCCACCCAGTGGAAGGCCGCAGGCGACAGGCTGCGTGAAATCCTCGAGGAGTGGCGCACGATCAGCGGCCTGGACCGCAAGACCGACGATGCGCTGTGGAAGCGCTACTCCGCGGCGCGCGAGGCGTTCAACCGTCGCCGCGGATCGCATTTCGCCGACCTCGACCGCGAGAGGGCTGGTGCGCGCCAGAACAAAGAGACCCTCTGCGAACGGGCCGAGGCACTGGCCGACTCCACCGACTGGGGTCCCACTGCAGGGGCTTTCCGCGACCTGCTGGCGGAGTGGAAGGCGGCCGGACGCGCAAGCAAGGACGTCGATGACGCGCTGTGGGCGCGGTTCAAGGCTGCCCAGGACACCTTCTTCAGCGCGCGCAATGCGGTGTCCGCCGAGCGCGACGCCGAGTTCAAGTCGAACGCGGAGGCGAAGGAGGCGCTGCTCAAGGAGGCCGAAAGGGTCGACACCTCCGATCTGGACGCTGCCCGCGCCGCCCTTCGCACCATCGGTGACAAGTGGGACAAGATCGGCAAGGTGCCGCGCGAGCGCAGCGCCGACCTGGAACGGCGGCTGCGAGCGATCGAGAAGAAGGTACGTGACGCGCCGAGCCACGGCGTCGATCCCGAGGCCCAGGCGCGTGCCGACCAATTCCGGGAGCGCGCAGAGCAATACGAGCGACAAGAGGAGAAGGCAGCCGCGGCGGGACGCACCAAGGATGCCGAGCAGGCACGAGCCAGCGCCGAGCAGTGGCGCCAGTGGGCCGAGGCCGCTGCCGAGGCGCTCGGCAAGAAGGGTTAGCTAGGTCTTCTCGGGACCGTCGCTGTCGTCATCGCGGTCGTCGTCCATGCTCTCCAACAGACCCTTGGTCTGACGCTTGGCGACGGCCCGGCGACGCTCCTCCTCTGCGGCGAGTTGCAGGGCGGTACGCGCCCACACCGCCCGCGCCCAGTTGTAGGTCAGCACGATCACCGTGAGCCACGCGATGATCAGCCCGATGCCGGGGCCGGGATGCGGTGCGGGGGCGGTCTGGCGTGACCACACCGCGAGCAGTCCCGAGAGCGATGCCACGGTGGATCCGGCCAGCGCGATCCATGCCAGCGCCCATCGCCTGGTCAGCAGGGCCAGCATCGAGAAGCCGACGCTGAACACCAGCGTCAGCCAGATGAACACCCGCGACGGCAGCGAGATCCCCGCGGAGATCGCGGCGTCGTTGCCAGCCAGCACATCCCAGCCCCTTGCACCGCCGGTGTGCGGAAGAATGAAGGTCAGCAGCAGAACGAAGACCGCCGTGGCGATGGCCAATGCCCTTGGGCCGGGATCGATTTCCCTGGCGACGCGGCGTTCGGCCGCTTCGATCTCGCCCTTGAACTCTGCGAAGTCGCCGTTCTTGGGGTCGCCCGCGCTCACCGCGTACATCCAGCTGCCGCGGGCTGGTTCGCGGGTGTGCCGATGCCCGGCATGCCCAGACCCACGCCGTTGGGCCGCCGACCTGCCTGGTGCGCGTCCCCCGCACGGGTGCGCCGATGCGACAGCAGTGCGCCGTCGGCGATCAGGTGGTGCGGCGCAGCGTCCGTGACGACGGTGGTGACGACGTCGCCGGGCCGGATGTCGGCGCCCGTCGGGGTGAAGTGCACCAGCCTGCCGTCGCGTGCACGCCCGGACATCCGGGCGGTGCGGCTGTCCTTGCGGCCCTCGCCGAGGGCTACCAGCAGCTCGACGTCGCGGCCGATCGCGACGATGTTCTCCTCGAGTGAGATTCGCTCCTGAAGGTCGATGAGGCGTTGATAGCGCTCCTGGACAACCGCTTTCGGCAACTGGCCGGCAAGCTCAGCCGCCGGCGTGCCGGGTCGTTTCGAGTACTGGAACGTGAACGCCGCGCTGAAGCGAGCGGCTGCCACCACATCGAGGGTGTCCTGAAAATCCTCTTCCGTCTCACCGGGGAAGCCCACGATCAGGTCGGTGGTGATGGCCGCGTGCGGGATGGCCGTGCGCACTTTCGCGAGGATGGACAGGAATCGGTCGGAGCGGTACGAGCGGCGCATGGCTCGCAGCACCCGGTCCGAACCTGACTGCATCGGCATGTGAAGCGCCGGGCAGACATTCGGCGTCTCAGCCATGGCTTCGATGACGTCGTCGGTGAATTCTGCCGGGTGAGGTGAGGTGAACCGCACCCGCTCCAGCCCGTCGATCCGCCCGCATGCGCGCAACAGTTGCGCGAACGCCCCGCGGTCTCGTGGCTGTTCCGGGTCTGCGAACGAGACGCCGTAGGCGTTGACGTTCTGCCCGAGCAGTGTCACCTCGAGCACGCCCTGGTCCACCAGCGCCTGGACTTCGGCGAGCACCTCGGCCGGCCTGCGGTCGACCTCTTTGCCGCGCAATGCGGGCACAATGCAGAACGTGCAGGTGTTGTTGCACCCCACCGAAATGGAAACCCAACCGGCGTAAGCGGATTCCCGCGAAACAGGCAGGTTGGACGGGAATTCCTGCAGGGCCTCGACGATTTCGACCTGGGCGGCCTTGTTGTGCCTTGCCCGGTCCAGAAGTGTCGGCAACGACCCGATGTTGTGCGTGCCGAAGACGACGTCCACCCACGGCGCTTGGCGCAGCACCGCGTCGCGGTCCTTCTGAGCCAGGCAGCCGCCGACGGCGATCTGCATATCGGGGTCGGCCTGTTTGCGCGGGACCAGGTGGCTGAGGTTGCCGTACAGCTTGTTGTCGGCGTTCTCGCGCACCGCACAGGTGTTGAACACCACCACGTCGGCGTCGGCGCCGTCGGCCGCACGCCGGTACCCCGCCGCCTCAAGCAAGCCTGCCAGCCGCTCGGAATCGTGCACGTTCATCTGGCAGCCATAAGTACGCACCTGGTAGGTGCGCACTGCCGACGAGCGCTCGCGCGTGGGGGCACTCCCCTCCCAAGCTGGGGGCCCACCCGCCCGAAGGGCAGGGGGAGAGCCGAGCCTTTCGTCGGGAGCCATCGAAGTCACCAGACCCATGTTACGGACGGCACAGGCGCGTTAATTGGGCGGATTCACGAGTTGGAGACAAGCTGCGCATTACCTGGGTAAGGTCAGCACCCATGGGTACGCCGATGGTCTCCATCAAGGCCGTCAACAAGCACTTCGGCGATCTCCACGTTCTCAAGGACATCAACCTCGACGTCGACCGCGGAGAGGTCATCGTCGTGCTGGGGCCGTCCGGTTCGGGCAAATCGACGTTGTGCCGCACCATCAATCGACTCGAGACCATCGAATCAGGCACGATCGAGATCGACGGGGAGATATTGCCCGACGAGGGACGCAAGCTGGCACAGCTGCGATCCGATGTCGGTATGGTGTTCCAGTCGTTCAATCTGTTCGCGCACAAGACAATTCTGCAAAACGTCACGCTCGCTCCGATGAAGGTCCGGAAGGCGTCGAAGGACGAGGCCCGCAAGAAGGCGATGGAGCTGCTGGAACGCGTTGGGATCGCCAACCAGGCGGACAAGTACCCCGCACAGCTATCCGGCGGCCAGCAACAGCGGGTGGCCATCGCGCGGTCGCTCGCGATGAACCCGAAGGTGATGCTGTTCGACGAGCCGACCAGCGCGCTGGATCCGGAGATGATCAGCGAGGTGCTGGCGGTGATGACCTCGCTGGCCAAGGACGGCATGACGATGATCGTGGTGACCCACGAGATGGGCTTCGCCCGCGGCGCCGCCAACAGGGTGGTGTTCATGGCTGACGGCGCGATCGTCGAGGCAGCCGAGCCCAAGGAGTTCTTCGGCAACCCCAAGTCCGACCGCGCAAAAGATTTCCTCGGAAAGATCCTCAAGCACTAAGAGCACGCCCCCGGCGAAAGGAATCGAATATGCCGTCCTTCCCATTGCGCGTCGCAGGCGCCGTCGCACTGGCCATCGCACTGCCGTTCGCGGTATCGGCCTGCGGCGGTGGCGGTGGCGGTGGCGACGAGAACTCCATCGTGATCGGCACCAAGTTCGACCAGCCCGGCCTCGGCCTGAAGAACCCCGACGGCACGATGAGCGGGTTCGACGTCGACGTCGCCACCTTTGTGGCCAAGGAACTCGGATTCACCCCCGAGCAGATCGAGTGGAAGGAATCGCCCTCGGGCCAGCGCGAGACGCTGATCCAGAACGACCAGGTCAAGTTCATCGTCGCCACCTACTCGATCACCGATTCCCGCAAGGAGAAGGTCAGCTTCGCCGGGCCGTACCTGATCACCGGCCAGAGCCTGCTGGTGAAGGCCGACAACACCGACATCACCGGTGCGGAGTCGCTGCAGAACAACAAGAAGCTGTGCTCGGTGTCGGGCTCGACGCCGGCCCAGCGGATCAAGGACAAGTATCCGGGTGTGCAGCTGCAGCAGTACGACACCTATTCGGCGTGCGTCGAGGCGCTGAAGAACGGCGCCGTCGACGCGGTGACCACCGACGAGGTCATCCTCGCCGGTTATGCCGCCCAAAGCCCTGGCGTCTTCAAGATCGTCGGCAAGCCGTTCTCGGAGGAGAACTACGGGGTCGGTCTGAAGAAGGACGACACCGAGCTGTGCACCAAGGTCACCGACGCACTCAAGAAGATGGAGTCGGACGGCGCATGGAAGGAAGCGTGGGACAAGAACCTGGGCCCCGCGGGTCTGGCCGCACCGACGCCACCGACGCCCGCCGCTTGCTGACGCCGACACAGCTGACAAGTCGCCCGTGAACTCCGAGGTACTACCCGGCTTCACCGTCGGCCAGATCCTCGAGGCGTTCTGGACGACGATCCAGCTGACGGTGTACTCGGCGATCGGTGCGCTGATCCTCGGCACGGTGCTGGCCGCCATGCGGCTGGCACCGGTGCCGATGCTCAACTGGATCGGCACGACCTACGTCAACGTCGTGCGCAACACCCCGCTCACGCTGATCATCCTGTTCTGCTCATTTGGACTCTCGCAGACGCTGGGCATCACCCTGGTCGACTCTCAGTCGGCGACGTCGATCGAGGACAGCAACTTCCGGCTCGCGGTGCTCGGATTCACTGTGTACACCGCGGCATTCGTATGCGAAACGGTGCGTTCCGGCGTGAACACGATTCCGCTCGGCCAGGCCGAAGCGGCTCGCTCGCTTGGTCTGACATTCGGCCAGAACCTGCGAATGGTCATGCTGCCGCAGGCTTTTCGCGCGGTCGTCGCTCCCCTTGGCTCGGTGTTGATCGCACTGACCAAGAACACCACGATCGCGTCGGCCATCGGCGTGGCGGAGGCCGCGCTGCTGATGAAGGAGATGATCGAGAACACCGCGGCACTGATCACCGTCGGCTCAATCTTCGCGGGCGGGTTCATCCTCCTGACGCTGCCGACGGGCCTGTTCTTCAGTTGGCTGGGTAAACGGCTGGCGGTGGCAAGGTGACCGGGTCGTCGGTCCTCTTCGACGCGCCCGGTCCGAGAGGGCGTCTGCGGAATCATCTGATCTCGGCGGTCACCATCGTCGTCACGCTCCTGGTGATCTGGGTGGTCTACGCCAAGCTGAACGCGAAGGGGCAGCTGACCGCAGCGAAGTGGGAGCCCTTCGTAAGCGCGAACCTGTGGAAGACCTACATCCTGCCCGGTGTGCAGGGCACACTCACCGCCGCCGCGGTGTCCATCGTGCTCGCGCTGCTGCTCGGATTCCTCCTCGGCGTCGGCCGGATGTCGGCCCACAACGCGATCCGCTGGACGTCGTCGGTGATCGTGGAGTTCTTCCGCGCAGTACCGGTGTTGATCATGATGATCTTCGCGTACTTCCTGTACGCGTCCTATGACGTGTTCCCGTCGAAGCATCTCGCGCTGGCCGGTGTCATCACGGGCCTGACCCTCTACAACGGCGCCGTCATCGCCGAGATCGTGCGCGCAGGTGTCAACGCGCTTCCCAAAGGCCAGGCGGAGGCGGCGTCCTCGTTGGGGCTCGGGTGGGGTCAGACCATGCGGTCGATCCTGTTGCCGCAGGCGATCACGTCGATGCTGCCCGTGTTGATCTCGCAGCTGGTGGTGGTGTTGAAGGACACCGCGATCGGCTACCAGATCACCTTCCTGGAGATGGTGCGTCAGGGCACGCAGGTCGGTTCTGCCTATGGCAACTACATTCCCGCGCTCATCGTCATTGCGGTCTTGATGATCACCGTCAACTTCGCGCTGTCGCAGTTCGCCGTGTGGCTGGAGGGCCGGATGCGGCGATCCCGTCGCACCCCGGAGCCCATACACGTCGACCAGCCTGTCACGCAGGGCACGTTCGCCGCGGGCGGCGGCGGCACGATCTAGCGCGGGATGCGCTCGGCGCAGTCCGTCAACTGTTGGATCGTCGGGGGCTGATAGAAGGACAGCACCGCATGCTGACAGCCTGCGGCTTCCAACTCGGGCAGCGTGGCCAGCTGCTCGTCGAGATGCCCCGCGTTGGCGGGCTGGACGAACAGCTGGACCGCCCTCTTGATGTCGGCGGGATTCCTGCCGATCTCGGCGCACGCCTCGTCGAGTTTTGCGCTGGTCCTCGCCCACTCGGCGACATCACCATGGCTGGGTACATTCCACTCGTCGGCGTGGCGCGCGATGACTCGCAGCATCTTCGGCTTCTCTCCCCCGACGACGATCGGCGGGTGCGGGCGCTGTAGCGGCTTGGGTTCGGACAGCGCGTCGCGCAGGGTGTAGTAGCGGCCTTCGAACGTGACCGAATCCTCCGTCCACAATCTCTTTATCAGCGTCAGCGCCTCGTCCAGCATCGTCACTCGTGTTCCAGCGCCGGGAAACTCGAGGCCGTAGCCGTGATGTTCGGCTTCATGCCAGCCGGCCCCCAGCCCGAAGTCGAGGCGTCCGCCGCTGATGTGGTCGACCGTGACCGCCATCTTCGCCAGCACCGCCGGATTACGGTAGGTGACCCCGGCGACCATGCAGCTCACCCGAGCGCGCCGCACCACCACTGCCATGGCGGCCAGTGACGTCCAGCCCTCAAGCGTCGGGTCGGCGTTGTCGAGCAAGCCGTAGAAGTGGTCGTAGTTGGCGACCGAGTGAAAGCCGAGTTCGTCTGCGGTGCGCCAGAACTGCTCCATCACCGGATAGTCGAATGTGGGAGCGAGTTTGGCTGACAGCAGCATGTCGGCCAACTTACCGTCTTGCGAACTAGACCTTTCGGCGCTCGTGCTCGTTGGCGAGCGCCACCTTGACCACGTCGAAGGCCATCGACTGGCTGTAGCCGCGCCTGGCGAGCATCCCCACCAGCCGGCGAGTCAGCTTGGCGTCGTCGTCAGTGCTGCGTTCGCGGCGCAGTCTGTCGCTGACCAGTTGCTCGGCGCGCTCGCGCTCTGCCCCTGCGTCGATATCGGCAAGCGCTGCGGTGATCACCTCGTTGTCGACGCCCTTGGTGCGAAGCTCGGCTGCCAACGCGCGCTTGCCTTTTCCGGCGTTGATCCGACGCGAGCGCACCCACTGCTCGGCGAAGTCGGTGTCGTCGATCAGTCCGACGTCGGTCAAGCGGTCGAGCACCCGGGTGCTGACATCGTCGGGATAGCCGCGCTTGGCCAGCTGGCCTTCCAGTTCGGCGCGGGTGCGTGCCCTCGCGGTGAGCAGGCGCAGGCAGAGCGCCCGCGCCTGCTCCTCGCGAGAAGGCTCAGCCGACTCAGAAGTCGACGGGGGCGGGCAGGACTTCGTCATCAGCGGTCACCACGGCTCCGATGCCCATCTTTTCCTTGATCTTCTTCTCGATCTCGGCGGCCACATCGGGGTTCTCGAGCAGGAAGTTACGGGCGTTCTCCTTGCCCTGGCCCAGCTGCTCACCCTCATAGGTGAACCACGAGCCGGACTTGCGGACGAAGCCCTGCTCGACACCCAGGTCGATGAGCGAGCCCTCCTTGGAAATGCCCTTTCCATACAGGATGTCAAACTCGGCCTGTTTGAAGGGGGGCGAAACTTTGTTCTTCACGACCTTGACGCGGGTACGGTTGCCGACCGCGTCAGTGCCGTCCTTCAGCGTCTCAATTCGCCTGACGTCCAAGCGGACCGAGGCATAGAACTTCAAAGCCTTTCCGCCCGTTGTCGTTTCGGGTGAGTTGTGCACCATGACCCCGTCGGCGAAGTAGTTGTGTGAGCCTTCCACCTCGATGTCATAGCGACTCATAATCTGATAGTCCGTCTTCGATTCGATGTCAAGGACGCGTGCTGGCATCAGCTGCATCGTCGGCTTAACAACCTGCTGCTCCACTGCGAACTGATCGCGGAAACGCGGTAACAATTTATAAGCCATAGAAGGATGGACATACGGCGCGACGAGTTCCTGGAACTTTGCGGTGGCTTTAGTGGAGAACACCAGATTCACATTCCCCGCTCGACCTGCTCGACGAAGACGGACATCAAAGCCGTAAGCATCGCATAGATAGTCGCGTAGGCGTTCCTGTGATCCCTCACTCAGGGCTTCCAAGCAGATCTCGATGCGCCCGCTTCCGCCTTGTGTGCGCTGCTGAAGTCCCTTGGACCGCAGCGTGAAGCCACCGTCGTCCATATACCAGATGGCAAGTGCCAATGGGGTTAGGGCCTTTAGGTACTCGTCGGACAAAAACTTCTTGCCATCCCCCAGATAGACCGCACTTCGCAGCTCATGGAGTTCAGCCAATGGAGTGAAGTCAGCGAAAACGGCACCCTTACTATTGGTAGTGCGGCAATGAGGGATGTTCTCCATTAAGGAGAGCTTCCAATCCAAGTACTCAACTTGCTTTACTCCATGCCCCATCCGAAGTCGGGCGCTTTCGGCATCCTGTCGGACAGGTGGCGAGAGGCAACCATCGCCCATCAACGAGCCCAATACGACCTCCCACTGCTGATCGCTTAGGAGACTGGGCTGTGCCAACATCACGCGGTCACCAACTTGGATATCTTCGGCCTCGCGCCACCCCCCGGGGGTTCGGATCAAATGATTGCGAGTCATCGCCAGGCTGGCGTGGCCACGTCCGGTTCCGCCTCCAGCCCTATCTACCTTGAAATGTAGAAATTCCTCAGTTCTGCCGTTGTTGAACCAGTTTGTCACTTTGCGGGGGACGATTTGACCCGACTCGAAGTCGTAAGAGAGGACTTCGACGTCCATCTTCTGGTTGACGATCTTGCCGAGCTTTTCAGTGCTGCCGTCCGCAAGAGTTACGTTGGTGTACCAGGATCCACACCCGAACATGACCCCGATTTTTTCCCGCAACTGGTTGATGAAGATCGCGGTGGTACCCGAATTGCTCAGTGCGCCAGTGATCTTGCGCAGTGCCTGGCTCATCAATCGAGCTTGCAGGCCGACGTGACTGTCGCCCATCTCACCCTCGATCTCCGCCCTCGGCACCAGCGCGGCTACCGAGTCGATGACCAGAATGTCCAGCGCGCCGGACCTGATCAGCATGTCAGCGATCTCCAGCGCCTGTTCACCCGTGTCGGGCTGAGAGACCAGCAGCGAGTCGGTATCCACGCCCAGCTTCTTGGCGTACTCCGGATCCAGCGCGTGCTCGGCATCGATGAACGCCGCGATGCCGCCCGCCGCCTGGGCGTTGGCCACCGCATGCAGCGCGACGGTGGTCTTACCCGAGGACTCCGGGCCGTAGATCTCGACGACCCGGCCCCTTGGCAGTCCGCCGATACCGAGCGCCACGTCAAGCGCGATCGAACCGGTGGGGATGACGGAGATCGGCTGACGCACCTCGTCCCCGAGCCGCATCACCGACCCTTTGCCATGGTTCTTCTCGATCTGCGCGAGCGCCAACTCGAGGGCTTTTTCGCGATCAGGGGCCTGTGACATGGGATGGTCTCCGTCTCTCTCGGTGCTTCCGTGATCGTTTTCGATCGGGTTGGCCGTGACGTTAGAGGTAGGTGCCGACAAGTCGTTGTTTCCGCTGTCGCCCACAGTAGACGAACACCTGTTCGATTCAAGCTGACACGCCGATCGGCGGCGAGTCGACGGAGAATCGGCCTATCGTGGGGTCACCGGCTCGGCAAAGAGCGGACTGACATGCACGAAATGGCGATCACGCAGAGTGTTGTCGACGCGGTATGTGAACATGCCGCGGGTCGTCGCGTGCACAGCGTCAAGGTCGAGGTCGGCGAGCTGTGCGCCTTGGTCCCCAACTCCATGCAGTTCTGCTTCGAACTGGCCACCCAGGGCACGGTCGCCGACGGGGCCCTCCTCGATCTCGATGTCAGGCCGGGCGCAGCGCGCTGCCGCGGCTGTCAACAGGAGTTCGAATTGCACGACCTGATCCTGTTGTGTCCGTGCGGAAGTGCCGATATCGACGTGCTGGCGGGCCGCGACCTGCGAATCCTCTCGATGGAAGTGAGCTGACCATGTGCGCGACATGCGGATGCGGCGACGACGGCGCCGTCATCACCGTTGCAGGCGACCACCAGCACGAACACGAACATCAAAACCACCACCACGACGGCCACACCCACACCGAGACCGTCTCGCTGGAGCAGAAGGTTCTGCAGAAGAACGATCTACTCGCCGAGCAGAACCGGCAGTGGCTCGCCGAGCGTGACGTCCTCGCACTCAACGTCACCAGCTCACCGGGGGCGGGCAAGACGACCCTTCTAGAGCGCACCATCCGCGAGTTGACGGCCGACCGGCCGGTCGCCGTCATCGAAGGCGATCAGGAGACCTTGCTCGACGCCGAACGAATCCGCGCCGCGGGCGCGCGGGCGGTCCAGATCAACACCGGCGCCGGCTGCCACCTCGACGCTGACATGATTCACCGAGCCCTTCACGCGCTCGAACCGGAATCGGGGTCACTGCTGTTCATCGAGAACGTCGGCAATCTGGTCTGCCCGGCGCTATTCGATCTCGGCGAGCACAGCAAAGTGGTGGTGATCTCGGTGACCGAGGGCGCGGACAAGCCGCTCAAGTACCCGCATATGTTTGCCGCAGCCGGGCTCGTCATCATCAACAAGATCGATCTGCTGCCGTACGTCGACTTCGATCTTGAAAAGTGCGCCGGCTACGCCCGCTCGGTTAACCCAGGCGTCAGCATCTTGCCGTTGTCCGCCACCACGGGTGAGGGTGTTCCCCAATGGTACGAATGGGTCGCTTCGCAGGCAGACGCAACGGCAAACATATGCATGTCGTTAGATTCCGTTGACAAGACATACGGGCCGGAGTAAACCGAGAATCAGCGCTCCGACATGTGGGTGCAAACGTCCGGTGTGACGATGGGGGCTCCCAGCCCGGGTCCCGGGAAGCTGTGACATATGCCAACTGAGGCAGCAGTCAAAGCGGAAGAAGCATTGATCCATGTGCTGTGGATCAATGCGGGGTTGAGTTGTGACGGTGATTCCGTGGCGCTGACTGCCGCCACACAACCCAGTGTCGAAGAGATCGCCCTTGGCGCGCTCCCCGGCCTGCCGAAAGTCGCCGTGCACTGGCCCCTGATCGATTTCGAGTGCGGACCAAACGGGGGGGCCGACGACTTCCTCGAATGGTTCTTCAAGGGCGAGCGGGGAGAGTTGGACCCGTTCGTGCTGGTCGTCGAGGGTTCCATCCCGAACGAACAGCTGCACGACGAAGGCTACTGGTGCGGGTTCGGAAATGATCCTGCGACCGGACAGCCGATGACGACGAGCGAATGGGTGGACCGGCTCGCGCCTAAGGCCACCGCGATCGTAGCGGTCGGAACCTGCGCGACCTACGGCGGAATCCACGCGATGGCGGGCAACCCGACCGGAGCCATGGGTGTGCCCGATTATCTGGGATGGGACTGGAAGAGCAAGGCGGGCATACCGATAGTCTGCGTGCCCGGCTGCCCGATCCAACCGGACAATCTGGCCGAGACGCTCACCTATCTGCTCTACATGGCCACCGACCAGGCGCCGATGATCCCGCTCGACGATGCCCTGCGGCCCAAGTGGCTGTTCGGCGCGACCGTGCACGAGGGCTGCGACCGGGCCGGGTATTACGAGCAAGGCGATTTCGCGACCGAGTACGGATCGCCGAAATGCATTGTCAAGCTCGGCTGTTGGGGACCCGTCGTGAAGTGCAATGTGCCCAAGCGCGGATGGATCAACGGCGTCGGTGGGTGCCCGAACGTCGGCGGAATCTGCATCGGCTGCACGATGCCCGGCTTCCCGGACAAGTTCATGCCGTTCATGGACGAGCCGCCGGGCGGGACGCTTTCGTCGACAGCGTCGGGACTCTACGGGTCGTTGATCCGTCCCCTGCGTGCGATCACCGGGCGCACTCTCGACAAAGAACCGAAGTGGCGGCACCCCGGTAAGAAACTCACCACCGGAGCGACTCGCACCTGGTAAGTGCGGGTCCCCCGGCGCGCACGGCGGGCGATTGCCCGGTTTCGGCGAAATGCCCTGTGGCGCAGTGGACCACACATATGAAAGAGACATTCCGATGACAACGACCATCCCCGACCCGTCACACGTCAAGCGCGAGCCCGGCCAGCTTGTCGAGATGGCGTGGGACCCGATCACGCGAATTGTCGGCAGCCTGGGCATCTACACCAAGATCGACTTCGAGAACAGAGAAGTGGTCGAATGCCACAGCACGTCGTCGATCTTCCGCGGCTACTCGATCTTCATGAAGGGCAAAGATCCTCGCGACGCGCACTTCATCACCAGCCGCATCTGCGGAATCTGCGGCGACAACCACGCCACCTGCTCCTGCTACTGCCAGAACATGGCATACGGTGTGCGGCCGCCGCACCTCGGCGAGTGGATCGTCAATCTCGGCGAGGCCGCGGAATACATGTTTGACCACAACATCTTTCAGGAGAACCTGGTCGGCGTGGACTACTGCGAGAAGATGGTTTCGGAGACCAACCCCAGTGTGCTCGCCAAGGCGGAAAACACGCAGGCACCCAACGCCGAGGCACACGGGTACCGCACCATCGCCGACATCATGCGGGCGCTCAATCCTTTCACAGGTGAGTTCTATCGGGAGGCGCTCCAGGTCAGCCGGTGGACGCGGGAGATGTTCTGCCTCATGGAAGGTCGGCACGTGCACCCCTCCACGCTGTACCCCGGCGGCGTCGGCACCACGGCCACCATCCAGTTGATGACGGACTACATCACCCGGCTGATGCGCTACGTCGAGTTCATGAAAGCGGTCGTGCCGATGCACGACGATCTGTTCGACTTCTTCTACGAAGCGCTACCCGGCTACGAGGAGGTCGGCTTACGCCGCACCCTGCTCGGCTGCTGGGGCTCCTTCCAGGACCCCGAGGTTTGCAACTTCGACTACAAGGACATGGAGGCGTGGGGCAACGCCATGTTCGTCACGCCCGGCGTGGTGATCGACGGCAAGCTGCACACCCACTCGCTGGTGGACATCAACCTCGGCATCCGGATCCTGCTCGGCCATTCGTACTACGACGACTGGTCCGACCAGGAGATGTTCGTAAAGACCGACCCGCTCGGCAACCCGGTGGACCGGCGGCACCCGTGGAACCAGCACACCAACCCGCGTCCGCAGAAGCGGGACTTCGATTCCAACTACAGCTGGGTGATGTCTCCACGCTGGTTCGACGGCAAGGATCACCTGGCACTCGATACCGGGGGCGGGCCCCTTGCCCGGCTGTGGTCCACGGCGCTGGCCGGCCTCGTCGACATCGGCTACGTCAAGGCCACCGGCTCCAGCGTGCAGATCAATTTGCCGAAAACCGCGCTCAAGGGCCCGGTTTCGCTGGAGTGGAAGGTGCCGCAGTACGGCAGCAACACGATCGAGCGCAACCGCGCCCGCACGTACTTTCAGGCGTATGCGGCCGCATGCGCACTGCATTTCGCCGAGAAGGCGCTCGTCGAGATCCGCGCAGGCCGCACGAAGACGTGGGAGAAGTTCGACGTACCCAAAGAAGGCATCGGCTGCGGGTTCACCGAGGCGGTCCGCGGCGTGCTCAGCCACCATATGGTGATCCGCGACGGCAAGATCGCGAACTACCATCCGTATCCGCCGACGCCGTGGAACGCGAACCCTCGCGACAGTTACGGCACACCGGGCCCCTACGAGGATGCTGTGCAGGGGCAGCCGATCTTCGAGGAGAACGATCGGGAGCACTTCAAGGGCATCGACATCATGCGCACGGTGCGCAGTTTCGATCCGTGCCTGCCCTGCGGCGTGCACATGTACCTCGGTAAGGGGAAGACACTCGAGAGGTTGCACTCCCCGACCCAGTCCGTCACCGGGGAATGACACATGCCGCATCGCCCGGACGACCCTGATCAAGACGCACAGTTGCGCACGGCGGGCGAGCGGATACAGAACCTCCTCGACGCCAGCGCGGCAGGCGGCGCCGTCGCGCACGAGCGTGCTGAGCAGTTGGTCCGTGAAGTGGCCGATCTCTACGGCGCGGGCCTCGAACGGATGATGGCCATGGCCGTCGAGGCACAGCCCGATCTCGCGGACGGGTTCGCCGCCGACGACCTGATCGCCAGCCTGCTGCTGGTGCACGGGTTACACCCGCACGGCGTCGAGCGCCGGGTCGAGGACGCGTTGAACAGCGTGCGGCCTTACCTCGGGTCACACGGCGGCGATGTTCATCTGCTCGACGTCGACGGCGCAGTGGTTCGGCTGCAGTTCGCGGGCAGCTGCAAGAGCTGCCCGTCGTCGTCGGTCACCCTCGAGCTGGCCGTCGAAGACGCGGTGCGCGCTGCGGCGCCCGAGATTTCGTCGATCGAGGTGGTGGCCGCCGAAGCAGACGCAAAGGCCCCGGTTATTCCGGTGGACAGCCTGATGAACCGCGTGCGCACGCAGCCACCGGGGCACGACTGGTATCCGGTGCCCGGCGTCGCCGACCTCGCCCCGGGAGAGGTCGGCGGGTTCGTTGTCGCAGGCATGGCGGTGCTGGCGTGCCGACTCGACGACCGGTTGTTCGCGTACCGGGACCGCTGCGGCGCCTGCGGTGAGTCGCTCGCCGGTGCGGCGCTGCATCGTCGGCTCGGCTCGGCCAACGCCGTACTGCGGTGCCCGAACTGCCGTGCGCATTTCGACGTTGTGCACGCGGGCGCCTGCGTCGACGAAAGCAGTGCGTTTCCTGGGAACGACGGAGCCCATCTCGAACCGGTACCGCTGTTGGAACGCGACGGGGTGCTGTCGATGGCGGTCGCCGAGGCGGTCGAAGCATGACTTCCCGAAGGCGAGCGCGAGTGAGGATCGCAGCGAGGCACGAGCGAGGACCGGAGCGAGCGGGAGCCGAGGCATGACTTCCGCGTACGACGTTCTGGCGCGCATCCGCGCCGCACCGACGTCGCCGCAGCCCGTAGGCGAACGCTGCGAAATGTGTTCGGAGGCGATCGCCGACGAGCACCAGCACGTGGTGAACGTCGAAGGCAGGCAGTTGATGTGTGTCTGCCGAGGGTGCTATCTGCTGTTCACCGACAACCAGGCCAAGCTGCGCTACCGCGCCGTCCCGGACCGCTATCTGGCTTTCCCGGACTTCGCCCTGGACCGGCGGCACTGGGAGGTCCTGCAGATACCCGTTGGGCTCGCGTTCTTCTTCAGGAACTCGGCGCTGGACCGGACAGTGGCGTTCTACCCCGGGCCGGCAGGCGCGACGGAATCCGAGCTCGACCTCGAAGCCTGGAACGACATTCGCGAAGCCGACCCGAGGGTCGACCTGCTTGCCGACGACACGGAGGCGCTGATCGTGCGGGTGCCCGAGGACGACCAGCAACCACCCGAATGCCACCTGGTACCGATCGACGCCTGCTATGAGCTTGTCGGGCGACTTCGAATGCTGTGGCGCGGGTTCGACGGCGGCCAGCATGTGCGCCAGTTCGTCGACGAATTCTTCGAAAACGTTGCGGCCCGCGGCAAGGCGGTGCTGCCGTGAGCGAGGTGACGTTCGCCGTGCTCGAAGTGGCGCCGGAACGATATGCGGTGACACCGGTGCTGACCGCCCGGGTCGGGATCGCGGCGGACGGCGACGAACCGGTGCATGCCATCGCGCTGCGGTGCCAGGTCCGTATCGAACCCCTGCGACGCGGTTACAGCGACGACGAAGCCGCGGGACTCCTCGATCTGTTCGGACCTCGCGAACGCTGGGGCCGGACCCAACACAATTTCCTTTGGCTGCACACCACCGCGATGGTGCAGGGGTTCACCGGCACGACCCAGGTGGAACTGCCGCTGGAGTGCACGTACGACTTCGAGGTGACAGCGTCCAAGTATTTCCACGCACTTCGGGTTGGAAATATTCCGTTGCAATTCCTCTTCAGTGGAACAGTTTTCGCCAAAGGCGAGCGAAACTTCTCGGTGCAGCAAGTGCCGTGGGACCGCGAAGACCACTACGACCTACCGGTGTCGACGTGGCGTGATCTCATGCAGCTGCACTACCCGAATACCGGTTGGCTGCGCCTCAACCGCGACACTCTCGAGGCGCTGTCGGCGTTCAAATCGGCACGTGGCCTACTCGGATATGACGACGCCATCACCTCGCTGGTGGCTGAGCACACGGCGCAGGAAATCCGATGAGCGGCTGGGACCGGGCCCGCACCATCGCCGACGCGGTGCTCTACGAGGGCTACCTGCTGTACCCGTACCGCGCCAACTCCAGTAAGAACCAGACGCGCTGGCAGTTCGGTGTGCTCGGCCCCGCGGGCGCCGCCGACGCCGGGATCGGCGAGGACGACTCGCTGTCGGTGCAGGTCATCATCGCGCCGAGGGATCAGCCAAGAGTGTCTGTGGTGGTGCGCTTCCTGCAGTTGCAGCACCGGGGCGTCGAGAAGGAATGCGGTGACGGCCGATTCGAACCGGTCGACGAACTGGTATCGGGCACACAAGCGTGGCTGCGCTGGGACGAGGCCGTCGAACGCGAGATCTCGTTCGGGCCATTCGACACCGAATCGGGTATGGCGCAGACACTTCCGATCGAGGTGGGCGCAGGCACCGACGTCGAAACGGTCGAGGGCGGCAGGCTGGTCCGCACCCGCCGCGCATTGCACGCACAGTTGGTGATCACCGCGGACCGCGACGATGAATTCGTCCGCCTGACGATGGTGGTCCGCAACACGGCGGCGCCCGTCGACAACAAGGACGACGCCATCGCCGTTTCGCTGATCGGCACCCACCTCGTCGCCGAGGTCGTCGACGGCGACTTCGTGTCGCTTCTCGAACCACCGGCATCGGCCGACAGCGCCGTCGCCCGATGCCGGCACCACCGCTGCTTCCCCGTGCTGGCCGGACCGGCAGGCGATCACGCTCTGATGCTGGTGTCGCCGATCATCCTGTACGACCACCCGGAGATCGCCGAGCAGAGCGAGGGTGCGCTGTACGACTCGACGGAGATCGATGAGATCCTCACGCTGCGCGTCATGACGATGACCGACGAGGAGAAGGCGGCGGCCAGGGCCACCGACCCACTCGCCGCGCGGATCATCGACCGCTGCGACTCGATGTCCCCCGAGGCGATGCTCAACCTGCACGGCGTGCTGCGTAATCCGCACGCCGCCGACGACCCTGCAGGCCTGATCCCGGAGATACCTGAGGGTGTCGACTGGTGGGATCCGGTGGCCGACAACGCCGTGGCTCCCGGTATTGACGCCGTCCTGGTGAACGGTGTGCGGGTGAACCGCGGCAGTCGGGTGCGCTTGCACCCGTCACGACGAGCCGACGCCCAGGACCTGTTCTTCGCCGACAGGATCGCAAAGGTCACCTCGGTGCACGAGACAGTCGACGGAGACCAGCACGTCGGCGTCGTCCTCGAGGACGACCCGGCCGCCGACCTGCACGAGTGGTATGGCCGCTACCTGTACTTCGCGCCCGATGAGGTCGAACCGTTGAGTGAAAGGAATCCGACATGCAAGCAGTAGGTGTCACCGCCACCGTGATAGCCGGAGTAGTTGTGCTCGGCGCGGTCGTGGTGGGCGTCCGCTCACTTCCAGACATACAGCGGTATCTGAAGATGCGGCGCATGTAGGCGAATGCGGGGTGCGATCACGTCCCAGATTCTGGTAGCCGGTATCGGCAACATCTTCCTCGGCGACGACGGCTTCGGCCCCGAGGTGATGCGCCATGCGCCCGAACACATCGCTGATCCGCACGTCCGGATCGTGGACTACGGAATCCGGGGTATGCACCTCGCATACGACCTGCTCGACGGCTGCGATGCGCTGGTGCTCGTGGACGCGCTACCCGACCGCGGCACTCCCGGGGCCCTGCACGTCTTCGAGGCCGACCACGAAACGCTCTCAGCGGGAGTCGGACTCGACGCGCACGCGATGGATCCCGCTGCCGTGTTCGCCAGCCTCGCCGCCCTTGGCGGAACCCCGCCGTACACCGTGGTGATCGGTTGCGAGATCGACGACGTCGACGAACGGATGGGGCTCTCCCCCGTCGTCTCCGCCGCCGTTCCCGAGGCCGTGAAGGCGATCGAAGATGTCGTCACGAGACTGCTCGACGATGCGAAGGTCGGCTGACTGATGTGTCTCGGAATCCCCGGCCAGGTAGTGCAGATGCTGGAAGGCTACGGCGGTCAGCTCGCGCTGGTCGACGTCGCAGGCGAGAGTCGCAAGGTCAACATCGGCATGCTGCCCGATGAGACCTTCGCACCGGGTGACTGGGTGATCATCCACATGGGTTTCGTCGTCGAGAAGACCGACGAGGCGGGCGCCGACGCCGCGATGGCCGGACTCAAGCTGATGGGCAGCGGCGAGGATCTGGAGCCGTCACCATGAACGGGCGGCGCCGGTTGCGAGTTCGCGTGCGCGGAGTCGTGCAGGGCGTCGGCTTCCGGCCGTTCGTCTACACGCGCGCGGCCTCATCCGCCCTGTCCGGTTCCGTGCGCAACGACAGCACCGGCGCGGTCCTCGAGATCGAGGGTGATGCAACGGCTCTCGACGACTTTCTGGCGGGCCTCGTGCATAACGCCCCACCACTGGCCCAAATCGAATCCGTGGAAACAAAGGAGATCCCCACCGTCGGCGGAACCGGCTTCGCGATCGCCGACACGTCGCGAGCCGGCGGTGGCCGAACGCTCGTCTCCGCCGACGTCGCCATGTGCGCCGAATGCGCGGCCGAACAACGCGACCCCGCCAATCGTCGCTACCGGCACGCGTTCGTCAACTGCACCAACTGCGGACCGCGCTTCACGATCATCGCGTCGCTGCCCTATGACCGCGCGAACACCACGATGGCTCCGTTCCCGATGTGCGCGGACTGCACGCGCGAATACCACGATCCGAGCGACCGGCGGTTCCACGCCCAGCCGGTCTGCTGCCCGAACTGCGGACCGACACTGAACTACCGAGCAACCGACGGTACAGCCACCCACGGCGAATCAGCGCTGCGGCAGGCCCGACGGCTGCTGCGTGACGGCGGTGTGCTCGCGGTCAAAGGCATCGGTGGATACCACCTGGCCTGCGATGCCGACAACGAGCGCGCGGTCGCCGAATTGCGCACCCGGAAACGCCGCGGCGACAAGCCGTTCGCGGTGATGGTGGCCGACCTGACCACCGCGCACCGCATCGCAAACATCGATGCGGCGTCGTCGCAAGTGCTCACCGGCCCGCAGCGGCCAATCGTGCTGATGCCCCGGCGGGCGAATGCCCCCGTCGCCGAATCGGTCGCACCGCACAATCCGGATCTCGGTGTGATGCTCGCCTACACCCCCCTGCATGCCCTCCTGCTGGGACTGTCCACCGAAGAGGCGGGGCCGTCCGTGCTGGTGATGACATCGGGGAACCTCGGTGGCGAACCGATCTGCTTCACCGATGACGATGCGCTGGAGCGGCTTTCGCACCTCGCCGACGGCTGGCTGATGCACGACCGGGCGATCCTGGTGCCGTGCGACGACTCGGTGGTGCGAATTGTCGACGATGTCGACCTGCCCATCCGGCGCTCCCGCGGCTATGCGCCGCTACCGGTGGCGCTTCCCGTGCCCGTTCCGCCGACACTGGCCGTCGGGGGTGATCTGAAGAACACGCTGGCGCTCGCAGAACACAGATACGCATGGCTGAGCCAGCACATCGGCGACATGGACGACCTTGCCACGTTGGTCGCGTTCGAATCTGCCGAACAGCACCTCGAGGCATTGTCCGGCGTCTGCCCGGAAATCGTTGTCGTGGACTCACATCCGGGATACCGGTCCACCGCGTGGGCGGAACGCAATGCCGACGCGCGGCCGGTTCGAACAGTACAGCACCATCACGCCCACGTCGCCGCGGTGATGGCCGAGAACGGGTTGGATGGGTCGCAGCGCGTCCTCGGCTTCGCGTTCGACGGAACTGGTTACGGCGCCGACGGTGCGATCTGGGGCGGCGAGGCCTTGCTCGCCGACTACAAGGGCTATCAGCGGATCGCGTCGCTGAAGTATGTTCCGGTGGCCGGCGGTGACATCAGCGTGCTGCGGCCCTACCGGATGGCACTGTCGCATCTGTGGGCGGCCGGCCTCGAGTGGGACGAAGACCTCCCGCCGGTGCGGGCCTGCCCGCCCGACGAGCGACGCGCGCTGCGACACCAGCTCGACACGGGGCTTGGATGCGTCCCCACGTCGAGCATGGGCCGATTGTTCGACGCCGTCTCTTCGCTGGCAGGCGTCCGTCAGGTGGTGGCATACGAAGCGCAGGCGGCGATCGAGCTGGAGGGCTTGTCGCGCAACGCCGATCACTATGGACCGCGCTACGCGTTCGGCATCGATGCCAGCAGGCTTCCGATGACGATCGACCCGGGGCCCGTGCTTGCCGCGATCGTCAACGACCAGCGCTGCGCTACCCCGGCGGGGGTGATCGGCCTGAAATTTCACTGCGCCGTCGCCGATTTGGTCGTAGATCTCGCAGGGATGGAGGGCACCGGCGGCCAGCCGGTCGCATTGTCCGGCGGGGTGTTCCAGAACGCGTCGCTGCTGCGCCTGGTGCGCAGCGGTCTGAGGGCCAAGGGTTTGCAAGTGATCACCCACCGCCACGTGCCGCCTAACGACGGTGGCATCGCGCTCGGTCAGCTCATGGTCGGAACGGCGGGCTAAACGATGACCGCACTGTACGAGCAGAAGCTTCCTGCCGGACACGCATTGTTCGCGCGCTATGCATTCCCGCCCAACGAGCTGGGCTACTGCGGTCCCGCCGACGCCGACGTGCTGCTGCGTGGCGACAACCCGGCCGAAGTGGCCGCCCACGCCGAGGAGTTCGACGGGACGTGGCCGTATCTGCGGGCTATCGCCGATGCAACAGGCACGCCGGATGCGTTGGACGCCAGCGTCGTGCGCAGCTACTGGGTCGGCGGACCCGACCTGGATCGGGTCGATCCCGTCGCCCTGCTGCAGCGGCTGCGTCGCGCATTCAAGGGGCAGGCGACGGGCCTGCTCGACGACCTCGGCATGCCGCACGGCGTTCTGGCCCATCACAGCTTCCATGTTTTCGTGGTGTACCCATGGGTGCGGTTCCTCGACCGTGAGGCGGCGACCGCACTGAAGGTGTTGCAGGACTGTCGGATCCGCTGGGGAAGGGTGGAGTCCATCGAAGGTGAGCATGCGGTGATCACGACGCCACCGCTGACATTCGTCGACAATACGCTGGCGCTCGGCGAGCCGAGGGCCGAGCGCGTCCGGTGGAGCAAGGCCGGGGTCGCCCTGTTCGTGCCGCCGACGCCCGGCGACGTGGTCTCGGCGCATTGGGACTGGGCCTGCGGCGTTCTTACCGACACCGAGTGCGCGGCGCTCGGCGACGCGACGCGAACCTCCCTCGATCTCGTGAACGCCGCCCGCAACGAGGAGCGAAACTGATGGCATTCACCACCGAACCGGCCGGGGTTTTCGTCGACACCAATCTGTCCGCGGATTTGGCTGCCGCAGCCCTGGATATGGCCCGGAAATTTCACGATGGCGCCACGTTATGGGTGATATCACCTCAATGGGAACCGCACGCTCATCACGTCGCGGTCGAGTTCGTGCATCCGGTGATCATGGGTAAACGGGCGCTGCCCTCGGTGGCGCTTGTCGACCCAGACCCGGTTGCGCAGGCCCGCGTCGCCACCCAGCCCGGCGACCTGCTGGTTGCGGTGGCGTCGGCGGACGAGCCCTCCGTGGTCGAGGCGATGCGCCGGGCGCCTGCGTGGGGGACGCTGACCCTATGGATCGGCTCCGGGCCGCGCCCGCAGGCCGGGGCCGCGAACCACATCCTGTGGGTGGACAGCGATGACCCGATGGTGCCTGCCACCGGACGTTTCGTCCTGCTCTATCACCTGCTGTGGGAACTCACCCATGTCTGCTTCGAACACCCCGGCCTGCTTACGCCCGCCGCAGAAGAATGCACTGATGAGGTCTGCGTGACGTGCAGTGACGAGGGGCGGCTTGCCGAGGTGATCCTCGAGCCCGCAGATCCGCATGCACAGGCCCTGGTTCGCACCGCTATGGGTGAGGAATGGGTGGACGTGACTGTGCTTGGCGACGTTGCGCCGAACGATCTGGTGCTGGTGCATGCGGGAACGGCGATCGCGCACCTCGACAACGGCGTCGAGGGGGTGAACCGATGACGACGCAGGGTAGTGGAAATACCGAGAGCACGGGCTTTCTGTATCCGTTCATCGAGTCGGAGGAAACCGATGCGGGCAGCCTGCTCGACGACCTGTCCGCCTCAGCACGGGGTAAGGCCGCCGAAAGCGCCCGCTTGCAACGGGAGTCGCTGGACGAGTACCGACCAATGCTTAGCGCCGCTGGAATCGAGATGGCCGACAGGTTCCTTCGCGGCGGCCGCCTCTACACACTGGGAAACGGCGGGAGTTCCACCGACGCGGCGACGCTGGCCTCGTTGTTCAGTCGCCCCGCGCAAGGGCGCGCCGTGGCGGCGTGGTCCCTGGCCGCGGACGAGGCGGTGGTGACCGCGCTCGGGAACGACGTCGGCTTCGAGCTCATTTTCAAACGTCAGATCATCGCCCACGCGCGCGAGCGCGACGTCGCCATCGCCCTGTCGACCTCGGGCAACTCTGAGGACCTGATGTCGGCCATCACCGAGGCGAAGCATCGCGGGTTGCTGACGATCGGGTTCTCCGGTCACGACGGCGGTCGCATGGCGGTGGCCGAGGATCTCGATCACTGCTTCACGGTGCACAGCCAAAGCATTCACCGCATCCAGGAGAGCCACGCCATGCTCGGCTTCCGGCTCTGGTCGGTAGCGCAGGAACACATGTCCCGTCCCCGTAATGGAGCGCACACGTCATGAGCACAACCGAGGCAATGACCACCGCCCAACGCGAAGACCGCGTGTTGGAACGGATCGACAAGTTCCGGCAACGGCGCCCGCGACTTCTCGACGACGTCGTCACGCTCGCGCACGGGGCGGGCGGGAAGTCGTCGGCTGCCCTCGTCGACGCCGTCTTCCTCGACGCCTTCCGCAATGACGAACTCGAACAGCTCGGTGACGCCGCCGGGCTGCGCACCCCCTCCGGGGACCGGCTCGCGTTCTCCACCGACTCATTTGTCGTTGCGCCACGGCGGTTTCCGGGCGGTTCGATCGGTCATGTCGCGGTCCACGGGACGATCAACGACCTTGCCGTCTCCGGCGCCCGGCCGCAATGGTTGTCGGCCGCCTTCGTGATCGAGGAGGGATTCTCGATCACCGAGCTGCGCGAGATCGTCGCCGACATGAGCGAGGCCGCCGCCAAGGCCGGCGTGCAGATCGTCACCGGCGACACCAAGGTCGTCGGAAAGGGCGCTGCCGACGGTCTGTACATCTCGACCGCCGGCGTCGGCGTGATTCCCAAGGACAGGCGATTGTCGCGGGATCTCGTGCAGCCCGGCGACAAGGTGCTGTTGTCCGGCACGATCGGCGAACACGGGATGGCGGTGATGCTGGCACGCGGCGACTTGGCAATCGACGCCGAAATCGCCTCCGACACCGCGCCGGTCCACGAACTGGTTGAGCTGCTGTTGGAGGCTGCGCCATCGACACGGTGGATGCGCGATGCCACGCGCGGCGGTGTCGGAACGGTGTGCAACGAGCTCGTCAAGGACTCGCCATTCGCACTGGTCCTCGACGAGCAGAGGCTACCGGTGGAGCCGCAGGTGCTCGGCGCGTGCGACATGCTGGGCATCGACCCGTTGTACGTCGCCAACGAGGGCAAGTTCGTTGCGGTGGTCGCGGCCGAGGAGGCCGACGCCGCCGTCGCCGCAATGCAGACGCACCCCCAGGGTGCCCGGGCAACGATCGTCGGCGAGGTCATCCCCGAACCGAATGGCATTGTCGCGCTGAGAACTTCGTTCGGAGGCAGCCGAATCGTCGACATGCTCGTCGGCGACCCACTGCCAAGAATCTGCTGATGGAGCTATGAGAGAGGAGTTTTGACGATGTGTCTGGGAATCCCCGGTCAGGTGGTCGACATCGTCGACGCCGAACAGTCACTGGCCAAGGTCGATGTCAACGGCGTCCGCCGAAACATCAGTGTGCGCCTGCTCGCCGACGACAACCTGCAGGTCGGTGACTGGGTGTTGGTGCACGTCGGGTTCGCGATGGCCAAGATCGACGAACACGAGGCGAAACTGACACTGGATCAAGTGCAGAAAATGGGCGCCGACTACGTCAATGAGATCCAAGCATTCAACTCGTCCGAAATCGCTTGAGAGGCTTGACATGAAATTCGTCGACGAATTCCGGGACCCAGCGGCTGCCCGCGCCCTTGTCAGATCGATCACCGAGCTCGCGACGGGTGACGAGTTCAAGTTCATGGAGGTGTGCGGAGGTCACACCCATACCATCTACCGGCACGGAATCGAGCATCTGTTGCCGGAGACGGTCGAGTTGGTGCACGGACCGGGTTGTCCGGTGTGCGTGATCCCGATGGGGCGGGTGGACGACGCGATGTGGCTGGCCGAACAGCCCAACATCATCTTCACCACATTCGGCGACATGATGCGGGTGCCCGGCTCACGGGGCAACCTCATCGAGGCCAAGGCGCGGGGCGCGGACGTGCGCTTCGTCTACTCGCCTCTGGACGCGCTCAAGGTGGCCATCGACAACCCCGACAAACACATCGTCTTCTTCGCCGTGGGTTTCGAAACGACCGCGCCGTCCACCGCGGTGACGCTGGTCCGTGCCCGCGCACTCGGCGTGCGCAACTTCAGCATTTTCTGCAATCACGTCACGATCGTTCCGCCGATCAAGGCGATCCTCGAATCACCGGATCTGCGGCTTTCGGGTTTCCTCGGCCCCGGTCATGTGTCGACCGTGGTCGGCTTGCGACCATACCGTTTCGTGCCCGAGGTGTACGGAAAGCCAATGGTGGTAGCGGGATTCGAGCCGCTCGACATCCTCGCGTCGGTGCACATGTTGTTGGCGCAGATCAGGCAGGGACGCTGCGAAGTCGAGAACCAGTACACCCGCGTTGTGCGCGCGGAGGGCAACACCCAGGCGCTGAAGCTGATGTCCGAGACATTCGAGTTGCGGCCCCATTTCGAGTGGCGCGGCCTGGGTTTCATCTCGCAGAGCGCGTTGAAGATCCACCGCGACTACAGCGAGTTCGATGCGGAGCTGAGGTTCGACATGCCCGGCGTGCGGGTCGCCGACCCCAAGGCATGTCAGTGCGGAGAAGTCTTGAAAGGCGTCATCAAGCCGTGGGAGTGCAAGGTTTTCGGCACGGCGTGCACCCCGGAGACACCGATCGGCACCTGCATGGTGTCCCCCGAGGGCGCCTGCGCCGCCTACTACAACTTCGGCAGGCTTCACCGGGAGACGGCGCAGCTGCTCGGTCAGCGGGGATAGGCCGTTTCGCACGCCCGATCGAGGGTAATCCACGTCACAGCCGCCGCGGGCGTGTGCGGCGAT
>CADEGF010000036.1:54831-72769 GCA_902826815.1 uncultured Mycobacteriaceae bacterium
CGGCGATAGCCAGCTAACAGCGACTCACCACTGATCGCGGGGCACGTCGAAGTCGGCACAGAGCGCCCGCCAGACGTCACGCGGCTCCACGCCGTCCTCGATGGCCTGCGCGGCAGTGCGCCCCCCGAATCCGGCCAGTACATGGTCAATGAGCAGCGATCGGCCCCGCACCGGGCCGAATCGGCCGTCGACCAGCTCGTTGAATTCGGTCAATCGCACAGGGCCAACCTACGCCGACGGGGCCAGCGCTTCGTGGCACACCCGTACCGGATCTTCCACATCCGCAGCGGTCGCACCGGCCTTTCTGGCGGCGTCGGCGTACTGCGGGGACGCCAACACCGTGCCGACAGCCGCCGCCAACGCCTCCGGCTCCAGCGGTCGGATCAACTGTGCGCTTCCCTGTCGGACAAGGCGATTCGCGATCTCCCACTGATCGCCACCCCCGGGCACCACGACCATGGGCACCCCGGCCATCAACGTTTTGGACACCATGCCGTGGCCGCCGCCGCAGATCACCAGATCGGCATGCGACAGCAGTTCGTCCTGCCTGCCCAGTCCGACGACGGCCCACCGCGGCACGTCGAGGTCGTCGCCGCCGAGCCTCGAGATGACCAGACGCGACCCCTCCGGCAGCACCTCCCCCGGCCTCAGCGTCTCCAGCGCCATCTCTGTCATGCCGAGCGCACCGGTGACCGCCGTCGACGGCGCGACGACGACGACCGGGCCGTCGCCAGGCGGAATCTCCAGCACCGCGTCGGTCGGCTCGAAATGCAAGGGTCCGACCACCACCGCCTCGTCGGGCCAGTCGGGGCGCGGCACCTCCAGCGCAGGCAGAGTGGCGATCAGCCGGCGCAGCGGCCCGGGATCTGTTGCGGGTAGGCCGATTTCGCCTCTGACCGCGGAACGCTGGCGAATACCGGCCTGCCAGGCCCGTGCGGTCATCGCCCGCAGCACGGTGTCGCGCAGCTTGCCGCGAATCCCCACGCCCGGCGCCAGCCCGCTGCCGATCGGCGGTAGGCCCTTCGACGGCCGGTACAGCGGCGCCGGGTTCAGCTCGACCCACGGGATGCCGAGCAACTCGGCGGCCATTCCGCCGCATGCGGTGATCACATCGGACACCACCAGAGCCGGCGCCAGGTCACGCAGCACCGGAACATTCAGCACAGCCATCCGCGCCGCGCGCTGGTGGATCTTCGCGCCCGCGTCGGTGTCGTCGTCGAGTTCGGTCGGGTCGAGCCCGACGAGTTCGACCGCGTCCACCCCCACCGACCGGGCGGTGTCCAGCCATTCGGTGCCGGTCAGCAGCGTCGGCGAGTCGCCTGCGGCCAGGAACTTCAGGCACAGCGCCAGCGCTGGAAAGGCGTGTCCGGGATCGGGTCCGGCGACCACGGCGACGCGCATGCGGCTACATTGCCACAGCGCGCGATCACTAGGGTGGGGCCATGACCACACCAGCAGTGGACACCGCCGCCAACGCACGCACGGTAGAGACGCTCCTGTACGCGCTACAGGACGAGGACTTCGACGCAGCAGGCTCGACCTTGGCCGACAACGTCGAATGGCAGAACGTCGGAATTCCGACGATTCGCGGTCGTCGCCGTGTGATGAAGATCTTCCGAAGCGGCCAAGGCCGAATGGCCTTCGAGGTGAAGTTCCACCGAATTGCGGCCGAGGGCAACGCCGTGCTTACCGAACGCACCGACGCCTTGGTCTTCGGACCCCTACGGCTTCAGTTCTGGGTGTGTGGGGTGTTCGAAGTGCACGGCGGGAAGATCACGCTGTGGCGAGATTACTTCGACTTCTTCGACTTCCTCGTGAAGGCGCCGCTGCGCGGCATCGCAGGCATCGTGGTGCCGTCGCTGCGTCCGCGGATGTAGCTAGGCCCGCCTCAGCTGGCCCAGCTCGTCGAACGCCTGCGCCCAACCAGTCAGCCGGTCCGTGGCGTTGCCCAGTTCGTCGCGGTAGCGCTGCTGCGACATCGGAGAACTGGACATCGGCCCGTTGTTTGCGGCCGACACCAATTGCGCTGCCGCGGTGACCATGTCGTTGTACTGGCGGGCGCCGTTGTCGAGCTGAGTGGTGAACGCGGCGATCGTCGGCGCCAGGTGTGCGCGCGACCCTGGGGCGTTGGCGACCGCCCGCTCCATCGACACCACTTCGTCCGCGGTCGCCGCCATGGTGCCAGCGGACTGATTCGCGACCGCTATCAGCTCTCGCAGCTCATCTGCGGGCAGCATCCTGCCCCGTTCCATCACGCTGATCAGCGAGAACAGCCCGCGCTCGGATGCGGCAAGCGCGGCCATCGGTTGCCTGGCGGCTGAGCCGAACGCCGGCAACCGGCGGGTGGCCCTTGAGCGCTGCGGGGGCAGTGGCTCGCCCCGCAGCCATCGGTAACGCAGGAAGGCCAGCGTGGCCAGGAAGCCTGCACCGACGGCGATCGGCGCAGGGATGAACAGTGCCCATGCCGGCGTGCTCCACGTCGCCAGCAGCCACGTGACCAAGACGAGGAGTCCGCACGATGCGGCGAAAAACAACGCCAGCCGCAACGCCCACTTACGCTTGCGCAGCTGCTTGGCGCGCGGGTCGGCCGCCGAGTTCAGCTTCTGCGCCAGCACATCGGACAGCTCGGCGGCGGTGTCGATTCCGCGTTGCGCCAGAGACCGCCAAGCCTCCGGCCTACTTGCTGTCGAGCGCTTGTTCATCGCCAACCCAGGAACCGACTACTGACCGATCGGCTTCTCGGGCGCGGCCTCCGGCGTCGCCGCCGGGGTGGCGGGAGAAGCGGTACCGGAAGCCCCGCCGCCGGAGGGCAGCGCGTCGCCACGCATTGAGGCGCGGATCTGCTCAAGCCGGGAGTGCCCGGCCATCTGCACGCTGGCCTGCTGCACCTCCATCATGCGGCCCTGAACGGAGTTCTGCGCGAGCTCGGCGGAACCCATCGCATTGGCGTAGCGGCGCTCGATCTTCTGCCGGACCTCGTCAAGGCTGGGGGTGGTGCCGGGGGCGGCCATCTCGCTCATCGACTGCAGCGACGCGCTCACCTGCTCCTGCATCTTGGCCTGCTCCAGCTGACTGAGCAGCTTGGTGCGTTCCGCGATCTTCTGCTGGAGCATCATCGCGTTCTGCTCGACGGCCTTCTTCGCCTGGCCTGCGGCCTGCAGCGCCTGATCGTGCAGGCCCTTGAGGTCCTCGACGCTCTGCTCGGCCGTGACCAGCTGGGCGGCGAACGCCTCCGCGGCGTTGTTGTACTCGGTGGCCTTGGCCGCATCACCGGCCGAGGTGGCCTGATCGGCCAGCGTCAGCGCCTGACGAACGTTGACCTGTAGCTTCTCGATGTCGGCGAGCTGCCGGTTGAGCCGCATCTCCAGCTGGCGCTGGTTGCCGATGACCTGGGCGGCCTGCTGGGTCAACGCCTGATGCTGGCGCTGAGCCTCTTCGATGGCCTGCTGGATCTGCACCTTCGGATCGGCGTACTCGTCAACCTTCGCGCCGAAAAGCGCCATCAGGTAGCGCCACGCCTTGACGAACGGATTGGCCATGGGTTCATTCCACCTTCGTGTCTCAGAACTGCTTCCGTCTGCCTGTAACAGCCAACCTATCGGTTCGGCGCAGATCGGAACAGCTAGGCGACCGCCATCGACACGGCGTGCGGAATGACGACCTTGGTGGTGGCGTCGATATTGGCCGCCGTCGCCGACTCGCGGACGAAGGCCCTGTGCTCCTCACGCGCCATCTCGTCGCCTGCGGAGGACAACACCCGCGACAGCGGGACTTCCAGGGCGCCGCAGATGGCGCCGAGCAGTTCGCTCGAGGCCTCCTTGCGGCCACGCTCGACCTCCGACAGGTAGCCGAGGCTCACGCGCGCGGAATCCGAGACCTCGCGCAGCGTGCGGCCCTGGTCTATGCGGGCACGACGCAGCACGTCGCCGATGACCTCGCGCAGCAATGTCCCCATCGCGCTCTCCTTCACTTGGGTAGTACTAAGGCAACGCCAGGGACTGCCGAGATGGTTCCCGGTCGGACGCCGATGGCACGAATTCGTCGCCGCAGCGTCACTGACCTGCGTCTCGTCCTCGGGAATCGCGGATCGCCGAGACCACATAGTCGACCCCGGTGAGGACGGTGAGCAAGATCGCAGCGGCCATCACCACCCATCCGCCGGTCAGCCACGGGCCGGACAGCGGCAAAACGAACAGCCCGATGGCCACCGCCTGCACCAGCGTCTTCAGCTTGCCGCCACGGCTGGCCGGGATGACCCCGTGCCGCAGCACCGAGAAGCGCAACACCGTGATGCCGATTTCGCGGACCAGGATCACCGCCGTCACCCACCACGGCAGCTCGCCGAGCATGGACAGGCCGATCAGCGCCGCGCCGATCAACGTCTTGTCAGCGATGGGATCGGCCAGCCTGCCGAAATCGGTCTCGATTCCGTAGCTGCGGGCCAATGCCCCGTCGAACCGGTCGGTGATCACCGCGACCGCGAAGATGACGAAAGCGGTGACACGCCACGATGTTTCATGGCCGTCGCCGGCGAACAGCGCGATCAGGAAGACGGGAACCAACACAAGGCGCAGGCCGGTGAGGACATTGGCGACGTTTGCGACCTTTGCCTGAGGGATCACCGGATCGGTGGAAGGTTGGCCCGACACCGCTAAAGAATATCGGTTGCTCAAACCGATACCCTCGCACCTGTGAGCGATGGGCTTGGTTCGCAGGCTGACGGGCTGGCAGTGCGCCGCGCCACGACGTCGGATGTGCCCGCCATCAAGGCGCTCGTCGACATCTACTCCGGCCGCATCCTGCTGGAGAAGAACCTGGTCACGCTGTACGAAGGCATCCAGGAGTTCTGGGTCGCCGAAAGCGACGGTGAGCTCATCGGGTGCGGAGCCCTGCACGTGCTGTGGGCCGACCTCGCCGAGGTTCGCACCGTCGCGGTGCATCCGAAGGTGAAGGGCCAGGGCGTCGGACACCTCATCGTCGACCGACTCCTCGATGTGGCCCGCGAACTGCATCTGGGCCGCATCTTCGTGCTCACCTTCGAAACCGACTTTTTCGCCCACCACGGCTTCGCCGAGATCGAGGGCACCCCGGTCACCGCTGAGGTGTACGAGGAGATGTGCCGCTCGTATGACACCGGCGTCGCCGAGTTCCTCGACCTGTCCTATGTCAAGCCGAACATCCTCGGCAATTCCCGGATGCTCTTGATGCTCTAGTCCTCGTCGTCGCTACCGCCGGTGCCGCGGATGGACGCGATTGTCGCGGCCAGTTCGTCGGGCTTCACCAGCACCTCACGCGCCTTGGAACCCTCACTGGGGCCGACGATTTGACGGGTCTCCATCAGGTCCATCAACCGGCCCGCCTTGGCGAAGCCCACCCGCAGCTTGCGCTGCAGCATCGACGTGGAGCCGAACTGACTGGACACCACCAGCTCGACGGCCTGCAGGAGGACGTCCATATCGTCGCCGATGTCGGGGTCGACGTCGGTGCGCTCGCTGTTCGGCTTGGCGGCCGTGACGCCCTCGGTGTACTCGGGCTCGGCCTGGTCCTTACACGCGGTGACGACGGCGTGGATCTCCTCGTCGGAGACGTAGGCGCCCTGCAGCCGGATCGCCTTGTTGGCGCCCATCGGGATGAACAGGCCGTCGCCCATGCCGATCAGCTTCTCGGCACCCTGCTGGTCGAGGATGACTCGGCTATCGGTCAGCGACGACGTCGCGAACGCCAACCGCGACGGCACGTTCGTCTTGATCAGGCCGGTTACCACGTCGACCGACGGCCGCTGGGTGGCCAGCACCAGGTGGATACCAGCGGCACGCGCCTTCTGGGTGATCCGCACGACGGCATCCTCAACGTCGCGCGGCGCCGTCATCATCAGGTCGGCCAGCTCGTCGACGATCGCCACCACGTACGGGTACGGCCGGTACACGCGCTCGCTGCCCAACGGTGTGGTGATCTCGCCCGACTTCACCTTCTTGTTGAAGTCGTCGATGTGGCGTACGCGCGACGCCTGCATGTCCTGGTAGCGCTGCTCCATCTCCTCGACCAACCACGTCAACGCCGCGGCCGCCTTCTTGGGCTGCGTGACGATCGGGGTGATCAGGTGCGGAATGCCTTCGTACGGTGTCAGTTCCACCATCTTCGGGTCGATCAGGATCATCCTGACCTCCTCCGGGGTGGCGCGCGCCAGCAGGGACACCAACATCGAGTTGACGAAGCTCGACTTGCCCGAGCCGGTGGAGCCGGCCACCAGCAGGTGTGGCATCTTCGCGAGGTTGAAAGAGATGTATTCGCCCTCAATGTCTTTGCCAAGGGCGATGACCAACGGATGGTGGTCGCGCCGGGTCGACGGGTCGGTCAGCACATCGGCGAGACGCACCATCTCCCGGTCGGTGTTCGGCACCTCGATGCCGACGGCGGACTTGCCGGGGATGGGCGCGAGCATCCGGACGCTCTCGGTGGCGACCGCATAGGCAATGTTCTTCTGCAGCTGGGTGATCTTTTCGACCTTGACGCCAGGCCCCAGTTCGACCTCATAACGCGTGACGGTCGGGCCACGCGTGCAGCCGGTGACGGAGGCGTTGACCTTGAACTGATGCAGCACCTCGGAGATCGCGTCAGCCGTCTGGTCATTGGCCGCGGAGCGACGCTTCGGCGGATCGCCCTTCTGCAGTAGTTCCAGCGACGGCAGGTTGTAGGGACCCTCGACCACGCGGTCCGCCACCGGCTTGGCCGGTTTGGCCTTCTTGCGCTTGGCCGCACGGGTGGGCTCGGGAATCGTCGGCGCATCTTCGTCGAGTGGGTAGTTCTCCATCGGCGTGCCGCCCGGCCACGCTTGGGCCTCGTCGTCGCTGTAGCCCGGGTCGTCGTAGTAGGCGTCGGAGAAGTCCTCGGTCTCGGCGTCGGCGTAACCCGCTTCGTCCTCGTCGTCGTAGTACTCGTCGTGGTCACGCAGGAAGCGGGTTCCGAACATTGCCCGCACGGTGTCGGGCACCTCGCGAATCGTGGTGCCCGTGATCAGCAGCAGACCGAACAGCGCGGCGATGAACAGCAGCGGCGCCGCGATCCACTGGGTCAGCCCCTCTGACAGCGGGCCGCCGATGGCGAATCCGATGAAGCCCGAGGCGTGCTGCCGACCGGCGGGGTTGTCGGGCGAACCGGCCCACAGGTGCCACAGGCCGAGTACGGGCAGCGTGATCATCGCCGTCCCGAGGATCAGCCGCGGCCGGGTGTCGGGGTCGGGCTCGGTGCGCATCAGAAGGATCGCGATCGCGATGAGCGCGACGGGCAGCAGCAGAACGGCCGACCCGATCAGCACGCGCAGGACGTTGTCGATCCATCCACCGACCGGCCGCGCGGCGTCGAACCACGAGCTCGCGACGACGATGACAGCCACGCCCAGCAGGGCAAGGGCGATCCCGTCCCGGCGATGGCCGGCCTCGATGTCGCGGGCGCGGCCCACCGATCGGGCCGTCGATCCGGCCCCTCTGGCGAGCATGAACCAGCCGGCGCGGGCACCCCGGCCGATGGCCAGCCCGGCTGCGGGGAGAGGGGACGCGTTGCCCCGTTTTGCGGGTTTGCGGCGCGGAGCGGGCCGGGCCGCGCGGGACCCCGACCGCGAACCGGTCTTTGACCTGCTCGAACGGGCACCAGAGCGCGCAGCGGTCTTACTTGGCATGCCCTCAAGCCTAGTCGCAGGTGCCCCAAATTCACCATCAGCCACACGGGTCACAGTTAGGTGTCAAAATTTAGTTAGATTCGCTGAGTAGGGTGCTCAATTGACCGCTTCCCAATCCTCGAGGAGTTGATCGACCATGCCCGTAGTCGTTGTCGCCACGTTGAAGGCCAAACCCGAGTCCGTCGAGGCCGTGCGGGAAGCCGGCAGGACCGCGATCGCGGGGGTGCACGAAGAGCCCGGCTGTGAGCTGTACTCCCTGCATGAGGCCGAAGACGGGACCTTCATCTTCGTCGAGCAGTGGGCCGATGCCGACGCGCTGAAGACCCACAGCACGGCGCCGGCGGTCGGGGCGTTCTTCGGAGCCATCGGCGAGCACCTCGACGGGGCGCCGGACATCAAACTGCTGCAGACGGTCGTCGCAGGCGACCCGGCCAAGGGCCAGCTGCGGCCCTGACGAGCGCAAGCGAGGAAGCGAGTACACAGATGGGATCCCTCGCCGGCAAGGTCGCATTCATCACCGGCGCCGCTCGGGGTCAGGGGCGGGCGGAGGCCGTGCGGTTGGCGTCCGATGGCGCCGACGTCATCGCGGTCGACATCTGCGACCAGATCGCATCGGTGCCCTACCCGATGGCGACGCCAGACGACCTCGCCCAGACCGTCAAGCTCGTCGAGGACACCGGCGCGCGGATCGTCGCGCGGGAGGCCGATGTCCGCGACCGTGGCGCGCTGGCCACGGCGCTGAAGGCCGGCGTCGACGAGTTCGGCCGGTTGGACATCGTCATCGCCAACGCGGGCATCGCACCGATGCAGTCGGGCGGGCAGGGGTGGCGCGACGTCGTCGACGTCAACCTCACCGGCGTGCATCACACCGTCGATGTCGCGATACCGACGATGGTCGAACAGGGCGACGGCGGAGCGATCGTGCTCACCAGTTCGGCCGCGGGCCTGGTCGGGATCGGCGGCGACGACGCGGGTTCACTCGGCTACACGGCCGCCAAGCACGGCGTCGTCGGGCTGATGCGGGCGTACGCCAACCACCTTGCACCGCATCGCATCCGGGTCAACTCCATCCATCCGGCGGCGGTGAACACGCCGATGATCAACAACGAGTTCACCAGGCAGTGGCTCGAGCGGATCACCAAGGAGAACGACGCGCCGGTGGACTTCGGCATGGCGTTGCCGGTGCAGGCCGTGGATTCGGAGGACATCGCCGCGGCGGTCGCTTGGCTGGTGTCCGACGAGGCCTGGTTCATCACGGGTGTGACGCTGCCCGTCGACGCCGGATACGCCAACAAGCGCTGATGGCGCGAAACCCTGCCGCCCAGACCGCCTTCGGCCCGATGGTGCAGGCGGCGATCGAGCAGTACGAGCCGCCGAAACGCCGACTGGTCGACGACGACCTTGCGTTGTCGCTTCTGCCTACCGCGCACCGTGCGGTCGTTCGTGCGATGCGCCTGCCGCTCCTGCGCCGGTTGATGATTGCCGCTGGCGAAAAGACGGTGCCCGGTGCATGGACGCTCATCACCTGCCGTAAGAGGTTCATCGACGACAAGCTCGACGAGGCGCTACCCGAAGTCGATGCCGTCGTCATACTCGGAGCTGGCTTGGACACCAAGGGCTTACGCCTCGCACAACGATCCGACATCCCGGTCTTCGAAGTAGACCTGCCAGTCAACATCGCGCGCAAGAACGCCGCGGTTCGACGCGCGGTCGCGATCGTCCCCGCCTCGGTTCACCTGGTGCCGTCGGACTTCGAGCGCGACGATCTCATCGCCACGCTGACCGAGCACGGCTACCGCACCGACGCGCGCACCTTCTTCATCTGGGAGGGCGTGACGCAGTATCTGAGCGAGGACGCCGTCCGCACCACCCTCGCCGCGCTGCGGGGCGCCCCTGCGGGAAGCCGGTTGGTGTTCACCTTTGTCCGCCGGGATTTCATCGACGGCACCAACATGTTCGGTGCGAAGATCTTGTACAAGCGCTTCAGGCAGCGGCGGCAGGTGTGGAAGTTCGGCCTCGACCCCGCCGAGATCGAGGCCTTTGTCGGCACATACGGCTGGCGAGCGATCGAGCAGGCGGGCCCCGATTACTACCTGCAGCACTACATCCGACCGGCCGGACGTGATCTGGGCGCCACCGATCTGGAGTGGGCGGCGTACTGCGTCAAGCGCTAGACCAGCGCGGCGACATGCTCTAACTGCGGCGTCAGCTCGCCAGGAGCTCCTTGAGAACGTCGTCGATGAATTTGATGTCGACGTCGTTCGCGCCGCCGCCGGCGAAATGGCCATAGACACCTGGGATCACCCGCAACTCGGCGTTCGGAATATGACTGACCGCGAACTCCTCGTCCTCGGGCGGGAAGTAAAGGTCTTTGAGCGCAGGTGCCACGATCATCTTGGCCTTGATGGTCTTCAGCGCCGCGACCTGATCACCGTTGAATCCGCGCCCCGGCGTCGCACCCACGTTTCCGTTCTGCCACGTCCACAGCATGGCCAGGAGGTTGTTCGGGTCCCGGCGATCAAGGAAGAAACCCTCCCAGAAGCCGATGAGGAAGTCTTCGAGCGAGGAGAACCCCATTTTCTTGTACTCCTGCTGCCAGTAGAAGGCTTGGGAGAAGCCCCATCCTGCGTACACGCGTGCGGCAGCGCGCAGTCCTTTGGCCGGCTTGTCGGTGTACCACCCGTCAGCGAATGCGGCGTCGGCGGTAAGCGCGGACTTGACGCCTTCAAGGAACACAACGTTGTGTTCGCTGGTCTTGGAGGAGCCGCAGAAGGGCATCGCCCGCTGCACCATGTCCGGGTAGCTGACCGCCCACTGGTAGGTCTGACCCGCGCCCATAGACCATCCGGTGACGAGCGGAATCGTCTCGATCCCAAACGATGTCACAAGCTTGTGCTGCTGCTCGACCTGGTCGTAGAACGTGACGTGCGGGAAGCGCGCGCCGTTATACGGCGGCGGCGTGTTGGACGGCGAACTCGACAGCCCGTTGCCAAGCATGTTCGGCACGATGATGAAGTACTCGGCCGGATCGAGGGCCATGCCCTCGCCGATCAGCCACTCGTTGTCCCAGTGACGTCCCGAATACCACGTCGGATAGACGATCGCATTGGTCTTGTCCGCGTTGAGCTCGCCGTAGGTCTTGTAGGCGAGCTGGGCGTCGCGAAGTGTAGCGCCGTGCTGAAGCGTCACATCGCCGAGGTCGAACAACTCGTAGTCCTGTACGAACTCGTCCATCGAAACGGGTCCTCCTTCGTGTGTCAGTGAGCCTTGGGCTCGAAATGCCTTGATACATTGGATAATAACGATAAAGCCTATTTTGTGGGACGAAACTGCGCGCGAAGGTGCGCAATGGTTGCCCGGTCCGGTCAACTCACATAGTCGAACAGCTCATCGACGAGGTCGACCGGCGTGCGGCCTCGGCCGCCGCCAACGCCGCACAGGAAAGCCCAGCGTATGCCGCAGGGTGCACGGACCCGCCAGTTCGCTAATTCCTGTCGCGATCACGTCGACGGCAGACCAATCGCGATCGCGGGGTTGCCACGGCGAGTCGACGATGGGCTCACGACGCGCGCCGCGATTCGCTGCCCGATCAATCGAATCGAACAGTCGCTGAGCCGAGCCGCGTCGAAACCCCTCGTGTCTGCGCCTGTGGCGAACAAACCGTACACCGGCCGGTCGGCGATACGCCTCGAGCTAGATCTCGATGACCGTCGGCACGATCATCGGCTGACGACGGTACGTCTCCCCCACCCACTTGCCGACCACCCGGCGCACCGCCTGGGCGATGCGGGTGACGTCGGTGACGTTGTCGCCGGCAAGGATTTCCAGCTCTTGCTGCACTTTCGACGCGACCGGTTCCAGGGCCTTGGGGTCTTCGGAGAAGCCGCGCGAGTGCAGGTGCGCGGGTGCGGCCGGTCGGCCGGTGCCGCGGTGTACGACGACGGTGATGGCCACGAAACCCGAAGTCAGCGTCAGTCGTTCGCCGAGCGTCGATTCGCCGACGTCGCCGGTGATCAGCCCGTCGACGAACATCTTCCCGGTCGGAACCGCACCCGCAATGCTGGCCTTGCCCGCCACCAGGTCGACGCTGACACCGTTCTCGGCCAGCACGATCCCCTCGGGATCGACGCCGGACCGGACCGCCAACGCCGCGTTCGCGCGCAGCATCCGCCATGTCCCGTGCACCGGCATCACGTTGCGCGGTCGCACTCCGTTGTAGAGGAACAGCAGCTCACCGGAATAGGCGTGCCCTGAAACATGAACGCGTGCTTGCTGATTGGTGACAACACGGGCACCGATCTTTGCGAGTGAGTCGATCACCCCGTAGACCGCCTCCTCGTTGCCTGGGATCAGCGACGACGACAAGATGATCAGGTCGCCTGGCGTCAGCGTGATGCTGCGGTGCTCGCCGCGCGACATCCGCGAGAGCGCCGACATCGGCTCGCCCTGGGTTCCTGTGGTGATCAGCACGATCCGTTCCGGCGCCATCATCTCGGCGGCACCGATGTCGATCACATCGTCCACGTCGACGTTCAGATAGCCGAGCTCGCGGGCGATCCCCATGTTGCGCACCATGGATCGGCCGACGAACGACACGCGGCGGCCGAGAGCCACCGCGGCGTCGATGATCTGTTGCACGCGATCGACGTTGGAGGCGAAGCACGCGACGATGACGCGGCCCTCCGCGCCGCGGATCAGCCGGTGCAGGGCCGGGCCGACCTCGCTCTCCGACGGCCCGACGCCGGGGATCTCCGAATTGGTTGAGTCACAGAGGAATAGATCAACGCCTTTGTCCCCAAGCCGCGACATTCCAGGTAGGTCGGTCGGATTGTCGTCGAGCGGCAACTGGTCGAGCTTGATGTCGCCGGTGTGCAGCACAGTGCCCGCACCGGTGTGGATCGCGATCGCCAGGCAACCGGGAATCGAGTGGTTGACGTGAAAATACTCGCACTCGAAGACGCCGTGCGTCGACTGCTGACCCTCCGCGACCTCGACGAAGACCGGTTTGATGCGGTGTTCGCGGCACTTCTCCGCCACCAGTGCGAGCGTGAACTTCGATCCGACCAGCGGAATGTCCGGCCGAAGCTTGAGCAGAAACGGGATGGCGCCGATATGGTCCTCGTGCGCGTGGGTCAGCACCAGCGCTTCGACGTCGTCCAGGCGGTCCTCGACGAGCCGCAGGTCGGGCAGGATCAGGTCGACGCCCGGCTCATCGTGATTCGGGAACAACACCCCGCAGTCGACGATCAACAGCCGGCCGAGATGCTCGAAAACCGTCATATTGCGGCCGATCTCGCTGATGCCGCCCAGCGCGGTAACCCGCAAACCTCCCTGGGCCAGAGGCCCAGGCGGTCTGTAGTCCGTATCCACTAGCGAAGTACCGCGGCAGCCCGCATATCGGCGGCCAGCGCCTCGATCTGATCCGGGCTGGCAGGCACCTGCGGCAGTCGCGGCTCACCGACCTCGAAGCCCTGCAGCGCCAACCCGGCCTTCGACATCGTCACACCGCCGAGGCGCGACTGCGCGGCTGCCAGCGGCGCAAGCGTCACGTTGATCTTGCGCGCGGTGGCGACGTCACCGGAATTGAACGCCGACAACATCTCTCGGAGCTGGCTCGCGGCGAGATGTCCCCAGACACTGACGAAGCCGACAGCCCCCATCGCGAGCCACGGCAGGTTGAGGGCGTCATCACCCGAGTAGTACGCCAGGCCCGTCTCGGCGATGATCTGCCCGCCGCCGTTCAGATCGCCCTTCGCGTCCTTGATCCCGACGATGTTGGGATGCGCGGCCAGTGCCCGGATCGTGTCCCATTCGATCGGGATACCCGACCGCACCGGGATGTCGTAGAGCAGGATCGGCACCGAAACCGCATCGGCGATCGCGGTGAAGTGCGCCGCGAGCCCGACCTGCAAGGGCCGCGAGTAGTACGGGGTGACGACGAGAAGTCCGTGCGCGCCCTCCGCCTCACACGCCTTCGCGAGGTGCACGCTGTGCGCGGTGTCGTAGGTTCCGGCACCCGCGATGATGCGGGCGCGATCGCCGACGGCGTCCAGCACCGCGCGCAGGAGCGCGATCTTCTCGTCATCGGTCGTCGTCGGCGACTCACCGGTGGTCCCCGACAGGACCAAGCCGTCGCAGCCGGCATCAACCAAGTGGGTGGCCAGGTGTGCCGCGGTGGCGGTGTCGAGCGAGCCGTCGGGCTTGAACGGCGTCACCATCGCGGTCAGCACGGTGCCCAACCGGGCCTGCACGTCGAATCCGCTGGTGCTCACGGCCACCAAGATTACCTGGTGGCGTTCAAGCCTCCGTCGCCAACGGGGACGTAGCCACCTCCGTGCCGTCGGCGAGCGTGGCGATCTCGAAGTCGGCGAACACCTGAGGGGCGACGTCGACGAGCTGGCGCAGGCAGGCGATCGCCAACCTGCGGATCTCGACGTCAGCCTGTTCGCTGGCCCGCATCGCGACGAAGTGTCGCCAGGCGCGGTAATTACCGGTCACGACGATGCGGGTCTCGGTCGCGTTGGGCAGCACGGCGCGGGCCGCCTGCCGGGCCTGTTTGCGCCGGATCGATGCATTGGGCTGATCAGCGAACTTGGCCTCGAGCCTGGTCAGCAGCTCGGAGTAGGTCGCGCGACTGGCGTCGGCGGCCGCGGTGAATATCTCCTGCAGCTCGGGATCGTCCTCCATACCTGGGGGCAGCACGACCTGCGAGTCGTCCTCGGGCACGTACCGCTGGGACAGCTGCGAGTAGGAGAAGTGGCGGTGGCGAATCAGCTCATGGGTGCACGACCGCGACACCCCGGAGATGTAGAACGACACGGTCGCGTGCTCGAGCACGGAGAAGTGTCCGACGTCGATGATGTGCCGCAGGTAGCTCGCGTTGGTCGCGGTGCGCGGGTTGGGTCTGGACCAGCTTTGGTAACAGGCCCGGCCGGCGAACTCGACCAGCGCGGGCCCGCCGACGGCGTCGGTGCTCCACGGCACATCGGGAGGAGCCAAGAACTCGGTCTTGGCTATCAATTGCACGCGCAGCGGCGCGGTCTCGGCCACGGCTCACCCTAACGCGCGCCACTCGTACGAAAGCTTTGCGGCGTTACACACCGGGCCGCGAGTTTGCGGAGCTAGGGTGACGCGATGGGGGAAAACACCGTGGCCTCCCGCCTGCTCGATGTGATGGAACACGACATCCTGCCGATGACCGAGCGCGGTGTCGCCGCCGGCAACAAGGTTTTCGGTGCGGCACTGCTGCGCAAGTCCGACTTCTCGGTCGTGATCGCGGGCACCAACAGCGAAACCGACAACCCGCTGCTGCATGGGGAGATCAGCACCCTCAACCAGTTCTACGAACGGCCAGAGCGACCGCCGACCAGCGACCTGGTATTCCTGTCCACCCACGAACCGTGCCCGCTGTGTCTGTCCGCCATCACCTGGTGCGGGTTCGACAACTTCTACTACTTCTTCAGCTATGAAGATTCCCGCGACGCCTTCGGCATCCCCCACGACCTGAAGATTCTCAAGGAGGTCTTCGGCGTGGACGACGGTGCATATCGACGAAGCAACGCGTTCTGGACCGCGTACTCGATCCGCGCACTCGTCGAGACCGAACCCGAACCGCTACGCACCAATTTGCGCGAGCAGGACAAGCGCATCCGCGACGTCTACGCCGCGCTGTCGGAGCAGTATCAGGGTTCCAAGGGCAACAACGACATTCCGTTCAACTGATACCGCGACGCGCGGGTCAACCGGTGAGCACGCCGGCGCATTTCATCGCCGTGGTGATCAGCTCGAAGTCGATGAGCCCGTGATGGCGCGCAAGGCGGTCGACATCGTCGGCGCGGGCGTCGGCGATGGCGTCGATCAGTTCCTCGTGTTCGCGCAGAGCGCGTAATTCCATATCGCGCATGGTCGATGGCTCGCCCCAGAGGTGCGCTGGAGCGCCGATACTCACTGTCGCCTTCGCGTCGAGCAGCACCTGCTTGAGAACGTCGTTGTGTGCGGCGTCCATGATCGCCAGATGAAGTCGGCTGTCGGCCTGCTGGGCTGCCAGTCCGGGCTGAGGACAGACCTCGAAGATCTCGACGAAGAGAAACTCCGCGAGTGTGCAATTCGCGCGGGGCGCGAACTACGCGACCTCGGATACAACTAGTGGTGTGAGCCACGCTGCCGCACGACTATGCGAGTTCGTACGCGACGCGCGCGCAGAACGTACGAAGGCGCACACTCGCGGCGGCTCAGGGCAGCGCGCGCCGCAACTCCCCCACTAAGTCCCCGCGCTTGCCCACCGTCACATCGCCCAATCCCAGCCAGCCGGCCATCGACTGCAACTCCCCCGCCAACGCCTCAGCGACGCGCGAAGGCTCCTGCCCCGGCTCGGTGAAGGCGCCGACGACGTTCAGCGCGCCCGCTGCTCGTTCGGCCTTAAGGTCGACGCGGCCGACGAGTTGCCCGTCGAGGATGAACGGCCATACGTAGTAACCGAATTGCCGCTTGGTCGCCGGGGTGTAGATCTCGATGCGGTAGTGGAAGCCGAACACACGCTCGGCCCGCTGCCGGAACCACACCAGCGGGTCGAACGGACACAGCAGCGCCGTCCCCCGCTCGAAGCGCGGAATGATCTGGCCCACCCGCAGATAGCCCGGCGCTGTCCAGCCGTCGACCTCGACACGCTCCAGCTCCCCGTCCGCGACCAGCTTCGCCAACGCCGGCTTGATCTGGCCTGCCCCCAGCCGGAAGTAGTCCCGGATGTCCGGCTCCGTCCCGACGCCGAGCGCGGTGGCCGCCCGCAGTGCCAGCTCGCGAATGGCTTCGTCGTCGTCCACCTCTCGTGCCAGCACCTCGGGGGGCAGGACATTCTCGGTCAGTTCGTAATGCCGGGCGAAGCCGACCCGCGTCGCGGTCGTCAACACCCCCGCCGACCACAGCGCTTCGGCCACCCACTTCGTATCGCTGCGGTCCCACCATGGGCCCTTTCGTCCACGCGGTTCCGACTCGAGGTGTGCCTCGATCTGACCCGCCGTCGACGGTCCGAGCTCCGTGACTGCGGCGACGACGCCCTCGGCCAGCTTCGCGTTCTTCTTGACGATCTCCTTGCCCCATCGGCCGTCGGCGAACTCCCGCATCCGCCAGCGCAGCAGCGGCCAGTCGTCGACCGACATCAACGCGGCCTCATGCGCCCAGTACTCGACGAGCAGCCGCGGCGATCGCGCGCTGTGGCTCCACGCCGCGCGGTCCACCACGTCGCGGTCGTAGGGGCCGAGCCTGCTGAACACCGGGGCGTAGTGCGCCCGCACCGCCACCGACACCGAGTCCAGCTGCAGCACCTGGATTCGTGAGATCAGCCGCCGCAGGTGCGCGCGAGTCACGGCACCGCGCGGCTTCGGCTCGTGGAAGCCCTGCGCAGCCACCGCGATGCGCCGGGCCTGGCCGGCGGTCAGCCTGCTCATGCCCGGGTGTAGCTGGAGAACCGGTACCGCAGCCCCGACGTGCTGACCAGCCAGTCGCCCTCGACACCGAGCCACATCTCGTCGAGGACCGGCGCGAGGGCGTCGTCGTCCTCCCGTGGCAGCTCCACGTCCACCTCGGTGACCTCGCACCGGGTGGCGGACGCAAGCGCCTGCGCATAAATCTGCCCGCCGCCGATCACCCACGTCATGTCATCGGTGAGTGCCTCGTCGAGGCGGCCCACCACCGTCGCTCCCTCGGCCATGTAGTCAGCTTGCCGGGTCACTACGACATTTCTGCGGCCGGGCAGGGGCCGCACCTTGCTCGGCAGCGATTCCCAGGTCAGCCGACCCATGACGACCGCGTGCCCCATGGTCAGCTCCTTGAAGCGGGCCTGATCCTCTGGCAGCCGCCACGGAATGCCGCCTGCACGCCCGATCACACCGGAGGGCGACTGGGCCCAGATGAGGCCCAGCGTCATACCGCGACGGGCGCCTTGATCGCGGGGTGTGGGTCGTAGTTCTTGATGACGATGTCGCCGATGGTGTAGTCGAAGATCGAATCCCGCGGCGCCAGAACGAGTTCCGGGTATGGCCGCGGTTCACGGCTGAGCTGTTCGGTGACCTGCTCGACGTGGTTGTCGTAGATGTGGCAGTCGCCGCCGGTCCAGACGAACTCACCGACGTCCAGGCCGGCCTGCGCCGCCATCATGTGGGTGAGCAGCGCGTAGCTGGCGATGTTGAACGGAACGCCGAGGAACAGGTCGGCGCTGCGCTGGTAGAGCTGACACGACAGCCTGCCGTCGGCCACGTAGAACTGGAA